>NZ_CAKMAA020000012.1 GCF_924101635.2 Candidatus Nitrotoga sp. HW29 | reverse complement strand
CTCCGATAGTAACCCAGCTCTCCACCTAAATTCTCTTACAAAAGTTGCACTTCAGGGTTGAATCCGCCTTTTAATTCATTTTGGCAACTCAATCGTATAACCTGAATTGCCTTCAGCGTGAACGATGTATACGGTATATTTATAAACTTGGTATTTTTACTTTCACATATCCAAATGGATACTTCTAATTCGTCGGCTCTCGACGACAGTAACATTTACTGCATTTCAAGTAGTTAAAATTATTATGCAACCTTTCTGTTGCCATGTAACGACACAAACATTCCAATAATCTATATCTTAAGATCGTCTCAATCTCAAAATATAATATTAATCAATTGTTTTTTAAGCAATTGATTAATATTGGCATGATAGATGCTTAGTTTATCAGTACAGCAATATTGCTGAGCTGATAAAAGGAAAAAGATGGATTACTCTTCAACTTTACAAAATAAAGCGGCCCAATCAATAGCACTTGCTTCCATGCTGTTAATTGGCACGATTGGCATTGTTCAGGCTGATTCCGTTACAAAAGAAGGTGCGCCAGCTTGGGCAGCTTACGACACAAACAATGATAGCTCTGTTAGTTTGGAAGAAGCCACAACTAATAAAATGCCCATTCAAGTATTCAAAGCACTGGATGCCAACCAAGACAATAAATTGAGCTCGGATGAGTTCAACAAAGAAAGTATGCCTATGAAATAATCTGAGTGTTGTTCCGTTTTTTCATGAATGCTCCCCTTCTGGTGCGTCAGTTCCCCTTGACGCACTTTTTTTGAATTAACTTTTGAATCGTCTAAATATATTTAAACAAATTGAGTCACAATAAAATTCCGCATTAGATACGGTAAGCCCACAATTATATTTGTGACCTCATTCTGACTAGAGACCTGCCCACCTTAACATTAGTTGATAACAATTGAATTGTACGACCACAAATAATCGTGTTTACAAAAAATATTTCAGATTATCCGGTCACATTTCAAGCGCTCATGAACGATCATTCTTATCGTGACTCAAGACCCATAAAATCGCCTTTACCAATTTCCAAGCCATTATGCCGCAAGATCGCATAAGCGGTAGTGACATGGAAAAAAAATTGCGGCAGACCATAATTAGACAGATACGTGTGACCAACCATTTTTCTCTCTTTTGGTGTGCCCGGGCGCAATACAATCTCACGCGTTTCACTACCTTCGAATTGTGCTGGCATTAAGCTTTCAATAAACGATAAGGTCTTGCCAATCCGTTCCTGTAACTCGGCGAAGGTTTGCTCATTATCATCATACGTAGGTACCTCAACACCCGCCAGCCGCGCTGACACACTCTTGGCGAAATCAGCAGCAATTTGCACTTGGCGAATCAAGGGAAACATATCAGGGAATAGCCGTGCATCCAGCAACACGGTCGGTTTAAATTTTTTCTCGGTAGCGAATGCCTCAGCCTTGGTCAAAATAACACTGAGACTGTTCAATAATTGTTTGAAGACGGGTACGGACGTGGTGTACATATAGGGGGCCATAGATTTTCCTCAGTTAATTAATAACAGTTATTCTCATACACTAAAATTAAATTTCTCACGAACAGGCATGGCCCTCCTTGCAATTAAGATTTTATAAGAATCCCAGTCAGCATTGCCCGCAATGCAACATCCTAATTTACGAAATTATACCGGTAACAGCATTAATACAATACCTCTGCCCCATCTGAAAAAATGGCTCACCTCCCAACATATTCCAACCAACTTATTTATAATCAATATTGAATTATTCACGAAACATTTCTAACATACGTTCCTATCGATATCGTGATTTTGGCGAGTGATGCACCATAATGCTTGAGGTATGACATTATCTAGCTAAACTAGACAAGAAATAGAGCGGTATTTCATACTCTAACATTGGCATATACGTTATTCTGAGCTAAGTAAAATATACAAGGTAACCATTTAATGCAAAGGTGAAATAATGTTTGATAAAGAAATCGTCATGGAAACACTCAATTGTTTACCCAATGCATACCCGCAAATGCTTGAAAAACGGTTTCCCCATGTACTCAATAAAATTATTGAACTCTGGAATTCACCGCATTGCGAAGCCTATTTCACCGACCTGTTGCAACCCAATGGTCGTGGTGGTGGCAGACTAAATCGAGACGGCTTCCCGGATGAGGCGTGGCAGGAAATATTCCAACTGAACGAGCTTTGCTGGATGCGCCGATCGTAAACTTGACGACAGTCAGTACTATTGAACGATGAAATAAGTTTCCGGGTTCCATACAAAAACATCCTTCAAGCAATTTTTAAGCTCGAACCAGCTTGCCATTCTTCACCTTGACACGATCTCCTACCTGATAGCTAGTTTTCGAAGAATACTTGAAAGTTTTGCTGGAGCCGTCCTCCATCTCTACAAAAACGTGATACCTGATTCCAGATTTTGATTTTTTCTCCACCTGATGACCGACATAAGCGCCTCCTACAAGCCCTCCAATAGTCGCTAAATCTTGACCTCTTCCCCCTCCCACTTGGTGACCTGCCACACCACCCAAGACACCACCCGTGACAGCTCCGATACCGCTTCCCTGCCCCTCTATTTTTACGGTTTTCACATCTGTGACCGTACCGCACTCATTGCAAACTGCTTGAGCTGCTTGGCTAAAAATAGCGATAGTTAGAAAAGTGGATACAGCCATCATGATCCGAGTTGAAAGATAATATTTAAAACGTTTCATGATTCCCTCATAAAATTTTTTGGTTAGTGTAAAAAATATATAGAACAATATGTTGCTGACACAAATAACGATCATTTAAGCAACCAATAGAGTAAGGTATCAATATTACCTTCAATTTTTATTACTGGCATCTTTTGATTATTGGAATAATTTCTTCTTATAATAAACATTCTCTAATTTGGTGGACTACTGAACTCACCATAGTACGTATTACATCCCATTTATTGAAGAATACTTATGACGCTAAAGAATAGTAAGCTGGACAAAATCGTGCTGGATGCACGTCAAAATGCAGAAAAACGTGCCATGGGATATCGCGAGCAAGCACTCAAAATGTATCCTTGGGTCTGCGGTCGCTGCGCCCGTACCTTCACCCGCGAAAATCTTCAGTTATTAGAAGTCCACCACAAGAATAACAACCATGACCATAATCCCCCGGATGGTAGCAACTGGGAGCTTTTATGTACCTATTGCCATGAAAATGAACACTCGCGGATTAAAGACTCAGTGGGTCGCTCCGATGATAAAAACCCGGAAACCCTGGCTACCTTTAATCCTTTCGCAGACCTTAAAAATATGTTAAAAAAATAATGTAGGGCATTTATTCAGGATACGCAGTCACCATTAATAATTTTTCTATTATATTTCCGAACCAGTCTCACACAATAACGGATAACGCAAGGTACAACATTAAAATCGCTGCGTTCAACTTCATTCATAAAACACATTGAACTGGACTTCCAGTTCCCTCGCGTAATTTACTTTCGGCACGAAATAAATTTAACGACACTGCTAACCACAAGTACCGGTACATATAATTACCGTTCTAAAAGGCATAGAGTGAAGTCTCAACATACAAAAAACTTGAGTTATCTTTACGCCCGGACTGTACTAGCTGAGATGTCTTTTTAGTAAAATCACCTGCCATGAAGTATGCATAACCCACATTAAGCCCTATATATTTGCTAATTGGATATCGCACGCGAATATCGAACTCTTCACCTATATTTTTGCCACTTTTACCCGTGGTATCGCGCAGGTTAGCTCCACCATTCCAGCGGTCAGTGGCACTGGCTAACTCATACCAGTTATATCCAAAGTCAATTTTTAATTTACTGGTAGGATTAAGCTCAACGCGAACCTTAGAGGCGTGGATATTTTCCATCTGAATATAGTCATTATTGGACCACGGCCTGGCAAAGCCGAATAAGCGCTCAAAACGTTGACTTGAACGGTCTGTTGCATTTTTATCACCGCTGGCAAAACCAACACTAGCACTCAGGCGAGGCTTCCATACATGTTCGGCGGTATAGCCTGCTTCCAGGTTGTAGGCGTAAGCATCGTGATCAAGTCCTCCATCATCACCCCATTGCTTGGCATAATTAAGGTCATAATCCAAGCCGGTATTGCCTATCACACCATAACCACGTAAACCAGCAGTGTGGATTTCGCGGTTTTTGCGGGCGCTGGCAGTAGCAAGCGCCCCATCCGAAGCATATTTAACTTTGCCACCATTTTGTTGAAGCAAGTAATAATAGGGTTGAAGCGTAATAATTCTTGACCATTTGCGCCAATCTCCGATAGCGCCATAGAGCCATTGTGCTTGATCGGCTTTATCCACTTGATCTATCAAGCGGACTAATGGCTGCAACGCGAATAAATCTGCTTGCCAATCGCTTTTTTGCTGACCTAAGGTTGCCCGTAAACCTTGAAAAGAATTCGTTGTATTGCGCCATTCATTGCGTGCAATAAGACGCCTGTCTGTTAACTCGAACGCCATGCGGCCAACTTTAACGCTGATAGGTCTATCGTTACCCAAATCATCTTTACCTAGCGCATCTTTAAAATACAGCTCTCCATATCCCTGAATTACATCAGCTTTATTGAAATCCCGATTATCTGGTGCAAATACGCTGTTAAATCGTCGAGAGTCTTGGAGTTCAATGGTGGCGCGGAATGGGTCAAATTTACTTTTAATCGCCGCATATAAACGTGTACGAAGTAAAAATGGTTCATCCAAAACATCCTTATTACGTCTAAAGTCATTGTCACGATATTCATAGCGAATTCGAGATTCCAGGCCCAAATCCACCCAGTCCACATTGTTCAAGCCTTCTATATCGTTCAGCCATGTCTTGTTAAGTTGTCTGACATAGCGAGGGGGTTCAGTTTCACGCTGCAACCCATAACTACGAATAGGAACATAATAGCTGGGGGTTGCAGCCGTAGTATTTGATGCTTCCGCTTTGAACGACTCTTTAATTTTTAAAGCAGCATTTTCCTTTTCTATCTCCTGTAATCGTTCTGATATACGTCTTTTTTGGTCCAATTCTTCGGCTTGCTGCTGGCTTAATTCCTGCTCATTTGCCTGCGCAAAGGCGATAACTGGCGTTATCAATACAGTACCAGCCAACAGGCTAGCGACTACCCGTAATCGGGAAGTTTTTTTCTTGTGTAACCGCAATGCTTTCATTCAGAAATTCCTTAAAATTATGGGAGATTTAATAATCCGGCCAGTCTGCAAACAATCCTCGATTGTTTATCTCATTCTTCCGGCTATAATTTTGCAATTGATACTTCGGTGGATTTCACTAATGCCACCACATCTGAACCAATACTCAACTCCAGCTCATTAATTGAACGAGTGGTAACAATTGAAGTTACCGTGCCAAATGGCGTACCTACCACGATTTCCGACACTACAGATCCGGTTACGATTTCAATTATCTTGCCCTTGAATTGATTCCTTGTGTTAATTGCTTTAATGGTCATTCTTCCTCCGGAATATTGGTCATATTTAACCGACTGTATATCGATCCTGATATCAAACATCGTTACATTCGTATTTGCCTCAGCAAGAGGCTTGCTAATTTAGCCAGGCGTGTTCCCAACTAATGGCCAGCTGAGATCGCGCAGCTGTTATTGCATTGATGCCCGCCCGAATTTCGTAGAGCAGCAGGCTGTTCGAATAACCATTCAACTGTTGCAATACCGCATCAACATTCAAATACTCTTTCTGATCGATCTCGATTACGAATTGAAGGACATTTTGATAATTATTCAATTCACTGTTGGTGTTTATCGCTTGAGTGGCCAATTCGTCTTTGTTGTATGTGTCCATGAATTACTCCTTAAGATTAATGAGAAATTAATTTCTGAAAATTGAAATTAACAAAACAACACATTCAACAAATCAGCCAGATATACATTACCGTTACTTCTTAGAATAAATCTGATCGAATACACCCCCGTCAGCAAAGTGCTCCTTTTGCGCTTTGCTCCACCCCCCAAACTCCCCATCGATGGTAATGAGGTTTAGTTTCGGGAACTGTTTGGCGTATTTCGCGGCCACTTTTTCATCCGTAGGGCGATAGTAATTTTTGGCGGCGATTTCCTGGCCTTCAGGGGTATAGAGATAGTTCAAATAAGCCTCCGCCACTTTACGCGTGCCATGTCTGGTAACGTTCTTGTCAACAACAGTAACAGGAGGCTCAGCCAGAATGCTCAACGAAGGTGCCACGATGTCAAATTTATCCGGCCCCAGTTCCTTGACAGCAAGGGAAGCTTCGTTTTCCCAGGCCAGCAATACGTCGCCAATTCCGCGCTCAACAAATGTAGTTGTGGAACCACGGGCACCCGAATCTAATACAGGCACATTGGCGAACAATTTGCCGACAAACTCTTTGGCTTTGGCCGGATTGTTGCCATTCTTTTTTAACGCATATCCCCACGCTGCAAGATAATTCCAACGCGCGCCCCCTGAAGTTTTAGGGTTAGGCGTAATGACAGATACACCGGGTTTAATCAGATCATCCCAGTCGCGAATTTTTTTTGGATTGCCCTTGCGTACCAGAAACACGACGGTGGAGGTATAAGGCGAGCTATTGTGTTTCAAGCGCGTTTGCCAGTTAGCCGGAATTAAACCGGCCTTGGTTTGAATTACGTCCACATCGTAAGCCAGAGCCAATGTCGCCACGTCTGCTTCCAAACCATCGATAATGGCGCGGGCTTGCTTACCCGAACCGCCATGTGATTGCTTGATAGTAACATCATCACCGGTCTGTGCCTTCCAGTGCTTGATAAATACTTCATTAAATTCCTGGTAAAGCTCGCGCGTTGGATCGTAAGAGACGTTCAACAACTTGATATTTGCCGCGAGGACGAGCGGACTCAACGTGGTGAATAGCAATGCCAGTGTCGATGTGATAATAATTTTATTCACTTGAATTTCCTTTAAAGTTGGAGCCCATTAACAAATTTGCCGCGAGTGTTTATGAGCGAAGTGTGCATTCTGGAGAGATTCTTTTTCTGCGTGAACCAATTAATTCTTAATTGCATATCTGTTTTTTTATATGGGAAAAATGAAAGAATGAGGCAGGCCGCGCATTTAACCGTGTAACGAAATTGACAGTCCCGCGCAAAACACGGAAACTACATACCAGTGCCGATTTGACATCAGCTTGCGGGGCACTTAAAAAATTCCAGCTAAAGCGAAGCAACCCGCTCCGCTCAAGCTGAACGGGTTTTGTTTTTAAGGATTCTTAATTGAACGCATCCAATAGCATCGGCATCGTTAGTGCCCAACACGCACAGTTCGACACCCCTTTTGCATGTAAAAGCGGGGCTGTGTTGCCGAGTTACGAGCTGATATATGAAACTTACGGCACATTAAACGAAGATAAATCCAACGCCATTCTGGTCTGTCATGCGCTTTCCGGCCATCATCATGTAGCGGGCTATTACGCGGATGACCCCAAAAACATAGGCTGGTGGGACACGATGATCGGTCCCGGCAAGCCTATCGATACGCAGAAATTTTTCGTCATCGGACTGAATAATCTTGGTGGCTGCCATGGTTCCACAGGCCCCATCAGTCTCAACCCGGAAACCGGTAAACCTTATGGTGCAAGCTTTCCCATCGTGACAGTGGAAGACTGGGTGAAATCGCAGGCTCAGTTGGCCGATAAACTCGGTATTAATCAATTTGCTGCAGTGATTGGCGGCAGTCTGGGCGGAATGCAAGCGTTGCAGTGGTCACTGGCATATCCTGAACGCGTGCGCCATGTACTGGCGATTGCCTCGGCACCTCGCCTTACTGCACAGAATATCGCGTTCAATGATGTGGCACGCAATGCGATTTTGACTGACCCTGATTTCTACGGCGGTGATTATTACGAACACGGCGTAGTCCCTACGCGTGGCTTACGCTTGGCGCGCATGCTGGGACATATCACCTATCTTTCCAACGATGCGATGGCGGATAAATTCGGGCGTGGGTTGCGCTCCGACAAGTATAGCTACAGCTATGATATCGATTTCGAAATCGAGTCTTACCTGCGCTATCAAGGCGACAAGTTCGCCGCCTATTTTGACGCCAACTCCTATTTGCTTATGACCAAGGCATTGGATTATTTTGATCCAGCCCGCGAATACAACGATGACCTGAATAAAGCTTTCGCCGTTGCGCGTGCAAATTTTTTAGTTGTGTCATTTACCACCGACTGGCGTTTTGCACCAGAACGTTCGCGCGCCATCGTCAAGTCACTGCTTCATAACCGCCTTAAAGTTAGCTACGCTGAGATTACCTCGACGCATGGACATGATTCTTTTTTGATGCAGCATACGCACTACCATAATGTAATGCGCGCTTACTTCGACAATATTGCCAGCGAATTTACTGCATGAGCACGCATAATCACTCCACTCTCGCCGCAACCCGTCCTGATTTCGCCGCAATAGCGTCATGGATTCCGCAAGGTGCTTCAGTCCTGGACTTAGGTTGCGGTGACGGCAGCCTGCTGCGCTATTTACAAGATACGAGCAAGGTACAGGGCTACGGAGTGGAAATAAGTGACGATAACATCGTGGCCTGTATTCAGAATCAGGTCAATGTAATTCAAGGCGATCTGGAATCGGGACTTTCCGGTTTTGAAAGCAATGCCTTTGATTATGTCATCCTGTCACAAACGCTACAGGCCACTCGTCACACGGAACCTCTGATGCAGGAAATGCTGCGCGCAGGACGTGAGGGCATCGTCAGTTTTCCCAATTTTGGCTACTGGCGAAACCGTATGAACATATTGCAAGGCAATATGCCTGTGTCTGAAGTTTTGCCCTATCAGTGGTATGACACACCCAATGTTCATCTGTGCACACTGATTGATTTTGAAACATTCTGCCATGACAATAAAATACAAATCCTTGATCGCCGCGTCATGACAGGCGATAACGAGATAAAGCTATTGCCTAATCTATTAGGTAGCACAGCGGTGTATCGCTTCAAGCGTGCTGTTTAATTCATGGGGATGATCGCGCAGCTATTCACGCGGCGCATGTTGATTTGTGTATTTACCGGTTTCAGCTCCGGCCTGCCGCTGTACCTGTTGTTCAATTTGGTACCCGCCTGGCTGCGTAGCGAGCAGGTTGATCTCAAAACCATCGGCCTTTTTGCACTGATTCAGTTTCCCTATACCTGGAAATTTCTGTGGTCCCCGCTGCTGGATCGCTATGTCCTGCCTGTCCTTGGGCGACGACGTGGCTGGATGCTGCTCACCCAACTGGGTCTATTAGCTGTCATTGCCTCGATGGGGGCATTTTCGCCGCAAAGCGATCTGCACACGATTGCCTACATTGCAACGCTATTGGCATTTCTAAGCGCTACTCAGGATATCGTACTCGATGCCTATCGGCGCGAACTGCTACTAGAAAGTGAACTGGGATTGGGCAATGCGGTGCATGTAAATGCCTATCGCATCGCTGGTTTGGTACCGGGTTCACTATCACTGATCCTGGCAGATTTTTTGCCGTGGAGCATCGTATTTATCATTACAGCGTTGTTCATGTTGCCTGGCATGGTGATGACGCTCATGGTGAAAGAGCCGCTGAATATTAACTCGCCAAAATCCCTGCGTGATGCAGTTGTCGAACCGTTTCACGAATTCATCACTCGGCATGGTTGGCAAAGCGCACTGCTCATCCTCACCTTCCTGTTTTTTTATAAACTCGGCGACAGCATGTGTACCGCGCTGGCCACTCCGTTCTACATGGATATGGGATTCTCCAAAACACAGATCGGCCTGATCGCCAAAAATGCCGGCCTTTGGCCCGCTGTAATTGGCGGGTTGCTTGGCGGATTATGGATGGTAAAGATCGGTATCAACCGCGCCTTATGGTTGTTTGGTATCGTTCAAGTGGTATCCATCTTTGGTTTCTTCTGGTTGGCCTCGGTGGGATATCATGCCGAAATTACCACCGTGGAACTCACTCAACTCGCCCTAGTGATTGGCATAGAAGCCTTGGGCGTAGGACTGGGTACAGCCGCATTCGTCGCCTTTATTGCACGTACCACCCACCCCGCCTACACCGCCACGCAATTTGCGCTATTCACCAGCCTCGCGGCGATGCCACGCACCTTCGCCAACGCAGCGACTGGCTGGTTGGTGGAAGCAATCGGCTGGACAGGATTCTTTCTACTGTGCGCACTACTGGCACTGCCTGGAATGGTATTACTATTAAAAGTGGCACCCTGGAATGGGTCAAATTCATTGACACATCAATGACGTTTTTAAAACAATGGGTATCTTGTTAAGTTTTGCACGACTTATCCAGCACCAAGCTCTGAATTCACTTTGCCACCTTTCCATCCTGCTTCTTGTAGCGGTACCTTGTTACCAGACTAAAGTGGGGCTCAATTTAAAACACCGTATGGCCGCCGTATATCCATTCGTGTGACATATTGTCGTAGCTAAAACTGACTGGCTAACCCGATTGGTTAAATTTATAACCCGTCATCGATCGAAAATTCATTCGAGTGCATAGAGTCATATCTACGCTGTGCACCATCGCTCATTGACACCGCTTTCCGCCCCATATTGCCCGAATGATTCTTTTCGGGCTACAATTGCGAACAATTTTTATTTACATTTAAGAAGGTGCCAGCACCTGATCGGGAAGGAATGTTCATGGGGACCGCCGAGCTTGTCCTGCAGCAAGAAGTGCATACGCTCTACAGCAACCACCACGGTTGGCTGTATGGCTGGCTGCGCAAGAAACTAGGCTGCTCGCATCGTGCTGCCGATCTGGCACATGATACTTTTGTGCGGTTGCTTGCTCGCGAAGAGCCAGTGGTCATCCAGGAACCGCGCGCCTTTCTTACAACTGTGGCACAGCGCGTGCTGGCCAACCATTGGCGGCGCGAACAGATCGAACGGGCCTACCTTGATGTACTGGCACGAATGCCGGAAGCCTTGGTACCATCACCGGAAGAACGGGTCATCCTGCTCAAAACACTCGTCGAGATCGACTGCCTTCTTGACGGCTTGCCCGCTTTGGTCAAGCGCGCATTCTTGCATGCCCAGCTCGACGACATGACACATGCTGAAATCGCGACCGAACTCGGCATCTCTATCAGCACCGTCAAGCGCCATTTGGTACGTGCGGGTATCCAATGCTATTTCGCGTTGGCGGCGGACTAAGGTAAGTACACTGATGAATCTGGACACAAATCTGGGAGTCAATCCTAATGCAAACAACAGTCCATCTTTACCGAATGTCCCTCGCAACGACAATCATGGCCTCGTTCGCTCCAGTGACATCCCACCGCACATTGCCCGGCGTGCAGTGGAATGGTTGGTAGAGCTACAATCCGGTGACGTCAGCACCGCCACCCGGCATAACCTGCAGCACTGGCTGAGCTTACATCCCGACCACGAACGTGCCTGGCAACACATAGAGGCCGTCAATGGCCAGCTACGTAGCGTGGTCTCGCCCATGGCTTCGGCCATCGCACACGCTACACTGGTCCCCCGCCGTTCAGTCAAACGCCGTGAGATGATCAAAACCTTAGCCGTCCTGCTGTTTGCGGGCGGAACAACCTTGGTGGCCAAAGACAGCATAACTTGGCGCGAATGGACAGCGGACGCACACACTGGCGTGGGCGAGCAGCGCACCGTCACACTGGCCGACGGCACCATCGTGACCCTAAACACCGACAGCGCCATCAACATTCGCTTCAGCACCACCGAACGTCGTGTGTTACTGGTCAAAGGTGAAATTTTAGTGAACACCGGCAAGGATACAGATCACAACGACAGCAGCGGAATTGGCAATGGCTTGTCGCGTCCCTTTTTAATTGAAACCGCGCAGGGTGAGCTTCAGCCACTGGGCACGCGCTTCGTCGTGCGCCAACAGACAGATGCTAGCCGGATAGATGTCTTCGAAGGCGCAGTCGACATCCGCCCACACAATGGCGTGGGGGCAACCCGTATCCTGCGCGCTGGCGAGCAAACCCGCTTTACTCGCAACGTCATCAATGAACCCACCGTGATCGTCAGTGACACCGATACCGCGTGGATCGACGGCATGCTGGTCGCAAGTGGCATGCGCCTGGCCGACTTCCTCGCCGAACTCAGCCGTCACCGTCCCGGCCGCCTGAGCTGCGATCCGGCCATCGCCGAACTACGCGTTTCCGGCAGCTATCCACTGGCTGACACCGATCGCATCCTCGATATCCTGCGCACCACACTGCCGGTAAAGATTCACTTTCTCACACGCTATTGGGTCACCGTGCGACCTGCTCATACATAGCTTTGTACTACCGCACCAAACTTGCAATCGAAAAAAATTTGGCTGAGGTGGTCTGTTTTCGATTCTCGCGGGACATAGGAGTTGAGTACATCACATCTCCAACTATCCTAAAGAGGAATCTAACATGGGGCAACACGGCAAAGCCGGTATCCGCAACAGCAACAAAGCACCAAATCTTCAACGCTTCTCTCATCATTTACTGGTATGCGCCTTTGCGACGCCGGTTTTTACAACGATAATCATTTGGGCAACATCGGTGCATGCGGCCGATATAACAACCATCGCAGCTGCGCGCACTGCCTACAACATTCCCGCTGGTCCACTTGAAAGCGCGCTCAACCGTTACGGTCGCGAGGCGGGTATCCTGTTGTCCTACCCCACCGAGCTCACGGCTGGACGGCATAGCCAAGGCCTGACCGGTACCCACAGCGTACAGGAAGCCCTGCCGCTATTGCTTGCCGGCACCGGCTTGGCAGCGACGGCTCAGCCAGGAGGCGGCTGGACACTAGTAAAGCAAAATGAATCTAACAAAACCCTCGAGGAAGTAACGGTTAGCGCAGACTGGCTTGGCTCTCCCACGCCTAAAGCGGCGAAGAAACACCCTGGCGCGCGAACGGTCATCACCAATCAAGAGCTGACCGAATCCGGTGCACGCACGGTGGAGGACGTATTGCGCACTGTCCCCGGCGTGCGGGTTTTAGACGAAAGTGGTACAGGTATTCTGCCTAATATCGGGGTGCGCGGACTCAACCCGTTGCGTAGTGAACAAGTTTTAGTGCTGGTTGACGGTATCCCAATTACTCTCGCCCCTTATGGACAAACCGGCCTGTCATTGTTTCCACTAACGATGAATTCGATTGAAACTGTTGACGTGGCAAAGGGTGGAGTCGCAGTGCATTATGGACCGAATAACGTCGGTGGCGTGATTAATTTCGTGACTAAGCGAATTCCACAAAAAACATCCCTGACTTTCAAGGAAACGCTATCGTTTGCCCCCAATAGCCAGCTACTAACCGACAGTTATCTGCGTGTTGGCGGTTTCGTCAACGACAAACTCGGTCTACAGATCCAGGCAAACGTTATTAACGGGAATTCAGCTCGTGCCCATTCCAAAACTGCAGTAAACAATTTGATGTTAGATGCCAATTGGTTTGTCACCGATACAGCCGAAATTAGAGCCGGCCTCCAGTATTACAAAACAGAAAATGAATTACCCGGCGCGTTAACACCACAATCATATGAACGTAACCGTAACCAATCGACTCGGCCATTGGATCAATTCAACGGCGATACCGTGCGGGGACACTTGATCTACAACCAGTACTTCGATAATGGTGCGGAGCTCAGCTGGACGAACTTCGGGCATAAAAGTAACCGCGAGTTTATCTTTGGTAATTCCACCAACGCAGACATCGCATCAACACAAAAACAATCGGCGCCTCGAAATTTTTTAGTGTACGGCAGCGAACCACGATTCACATTTAATATTGACGGTGGGATTAAACAAAAAATTTCTGTTGGCGCACGTTATATGCGTGAGGAAGTCGACTATCTCGTTGATGCGCGCACCTTGGCGACAGGTGCTTACACTGTTTCCCGCAACTGGCGTTTCGAGAACGATGCCTATGCCATTTACATGAGTGATACTTTCATGCTGTTAGACAACAAGTTAAAAATCACTCCGGGTATTCGCCGCGAGCAGATAGACCTTTACTACCGCAACCATCTTACCGGTGCGCAAACTCGTAATCCGACCACGGACTGGTTACCGGGCCTGGACGTTGGGTACCAAGCAAATAATGAGGTATTCCTATTTGCAAATATTCACAAATCCATGCGCCCTGTTCAGTTCACACAGATTACATTTGCCGCTGATCTGGCGTCCGAAAAAGCACAAAATTACGAAGCTGGAATCCGCTGGGCACCGACCAAAAATATTGACACCACGCTTACGGCCTTTCGTTTTGATTTTGACAATAAACTCGAATTCGTGAATCAAATGGTGGGCTTCCGAAATCTCGGGAAAGCCCGTCATCAAGGAGTGGAAACTGAGTTTGCATGGCGACCGGAACAAATTCTCGGTCTCGAACTAAAAACTGGTTATACCTATGTCGATACCAAACAGCTTTCTGGTGCATTTTTTGGAAAAGAATTACCTTTGGCAGCGCATCATCAATTTAATCAACGTATTAACTACCGCACCGGAAGCTGGAATTGGAATCTCAATGGCCTTTACCAAAGCGAATCATTTAGCGACGGAGCCAATACAGTAACCGAAAACGCTACCGGATCAATCGGCAAAATCTCTTCGTATTCCGTATGGAACGCACAAATCACACACAATTTACGCTGGAGCAATAAAAAAATTAAAGCGGGGCTGGCGATCAACAATCTGTTCAATCGTGATTATTACTTCCGCGGCGTCGATTACAGTCAGGGCCGATTACCCGCGCCCGGGCGGACAGCTTTACTGTCACTGCAAATTGATATTTAAGAAGGGGCGTCATGAAAGAACTCGTTATTTTAGCTCACGTGATAACCGACTCTGTCAATGCTGGCTTTATTCCCGCCGCACAGCGTCTTGGCTTATCTATCGTATTATTGACTGACCACACTGAAACTCACAGGCAATATTTTAATCAAATAGGTCTTCCTGCTTACCCTAATGAAATTATCGCCTGTGATGTATTCAACCCGCTCGCGGTAATCGAAACGATTACTTGCCGTGTAGAAACACCGGCAGCAATTTTTTCCAACAGTGACCACCTGCAAACCAGTACGGCTATCGTTGCCGACTATTTTGGTCTGCCACGCAAAAACTGGCATGTCACGTATCGCGCCAAAAATAAGGCGGAAATGCGCGCCGACTTAAAAACTCGCGGTCTCGATATGCTCTGGTTTGCGGTTGTCTGCGATACAACAGCGCTTGCTCAAGTTTTAGACAGTGTTCCATTTCCATGCATCGTCAAACCTCGTGAAGGCGTTGCCAGCCAGCAAGTTAGTTTGAGTTATAGCCGTGCCGAACTCGAGGCGCACTGTGCTGCTGCCTGGGGCACCCAGCCGGAACAACCTTTGCTTCTCGAAGAATATATCGACGGTACCCTCTATACGCTGGAAACTCTTGGCGACGATAAAAAGGTCTGCATACTCGGTGGATTTAAAGTGAAATTGTCACCGCCACCGCATTTTGTCGAACTAGAAGCAAGCTGGGGGACGGGGTTGACAAACGCGCAAGAAACCCAAGTGGTCGACATTATTCGCAGCTTTGGTGTTGGGTTTGGCGCCTGCCACACAGAGTTTGTTATGACCGATACAGGCCCCCGTTTAATCGAAATAAACTACCGAAATATTGGCGATTATCGCGAATTTTTAATGCAAGACACGCTCGACATTCCGTTATTTGAAATCGTTTTACGTCTCTATCTAGGCGAACCCCTCCCCCATTTGAATATCGCTCCCGATGCGGGATTAATTCGTTACTTCACCGCCCGCTCTGCCGGTCGACTTGCCAATGCGCCGGAAGCATTTGTTCAGAATGCAGATGATATTCAAGTCACTTATAAACCGCTACGCATGATCGGCGATATTATCCATCTGACTAACTCTAACAAAGATTATCTTGGCGTACTACGCGGAGCGGGTTCAGATGCCCAATATTTAGGCCTGGAGATGGACCGAATTGCCAATGGATTAGCATGGAAAATCGACGCATGAAAACCATTGCTAACGCAACGATTGACCATATCTGTCTGGATCAAACTAACGCCGAACACACCGTATATATTTGTCATCGAGTGATCGATACCTTGCTGCGCGAAGACGTACGCGAATGTGTGAGCCGTTCAGAGCTGACGCCGAGCACCGCCTTGCCTACTGGATTAAGTAAATATGCAAAGATTAATCTTGTTTGGCTCAAAATAACCCATTTCGACGATGACGACTGCCTGTGGATTCCAGTCGTCAAATCCACATTTATGCAAGATTGGTGCGGAGCCGGATTCCCACTACTATGGCAGGAAGGTGAGCAGGTTAAAGAGCTGTATGCAATTGAGGACATTATCACTTGTTTTACTCGCGGTCTTAATCCAGCCGCAGTACTTCCGTTTAACGCATTTACAGCGGAGTGCCAGATTGCCGCTGAGCATCGCCAAGTTAGCGAAACCGAACGCGAACGCTGGTTTACCGAGTTACGCGCGCTGCATGGCATAACGACTGGTACACAACTGCCAGATTGGCATTCCTATCTGCTGCACTATGATCGGCTCGGTGCGTTTCTCGATCATCCGTTTTATCCCACTGCGCGTGCCAAACTCGGTTTCGATTCCAAGGCACTCGCCACTTACGGCCCTGAGTTTCAGCGTAGTTTTCTGTTGCACTGGCTAGCGGTACCCCTCGCTCTCTATCACCCGAACATAGGCAATAAACATAGCCTGCCACTTGCATGGCCTACTTTCGAAGCCGTCGGCCTGCCTATCGCGATGGTGGATACACACGCATTAATTCCGATACATCCGTTCGTATGGGAACATGAACTTGCCAATTTTCTTGCTGAGGCTGAATTGCACGATGTAATTCGCGCCCCTCGTGCTTATCTCAGGGTCGTGCCGACGCTTTCGGTCCGTACCGTTGTGATGCTCGATACGCCGGAATGGCATTTGAAATTGCCGCTGACAATCCGCACGCTTGGTGCGAAAAATATTCGCACCATTAAGCCAAGTACGATCCAGGACGGCCACAGCATCCAAACCTTGCTTGCTGATATTGCCGCGTGTGAACCGTCAATTGTCAGCCGTCTGCTGCTGACACGCGAAGATTGTGGTGGACATGTCGATAACCGGATGTTCCTCGGCTACATCCTGCGCCGTTACCCGGTTAATACGCTGCAAAAAAGTACGCTGATCCCGGTGGCAGCGCTTTTGGCCCAAACGTTGACCGGCAGCATAGTTGCCGAGGAAGCAGCGGCACAATTCTACGACGGCGATCTTGAAGCTTTTTTTAATGATTATCTCGATCTGACCTTGCGCTTGCATTTGCTGTTGTGGCTGCGTTATGGCATAGCCCTTGAATCAAATCAGCAAAATTCCGTTGTCGTACTAAGCCGGAAAGAACCGCGACTGCGTTTGTTGCTGAAAGATAACGATTCGGCGCGCATTCATCTCGACTACTTAGCCCGCCGTTGGCCAAATTTGGCGTCCCGTGTTGCCGAATTACAGGATCAACGCATTGTTGTTGCAGACGAATTGCCACTGGCACAAATGTTCACGACGATTACCTTGCAACTCAATATTGCCGTATTAATCGAGCGTTTCGCGGCTATTCTGGGCTTGCCTGCCACCGCTCTCTATTCCCGCGTTAGGCTAAAAATCAAAACCATTTTGTCGGAATTAGCGGCAGATGGCGAAAATATCCAGCTGGCAAATCAGCTACTACTCGAAGATGATCGGCTTTACATCAAATACCTACTGATCGCCGCAACCCTGGCTGAGAAAACCGAAACGGGTGCGACAGATGTCAACAAATTCTATGGTCGTAGCGCGCCTAATTTTTTGAGGTCAACTTGAAAAATGAGCGGCGACGCATCGTCGCCACCATCATGGTTTGCCACTTTATAGCCGCTTTCGCAGCGCTTGGCATGCCGCCGTTTTTTGCACTGATACTCAATAAATCATTGCACAGCGAAGCCACCTATCTGGCTGGATGGTTATATGTCATGCCAACTTTTTTTACCGCGATTAGCAGTCCGTGGTGGGGCAAGTTGGCGGATAAATACGGCAAAAAGCCGTTATTGCTGCGCGCTCAACTGGGATTGGCGGGAAGTTTTCTGCTCGCCGGATTTGCTCCAAATATCTGGGTATTCTTCATTGCTTTATCACTGCAAGGTTTGCTCGGCGGGACCTTCGCCGCCTCCAATGCTTATTTGGCAACGGTAGTAAACGGCACAGACCTAACCCGCAGTCTGACATTGATGCAATGGTCGGCACGGGCGGCATTGGTGGTCGCACCGGCGGGATTAGGCCTGCTAATGACTATCGAATCTCCTATTGAGCTATACCGTTACCTGGCGCTGTTACCGCTAATCGCTGCGCTGTTCATTGGATGGCTGCCTGTTTCTCAAGTACAAACGGCGACTAAAACACCGATGCAGGCCACGGGTAAAGCGAGAGAAGCCTCGTCTCAGCAAGTCTACGCCTTGCAGTTCGCGTTCATATTTGCCACCGTCATTACGTTTCCTTATTTTATTCCCTTTATTCAAGCTGATTTCAGCTCAGTTACACCGGCTATAGCCGGGCTACTGTTTGGGCTCCCGCATTTGATCTATCTATTGTGCGCAGTACCATTGAATCGTTATCTGGAGCAGCGCAGCTTGATGTTCATGCTGTCGATATCATATCTGTTGCTAGCTGCATCACTGTTCGGTCAAGCGCTATTTCCGTCGCTACCTGCCGTGGTTGCCTGGCGCATCGTAATGGGATTCAGCATGACCATCGGCTTCATAGGATTGCACACGCTAATCGCGGGCATCGTAACCAGCGGCAATGCAGGACGCACTTTCGGCTGGTTCGAAAGCAGTTCCAAATGGGGCGCCGTTATCGCCGGTTTAATTGCCGGTACTGCGGTTCAAATGCTCGATTTACGCGCCCCTTTTTTTATTGGCGCATTCACTCTATTCATTGCTGGCTTATATCTGGCTGGCTTAGCGGCATATCGTTTACACCTAAACAATTCTTAGTCATTACCCATTAGGAGGAACCATGCATACCAACAATTTAGCGGAAGCCATCGACTCCCTACAAATAGCTCACCAGGAAGCCGGTCGACGCTCTATGGAAACTTTGCTTAATTGCTATTGCCGTGAGGTGGCGGGCCCGGAAGGGCAATTAAGCGTGGGGCCTTTATTCGGCCAAAACGATAATCCGGTATCCATACGACTGGCTTTACAGCGTAGCGGTGGCCGCATCATGCACGTTCGACTGCCGCTTACCGGAGATCGTCTGCTCACGGTAGTCGACGGCGCTTCCCTCACTAGCAACTATCGCTACCAATCACCATTCTATTGCAAATCCCCTGGAAAACCCTGGGCCTTGCTGGATTGGCAAGTGTTCGCGAGACTTTTGCTACGCGAGATGTCTTTGAAGAATAAACTACCTGTGAACGATGAGTTGATGCAACAGATTCACGACAGCGTTGCAGTTACCACTGCCGTGCTATGCGCTTCCCGCCCTGGACGCTTTTCGCAGGAACCATTACAGGCATTTATTGAATCCGAACAATCGCTGATTTTTGGCCATCCGTTTCACCCCGCTCCGAAAAGCCGCCAAGGCGTTTCCCACGAAGATATGCTGCGCTATTCACCAGAAACAGGGGCAAACTTCCCTCTGCATTACTTCGCAGTACGCCGCGAATACTTATTGCAGCAATCGATGCTTACCGAGTCGTGCGATCAAATCGTCACGGCCCAGGCACCTGCCGGTCTCGCCGCTGACGATGAGTTTGCGTTAATTCCGACCCATCCGTGGCAGGCACGCTATCTGCTCGGCCATGTAAGCGTTGCGGCAGCAATCCGAACCGGACGTATCCGCAACCTGGGACAACAAGGACCAAATTATTACCCCACCTCGTCAATCCGCACCCTGTTCCATCCCGACAATCCGTATTTCTACAAGTGTTCATTGAACATTCGAATAACCAACTGTGTACGCAAAAATGCGGTTTACGAACTTGAGGGTGCACTGCAAGTGACCAAAATCATGCGCGCATTAATGCCAAGCTTGGAGCTGCAATTCCCGGGGATCCGAGTATTGGAAGAGCCAGCATTCATCTCGGTAGATTTAAAGCAGGAAGATCACTTTGCCAAGGAGGTAACCGAAGGCTTCGGCATGATCCTGCGGCAAAATTTCGCCGATGTGCTGCTTACCGGTGTAACGCCTATTTTGGCCGGTGCATTATTCGGTAACCACGTCTATGGAGAAGCTCGCATTCGTGAATTGCTTGCGAACATGGAGCAGCATAGAAAAATACCCTTCGAGGAGGCCGCCGAACAATGGTTTTCGCGTTACGTCGCCGAAATCATGTATCCGGTACTGTACTGCTATTTCGCTCACGGTGTCATATTCGAGCCGCACTTGCAAAACGTGATAATCGGCGTGACCGGAGGAGAACCGCAACAGGTTTTCTTGCGCGATTTCGAGGGGGTCAAGCTGGTGAAAGAGCGCTATTGCACAAATCAACTGGAAACCATAAGTCCGCGCGCCCGCGAGTCCCTCTGGTATAGCAATGATCAGGGATGGAAACGAGTTGCCTATTGCCTGTTCGTCAACAATTTTTGCGAGGCAATCAGCCAGATCAGTGCAGGTAAACCGGCATTAAACAATCGCTTATGGACAATGGTACGACACCATCTGCATGTTTATCAACGTCACTATGGAGACGACGTTTCAGCACGGTGTATTAATGCCTTGTTTAATGGTGAGCCGCTTCCAGGAAAAGCAAATTTGATCAACCGTTTTTTCAAGCGGGCGGATCGCGCTTCAGCGTACTTACCGGTGAATAACCCGCTGGGTGCGCTGGGAGAGGATGGTACATGAAGTTAAGATTAACTGAAGTATTTAAAAGCATTTGCGCTGCACAGGCCGATACCGACGAGCCATTGTGTGCTTATGTATATGACTTGGCGGCCTTGCGGCGGCATGCGGCAAATTTGATCAAAACTTTGCCTGAAGGCTATGAATTATTTTACGCGATAAAAGCCAATTCTGATCTACCCATTCTGCAGACACTGGCACCCATCATAAATGGCTTTGAGGTATCTTCGGGCGGCGAGCTAGCCTGGGTGCGTGAACACTTTGCAGATATGCCGGTGATTTTTAGCGGCCCGGGTAAATTGGATCAGGAACTCGATGAGGCGATAGATCAAAATGTCGATTGTCTGCATGTTGAAAGTCTTAACGAATTACAGCGGTTAGCCGGGATTGCCATCCAGACAGATAAAACGGTGGCGATACTGTTACGTCTCAACATGGTAGTCGACAATTTGGCAGAAACCAGCTTGATGATGGGTGGAAAACCAACTCCATTTGGCATTTCTATTCAGCAATTGCCGGAATGCATGCGATGGTTACGGGCTCATCCTGAAATTCGGCTGCGCGGCTTTCATTTTCACTTGTTATCACATCAGCTCGACGCCCAAGCCCATTTGCAACTGGTGGCGTCATATCTAAGACAGGTCCGGCGATGGTGCGATGTATACGAGTTGGAAATCGACCATATCAATGTAGGTGGCGGTATTGGTATTAATTATCGGCAACCTCAACAGCAATTCGACTGGACAGTTTTTAGCGCCGGATTGTCCGCATTATTAAAAAATAGCGGCTTGCCTGGGATCCGTGTACGTTTTGAGTTAGGCCGTTATATCACCGCCGCCTGCGGCTACTATGTGATGCAGATTATCGATATCAAGCGGAGCTACGGCAAGAGCTTTATAGTCGGCAGAGGCGGCTCACATCACTTTCGCACGCCTTACGCGCAAGGTCACAGCCATCCCTTTCATGTGATACCGATCAATGAATGGCAGTATCCATTTCCACGCCCTGAAATTTCCAACGAAAAAGTGAATATTGTGGGGCAATTATGCACGCCGAAAGACTTGCTGGCATTTGACGTGTCAGTCAAATCGGCGCGTTGTGGCGACTTGCTGGTATTTCCTTATGCGGGTGCCTATGCCTGGCATATATCCCATCACGATTTTTTGCGTCATCCACATCCGCAGCAATGGTATTTGCCAATAGAGGAGCAACCATATGTTGCAAACCAATCAACTTAAACAGGCGCTCGTTAATGGCAAGACTGTTTTCGGATTGCTCAATTCGATTCCGTCGCCGTTGGTAGTCGAAATGATTGGCTATGCGGGCTACGATTTCGTGATTCTGGACATGGAGCACGTTTGCGTAAATCCGGAAACACTTGAAAACATGGTGCGAGCCGCCGAATGCGCCGCCATGACACCCTTGATCAGAGTGCCCAATGCCGCGCCGGAAAACATCTTGCGTGCATTGGATTGCGGCGCTCAAGGAATCGTCATACCGCATGTACGCAACCGCTTCGATGCCGAACAGGCAGTCACCGCCAGCCGGTATTATCCGCTGGGAAGCCGTGGCATCAGCGGGGGACGTACCACCGGTTTTGGCACTCTCGATCTGCCGACCTATTTTGAGCGAGCCAATGCTGAAATCATGGTAGTAGCGATGATCGAGGATAAAGAAGGCATCGATAATCTGGATGCCATTCTATCGGTCACCGGTATTGACATGGTGCTTGAAGGGGCGATCGATTTATCGCAATCTTATGGTCTGCCGGGGCAAGCGCAACATCCGAGCGTGGAAGCCGCAATCGATAAAATTGCTACTGCCTGCTTCGAGCGTAATGTCCAATTCTGCGCGATTCCGCGTGCTGCAAACCAACTACATGCCTGGAAGGAGCGCGGTGTGCAAGCCTATTTGCTGGGAGACGATCGGGGAGTAAACTTTCGGGCGCTCAAAGCTCACTTGATGGGGTTTAAGTAAATTGATAGAAAAAATCTGATGTCAGCCGTGACTACCAGAAAAATTGTTTTCCAATTACATCTGTATACCGGTTTGGCTATCGGATTGCTGCTGATATTAAGCGGGCTGACCGGTAGCATATTGGTATTTCGCGAAGAGATCGAGGCGCTGGTATATCCCGAATTGATGAACACCATACCGCGTGACGAGCGTGTTTCTTTACAGGCGGCACTGGAAACAGTGCAGCACGCCTATCCGGAAGATAAACCGTTTTTCATCCGTATGCCGCGCACTCCAGAGCAAGCCTATTTAATTAAGATGAACAATGCGCATGATTTGTTCATTTATGTTGATCCTTATAACGGCATGATCTTGGGCGAACACCAACAAAAAGATACATTTACCGGATGGATTGCGCTTCTGCACACCGAACTTTTAAATGGCGAGCGTGGCGAAATTATCCTTGGTATAAGTGCATTGCTACTGATTGGCATGAGCATAACCGGCCTTATTTTATGGTGGCCGCGAAACAGAAAATTTTCTCCGGGATTTAAAATTCAGTGGGCCGCACAATGGAAAAGAATAAATTTTGATATACACCGCGCCTCGGGTATCTATGCCGTTTTTTTTATTCTACTCATTGCTTCTACAGGCACATCTTTAGTATTTAATAAAACGGTTATTAACTTGATCAATGCAATCACTCAAAGCCCACCGCGGGCTGCCCCACCGCTTTCCGATCCACGTCAAGCACAAATGCCGAGGCCTGCACTCGACATGATGTTGCATCAAGCCGACTATATACTGCCTGCCTCCACCACCTGGATTAACCTGCCCCAGAAACCGACGGCACCCTTGGTAGTACGAAAAAAATTTGTCCAGGAATTTCATCCAAATGGTAGAAATTTCGTCTATTTTGATCAATATTCAGGAAAGGTATTACAGGTGGAAAACGCGTTGAAGGCCTCTCTGGGCACGCGCATTTTTAACACACTTTACCCGATACATATCGGTGTAATAGGCGGGACACCTACCCGCTTTTTACAAGTGATCATCGGTTTGTCACCGCTCATTCTATTTACCACTGGCTACATCATGTGGTGGAACCGAAGGAAGGCGAAACAATAACACTCTCGTCTAATAAAATAAGACGCAAGTTTGAATATGCGCACGGACTTTCTCTCCTCACCAATGCTAAAAAACCGCTTGACTCGTCCGCTCATGGCCAATTAATTTAATGTATTGACTGATCAATCTTCTGTTCCCGATTACTCCAGTGTGATCAATCTACCTCTTTAAGTGCCAACTATGTATGACCGGATAAAGAACAATGGTGTTTGTCCAGCTCAATCTGAATAGTGACGTGTCCAATAGTAAAGTTGTCGTGCAACTCTTCCGCAACACGGCACAGAAAGTCATTCCCCGGATGTCCGTCACGCATGACCAAATGAACGGTCAGCGCAATTTCTGAGGTACTCATCGCCCATACATGCAAATCATGTATTTCGATGACGTTGGGCTGAACTACCAGATAATTTTTCACCTTGTCTAATTGGATTGATGCCGGCACACCGTCCAAAGAAAGATGTAACGACTGGCGCAGCAAATCCCACGTACTCCACAATATCACGATAGCAATGACCATACTGATGGCCGGGTCGAGCCAAACCCAACCCGTCCAGATAAACATCGCGCCCGCGATGACCACACCGAGTGAAACCAGCGCATCTGCCGCCATATGAAGAAAAGCTCCACGCAGGTTGAGATCTGTTTTATTGCCGGACATGAATAGCCAAGCAGTGATGCCGTTGATTACGACTCCCATGGCGGCAACCCACATAACGATGCCACCTTGAATCGGCACCGGATGAGTGAATCTGCCGGCGGCTTCCCACACGATTCCACCTATCGCAATCAGCAAGATCATCGCATTAAACAACGCGGCAAGGATTGTGGCGCGCCCCAAACCGTATGTGTGTTTCTGATTGGGCCGCAGCCGTGCCAGATATAAGCCACCATAAGCCACAAGTAAGCCAAGCACATCGCTCAGGTTATGCCCGGCATCGGAGAGTAGCGCAAGCGAGTCGGCTTGCCAGCCAAAAATCGTTTCAACGACTACAAACATCACATTCAGTGCAATGCCGATGGCAAATGCTCGACCGTAGTTTGCGGTGTGGCTATGCGAGTGATTATGGGCTGTCATGATTCCTCAAGGAGCAGCGGTGACATAAAACACACACTAGCAGCAAAATATCTTGTAAACAATGGGCTGACGCTATCCCCTAGCATAAACACAGTAGCTATATGTTACGTTCAAACTGTCGCACCACCCTTACTAAGCGATCGATTTCTTCGTAGGTGTAACAGATTCAACTTACCTCAAACACTTTTTGGGGTGATGCAAAGATGTTACACCCCATATCGGTGCGATATACTGCCAAACGCGATCGCTATCAAAGCTAAATCCGCAAAATAACTTAGCCCACTAAAACACTTCAAATATGACCGCTCTGCCAAAGCTGCTGGAAACTTTTCGACAAGCATCTGTCACAGAGCGAGAAAAAAGCACCTACTTTGAAGAGCCGGTCCTGTGTTACCTGCGCAACGAAGCCACTTACGTGGTAACAGTAAGCCTGGAGACGATGAAGATTGTGAACAGCCTGCCAGCGCTTGATATTTATGGGGCGGATGCCGGAAGCGGCGCTTGATTTGATGGGGGTTGCATGACTGTCCAGATTGTTGAAATTCTCGACCGCTCGATTCAGGGCGTCACCAAACCGTTCTATTGCCGCTGCGAAGATGGGCAGGCTTACTTTGTCAAAGGCCGGGGGGCTGGCAGGCAAAGCTTGATTGCAGAGTACGTGGGTGGACGGCTGGCGCGCGCCTTTGGCCTGCCGGTCCCTGATTTTGAAATCATGGAAATTCCGCCTGAATTAATCCGGTGGTGCAGCCGAGGAGATGCAAACGAACTGGGTACGGGGCTGGTATTCGGCTCCAAGGCATTGCCACATGTACAGGAGTTTTCCTTTTCACATATTACCCAAGTAGATGAGCAAGTTCGCAAAGATGTGGTGCTGTTCGACTGGTGGGTGCATAACGCGGATCGTACTTTGAGCGAGAAAGGCGGCAATCCAAATTTGCTGTGGGATCAAAAAAATTCGAGATTAGCCGTTATTGACCACAATCAGGTATTCGACCCGCACTTTGATTCGCTACAATTTACGCAGACTCATGTATTCAATAACAGCCTTTTGAATATCATCGGTGATTTGGTGGAGCGCGATGTCTACCGCAATCGTTTGGCGGATGCAATTGTCGAATTCAATTTCGCTTGCGATAATGTCCCTCCAGAGTGGTGGTGGGAAGATGATGGAGTCGCAGCCAATTTCAACCGTGATGCAGCAAGTGAAACTCTCAACCGATTTACCGATGATACTTTTTGGAGGATAGCGTGATGAATAAATACGCCTGTCAGTACGCTATCGTCCGCTTCCTACCTTATTTGGAAACTGGCGAGTTTGCCAATGTGGGCATCGTGATGTTGTGCCCGGATGCCGGGTTATTCGAGTTCAGATTATTACGGCATATCCGCCGCATCACATCATTTTTCGAGGAATTAGATGCAGGCATCTATCGCCGCGCCACCAACGATTTCAAGCAAGAACTAAAACGTATCCGTAACTGGCTTGATCCAAAACAAGAGAACCGGATAAATACAGATTTGGCTCGTCAACTGTTTGCCGAGCTGACGCGCCCACGCGAGGCCATGATGCGCTTTGATGCGGTGCGTGTGGTGCTGGCCGACGATCCGGTACAAAAATTCGATGAATTGTTCGGTCATTATGTGGAACGCAATTTTGCGACCAAGGCTTATCAGGAACAGTTACTGGAAAAAAATGTGCGTAGGATTTTGACGGACGCAAAGCTGGACAAGCAATATCGCCCCGAGACATTGGGGGATGCTGCCGTCTATCATACGCGCCTACCCTTTGTACATCGAGAGAATGGGCGCGCAGTGAAGGCGATTAAGCCCCTGCATCTGGCGCACGAAGACCCCGCGCAAATCTACGATCACGGCTGGGCCTGGTTGGGAAAAGTAGAAAAATTGCGGGCTTTGAAATTATTGCCGGATCGAATTCTGTTCCCGGTGCAGGGGCCAACCGAAAATGATGGTAGGCGCTTTGAAATGTTTCAGGAAATTACTCAGAAAATAACCGCGAATGATGTGGTAGTCATACCCGATCAACAAACCCAAAAAATTATCGAGTTTGCTCAAGATTAAATTGGGATGAGGTAATCACTTGAAAATCGGCATACCCAAAGAAATCAAAGCAAACGAAAGCCGTGTCGCACTGGTTCCATCCGGCGCAGAATCACTTATTGCGGCCGGGCATTCTGTGCTGGTCGAAGCTGGTGCAGGATTTGGTAGTGGTTTCAGTGACGAGCAGTATCTTGCGGTAGGGGCACGCATCGTTTCCGATGTCCATACAATATGGGCGGATGCCGATCTGATCGTGAAAGTTAAAGAGCCGATTGAGTCAGAGTGGCCGCACATCAAGCCTGGTCAAACGCTGTTCACCTATTTTCATTTTTCCGCAAATGAAAAACTAACCCGGGCACATCTGGGTTCTGGTGCAACCTGCATCGCTTATGAAACGATTGAATTGCCCACACGCGAACTACCACTGCTTACACCCATGTCTGAAGTCGCCGGACGCATGGCCATACACGAAGGGGCAAAATACCTTGAAAAATTATATGGGGGGCGGGGCGTTTTGTTAGGAGGCGTTCCCGGTGTGCCACCCGCGCATGTTGTCGTTCTCGGCGGCGGCGTAGTGGGTATGAATGCCGCCAAAATGGCGGCAGGTCTGGGCGCACGTGTCACCATCCTCGACATTTCACTGGAGCGGCTACGCTACCTGAGCGATATCATGCCCGCTAACGTACAGTTGGTTTTTTCCAATCGCTATAATCTGCTGGAACAGATTGCCACCGCCGATCTTGTCATCGGCGGCGTGCTAATCACCGGGGCCATTGCACCCAAGTTGATACGCTACGATGATCTTAAGATCATGCGCCAAGGCTCGGTGATCGTGGATGTTGCAGTAGATCAAGGCGGTTGCATTGAAACGACCCATCCCACCACACACGAGAACCCGATTTATGTGGTCGAAGGGGTCATTCACTATGCTGTGGCAAATATGCCCGGCGCCCTACCCCGCACTTCCACGCTGGCGCTAACCAATGCAACGTTGCCTTATGTGCTGCAATTGGCAAATAAAGGCTGGAAACAGGCACTAAAAGATAACGCTGCGTTACGCAAAGGACTCAATATCATGAATGGAAAAATCACTCATCACGCAGTCGCGCAGGCATTCGGAATGCTTGCCCATACACCGGAAAACTTTCTCGATTAATCCCTTGATTAATTAGTGATACGCAAATCTTCAGCCAGCGATTTTATCGGGCTAGGAGTCGTAACAAGTTTTGCGATCGCTTCACCCTCATGGAACATCCACAATGTGCCCGGCACCATAACTTGCCACGGTTCGTTGTCAGTCAGCGGCACGGTGGCGATGATAGCCACGCGATCATTAGGCGTAGTCACGTGGCTAAAGTCGACTGTCATATCCTCATCCTTGAGATGCGCCACATTGAATGGACTATGGCGAATAAGATAGTTTAGTTCGGTAGAACAATGCGCAAAAAGGCATTCACCGTTAGACAATAGATAGTTAAAGATGCCCATGCCAGCAAGCTGATCGGTTAGCTCATGCAATGCGGCAAACAGAACGTCACGCGTTGGCGGTGTATCATTGAAACGAATTCTCAAACTTTGCAGCAACCAGCAAAAAATACGTTCACTATCAGTGTTTCCCACAGGAATAAAGCTGCCATATAACTCCGGCTGAAATTGCGGCAGATTACCGTTGTGCGCAAACACCCAGTACTGACCCCACAACTCGCGCACAAAAGGATGGGTATTTTCCAACGATACCAAGCCTTGCGTTGCCTTACGAATATGCGCAATGGCGTTAAGCGATTGAATGGGATAATTGCGCACCAGTTCAGCGATAGGTGATTGGGCTGAAGGTTTTGGATCCAGGAATAATCGCACTCCCTTGCCTTCAAAAAAAGCGATACCCCAGCCGTCGGCATGTATACTCGTTCCTCCGCCTCGTCTCTGAAAGCCAGTAAACGAAAAACAAATATCAGTAGGCACATTGCAGTTCATGCCGAGCAGTTCGCACATATCTCAAAACCGGCCAAGCTGATGGCTCGAATGCAATTTATAATACTCATTGCCTTGATTCTTTACGTACTTGTCTATCATGGTTCCTCTATGTATCCCAACCGATTTTGCTAAAAATCTTCCGTTCAGATTCACCATCCCACAACTGTTCGCTTATTCAAAATACTTATCCGTAAAACGACGGGAAAATTTAACACTAAAAGATTAATTGGTGAGCTTAACCGCAGTAACGATTACCAGTAGAAAAATAATGATAACCGAGCATATCGCAAAAAATACCGGGATCCAATCTTTCATAAAATGCCTATTTATTTGAAAGATGAATGATTCTAATAATAGATGAAAACAGCTTCAAGTTTTCGTGCAAATGAATGGAGTTCTATTTTTTAGACAGAGATGAAGTAGATTACAAATCTTTAATGAGAATAACCGAGATTAACTAAATTACTCGTAAATCGTTACATTGTGTTTATAAACACAAAATACTTACGACAACGTGCACACCTGACTTTACCGACGCCTTTTTCGTCATCCAGATAATTTAGGCGTTGAATCGCACCTTTCAAAAAACAAACGGGACACGGTAAAGGCTTCCCAAAACTCTTAATAGCGCTACGCCACTCGATCAAATATGCATCAACATGGGTTTCTACACCACCCCGAACTCGAATTTGTTGCAACATTTCTTGAAGCATAAATTCAAGCGACATTACATTTCCTGTGCAAACGATATACGGTTCATTTTGCCTTATTAACAGGTACCTGTAAGGCGTAAGGATTGTTAGTCGGCGTATTGCTGTAAGGGTTGCCATATGGTGAATAAGGGTCAGTAATTTTTATTGGTGATTGACTCTTACCATGCGTTCCATATTCATAGGACGAGTAGCTCTGCCCACTTTTTTTATTTTTAGGAAGATCGCTCATATGCAGTTCGGTCTGACTATCTTTCGTCTCGGTTGCTGCATTTGCAGGGCGTGTAAAATTTATATCAACGAGCATTACTAACACCGCAATTGCTGCGGCTTGCAATGGTCTTATTTTAATTCCTGGTGACATGATATTTCTCCTTATCTATTTTTATTTTGATGAAGAGCTACTCACTATCTCAAGCAATTTATGAATGATTGATCATGCTTATCAACTTATCGGGCTAGGTCACACCTGCACCTCGAAGGTGATAAGAGTGAATCCGAGCACAATCACATTGTACTCAGTTTATTTGACGGGGCGGCTGCACGGAAGAATTCAAAATTCAAGATATTGGTTGCTGCAGCTCGTTCCCGGCCACATTCAATTCCAGATTAAATTTCCAAAACCATTCATTCCAATCAACTTACTGGCAAGCAGAATAGCAATCTTTAATAAAAATAACAGGAAATTAAATATCTGACACCCATACATTCTGTTAGGTGTGCATCTCTGCATATCGTGCTTATTCTCAAATACGATAAGCAAAGCTGAATTTATGATTTTTACTATGTTCCTGGCGTCTATACACTGCACGGCTGATTTGATTAAAGGATAATTTAATGGCGCCATTCAAAGCGCACAGCGTGCTACCAGGATTCAATCTGGCACTTGGCTTCACACTTTTGTATCTCTCGTTGCTCGTCCTGATTCCGCTATCTTCCCTGTTTTTCAAAACAGCGATTCTAGGCTGGGACGGTTTTTGGGAAGTAGCGACAGGCGATCGGGTGCTGGCCTCGCTGCGTGTTACCTTTGTTGCTTCCTTTGCTGCCGCGGTACTAAATGCCATTTTTGGCCTGATAGTCGCATGGGTACTGGTGCGCTATACCTTCCCCGGTAAACGCATAGTGGACGCATTGGTGGATTTGCCATTCGCCTTGCCTACCGCCGTAGCGGGCATCACGCTAGCCATGCTGTATGCACCGAATGGCTGGATCGGTCAGTACTTTGCCGAACATAACATCAAGATAGCGTACACCCCGCTCGGCATAGTGGTGGCGCTCACTTTCATCGGCTTGCCCTTCGTGGTGCGCACGGTACAACCAGTACTGGCTGATGTTGAGGTCGAAATAGAAGAGGCAGCCGCAAGCTTGGGTGCAAGTCGCTGGGATGTATTCCGTCGCGTAATTTTTCCTTCTATATATCCTGCTTTGCTGACGGGTTTCGCATTAGCTTTCGCTCGCTCGATTGGTGAATATGGTTCAGTCATTTTCATTGCGGGCAATATGCCGTTCATTTCAGAAATCGCGCCATTGCTGATCGTCGCCAAACTGGAGCAATACGATTATGCCGGTGCCACGGCAATTGCCTTGGTCATGCTGATCATTTCATTCACCCTGTTATTGGCTATCAATGGCTTGCAGTGGTGGAGCAACCGCCGGGAAATTAGATAATGTCTTCATCTCATCAATTGATTAACAATCGAAAAATCGCCACACATGAATCCAAAGCGGTGACGCTGGTGCTCATCACTGTTGCACTGTTCTATTTGTTGCTTTTTCTTGGCATACCGTTATTTGCCGTGTTCTACGAAGCGCTGGGCAAAGGCTGGGCGCTTTACTGGGCTGCATTGCAAGACCCGGATGCTTGGTCGGCGATCGAATTAACCTTGATTGCAGCCGCTATTGCGGTGCCAGCCAACCTGGTGTTTGGGGTGGCGGCGGCTTGGGCCATTGCCAAATTCGAATTTCGTGGAAAAAGTGTATTGATCACACTGATTGATTTGCCGTTTGCCGTCAGCCCGGTAGTGTCCGGTCTGATCTATGTACTATTGTTCGGTGCGCAAGGCTGGTTCGGGCCGTGGCTGCAAGAACATGACATCAAGCTAATTTTTGCTGTGCCGGGTATTGTTTTAGTCACTATTTTCGTTACCTTCCCATTCATTGCACGAGAGTTAATTCCGCTGATGCAGGCACAAGGCAAAGAGGAAGAAGAAGCGGCGATATCGCTCGGCGCTTCCGGCTGGCAAACCTTTTGGCGCGTCACCGTGCCCAACATTAAATGGGGTCTGCTGTATGGGGTAATTTTATGTAATGCCCGTGCGATGGGTGAATTTGGCGCGGTGTCAGTGGTGTCCGGGCACATTCGAGGCATGACCAACACCATACCGCTGCACGTAGAAATTCTTTACAACGAATACAACTTTGTCGCAGCTTTCAGCGTGGCTTCCCTACTCGCCTTATTAGCGTTGGTTACGTTGCTCGCCAAGTCGATCGTGGAATTTAAGGTCATGAACAATGGCAGCAGACTTCCTCATGGAGAAACGGAATGAGCATCACGATTCAAAATTTGAATAAACAGTTCGGCAATTTTACTGCGCTAAATAACATCAATCTTGAAGTAAATAGCGGCGAATTGCTTGCGTTATTAGGCCCTTCCGGATGTGGCAAAACATCGTTGCTGCGCATTATCGGCGGATTGGACGTACAGAATTCCGGCAAAATACTGTTTCATGGCACAGATGTGGAACAGCGCGATGCCCGTGAGCGCAACGTTGGTTTCGTGTTCCAGCATTATGCGCTGTTCCGCCACATGACCGTGTTCGAAAATGTTGCTTTCGGTCTCCGCGTGAAGCCAAAAAAGGAACGCCACACCGAAACCGAGATCAAGCGCCGCGTACATGAGCTGTTGCAACTGGTGCAACTCGATTGGCTGGCGGATCGCTATCCGGCACAGCTTTCTGGAGGCCAGCGACAACGCATTGCATTAGCACGCGCATTAGCGGTTGAACCACAGATCCTGCTGCTGGATGAGCCATTTGGCGCGCTGGATACCAAGGTCCGCAAAGAACTACGCCGTTGGTTGCGTCGCCTGCATGACGAACTTCATATCACCAGCGTATTCGTCACTCACGATCAGGAAGAAGCCCTTGAAGTGGCAGACCGCATCGTGGTGATGAACAAAGGCAACATCGAGCAAGTAGGCTCACCCGATGACGTATACGCCAATCCTACCTCACCTTTCGTGTATCAATTCATCGGCAATGTAAATTTATTTCACAGCCGGACTCATGCTCTTTGGACGCAACAACCGGGCGATGCCGTGGCCTACGTACGCCCGCATGACATTGACATCAGTCTGATACCGCAGCAATCTTCCCTGCCGGCAGTGGTGAAGCAAGTGCGCGCCATCGGGTCGGTGGTACGACTGGAAGCGGCAATCGGGCAAGACGGCGAAGTGGTGGAGATCGAGCTCAGTCGCGAACGCTTCAACATCACACCAGTAGCTGTGAATGACGAAATATTCATCTGGCCCCGCCAGATTAAAGTATTCGAAGCATAACGGAGGAAGTCATGAATTTTCAACAATTGCGCATTATCCGCGAAACGGTCGCCAGCAATTTCAATCTCACCGAGGCGGCTAACGCGCTGTTCACTTCTCAATCAGGCGTCTCCAAGCATATTAAAGACTTGGAGGATGAGTTGGGCATTGAGTTATTCGTACGCAAAGGCAAACGACTATTGGGATTAACTGAGCCCGGGCGTGAACTTGTAGGAATCGTTAATCGTATTCTATTGGATGCAAAAAATATAACGAATTTGGCTAACCAATATAGCGGACGTAATGAAGGTCGTCTTACCCTGGTTGCCACGCATACCCAAGCACGCTATGCCCTGCCTCGAGTGGTGACAGAATTCAAGAAAGCGTTTCCCAAAGTGCATCTAAAGCTGCACCAGGCCAGCCCTAATGAAATCGTTTCCATGTTGCTGGATGGCCAGGCAGACATAGGCGTGGCCACTGAAGCACTTTCCGATGTTACCGGGCTCGATATATTTCCCTTTTATTCCTGGCACCATGCGGTCATTGTGCCTGTCGGACATCCGTTAGACAATACTCATCCGATCTCGCTGGAAGCGGTTGCGGATTATCCCATCGTCACCTACCACGACGGCCTAACGGGGAGAGCTGGCTTAGACCAATCATTTGCGGCGGCAGGATTGGAGCCGGATATCGTTATGTCCGCACTGGATGCGGACGTAATCAAGACGTATGTAGAACTGGGACTGGGTATTGGAATCATTGCCTCAATGGCATTCAATCCATCCAAGGATACCGGGCTTCGATTACTCGACAGCACACACTTGTTCGGCAAGAATGTTACTTATATCGCTTTGCGGCACGGGCACTATCTGCGCAACTTCGCCTACCGTTTCATCGAGCTGTGTTCTCCCGCCCTTGATGAAGCGGTGATTCGAGCTGGTGTGGCACCGCTTCAAGCTGAAGAAATTCGATGATTGACTCTTTTTGCTCAACTTCTTAAGCGGCGTTCAATTTTTCCAGCAACTCACGTATTTTTAGAGGATCGTTAGCACGCAATATTCTTTCCGTCAGCGTAACGAGCTCTGGCAGGCTTGTGTTGAGTACACACTGTTTCACACTGAGCAGCTGCGCCGGGTTCATGGAAAATTGGCGCAAGCCGAGGCCGAGTAACAGACGAGCGTAATCGGCATTACCGGCCATTTCTCCGCATACCGAAATTGGAATACCTGCCTTGTTGGCGCTACCAATGATGTGCGCCAGCAAGTATAAAACAGCGGGGTGCAACGGATCATACAGATGGGCCACCTCTTCATCTGTGCGATCTATTGCCAACGTATACTGAATCAAATCGTTGGTACCGATAGAAAGGAAATCCAGCTTCTTGATAAATACGTCCAGCACCAGCGCAGCGGCAGGAATTTCAATCATGCCGCCAATTTGTATTTCACGATTATAAGGAATATTTTCGTCATCCAAGCCTTGCTTGGCGTAACCGATGAATCGCAGGGTCTGATTAATTTCCGACACACCGGAAAGCATCGGTATCAATATTTTTACATTGCCATAATACGAAGCACGTAACAAGGCACGTAATTGGGTACGAAACAATTGCGGCTCAGCCAGACACAGTCGGATAGCGCGTAACCCCAATGCAGGGTTGCTGGCAACCCGTTGGGCGCCATTAAGCTGCTTGTCCGCTCCAAGATCAAAGGTACGAATAGTGACAGGCAGTCCTTTCATTTCTTCTGCCACAGTACGATAAGCTAGGAATTGTTCTTCTTCATCCGGCAGGACATCACGATTCAGGAACAAAAATTCGCTGCGAAATAAGCCTATACCGGTGGCCCCATTTTCATAAACTTCCACCAAGTCGTGTGGAAGTTCAATATTCGCGTGCAGCTCGATAGCGGTACCATCCAGAGTATTGGCAGGCGTGGATTTAAGGCATTTAAGTTTTTTGCGTTTTTCTTCCCATTGGTTTTGAAGCTGTTTGTATTGAACAAGAACCTGTTCATTCGGGTTAACAATAACAACACCTTGCTCACCATCCACAATGAGCAGATCATTTTCACGCATCAACTGGCGCGCACGGTGCAAACCCACTACACAGGGCGTACTCAGGCCACGCGCTATAATGGCGGTGTGCGAGGTAGCACCGCCCAAATCGGTAAGAATGGCGGAAAATTGGTGTGGTTTGAGTTGAATTAAATCAGCCGGACTAATATCGTGCGCGACTAAAATCATTTTCACGCCAGGCACGGTGGCAGGTGGTATATAGCCCGGCTGGCCGGTAAGCTTCTTAAGCACGCGCTCCACTACCTGTACTACATCGGTTTTACGCTCACGCAGATAGACATCATCAAATGCCTCAAATTGAGCTACCAGCGCATCCATCTGTATCTTGAGCGCCCATTCTGCATTGCATTGTTCGCGCTCTATCATTTTGCGCGACGCCAGGTCAATATGCTCATCGGCCAAAATCATCAAATGCAGATCGAGAAAAGCATCGAATTCGGCGGCGGCATGTATCGGACGATTGCTGCGCAAGCCGACCAATTCCTGGCGCGTACTTTCCATTGCAGCGTCGAAGCGCGCAATTTCCTCAGGCACCAAATATTTGGGCATCACATAGTGCACAACTTCCAACACAGTGTGCGAAAGAAGATGAGCATGGCCGATGGCAATACCACTGGAAACTGGAATGCCATGCAAGGTAAAGCTCATTCACCTTCTCCGAAATAATCATTAATCAGGGCAACAATAGCATCCATCGCCTCCCTCTCTTTTTCACCGTTGGTTTCAATATTAATGGTACTGCCTTTTGCAGCGGCCAGCATCATTACGCCCATTATACTTTTTGCATTCACACGCCGACCTGCACGTGACATCCACACCTCACACGGAAACTTTGAAGCAAGTTGCGTCAGCTTGGACGAAGCACGCGCATGCAGCCCCAGCTTGTTAATGATTAGTGCATCTTGATTCAACATGGCATCCCTCATCTGTATCCATTAAAACAATACATTCACGCCCCCCTTCCAACGCCTTCTGGGCAACTTCGGCCAGTGGCTTGTGGCGATAGCAGACTGCGCGCAACAACATAGGCAGGTTAACGCCCGCCACCCCGACCGTTCGGCCGGGCTGAAACAACCGCCGTCCAATATTGCACGGGGTCGCGCCAATCAAGTCGGATAACATCAATACACCTTCTCCTGTATCCAATTGCACCATGAGCTCCCGTCCTTCCTTTTCTTTACGCTGAGGATCGTCATCTGCCAGAATCGACAATACCCTCAAATTAAGCGGCACATCGCCCATGACATGCCGTACGCAATCCACCAGGCTATCACCGAGGCCATTGTGGGTTATCAATAAAATTCCGATCACTTCACACTCCTAGACATAAACCTAGACATAAATAAGAAAAACAATCAGTAGACTTGAATCAAGCTTCCATTTCTTCCAGCTCTAATGCCGCGGCCAGCAGTGCAATTCTGGCTACGACAGCGTATGCGTAGAAACGGTTCGGCATATCATCCGGTGCACAATCCGGGTTAGGCAAAATACAACTGGTATCGAATGCCAACGGAACAAAATGCATACCCGGTGCATTGAGATTCTCATCCACGGCGCGCCCGGTATGCACGCGATAGAATCCACCCACCACGAAATGATCTACCATATACACCACCGGCTCGGCTACCGCATCATTTATGCTCTCAAAGGTATAAACGCCTTCCTGCACCAGCACATCGGAAACGTGCATACCCTCTTTCACCACGGCCATTTTGTTGCGTTGTTTGCGGTTGAGGCTCCGTACTTCGCTGGCGTCCTTCACCGTCATGATACCCATACCGTAAGTACCGGCATCGGCCTTGACGATAACAAACGGGGCTTCCTTGACACCATATTCAGCATACTTCATGCGCATCTTCTGCAGAATGCTATCCACGTGCGTAGCCAAACATTCCTCACTGGAGCTCTGCTTAAAATCAACCTGACCGCAGCTGGCAAAATAGGGATTAATCAGCCACGGATCGATATCGAGTAACTTGGAAAACTCGGCCGCAACGAGGTCATAGGCACTAAAATGCTGCGACTTTCGTCGCGTGGTCCAACCTGCCGCCAGCGGAGGAAGCGTGGTCTGCTCCAGATCTTTCAATATATCCGGCACGCCAGCGGAAAGATCATTATTGAGCAATACCACACAGGGATCGAATTTGTCCAGCACCAAACGATTTCCTTTACGCTGCAAAGGTTCTAACGTAAGTGCGCTGCCATTGGGCAATGCCAACTTGGTGGGCTGGGTGATTTCAGGCAACATGGTACCAATACGCACATTCATACCCGCCCGTTTAAGAATCAGGGCAAGCTGAGCCACGTTTTGCAGGTAAAACGTGTTGCGCGTGTGATTCTCGGGGATCAGTAGTACACCGCGCGCTTCCGGACAAATTTTTTCAATTGCACTTTGTGCTGCTTGTACACACAGCGGTAAAAATTCCGGATTAAGGTTGTTAAAACCGCCCGGAAACAGATTGGTATCCACCGGTGCCAGCTTAAAACCACTATTACGCAAATCCACCGAGGTGTAAAACGGAATGGTACGCTCTGCCCATTGCGAGCGAAACCAATGCTCGATAGTGGGCTGTGCATCGAGCATGCGCCGCTCAAGATCAAGCAGTGGGCCATTTAAGGCGGTAGTTAGATGTGGAATCATAGTGTCTTTATATATGGACGATTAAGAAGAAATACAAGGCGGGCATTGTAGCCCAGCCACCCTGACCGGTGTGAGCCGCACACATGGTAGAATATGCGCCTTAATTTTTTGAGTACACCATGTTATCTACCGCTAATATCACTATGCAATTTGGCGCCAAGCCACTGTTCGAAAACGTTTCTGTAAAATTCGGCGATGGCAATCGCTATGGCCTGATCGGCGCAAATGGCTGCGGCAAATCCACCTTCATGAAAATTTTGGGTGGAGATCTGGCACAAACTTCCGGTCATGTGATGCTGGACAAGGGCGAACGCCTTGGCAAACTGCGCCAGGATCAATTCGCCTTTGAGGATAATACCGTATCAGAAGTAGTGATGATGGGGCACGCCGAAATGTGGGAAGTCATGGTGGAACGCGATGCAATCTATGCCAACCCGGATGCCAGCGAAGAAGATTACATGCACGCCGCCAACCTGGAAGCGAAATTTGCCGAATTCGATGGCTACACGGCCGAAGCACGCGCGGGCGAATTACTGAACGGTGTGGGAATCCCCCAGGAGCTGCACAATGGGCCGATGCGTGCGATAGCACCGGGTTTTAAATTACGCGTGCTGTTAGCTCAGGCATTGTTTGCCGATCCTGAAATTTTGTTGCTGGACGAACCGACCAACAACCTCGACATCAATACCATACGTTGGCTGGAAGATTTACTAAACGCCCGAAAAAGCACCATGATAATCATCTCGCATGATCGTCACTTCCTGAACAGCGTGTGTACCCATATGTCCGACCTGGACTACGGAAAAATCACCACTTTCCCCGGCAATTATGACAATTACATGCTTGCTTCCTTGACCGTACGCACGCAACTCGCTACCGACAATGCCCGCGCCAAAGAAAAGGTTGCCGAACTCAAAGCGTTCGTAGCCCGTTTTTCGGCGAACGCATCGAAATCAACCCAGGCGCAATCCCGGGCGAAACAGATCGACAAAATCAAAATCGAAGACATCAAACCATCTACCCGTCAGTATCCCTTCATCCGTTTTGACTATGATGAGCGCGAGAAATTGCATCGCGTTGCGGTGGAAGTACAAAAAATGAGCAAAGGATTTGATCGCCCACTATTTTCTAATTTCAATTTCCGTGTTGAGGCCGGTGAGCGCGTTGCCATCATCGGCCCCAACGGGATTGGAAAAACCACGTTACTACGCTGCCTGGCGGGCGATCTTGAAGTAGACAATGGCACCATTAAATGGACAGACAAGGCCAACGTCGGATATTTCGCACAAGATCACGCACATGACTTCGCCAAAGATGACGCTCTTACCGATTGGATGACCTGCTGGAGACGCGAAGGAGATGACGACCAAAAGGTCCGCAGTGTTCTCGGGCGCTTACTGTTCTCCGGCGACGATGTCAAAAAAAGCGTAAAAGTGCTGTCCGGGGGCGAAAAGGGACGCATGATGTTCGGCAAACTCATGCTGCAAAGACCCAACGTATTGTTGATGGATGAACCAACCAACCACCTTGACATGGAATCCATCGAATCGCTCAATACCGCGCTGACTGAATACAAAGGCACGCTGATATTTGTCAGCCATGACCGCGAATTTGTAACGTCACTCGCCACGCGCATTATCGAAATTTCACCACAAGGTATATCCGATTATCATGGTACGTATGAAGAATATCTGCGTGATCAGGGCGTGGCAACATGAATCTGCTCGTAGCTTCACAGTGACATGTCCTGCCAGCCCGCAGGCACAGCACACTGTTTAGCCGCAAATTGAGCCGCTTATCCGTGCCCATACAACAAAAGCGTTAGGGCAAATATCAATCAAACCGTGTCCGGGTAGCATTCAACCACACCGATCAAAATTGCAGCCTGGACATTCGGACTGGCTCGGCCTTGTTCCCAGTTTTCCAATACGCATTCATTAGTATGCAAATATCTGATGAATAGAGTTCACGACAGATACAATTTCTCCACAGACTGAGCAACTCTTTCAAGATGATGGTGAGTACAGGTTTCTTTTTACACCATGCTGGCGCAAGGTGATGTTACTCTCGCGGTGTCATTAAGCTCTGCCTGGGCGACTGATGTACGCTCAGGCATCCGGTTAGCCAGATTGCGAAACACTACGAAGTCTCACAAACAATCATTACAATGGTGTCCCTCAGTGCCACGTCAGTCACGGAACCTTAACCGGGTACGAGCCGGGGAAAATCACACGAGCAAGATGCTCCATGAATGCAATAGAAATCGAGGAAGCCATTTCGAAACTAATCCTTCAGCCATTCAGCTCTGTTCACCCAGTCCGTCGAGCAGATGAGTGAACGTAATGGCGCCTTATTTTGAAATAACAACGCTATCCAATTAAAAAATAATTTATGTCTGACTTGCATGCAACGCCGAAATATCCACAGCCAAAGTCAGACGGTGACTCGCTCGGTATCCCCACCTCTCGTTTTTCCATACTGGCCATCGCCATCGCCTATACGCTGTTTGTGATCTACGGCAGTCTTGTACCATTGAATTTCCAGCCTTATCCATTGCAGGAGGCTTTCGAGGCATTCAGCAATATTCGCTATCTCGATTTGAAAATTGGCAACCGCATAGACTGGGTATCAAACATTCTTTTGTTCGTACCTTTAGCTTTTGTGTGGCTTGGCTTACTCTGGCACTCAAAAAATGTTGTTTGGCGTATCATAGTAACGCTATTCATACTGCTTGCCTGCACCGGCCTGAGTGTGATGATTGAGTTCACTCAGATTTTCTTCCCACCACGCACTACCTCGCTCAACGATATATATGCACAGATCCTTGGCACTTTTATAGGAGTGTCTCTTTGGTGGGCATTGGGATCATCTGTAACCCGGTGGTACTTGGGCTGGCGAACAGCCAAAGGGTCAATGGATCTTGCCCAACAACTTCTTTACGGCTATCTGTTTCTGTTATTCGGCTACAGTCTCCTACCGTTGGATCTGACTATCAGTCCGGTAGAAATCTATCACAAGTGGCATGCAGGGAGAATTGTTCTCATCCCTTTCACATTCACCAACGGCCAGGACGAGCCTGCGCAACGATTTTATGGCTATCTCATAGATGTATTAATTTGGGTTCCCGCCGGAATGTTGGCGCGCCTTACCGCCAAACACAATGGAAGGAAAATCTGGCTCCGCTTGACTGCTGCCGCAGCGCTGATCGAGTTTCTCCAAATTTTCGTATACACCCGCGTCACAGACACATCGGCCATTCTTACCGCCAGTTTGGGATCCGCAGTCGGGATATGGCTGGCTATTCGATGGCGAACAAAAGAACGTGCCGCAGAACAGGCAAAAACTGTGAGTAACACAGGTGGATTAATCGCCGGGATACTCCTCTGTCTAGCCTTGATTTTTGCAGTGTTCTGGTATCCCTTCGATTTTCGGGCTGATAGAGCATTCGTAAGTAGCCGACTTGCCGAGGCTACAACCCGAGTACCCTTTGCTCTTTATTACTTCGGTACTGAATATCGAGCGGCAACAGAAGTACTACACAAGATGGGGTTCTTTTTCCCGCTGGGCATTCTGCTCGCTTTGTTTATGGGCCGATTCCGCTTCGGCCCTCCTTTCCTCTGGAAAATGGCAGCCTTGGCAGGCGTTGGAATCGTTGCGGGCTCAGTGGAAGTAGGCCAGTTATTCCTGCCCGGCAAATTCGCCGACCTGACCGATTGGGTATTGGAAATGGCAGGGGGTTGGGCAGGATGTGCACTCTCATGGCGAGCTCTGTCCATGCATCACATACAAGTTGCGCCCGTCATATCGGCACCTCGACATAGCCCAGGGTTGTTTGCAGGGGGGTTTGTGTTGGGACTTGCGTTGCTGCTCTTGGCGGCAACACATATTCCTGCGGTACCCTACAACGTACGCGAACTGATCGCACAAGGGTATCCCATATTATCTGCGTTAACCCTCGCGTGTACTATTGCATGGGTATTTGGTTTCCCGGCTTGGGCGGCCATTCGCATGGCTACGGGCTCGCGCCAGCCGACATACCTACTACTATTCCTGCTGCTTCACGGTATCGTTGCCTGGATTCTATTGCGTGTGGCAGTACCCCTTGAAAGTATTTATGACATTGTTGGCTCACCCATTCTCGGTTGGCCTTGGGAATGGGAATTAATAGGGCGGTTTATCTGCCTGTTCGCTCTTTGGTCTGTGGTTTCATTCGGGGCAGAATTCCTTACATTGTGGTACTGGCTACCCAAAGCTGGTAGCTTTCTTTGGGTATGGGCAGCCATTGCACTTGTATTGTTGCCGGTTGCAAATGTCGTGGTAATTCAGCACGCGGCGACAGACAACCTTACCGAACTGCTTGCCGGGGATGGAACGCTAATGGCATTTTTATGGCTCACCGCTGGTTTGTTCATGATTGCATTAGCTGGTGCGCAACTGGCTTGCGCGCTTGGCTCCGGTATGCGAGTCGGCGTTATGCGGGGCGTACTATGGAGCGTGGCCTCATTTCCTTTGACATATCTTGTATTACAGGCTGGTTTTGAGCCATATATCATCAAATATGGCCAAGTTTTTTCCGCTTTTCAGTTTCTTTTAAGCCAGGATCGGGCTCACTATGCGGCACCAATAGAGTTGCTATTGCGCTATTGCTTCGCACATGGAATATTGCTTGTTGTTATTGCTGCTAGTCAGGCACCATTTGTGGGTAACTTTATTTTATTGCATATGAGTAAAACTAGACGCCCAGCTGTTTGATGGTTACCCAGGCTCCAGCTTTGCTCACCTGTATAGACAGGTAATGCAAATTAATTTTTAAGTCAGCTTCATCCATCAAGGCTGCTCATCTTCTACCGGAGCGGGTTGTTGGCTGGAATTAACAGCCTCATCGACTCCTTTTTCTTTTGGTGAGCCAGGTTTGATGGTTGATTTTGATAATGTTTGTTCTGGTAAAGGTTGAATCTTATCCGTGAGCGGTTTCAAAGTGGGCAAGAGATATTTTAAAACTTGTGTAGAGAGCGCTGAAGTAAATTGATAGTTAGCTGCGTCTGCACCTGGCACAAATGCCGTCAACGTTCCGAAGAATCGGTCCCCCATAAAAAACACAAACGTTGCGGAGCGATTTACGGCATGGGATTCCTTGATAACACCGGCTGAAGAAAAAGTGACGTAACGATGATCACCGGTTCCCGTTTTTCCGCCGATCGGGATCCAGCTACCCTCTTCTTTCACAATTGAATGGGCGAGTCGTGATGCAGTGCCTTTTTCAACTACTCCGGTCAACACGTTACGCACCACAGCGGCCAGGTCGGGGGAGAACATTTTTTCGCCTCGGGCTGGGGTACGTTCCACAATAGTTTCAAAGGGCGTGCCTGCTGCAAAGTGCAGGCGTTCAATGAGTATCGTGGGAACCCGAACGCCATTATTCAGGATAATACCCATCAGTTCGGCGAGTGCGGCAGGACGATCCGCTGAACTGCCTATTGCCGTGGCCAGCGAGGGTACAAGGGCATCGAAAGGATAGCCGAGACGTTTCCAACTGCGGTGAATTTCCAGAAAGGCTTCCAGTTCCAGCAGGCTGCGGATTCGAATATCTTGTGCATTTTTATGGATGGTCTTGAATAACCAACGATAAACAGCGATACGCTCCTCACCGCTGGCTTTGATCACGTCTTTATATTTCGCATTGGGGTGGTTATTCAAATAGTGCACGAGCCATAGTTCCAAGGGGTGTACGGCTACGATATATCCTTGGTCTGCCAGCGAGAATTTACCTGGCGCATAACGCTGATACTGATCTTGGAGAACACGCTCGCCCGGCCCCTGGAGGCCAGGCAGACGTGATGTCATAAATTTATTGAATTGAGCGGGTGTCGCTTCAGGATGGATATAGCGGTAAGCGGCGGCAAGTCGGCGCGGCGTATGTCTGAAGCTGGCAAAAAATAACTCGTCAATCTCGCTTACCGTTTTACCCTTGTATTTAAGATAAAAACGGTTAATGAATTCCGTGCCTTCCTTGTCCGCAAATCGCCTGAGATATACCTCGCGATCAGGATGATTAGCATCCTTGAGTATCTTGGCAGATGAGCCTTGAATATGAAGCATATGGTAGCGCACGATATCGCGCATAAGGCGGATGTAAACGAGGTTGACGGAATTGAGCGTCGCTTCGCGCACACTCAATATCTTGCTATCGTCTTCATGTTTGAAATTTTGAAAATAATGCGCTCCGCCCCCGGTAAAAAATTGTTCATCCGGGTTAGCCGAATATTTGCGTTCCAGAGCAGCGTCCAACATGGCTGCCAAACTTTTGTCCGAGCTTTGTAATAAATATTCGACTGCCCAACGACTGAGGACGTCATTAGGATCACTCTCTTCTTTATGCAATATCTCTGGTGCGAGTGCAGCATATTTGTAATGCAGTGCTTCGATAATTTCAAGATACGTTACCAGCGTCCTGAGTTTTGCGGTGGATCCAAGATCCAGCTTGGTGCCTTTATTGATATCCAAGGGTTGATCAAAATTATCAGCCTGAATTCTAAATTTCGCCCCCTGCGGCGTCAGCTCGGAAAGCGTGAAACTGTAAATGATTTTGCCCGGATCCGCATCGCCCAGCAGGCGATTGCCATAGAGTCCCGCAGCGCGCGCATATTCCGGGTTTTTAAGTTGACGCAAAATATCGGTGGTCTTTTTTTGCAACTCGCCGTCAAGCGTGCTTTGTACCGACAAATCCAGGCGATCCAGCTCATACAAACGCTGTACCTCCAGTTGCGAAGCAAGACGAACCCGCACTGCATTAGCGGCTTTCGAAGCAGAGAAATTTCTGGTTTCCTCGGGCACAGCAGCATAGCGAAAACGAAGTGGTACGTTTATCGCGGCCACACTGAGTTTGGACGATATTACGCCGGCTTGTGCCAGCACGCGCAAGTGGCTATTTGTCAGCTCATTGAGCGCTTTGCGTTCACCAATCAGGTAACTGGAAGGCCTGCGCTGGGCGATCATGAGGCTTAGCACGTGTTTATAGTAACGCGCTGTTTCGGCAAGATCCGTATCGCCTACAGACCAGGTTTTCAAGATGCGATTGGTCCGTTCGAAATCCAGGCCATACCATGCCCACAAGCCGTCTCCCAGTCCGTTGGTTTCTCCGAAGCCCGCGGCAGCGGCAAGTGGCACCGTATTAAGATAATCTACTACGATACGCTTGCGGGCAGGCATTGTTTCTTCCCCATCCAGATAAGCGCGCACAGAGGCAGAAGCGATCTGTTGTATCTTGTCATTGGGGGTGAGGGTCATCCCGTGGGGAGAATGCCGGTATTTCTCAATTTGAGTTGCAAGCGTGCTACCGCCCGGCACATCATGCTCGGGGCGAACAAACTGAATCGTCTTGTCCAGCACAGCCTTTCCAAGTCGACCCCACTCGACGGCCGGATTTTTTTTGGGTTGGGCCGGATCCAATAGTTCACGATTCTCGACAAACAGCAGGCTGTTGGTTACCAATGACGGGACCGATTCAAAATTTTTATAAACACGAGTTGGAAAAACGGTGCGGTAAAGTGGTTGACCGTTACCGTCTACAATTTCGAGACCCGTTTGAGATTTTTCCCGGTAGGGCACGAACAATCCCTGTTCAACGAGTTCCTTCATACGCGGAGAAATTCTTGCCTGAGCATGCACATGAAAGCCACGATCGGTCAAATTCTGAAGAAACACTGGCAATCGACTATATCCAAGGCGTATATCGTATGGCCCCGCTTGGGGTAAATGCAGCCCCCCATTGGGACCGTTTTTCACCTCCCAGCGAAGATCATTAGCCAGTTTTGCCAGACGGCGCGCCTGATATGCAGAAGTTTCTGTTTCTCGATAAATAAAGAAGGCGGTGAGAGCCAGCACAATAAGCAGCAAGATAAGAACAACAAGGGCAAAAAGTTTGAGCGTGCGCTTTATGATTGAGCTACCAGGATAATTGAGAAGTACTTGTTGAGTTCTTCGTGGAAAAATAGATGAGTGGATTCAAACGAAAATTGCACCGAATAATTTAGGCGAACTCAAATCCAGAGGGTACCTTTGGAAATTCGGAATTTGCCAAAAGAAAAATCACGGAAATGATACCAAGGCGCTGCATTTATCTGCCTATACAAACAAGATTTTGTTAACCGATATTGGGTAGAAATTGGATTTCAGGAGTGACCTGGAAAGCGTCGATACTTTTTTAAGTATAGCCGATCCAATAAAATATCGTGAAACGTTCGACCTTAAATTTAGGGTTGAAAAACACTTTCCGTAAAGATTGTCTTGAATTGTATATCTGCGAATTTGTTAATACTACGGCTTCATTTCTTAAAACTGGATAATTAACAAAGACAATGTGCCCATCTCGTAGTTATGGTGATGGTAATGATGTATAACGGTAAGTTTGACGTCAAGCCAGCATCAATGCTGACCTAATCGAAGTATTTTTATTGAGTCTAAATATGCCTAATCGTCTTGCCCAAGAGACCAGCCCCTATTTGCAGCAGCACGCCGACAACCCGGTTGACTGGTTTCCGTGGGGCGAGGAAGCTCTAACACTCGCTCGTGAACTGAATAAACCGATCCTGCTATCCATTGGCTATTCGGCCTGCCACTGGTGTCATGTCATGGCACATGAATCATTTGAGGATACAGACGTCGCCGCAGTGATGAACCAACATTTCATTAATATTAAGGTAGATCGTGAAGAGCGCCCCGACCTGGATCATATTTATCAGGCTGCCCATAATATGTTGACCCAACGTAATGGAGGGTGGCCACTCACCTTATTTTTAATGCCCGATCAAGTGCCGTTTTTTGGTGGTACCTATTTCCCAAAAGAGGCGCGTTACAACCTGCCTGGTTTTGTACCTTTACTCGAGCGCGTAGCTGATCTTTATCACACGCGTCGGGATGACATTGCCAAACAAAATGCGTCGCTGTTGCAAATATTTAGCACTAGCCTGCCAAGTGCAGAAGACCAGGTTAGCTTCAATAAAACGTCAATAGAAGAGGCATTCAGCGGATTGCAGCAATCGTTTGATCCCGTTCACGGTGGTTTTGGCGGTGCGCCTAAATTTCCGCTGCCGACTGAAATGGAGTTTTTATTAAGGTATGCAGCGCACGGTGGCAACCCTGATGCGCATCGCATGGTGCTCCACACCTTGCGCAAAATGGCAGATGGCGGGATCTACGATCAGCTAGGTGGCGGTTTCTGTCGCTACAGTGTGGATGAACGCTGGGAAATTCCCCATTTTGAAAAAATGCTCTATGACAACGGCCCACTGCTGGCACTGTATACCGATGCGTATATATTGTCGGACGAGGCATCATTCAAACGTGTGATACAAGGCATTTCGGGTTGGGTCATGCGTGAGATGCAGTCGCCGCAAGGCGGTTATTATTCCAGCCTGGATGCAGATACCGAACACGAGGAAGGAAAATTTTATGTGTGGACGCCAGAACAGGCCGCGAGCCTGCTGAGCGTGGAAGAATATGCCGTCGTAGCGGCTCATTATGGCTTGGATCACCCGCCCAATTTTGAAAATAGGCATTGGAATTTGATCGTTGCCCAGCCGCTAACCACCATCGCAGAGGTGCGCCAATTATCTCTTGAACAAGTCACACAGCAACTTACCAGTGCACAAAAAAAATTGTTCGCTGCACGTGAAAACCGGGTGCATCCGGGACGTGACGAGAAAATATTGGTCAGCTGGAACGCTCTTATGATTAAAGGGATGGCGCGTGCCGGCAGGAGACTAGGCGAATCAGCGTGGATATTGTCGGCACAGCGGGCAGTGGATTTTATCCATGCCACGATGTGGAAAAATGATCGTCTGTTTGCTACCAGCAAGGATGGCAAAGCGCATCTGAATGCCTATCTCGATGACTATGCATTCCTGTTGGACGCGTTGTTGGAATTACTGCAAACGCAGTTTCGTCCGGTTGATCTGGAATTTGCCCGCGCGCTGGCCGACGTACTACTGGAACAATTCGAAGATCAGCAAGCGGGTGGATTTTTCTTCACGAGCCATGATCACGAAAAGCTCATTCATCGCTCAAAGCCGGAGCATGATAATGCGATGCCTTCCGGTAATGGTATCGCAGCGCTCGCATTACAACGCCTCGGCCATATTTTGGGAGAGCAGCGCTATCTTGAGGCCGCCGAGCGCACGTTGACGCTTTATTATCCATTTTTTGCAAAACAACCAATGGGCTTCACAAGTCTTTTAATGACTTTGCAAGAATATCTTATGCCACCGCAAATCGTTATTTTGCGTAGTACTCCAGGAGCAAGCGCAGCGTGGTACGGGCAATTATCCCAGTATTATTGGCCAGATACCCTGATTCTGGCTTTGGAAGGCGAGTTGACCGGATTGCCGCAAACGCTGGTGAAACCTTACACACAAGATGTGAGCGCTTGGGTCTGCCAGGGCGTGCAATGTTTGCCGGTAATTAAAGATTTCCAAAAATTGATAGATGTTTGCAAGGCTGGTGAAACGGGCTCAGACAGCATTAATACACTGAATATTTAGTCATCTCGTGCCGCATACATTCGTTGATAAAATTTTAAGGGGTATTTATGGATTTAAAAGAAACGCGTATTGATTCAATGGTGGTATATGAAGGTGATTTTATTAAAGTGTTTAAAGACAATGTGCGCTTGCCAAATGGCAGTGTGGGTTTCCGTGAACACATCGTTCATCCCGGGGCGGTGGCGATATTGGCAATTTTGGATAATGGCAACTTATTAATGGAACGACAATTTCGTTATGCGCCGCAACGCGAATTCATCGAGCTACCTGCCGGAAAAATTGATCATGGCGAAGACATTTTGCGCACCGCACAACGCGAATTATTGGAAGAAACCGGCTACATTGCCAGCCAGTGGACGCATTTGACCACGGCTTGGCCGTGTATTGGTTTTGCCGATGAACGCATGGAATATTTTCTGGCGCGAGGTCTGACCTACCAAGGTAGACAACTTGACGAGGGCGAGTTTCTCGAAGTATTTGAGCTATCACTCTCCGATGCACTGGATTGGATCAGACAAGGAAAAATCAATGACAGTAAAACCATCATTGGCATTTTCTGGCTGGAAAAAGTGTTGAACGACTGGAAAAAATATTAACCAGCCGAAAGCCTTCATATTGCACTGTATGACGCGCCAATATGGAGCATAAATAGATTATTGATGCACCACATTGGTGAACATATTCCTGTGTGAATATCAATTCCACAGAAATACATATGCAAATCAAGTCATGAGCAAACTGGAACGAAATTTGCATGTAACCTTTGGATTAGTTCATCTATGGGATAAAAAATGGAAAATATTGGAAGCCTGAAAACGGGCAGTGATGCGTTATTTATTCTGCTCGGCGCTATCATGGTTCTTGCGATGCACGCAGGGTTTGCTTTTCTTGAATTGGGTACGGTGCGCAAGAAAAATCAGGTGAACGCATTGGTGAAAATTCTCACCGATTTCGGTATTTCCACGCTGGCCTATTTTTTTATCGGTTATGGCATCGCCTACGGTGTTAATTTTTTTACCGATGCGGAACAATTGGCACAGAAAAATGGTTATGAACTGATCAAATTTTTCTTTCTTCTTACCTTTGCCGCCGCTATTCCCGCTATTATCTCCGGTGGTATGGCAGAACGTGCCAAATTCAATCCACAGCTAGCCGCCACCTTTCTGTTGGTCGGCTTCATTTATCCCTTCTTCGAGGGTATCGCCTGGAACCATCGCTTTGGTGTGCAAAGTTGGCTGCAAACCAATTTTGGCGCGGAGTTCCATGATTTTGCCGGTTCTGTTGTAGTGCATGCAGTAGGAGGCTGGATAGCGTTGGCAGCCGTTTTACTGCTTGGTGCGAGGCGCGGACGCTATAGCAAGGAAGGGCGCATCTCGGCGCATCCCCCTTCCAGCATTCCATTTTTAGCATTAGGTGCATGGATACTCACAGTTGGCTGGTTCGGTTTTAATGTCATGTCAGCGCAAGAAATAGGCAAGATTAGTGGCCTGGTTGCAGTTAATTCGCTGATGGCGATGGTGGGTGGCACACTGGTTGCGCTTTTTGTTGGCAAGAACGACCCCGGCTTCGTACATAACGGCCCGCTGGCTGGGCTAGTGGCCGTATGCGCTGGCTCGGATGTAATGCACCCCTTAGGCGCATTGGTGACCGGCGGTATTGCGGGTGGGTTGTTTGTATGGATGTTCACTTTAACGCAGAACCGATGGAAAATCGACGATGTCCTTGGCGTCTGGCCGCTTCATGGATTATGTGGCGCATGGGGCGGTATCGCAGCAGGCATCTTCGGGCTAAAGGCATTGGGAGGGCTTGGCGGAGTCAGTTTTATGGCGCAAATGACCGGTACGCTGCTGGGAATCGTTATTGCATTTGGCGGAGGATTTTTAGTGTATTTTCTTTTGAAGAAAACCGTCGGTATTCGACTAAGTGCGGAAGAAGAATTCAATGGGTCGGATTTAAGCATACACAAGATTACGGCATCACCGGAACGCGAATCGGGGTGGTAGCTTTGGGCTTACTTCAAGCATAAATTGTAAAACCAAGTTTTAGAATTCGGACAGACTCTGAGACCTCTTCATGTATTCACTCCCTTGTGATGTTGGGCTTTGCAAGCTCAGCACCAACCTATGGTAGCCCAGGCTACTCTTGCTTCAGTTTTTCCAATAAACAAAGAGCTTAAGTATCACTGCGAACAAGACAATCATCGCAGCAAGAGACCAAATAAAGATAGCACCTGTTACCGAATCAAGAACGGCATCCACCCCAGACTCCAAGGTGTATCTGCTGACCGCCACAATCTGCGATAGAACAATACCAGCCAAGCCTAAAAGCAAATATCCCCAATACCCTGGATGCACACCCTTCCCGATCAATAAGGGTAGCAAAAGCAATATGGAGTACACCACCTGGATAACTGCTACAGAGAAATAACCATAGCGGAAATCCGGGACAGCCAAGCCACGCAACATGGACATTCCGATAATGTAGTAGGTCAGATATTTATACGGCATCGCGAGTTGGAAGGCGAAGCCCATTACCTACCTCCGCCAAATCGGCCTTGGATATCGTCACATAGTATTCGCGGATAACGCATATTCGGCGCCTGCAATCCTGCCGCACTCAAGCACTGACCAACAAACTGAGCGCAGTTGTTTTGATAGAGGTTGTAATTCTGCTGTTCCCGTGTCCGCGTATCAATACACTGTTGCGCTTGTTGATCTTGCCGAGGTGTTGTTGGAATAACTACTCGTGCATCTGGAGCAGGATCAGGAGAAATCTGCCCAGGCACATTTTGTCCAACAGCAATGACAACTAGATTCTGTCCTGCCTGCGGCCTCTGATTTCCCCAGTGAAAAGTTGTCATGGTTTAACGCGCTCACGGCGGCGGGCAGCACGTTGTAGCCCAACAAGACAAAGGGGTCGGGGCCCAGCGCAATCAAGGTCGGTACGAATACCAGAGCGCTGATTACGTGCTCCAGCGGATGGCGCCGAAGCGATGTGGTGGCATCCATTTCCACGTCACTATGATGTACGGCATTGATACGCCACAACATCGGTGCAGAATGGGAAGCACGATGTAGCCAGTAGCCGACAAGTTCGAGCTCTAATGCCCATAGTTTGGGCAATCAGAATGGAGACCAAGGGAGCTATGCTGAAAGGGAATGATGTAACCCACTATAGACAGAGTAAGGTTGCTGACCCAGCGTATTAGCGGAGCTTTTGGTTTAGCCCGCATCGGCGACATGGATTCAATCAGCATTACAAGCGCCACACCGCCAAATACTGTACCCAATAAAATGGGCACTGTTGGCGATGATGATATCTGACAGGGCCTGTTATGCTGGCGGAACAGGAGCACCAGGACCAGAAGGAGGGGAAGGTCCATCAAAAGTAAATTTCATATAGCAGGTGGAGTTATTCTGCACTGACAACCCTACGGTACACCTAGGTTGTTGAGAAGTTGGAATGTCCACGAATAGCGGAGATACTGTCACGCTTGTGACTCGTTGGGGCTGGCCGCTGTTATTCAAAATCGGGAACTCTCCGAGATAAAGTACGTTGAGGATACCACCGGTCGGGTTACTGAAGAATAAAGGTGGAGGTGGGGGAAGAATTACTGCCTGTACATTCTGGATGAGTTGATTTCCGGAGGCTGCACCCAAGACCAAAACGCCCACAGCCACAGTGGATGCAAGCGGTTTACTGGCCGAATGAGCTCTGAGTACACGAAAAGCTAATACTGCAAATAACAATCCTAGAATCACAAGCATAAATCCAGACAGGGTGGGAATCGATTGCGCTACAGGCCCATAGGTAATGGTTCCAATAGGCGCGTCAGCTATGGCATCGGCGCCAGACAGCATGGCGGCTAGTGCGGGAGTTATGTATGTTAATTTTTGAGTATGTCGAATCATGGGTTGATTATCCTTATCGTTTTTTTTGTTAATGAATCTTGACACTTCAGACTTATATTTCTCGTGAAAGGAGATATATGCTACTCCGAGCCACACGTAACTATGCTAGTTTAAACTAAAAAATTAAGACAAGAACAATTGAAAACTACAGAGAGCAATTGTTGTCCAAACTACGCTAAATCAAGCAACCACTGGCTGTTGCACTTCGAACTTGAATCCGTGATCTTCAAAAAGCTAAAATTTATTCGCTATTTTTGCGCTAAAGTTCTATTTCAGAATGTCACACATCGTGATATTTTGGATTGAAGAAACAGAAGATACGCATAGTGCAAAACCCGCAGAAGCAACACAAAATTTCTTTAGGCCTGATTTTACAATCGGAGAATTGCGATCACCCAGAATCATATAAATTAACGATTTTGTAACAGGAAAATAAAAAATTGTGGAACACGTACTGAAAATTCAGGAAGGATGCTTTTTTAAAAAGTATGAATGCCGATCTTTTTGATGGTTTGCCTGATCTCAATCTGCAACAGGTTTGTCTTGATGACGGCGCATTTTTGTTGCGCGGCTTTGCCAAAAATGTGGATGCTGACTTGATGAGTGCGCTAGAAAAGATCGTTGCTCAATCGCCTTTTCGTCACATGATTACCCCAGGAGGTTTTCGAATGTCGGTGGCAATAAGTAATTGCGGTCAGGTCGGCTGGATAACAGATCGTAGCGGATATCGCTATGAAGTTATCGATCCAGAAACTGGACATCCATGGCCAGCATTGCCAGAAATATTCATTGATATGGCGAGGAGGGCAGCGATGCGCGCCGGGTATGAAAATTTTTTGCCCGATGCCTGTTTGATTAACTGTTATGAACCAGGCAGCCGATTATCCCTGCATCAGGATATGAATGAGCGCGACGAGTCTGCACCGATTGTCTCAGTTTCCCTTGGTCTGCCTGCGGTGTTTTTGTTCGGTGGATCAAGTCGTAGCGTTCGACCAAAGCGCTATCAACTTATACACGGTGATGTAGTGGTTTGGGGTGGACCCGCCAGATTTAATTTTCATGGCATTGCTCCACTTTTGGAAGAAAACCATCCTATCCTCGGTCGCAAGCGCATCAACCTGACGTTCAGGAAGGCTTTATGAATATTATGGCAACAGCAAGTACTATTGATCCATTTGGTCCTGCAGTAGCGCATCTGACAGTCACAGATCCCGATTGGGCCAATTTGATTGCTCGCATTGGCCCATGTGGCTTGCAGCCAAAATCAGAACGTGAGCCCTATGAGGCGTTGATTAGGGCAGTCGCTCACCAGCAACTTCATGCGCGGGCAGCCGAAGCAATACTCAATCGTTTTTTGGCACTCTATCCGGACGTATCCTTTCCGCCACCAAAGAGCATTCTCGCTACCGACGAAAATATACTGCGCGCTTGTGGCTTCTCTACTACCAAAGTTATGACAATTCGCGGAATCGCGGAGGGGACTCTGGATGGGGTTGTACCTGTCAGAAGCGCTACGTTGGCAATGACGGATGAAGAATTGATCTCTCGGCTGATTTCGCTACGCGGTATTGGTCGCTGGACGGTAGAGATGTTTCTTATCTTCACGCTGGAACGCCCTGATGTTTTGCCTGTTGACGATTTTGGCGTGCGTGAAGGTTGGCGGGTGATGAAGTCACTATCCAAGCAGCCTTTGCCCAAGGAGTTGTTTAAAATTGGGCTGGATTGGAGCCCTTATCGTTCAACCGCTGCCTGGTATTTATGGCAAGTAGCAGATGAGTTCAAGCGCTTGAAATCCAAATAGTCCGTCATACAAAAATATTTGTTTTTTAAGTGTTATCAGGTTCGAACCAAGAGAGTTTCTCTCTGAGTTTTACCACGCCGCCTATGATGATTAAGGTAGGGGCTTTAAGTTTGGCAGATTCTGCGACTGTTGGTAGCGTAGCCAAAGTTCCACAAACTACACGCTGATTTTGTGTCGTTCCCTGTTGTACGATGGCGGCAGGGGTGGATTCCGGCAAGCCATATGTTATTAGTTTGGAGCATAATACTTCGAGACCATGCAGGCCCATGTAAACCACAACGGTCTGATTGGGACGTGCCAGCATTTCCCAATCAAGGTCCATGCCACCCTCTTTCAGATGGCCCGTTACAAAAATACAAGACTGTGCATGATCTCTGTGCGTGAGCGGTATCCCGACATAGGCTGCAACACCGGAGGCAGCGGTGATGCCCGGTACAACCTGAAAATTTATTTTGTGCTCTGATAGCGTCTCGATTTCTTCCCCGCCACGGCCGAAAATAAAGGGGTCTCCGCCTTTGAGCCGCAAGACCCGTTTACCTTCTTTTGCTAGCCTTACCAATAGATTATTTATATTTTCTTGCGGCATCGTGTGTTGACCGCGCATCTTGCCGACAAAAATTCTCTCTGCATCGCGCCGTGTCATTTCCAACACTGGCTTGGAAACAAGGTTGTCATAAAGCACCACATCCGCTTTTTGCATCAACCGTAGTGCTCTGAAGGTGAGCAAATCGGGTGCGCCCGGGCCTGCGCCTACCAGGAATACTTCACCGACTGAATCATGATTATTATCTTGCAACATAGCCAGCAGCATGGCTTCGGCAGATTGGTTGTTACCTGAAAATACTTTCTCGGCAATCGGGCCTTCCAGCACGTTTTCCCAAAATATCAGACGCTTACTAAAATTGCTGATATGTGTTTTGACTGTTTGCCTGAATTTGGCGGCGAAGGCAGTTAGCTGGCCATATGCTGGCGGTATCAGCGTTTCCAGCTTGCCTCTTAAAATCCTGGCCAGAACGGGGGATGCCCCTCCGGTGGAAAAAGCGACCATGAGCGGAGAACGGTCCAGTATTGCGGGCATAATGAAGGTACAGAGATCGGGATTGTCGACCACATTGACGGGTATGTTTCTTTTTTTTGCTTCGGTCGAGATTTTTTCATTGGTCTCAATTTCATCTGTGGCGGCAATCACAAGTGCAATGTCATTTAGATGTGCAGCTTGAAACCGGTCTGGAACATATTCAATATTGGAAAGATTCTTAAAAGCCTCACACAATTCTGGTGATACTATCTTTACTAATGCGCCCGCTTGCATCAGTACGGAGGCTTTTCTAAAGGAAACGTCACCACCACCCACAACGAGGCATTTTTTTTCCTTGAGATTTAGAAAAATGGGGAAAAAATCCATGTCAAGCTTTGTTCCTGTTTAAATATAGTTGTACTTCTGCTTTGAAGCCAGTAAAGCTGACTTGTCAAGTTTTACAAATAATTCAGTATTTGATTAGCCTTGGAAAATAAATAGCATCCCGCGTTAGTATGTTGTTCAGGGGCAACGATTCATATTTTCCGCGATCAATAAATTTATTACTTAGCCATTTCACTAATAGAATCGATGCCTTTTCACAGGACATCAAGCTTTCCTGCTATCATTAAAAATAGTAGAACTTTATAGAATTTAGCTGTAGCTTATTCTTTTTAGTTGAATTTTGTATTTTTGTATATCGAAACTTGCGCTTGATTTTTTGTTCTGCAAGATCTTAATTCTGACGGGCCAATTGCGACCCCTTCTTCATATTGTTATTTACCGAACAAAGCATGCACATCATGCCGCAAAATTGTTAGAAACAAATATTATTCATTAATATGATGTATTTAAATATAAAATTTAATAAGCTGCGATGCTTTGTATCAGACTATCGGGAGCTCCACTGTAATTATTTTGGGTTTGATCAAAAATGCTATGACGGCATCGTATCGTGTAAATGCCCGTAAAGCTCCCGGAAGCATTTCCAAGAAAACAATTACACTGGATAATATGAAAATAAATGAAAAATGCCCCGATGGGCACTTTATAACATGATGAATAAAATTGATAATTTATTTTATGGTGCCCAGAAGAGGACTCGAACCTCCACACCTTGCGGCACACGGACCTGAACCGTGCGCGTCTACCAATTCCGCCATCTGGGCAATAAAACAAAACTTTGCTGCTTGAGGGCGCACAAGTTAATCGTTATAGGATTTTCTGTCAATGACAAATAAGAAAAACAACATTCGTGAGCTCGATCCATTTCTGGAACGTGAGCGTGCCCAGTACGATCATCCGCTACCCAGCCGCGAGTACATTCTGCAATTACTGGAAAAACGAGGTGTACCGGTTGCTGAAGAAGAGTTATGCCACATATTGCATATTGATGAGCATGAGGCTGAATTATTTACGCGCCGTCTGCGCGCGATGGAACGCGATGGTCAGATAATGCGTAACCGCAAGCGGGCCATCTGCGTGATGGATAAACTTGACCTGATTAAGGGTAAGGTGCAAGGCCATCCCGATGGCTTTGGTTTTTTGATTCCTGATGATAGCAGCACCGATTTGGTATTGAGTGCCAAGGAAATGCATAAAGTGTTGCATGGCGATACTGTCATGGTACGCGAAACGGGTATCGACCGGCGCGGACGCCGTGAAGCCGGTATCGTGGAAGTGCTGGAGCGCGCTACCCAGCGTCTGGTCGGGCGTGTATATGAAGAGCATGGCATTCAGTTCGTGGTAGCGGAAAATCGTCGTATTAGTCAAGACATTCTTGTTGCTCCCGGTGAGCATATCGGGGCAAAGGCAGGACAAGTGGTGATGCTGGAAATTATCCAGCAACCCAGCAAAAATACACAACCTATAGGTCGCATCGTACAAATTTTGGGCAATTATGCCGACCCGGGTATGGAAATTGAAATTGCGTTACGCAAGCATGACCTGCCATATGAATTTCCAGTCGACACGAAACATCAAGCTGAAAAAATTGCGCCCCAAGTACTACCGGAAGATTATGCAGGGCGTGAAGATTTACGTCAGTTGCCGCTTGTCACCATAGACGGTGAGACGGCGCGGGATTTTGACGATGCGGTATATTGCGAGCCGAATGCCAATGGCTTCCGTCTGGTAGTGGCAATCGCCGATGTAAGTCATTATGTAAAGCCCGGGAGTGCGCTGGATAAAGAAGCGTTGAATCGGGGTAACTCGGTATATTTTCCTCGACGCGTTATTCCAATGTTACCGGAAGAGCTTTCCAATGGCCTTTGTTCGCTTAATCCCCATGTTGAACGCTTGTGCATGGTATGTGATATGCAGATCAGCACTCACGGTGATATTGAAGCTTATCGCTTTTATCCATCGGTTATGTTCTCGCAGGCTCGTCTGACCTACAATCAGGTAGCTGATATGCTGGTTCACCCACAAGGCGAAATGGCACAAAAGTTCGTCGCCGTGCTGCCGCAAATCAATCACTTGCACACCTTATTCAAGACTTTGCTGCAAGCCCGTGAGAAACGTGGCGCGATTGACTTTGAAACCATAGAAACTCAGATGATATTTACTGATCAAGGCAAGATTGAGCGCATCGTACCCTTGGTACGCAATGATGCGCATCGCTTGATCGAGGAATGTATGTTGGCGGCCAACGTTTGTACCGCCAATTTTCTTAGCGAACGCAAGCACCCGGTGTTATATCGTGTGCATGAAGGCCCCACTCCTGAAAAACTGGAAGCAGTGCGTGAATTCTTTAAGGAATTCGGCCTGGAACTTGGGGGCGGCGATAAACCTCAGGCTGGCGATTACTCCAAGCTGCTCAATCAGGTCAAGGGACGACCTGATGCCGCCTTATTGCAAACAGTGATGTTACGCTCATTGCGCCAAGCGCGTTATTGCCCTGAAAATACGGGGCATTTTGGTCTTGGTTATGATGCCTATACACATTTTACCTCGCCCATTCGTCGTTATCCCGATCTGTTGGTGCACCGCGCTATCAAGGCTGTATTAAATAACAGTCACTATAAACCAAAAGAAAAATGGGATGCACTTGGCATACATTGTTCCATGACAGAGCGTCGGGCTGATGATGCCACACGTGATGTTGAAGCTTGGCTGAAATGTTTCTATATGCGGGATCATCTTGGCAATAGCTTCGACGGTACGGTCTCTTCAGTAACGGGTTTCGGTCTGTTCGTTGCGCTGGACGATCTTTTTATCGAAGGACTGGTGCACGTATCAGAACTCGGTACGGATTATTTCCATTACGATGCGGCCAAGCACCAGATGTTAGGCGAACGCTCGGGCAAGCGCTATCGCTTGGGGGATCGCGTACGCGTCACAGTCGTAAGAGTAGATATGGAGAGTACCAAACTCGATTTTGTACTGGATCTGCCAGCCGGGGAATCGCCGGTTAAAGAAACAAAAATCAAGAAATCCAAAAAAACGAAACCACGCCATGACTGAAACTCGTGTAATTCATGGTTTTCATGCCGTCACTGCGCGTATTCGCCAGCAATCTGACAGCGTACTGGAACTTTATGTCGATACCCAACGCCGTGACCCACGTGTTCGTGATTTGTTGAAATTGGCGGAAAGTAACAACGTGCGCGTGGTTCCAGTGGATGCCAAGCGTCTTGATGGTATGGCTGGCAATGCTCGCCATCAAGGGGTCGCCGCTCGCGTAGATGCCGCGCAAAAGGTGCGGCATCTGGACGACGTGCTGGATACACTCACCGAACCCGCGTTGCTATTAGTGCTGGATGGTGTACAAGATCCGCATAATCTGGGTGCTTGTTTGCGCAGTGCCGATGCTTTCGGCATACATGCCGTCATCGCTCCCAAAGATCGCGCCGTTGGTTTGAATGCGACCGTGGAAAAGGTTGCTTGTGGCGCGGCAGAAACTGTTCCCTATATTACCGTCACTAACCTTGCGCGTACCCTGCGCGAGCTACAGGAGCGTGATATATGGGTAGTCGGCGCGGATAGTGAGGCCAAAACTGATCTGTATGGATTTCGGCATACCGGCGCATTAGCTTGGGTACTGGGGGCGGAAGGACAGGGCCTGCGTCGGCTTACCCAAGAAACCTGCGACCAGCTGGTACGTATTCCAATGCTGGGCAGCGTGGAAAGCTTGAATGTTTCTGTGAGCGCCGGAGTGTGTTTGTTTGAATCGAGAAGACAACGGATGGGGTAAATTAGCAGCAAACTAGCTGTGCGTTCCAATATTTGGCATTGCCAATATGGGTCACCCTAGCATCGCCTTCAACCGCGCCAATTTCGCCATCCCCGCATCTTTGCTTACTTCGGATGTACTGCCTGTTGGTAATACACCGGAATAGATTAGTTCATCTGCGGGTAGTTCTTTCAAGAAGCGGCTTGCTTCGCATACCTGCCATTCTTTTCCGTGTTTGCGTTTGGTGCAGTAGCTGATTTGCAGTGAGCGCTCTGCGCGAGTGATGCCCACGTACATCAGGCGACGTTCTTCCTCAATCTGTTCCGGTTGCTCGCTTTGGTGGTGCGGCAGGGTGCCTTCTTCCACTCCAACCATGAACACATGGCCGAATTCCAGACCTTTGGCAGCATGCAGCGTGGATAATGAGACGGCATCCACTTCTTCTTCGCGAGATTCGAGCAGGTTCATTAGCGCGATGGTTTGTGTCATCGCCAATAACGATTTGTCGTCGGCTTCCGATTTGCGATTGATCCAGCCGACAAAATCGGTAACATTTGCCCATTTGTTTTCCGCTTGACGCGGTTCATGACTGTCGAACAGCCATGCCTCATAATCGATAGCGCTCATTAAATCTGCTATCACTGTCGCACACTCTTCCTTGTCTGCACGCGCTTCCATGCGATTAATAAAATTACAAAAGGTTAGTAATTCTTCGTGTTGCCGGGCAGGAAGTTGATGCGCCATGGCGCTTTCGAAAGCCGCTGCAAACAGGCTAATGTTGCGTGTACCGGCATAGCCCGCAAGTTTCTCCAGTGTCTGATTACCAATACCCCGCTTAGGTGTGGTAATGGCGCGAATAAAGGCCGGATCGTCATCCGTGTTTGCAATCAAGCGCAAATAGGCAGTGAGATCCTTGATTTCCGCGCGATCGAAGAAGGAACTGCCGCCACTGACGGTATAAGGCACTTTCTGTCCACGCAATTGTTCCTCAAAAGTACGCGATAGATGATTGCTGCGATACAGAATGGCATAGTCAGAAAAACGCGCGTTGTGTTCAAATTTATGTGCCAGCAAACGCATCACGACAGACTCTGCTTCGTTCTCCCCGTCTCTGGCTGCGAATACGCGGATAGGATCGCCCGGCCCATGGTCACTCCACAGTTTTTTTTCGAATAGCTTGGTGTTGTTACGTATTAAATGATTGGCACAGGTCAAAATGCGTTGCGAAGAGCGGTAGTTCTGTTCCAGCTTGATTACGCGTAAATTCATGTGGTCATTTTGTAAGTTCTGCAAATTCGCGGTGCTCGCTCCGCGCCAGGCATAGATTGCCTGATCATCGTCGCCCACTGCCGTCAGTGCTGCGCGACTGCCCGCCAGCAAGCGAGTCATTTGATATTGGCAATCGTTGGTATCCTGATATTCGTCGATCAACAAATAACGAAAACGTTGCTGCCAGCGCAGCAGGGCTTCAGGAAAATCCTGAAATAAATCCACTGGCAAACGAATCAAGTCATCAAAATCCATTGCTTGATAGGCACGTAATGTTTCCTGGTAACGTGCATAAAGTAACGCTGTGCGTTGCTCTGCTTCATTTTCCACCAGACTTAACGCCTGTTCCGGCGAGGTGAAAGAGGATTTCCATTTGGACATGACACTTTGTGCGATACGAATATCTTGCTTGTCCGGTGCACCCAACAGCTCGCTAATAATCTTTGCTGTATCAGCACTATCGAAGATAGAGAACTGTTTTTTGTAGCCGAGTAGACCAGCCTCCTCGCGCAAGATTTGCATACCCAGCGCATGGAAGGTACAAATGGTTAAACCCTTGGTATTACGCCCTGATAACAGTTTGCCCACGCGCTCGCGCATTTCATTCGCAGCCTTGTTAGTGAAGGTAATTGCGGCGATGTTGCGCGGTGCATAGCCACATTGCTCAATGAGATAGGCCAGTTTATGAGTAATAACACGCGTTTTCCCACTGCCTGCACCGGCCAGCACTAACAGCGGACCATCCAGATATTTGACTGCTTCGAATTGTGAGGGATTAAGTTTACTTAGCATTAGCGCAACTCTAAGAAAATCTAAATTTTATTTCTGCTGACGCTGAGGAAAATGGTTATTTGCGGCAATATTTTAGAGATTAGAAAGATCGGATTAGCAGCAATGTTTTGATGGGCTGAGCAAAATTACAGCAGAAACCAAAATAAATTTTATGTGCAAGGGATTTTTTGCGGCGCAGAGCTAATATTTTTGACGTATAAATCTAGCTCTAACTTATTGATTAATGGTGCCCGGGACCGGACTTGAACCGGTACAGAGATTTCTCCCCGACGGATTTTAAGCCGGATTATAGGCAATACACCGAGGTACGCCGGGCTACGACACACACCTCTTGAGCAGGTTTCCTCTCGAAGCATCAGGTTCCATGATACCACGGTGTTCGACCAAAATCGACCCGGTTCCCTTTCGCTTGGCTCCTAGCTGGCTCCTGGAAATCGGGTATTTCCAGGAGCATTTATGGCTAAGATCAAATTGACGAAAACGGCTGTTGACGCAGCACAAGCTCAATCCACTGACGTTGAACTACGCGATACCTTAGTGCCGGGCTTTCTATGCAAGGTCACCCCGGCAGGTCGTAAGGTCTTCATGATTCAGTATCGCACTAACACTGGCGAGCGCCGCAAACCGTCACTTGGGTTGTTCGGCGAGTTGACCGTCGAGCAGGCCCGTGCGCTTGCGCAAGACTGGCTGGCCGAGGTTCGCCGTGGCGGTGATCCAGGCGGCGAGAAGGCAGATGCACGCAAGGCACCGACCGTCAAGGAGCTATGTACCCGATTCATGGAGGACTACTCCAAGACCCGCAACAAGCCGAGCACCCAACGCTCTTACCAGCATCAAATCGATCGCTCAATCCTTCCCGCCTTCGGCAGCAAAAAAGTCCCTGAAATCACGCGCATGGACGTGATTGCGCTGATGAAGCGCAAGGAGAAATCACCCATACAAGCCAATCGTGTGCTCGGCTGCATCCGCAAGATGTTCAACCTTGCCGAGCTGTGGGGCTATCGGCCCGATGGCTCAAACCCCTGCAGGCATGTTCCGAAGTATCCAGAAAAAGGCAAGACCCGTCTGATCACTGATGCGCAGATGGGGCAACTGTTCGCCTATCTCGACAAGGCCGATACCGAAGGCCTGGAGCATCCGACACTGACTCTGGCTATCCGGCTGCAGTTCGAGTTTGCCGCCCGCATGTCGGAAATCCTGCTGTTGCAGTGGGACTGGATTGACCTGCCCAACAAGCGTGTGGTTTGGCCGGACAGCAAGACCGGCAACATGTCCAAACCCATGAGCGAGGAGGCTTACCGACTTCTATCGAGTGCTACGCATTACGAGAACTCCCCCTATGTGTGCCCGTCGATCTTCAATCGCAAGCAACCACTGACCGGAAATTCGTACTACACGGCTTGGCGGCGCATCCTTGATCGTGCCGGCGTGCCCCCGGTCGGGACGCACGGAATCCGCCATCGATCAGCCACCGACATAGCCAACTCTGGCATTCCGGTCAAGGTAGGCATGGCGCTGACCGCGCACAAAACGGTTACGATGTTCATGCGTTATGTGCATACCGAGGACGACCCAGTTCGCGCCGCAGCAGAGTTGGTCGCCAATCGGCGCAAGGCCGTTGTGGAGAGTCATCCAATTGCTCCGAACGATATTCCTGAGCCTATCGCTGACACATCTGGAGCGACGCCGGCTTACCAAGCCTTCCGCCACCGCAGGGGGAAAAACCGCTCCACGCCTCCTGGCAGCAAGCGGGCCGCCAGCACTTCAACCTAGTCTGCTGTGTCATGACTGTCCAACGGCTTTTCACCGGGACTTCGCAAGCTTTGACTTCTGTGAAGTATAAGTTACAAAGGAGGCTGCACCATGATTGAAGTGCGCCGATATCAGCGCATTGATGGCGAAGTGCCGTTGACCGACTGGCTTGCCGGAATGCGTGATGCGCGGGCTAAGGCCAAGCTGGAAATCCGTTTTCGACTTCCGCCCAGCTATTCGATGAGAATTGCTTTCCATTGATAGAGGCTTGCCGGCGCTCATCACGTATCGATTGCACCTGCTTTGGCCGCCAGCTGCGATGACCTTTGTTTCGTCCAAACTCTCGTGAAATCGTCGATTTGTCCACGCCTATCTTTTGGGCAATCCGAGTTTGATTCAAACCCGCTTGTTTCAATCCGTAAATCTGATATCGTTGCCCGCTGGTGAGCTGCTTATATTGATTCATCTGTGCTTCTTTTACTTGGTCGTTTAAGTGGCTCCGATATTAACGCAGCTCGCCACCTAAATTCACTTACAAAAGTTGCACTTCAGAGTTGAATCCGCCAACCATTACCATAGGTATGCTACCCCACGAACAACGTATTTACTGGAGCTACAGCGTATTTTCAGCTCATTGATAATTTGGAATGCAATATCAATGAGATGAAAATTATTGTTTAATAACAAGTAATTACGACAATCTACTCCCACTCAATTGTTTCCTAGGCTCTAAAACCCGCATGAATGCTATCTTTCTTGGTAGTTATAATTCAGTTTTACCGTCGTTTATACCGTCAAAAAACGACAGCTTTTGCTGGCGCGGGAGATGCACTCGGTTTGCGCGGCGGGTACTCCAGCGCATCAATCGTCAACTATCGTCGGGCTTTGTAAACACGCTTTGAGCGTTCTGCTTCATCCTGTCCCGGCGCCCGCCAGTGCTTCAAGCCTAGCAGCGAACCACCCTGCTCAGCCCCAGCAAGCCGAGCGAGTACACCAAGCACGTGGTCTCCAGCAATTACTCTACCTCAACGGGCAACGGTAGTCCCGGACTCACGACCTTGGGCGACGACGCGCGAGGGAATCGCTTTCTCAGTCGCGCAGCGGCTTGCGCGATTCCAGCGGAAATCGGCAGGCTTGCCTCGACCAGATGCGCGACAGACTGGCTTGGCTTACCACCCTTCTTGAGACACTCAGCCCAATGCTTCTCAGCCTTGTCGGGATCTAACTGCGCGAGGATTTCTCGGAGCAATACTGGGTCAGCCTCGGTCATCACACATACAAAGTCACCGACCCCCTCATAAGTGTTCATCTGATGGCCTTGCATGGCTTCAACAGCCTTAGGCACATGAGGCCTAAGCAATTCCGCCAGGAGGTCAGGGCGCCGCAGATGCATTTGATGAACGATGCATGCCACAAGGGGCCACTCCAACGCCATGCACTCGCCCAAACCGACATTGTTGCCAGACTCAACCACGGTAATTGCCGCGCTTGGCGCAACAAACGCGAGCCTTGCAGGTAAATACTTGATGGACACCGCTTGCGCATTGACAAGGGCAGTCACTCGCGCCTTCGCATACTTGTCCAGCGACGCCTGGCATAGAAATACCACGGCTTCATGCGGGAGTCTCGACCAATGATCGCCAATAGTGGCGCCAACACGGGACAGATCGAGTGCGGCCCGCACTTTCTTTGCCTTCGCTGGGGCGATGCTGTGGAGAAAACCAAGGAAATGCGCCACATCTTGCAGCTCTCGAAGTGTCGAAGCAGACAGCTGCTCTGCAACTCGCTCTGGCTTCACCAGTTGAAGCAATTTTTGTGTCGCTGCTCGCTCTCGCGGGCCGGGGGTACCACGGAATCTCAAGATATCCCACGTACCGAGGAAGGCACCCACAATGTCATCAATCGATCGAAAGGCCTCGATTGGATCTTTGGCGAGCGCTCGTTGAATCAGTGGAGTCGTCTTCTCCAGTATGGAGAACGCGAGATCTCTATCGTGCATCGCTAAAGCCCAGCAGTAGTTGCTCAACGTCGAGAGGTAGTAGGCATCTTCTGGCCACTCCGCGACGGTCTCAAGAATCAGATCGCGATCGAGTGACTCCCGAAAAGTCCGATGCCAATCACCCTCCTTGCGTGTCAGGGCGATGCGATCGATCATTTCTCCAACTGAATAGGCCGTATCGGCATTCACGGACGACGCAATTCGTGCGACGGACCGAGCATCTGAAGACTCGACGATTTCTCGCGCTAGATCCTTATCGTTATTCCAGATGTCGTTCAGGAGTCTGTGCATTCCGTAGCCCAGCGGATGTTCTGCAGCCGAAATCCAGATCCCAAGCCGCTCGACATCGAGCTTGCCGATGAGTGTCCTCCATGGGGTTCCTCGAACCCCACCCCCACCTAACTCAGCGAGCAACAAGCACGCGTGCATCCGCTCCTCTGCGCTGAAGGCGTTGGAGCAGCGCTGCAAGAGCGAGTTCAGTGTTGGCGAATCGACCCAGCGCTGTGACTCCAACCCCGGCTGTCCGGAGTAGTTCAGCTCGTGAATCAAGATGCGACAGCCTGCGAGGGTAGAACGCGGGTTCGCTAACGCATCACGGCAAAGTTGCTGCATGTGCTCGCGTCCGCTTTTGTCGAGCCCCGCGAATATCTTGCCTAGAACAGCGGCTGAAAACCGCTGATGTGGACATCGCAAGTCCTCTTGGGAGATCAGTGTCCTCTGTGAAATCAGCCAGCGAATTGCGGCCTCAATCTGCACCTGCGACAAACCGGCAGGGGCAAGAACTTCCATGAGTTCTGAAACGGTCGTCGGCGCGTCGCGAGATACCAGCTGCAGCGCGGCCACTGCTGCCAAGACCAGCTCTGCATTGTTTGCCCGGCAAGCATCCGCCACTCTCGCCGTACGCCGCCAGCCGCCGCCAAGAACAAAGCAGAATTGCCACGGGTATTGCGCCGTTTCCTCGGCCGCATCGATTCGCCGACCCAGCTCCTCGTCAAACAGGCTTTCCCCCACATGGTCATCGACCCGTCTAACCGCTGCTAGGGTCGCGGCAAGATTGGCTCTCAGCGAACTCGCGATCGTCCGCACGGCGCGTCCAGCATCAAGCGTCACGGCGCCTCGGTAGCTCGTCTCATTCTTGCCCGCGTTGTGGGTTGAAATGAGGTATTTGGAGGGGCTTGCTTGCTGCTCAAGCGATTGCAGCAATGACATTGACATCCGGTGGGCATTGTCAATGATGAACAACGTTGAACCGCCCGATTCTCGGAGCAGCTGAACGTTGAGCAGTCCTGCATCGCGCAACTGGACGACTGCCCATCCCGCTTCGCTCAAAGTATTCGCGGCTTGGTATGCACACACAGACTTCCCTGCACCTGGCACACCAATCAAACGGACACTGAATCCTCTATGCAGTTCTTCCAGCAAAGCATTTGCTTCAACCAGACGAGGACACGCGAGTGCATCCACCGGGCCAAGGTCCCGTCCGAGCAAGGCCGGACCGAGGTCCCTCGCCTCCCCGAACTGAAGTGGTAACCAAGGGGTCGAAGCATCCAATTCCCCGATGCCAACCGAACGCTGCGCCAAGGCGAGAAGTTGCGACACCTCGTCTCCGCTGGGCATGGTGAGCAATCGTTTTATCAACCCTTGAGCATCTGCACAATGCTCTGGATAAAACTGCTCCAACACTGGGCGGTGGCGAGCAATGAGGCTTAACAAGTCCTCCCACGCCAGCACTGTGACTCCGAATTGGCCGCTAGCCTCACGCTCGGCTGATAACTCTCGCGTGCATTCCTGCAATCGCGCATCTCGCCGCGCCGTAGTGGCAATGATGAAGTGCTTCAGAGTTGGCTTGAAACGTTCAGCCTTACGAGCCTCAGCCAGTACCTCTTGGTACTCGAGTACCGACCCATAGCCTTGGTCCTTCCCCTTGCACTGCACTCCATGGACTGCGCACCTATCCGCAAGCGGCGAACCAAACACGTCAACGCCGCATTGCACTTGTCCACGCCTACCGTTTTTCTGAGCATTCGAGTCGGACCATATCTCCCGGAAAAGCGCCAAGCACAGACTCTCGAAATCGTCCCAAGAGTTCGGTGGGGCAATCTGCTTTTTTTCTATATCCATTTCAAAGCGCCTCGAACATTGTTATAGGACGTGCTCGCTCTGATTCAAAGCAATACAGCCCTCGTGCTCTCTGATCAGCTGCTGGAAGGCCTCGAATGCCCGATAGCAGTGTTGGCACTGCTCAGCCAGCAGCCGGGCAATCACTTCCACAGTCAATGCCGGTGCACCACCAAACCCATACCGCACAAGTCCGGTCTGCTTGTCGACCTGGCGGGTGACGATCTGAGTCTGGCCAATCACGATACGACGCGAGAAACGGTGGTTGTAGGCATGCCGAAAGTCTCCGGTGTCGGTTTGATAGTGTTTCGCACCGATCTTCTCGACGCTCAGTTTAAATCTCTTGTAACGACGCCAACTGGCCCCGTACTTGTCCGCCGTGTCGAAATAGATCTCGCTGTCTAACGGCAGGTCATCCTTCCACGACGCCCTTTCCCGCGCGTGGTTTGCCTGATGGCACAGATGTGCCGACGCGAATATGAATCTCGACCGAATGACATACGGCAGATTCAAGGCGACGGTAGCGATCGAATCGACAAACTCGTGGGCGATATCCATCTTCTGTTTGTCGTCCATATGCACGACGAGCCCGTACCAAGCCTTGAGGCGGTGCGCATAATCCGTCAACTGGTTGATCGCATTAGCAATCTCACCTGATAATTCGTCGAACATCTCGCTGTAGGGCATCCAACCGATGTTCAGCTTTGTCGGCAATCCACCCCATGCGTACTCCATGTGGCGGCCACTGAAAGGTGTCCTTTTCAAGGCACGCCTGTAACGTCGGTACTGTTCAATGGACATTGGACGCACGCCCTTGGTTGAAGGGCAAGAAACTCACCGCATTACCCATGGCACTTCTTGTACTTCAGACCGGAGCCGCAAGGACAGTGGTCGTTGCGACCAATCTTGCGCTGCCCTACAGGTCTAGGCGCCATCTCAAGTCGACGACGAAGTTGAGCGACAAGAACACGCTGATCTTCAATCTCGCGTCGCTGTTGCTGAGTAAAGCCGCTGGCATACGGTGCAAGACACGCCATTTCCGCATCGGCGGCGTCATGCTCGCCACAGTACGCTAGGAGGACCGCGTACTGACTCCGCACTGCAACGATGCGGTCAATCATGTTGTGCGCGATCACGTAAGGAAGAACGTTCTTCTCGATGGCCTCCCGCGCACCTTCGAAGTCGCCTCGGCCGACAAATTCATCGGCCAGGTCCTGGCCCACCCGAACCAGCGAATCGATCGCGCCTGCCATGTCGTAAAACTTCATTGCATGGATGCGAAGCAGGCCCGAATCTCTCCCCTGTTTGTTGACTGTCATCGCGCACAGTTCCAGCGCATCCGCCAAGTGCTTCACGTCTTCATGAACCGTCGGTGTTTTCGCCAGGAGCGGCCAAAGTGCGGGCGGATTTTTGCCAATGACTTGGGCTGGGCTGATGCCAAGAACTTCGAAATAGCCTGCGATCACCTCGCGCGCGATCTCTTCTGCTTCGGCATAGCGCTCCAGGCGCCAAAGGGCACAGCCAGCGTTGTAGCGAAAAATCCGCTGGTGGCCAGGCTTGTCCGGAATTGCTTCAGCCATTGCCGCAATGCTCGCCATCACCTCGTCTGCCTGCCCCAGGTTTGACTGATACAGCATCCGCTTCATCATGTAGGCGAGCTTTTCGTCATCGCCCAATGGGTAAGCCGTCAGCAACTGCTCCATGGCTGCGAAACGCTGTGGCAGTTTGTCCGCTTTACCTGACTTCAGCTCGGCAAATACCAAGCCATCGAGCGCCCAGAATCGTTGCTCCGGGTCCAGGTCAGTCGATGCCGCGGCGACTTCGAGGCTCGCCCAGATCTCGCCGCCGATGCCCATTTCGTGAAACAGCTCTTCGCCGGCCAAGGCGACCAGCGTCTTGATGTCACCGAGCGTCACCAACATCCTGATGTAGAGCGAGAACCGCGATGTATCGCGCCGCTCGTACAGTGACTCGACCAGGACGTTCTTCAGTGCCTCCTGCGCCAGCCTCACGACAGTTGGATTAAGCGTCGCGAAATGGCGCCGACCGAGGACACGAACGGCGTCATGGATTTTCAGGTGCTGATTGCCGAAGACCTGCACCACCCCGGAGGGCCGCAGGGTGCGTATCGCAGATGTGATGGCCACCTCCTGAAGCCCCAATGCATTACTCAGTAGCGCCTTCAGCTCGAGGTTTTCGAGGGCAATATCCGACAAGCTCAAGACCGCCACTACGTCTCGCATGGTTACCGGCAATGCATCAAACACGCGCGCAAGGATGATTTCCTGGGCGGTCTCGACCGTGTTGGTCTGTGCGTCCAGTTCGATGCACAACTGCGCGACATCACCGCCGTACTCGCTTGTCGCGATCTTCGCTGCACTCTGCACGTACAGCGGAAGTCCAGCCGTCAACATACGCAGGCGCTCGTAGGTGCCCGCACTGCCTCGACCACCGGCCCCGTCGACTTCAGCCGCAACGGCATCGATATCCCAACCCAGCAAGGACTCGCGTGCGATACCCAGCCTGGCCTCCAATTCCTGCACGGCCGGCGATGGCTGACAAAGCAGCACGAAGCGCAGGTGCGTCGTGATGTCTGCAAGGCCGCGCAAGCTATCAGCGGGAACTCGATGCGCATTGTCGAGAACGATCAGGGGACGAAGCCCTTGCTGCCCGACGAAAGTATCCAGTGCACGCAGCGACTCGCCACCCGTAGCACCGGGCAATAGAATCCGTTGAAGCTTGCCAGGTGCTTGTTCAACCAGTCTCGCCGCCAGCTCTCTGACCAGCGAGGTGGCAATTGCCGGTCCCGGCATGTCACCCACGTCGAAGTATGCGCACTTCTCGCTGGTATGCAACGCTGCCTGAGATGCCCACGACGTTTTGCCCGCGCCTGAAAAACCGTAGATGATCCGCATGCGCTGATCGGCATCGAGACTCGGCTCGTCGGTCTGTGGGCGATAGTGGACAGGTGGCGAAGGAAAGTCCTGCAGTTGGATCAACAGTTGCTCAAACAGCTCTGGAAGACTTTCCACACGAAACGCGTGATCGGCGTTTGGCCCCCCACCGCTGGCAGCGAGCAGCACACGGCCCGCCAGCTTCCAGACGAGGGACTCGGGCGTCAGCAACGCAAAAGGCAGGGTTTCCGCTGCGGCAATACACCACTGCACAGCCTCCGGAACCCCGCTCCATGCAGGCGGAAGCACCGCAGGCGCATTGGCTATCGTGTGCCCCGGCCATTGAATGCTTACGTCGTCGGGGATGCCATTCGATTGAATTTGCGCGCCGAGTGCCGGGCTTGGCGAGCTGTTCACGATGATGACAAAGCGCGCACCACCTTCGCGTCGACCTTCTACGTGCTCCATTCGCAGTTGGGAGAAACGCCGCAGTACATCATCGATATCGCTTGGCATGATGGGCACCGAGCGCGTCTTGACTTGCACGTATACGCGCTGCGCGCCTGTCTCGATCTCGATGTCTTCGTCGCGTTCAACCACGACCGCTGAAGCGCCCGCCTTCGCCGCCAGAAACAGGCAACCTACGGCATACAGGTGCTGATAGAGAAAGCCGCCGTGAACCGCTTCGATACGTTTGATCTGGCGTGCGTCGAACACCTGATACGGCGACTCATTCACCAGGAGGGCTTTCGAAGAAGAAACACTCGGGCAGGATGGCCGGAGCGATGTAGTCCATATCCTGGGCCGACACACCGCACGCGAAGAAGCTCTCGCGCCACTGACGCGCCACCGCGACGATCTGATCAATTTCCTTGCGGGCATCTTCGGCCGACAGCCCGAAGCGGCCAGCCTGCGACAACAGGTTGTAGAGGCTTGCCGTGCGACCGTAGTTGCCCACTGTCAGTGCCAGGTCGCGTCGCTCCAGGCTAACCACCGGTGCGGGCACCAGGTCGTAGGCGGGTGATAGGCGCCATCCTTTTGGCCGGCGCAGCAACGCGTGGTTGCGCGGGTGATCGTCGTTATTCGTCACTGCTGCGTTGAAGACCATGCGCCGGAACAACTCGGCGCAATCGGCCTCGGGCTTGTCGGACCAGCGACGCAGGTTGTCGGCCAACAGCGGATAGGACCAGCGTTCACGGTCCAGATGGCTGTCATCGCAGTCGAGCACAGTCAGCCCGCTGACCAGTCCGAAGCGCAGATAGCCCTTGTCCGTGTGTTCACGATCAAAGCGCTGCAGCATCAGCACGTCGCCGTCGCCGACCGCTTGCAGGCGTGCCTGTGCCACGTTCAGACCGCAGCGGCGCGCGAGGTCGAGCGTGGCGTACTCGATACGCTGCAGGTTGCAGCGATCATTCCTGGACGGAAACTTGCCCAGCCACAGACACTGCGCATCCTCGATGGTGGCTTTGGGGCGGGCACCCCCCATGCTGGTGCCTGGATCGAGTTGTTCCAGCAGGTGCATCGGCATCGGACTGCCCGCTTCGATGGCCTGTGCTGCGGCGACCAGTTCGGCGAGTTGATGAGTACGGTTGTATTGGCGCTTGAGTGCGGGCGGTTCGACCTTGAGGCCAAAGCTCAGGTAGCCCGCGCCATCCTGCGGGCCATGCAGCAGGTAGTCGATTTCATGCAGATCGCCGGCAGCGCGTTCGAGCTTGTGTTCGATGACCCGCCGCCCCCAGGCGTCCGGGCTTGCATCGCGTACGGCGCCCGGAATGCCCTTGAGCTGGGTGAATTCGTGGACGATTTTGTCCAGCGGCAGACGATACGGGTCGAGCGCGACTGCGTCGGCACGCTGGAGATAACGGTCGCCATAGCGAAAGCGGCCGATCTGCGTGCCGTCGGGCAAGGTCTGCACTTTCAGCAGCGCCGCCGGCACCGTGTCCAGGGTGCCGGGGAGCTGGACGTAGACGTAGGCTTCGCGTTCAGAAGTCATAGTCGTTGCCGGCCTTGCGTGGCTTGCCCGCGCGGGTGGGGCGACGCGAGGCTTCGAGCGCCTTGCCGTGAACATCGGTGTCCGGATCGGCCACCGCGTCCAGAGATTTTTCCAGGCCGAGCGCCCACAGCACGGTGAAGTACACGCCAATGGCCGTGCCGGGCTTGCCGAGTTCCAGGGCCGTTAGGGTGTTGCGGTTGACCCCTGCTTTGCTGGCGAGGTCCACCACCGACCAGCCGCGACGAATCCGCGCGACACGGATGCGCTGACCTAGCTGGACGACCCGCTCGGAGACATGTAGCGGAATGGCGAAGTTGCTCATGATTTTGGGCTTATCTAAACTTAACGCCCATTATAATAGGCAAGTTATGATTTTTCCGCAAGTTACAAAAATAGTAATTGATGAAAATAATAGGCACAAAACAGATCAATGGCTAACTAAGTAGGCAAACTATGCTTCCACCCATCCTGATGCGCTGGCTGGCGACCTCGGCTTTGCGAATGTCGTCTCGCATGGACAGCCTAGGTAGGGGCTGCCCCCCACCAGTAACGCCCTACCCATATGCAAAAACCGACAGAACTCTCTGGGTTTTGCATACGGACTGGGCATGATGCGCGGCCGACGAACGCGGCTGTCCATGAAAGCCACTATCAAAGCAGTAAGCCTCGACTCAAATTTGGCGCACTTCGAAAGTGGAGCCCTTCAGCCAAGCTGGGGCCGCCATTGATTCATCAAAGTGGCAACGACTCAAGGACACCCACTCCGAACCACTGTTCAAGAGTGCCCAGCGCAGCCGGTGACAACTGCTGCGTGAAAAGGAGCGCAAGCCGGCGCTTCGGTCTTGAGCATGCGACATAGAACAGGTTGCGGTTCCGCTCAAATGCTGCCTGCTTCGCAGCGGGCACAGCTTGCGCACCGGCCAGCTCCAGCATTTCACCGAAGTTGTATTGGTTCCAACCTCGACCGATGACCACGAGGACATTCTCGAACTCTGCTCCTTTGACTCCGTGCTTTGTCTCGAAAGGCGAATGTCCGTCAAGATACCTGCGGAGTGCCTTAATCTCGACATAAGGAACTTCGCGGAATTTTTCCAGTTCCGCAAGAGCCGGCAGCATCTCAATTCCCGCAGTCCGGTCGAAGGTGCGTAGTTCCCGCTCGCGCTTCTCTATAGCCTCCGGAAGACGCGGTCGGTGCTGTGCACGCAGATAGTCAACGATCTGACCAACCGTGCCGGTTTCGCGCAAAGCGATCAAGCCTGTCATCGCTTCGCTCCAAGAGGCCTTGTCGGCGTGGCTGCGCATCAACGGTGCAGTGCCGCCCAACGCCTCAAACATCGCCCCAAATTTACGTGCGACGAAAGCGTCGCACGCTGGTTCCAATTCGTCGACGAAGTAGGCGATGTGGGGATGTTCTTTCTTCGTAAAGGATTCGTTGAATCGAAACGTGACTGGTAGGCTTGAATAGCCTTGCTCACTTGCTAGCAGCCGATGCGTCAGCATGAGGATCTTCGTATGGCTTGGCGACAGATCCCATCCATCTTCAACAAGCATCGCCTTGACGCGCTCAAGTGCGTCATGCCCTACAGGTGAAGGCAAATCACCAGCCCAATGGGCTCCCGTCTGACGCTGCCCCGTCCAGTTCCCTGTGTGGAACACTCGCACACGTCCCACCGCCGTCGGATCCTCAACGAACTGACGAAGCTCCGGCCGCATACGATTGAGGCACTCAACGATCGTATTGACTGATCGGAAGTTGGCCTCTTTTCCGATCTCCGTTACGGCAGCATGTTCTAGTTTTCCGCAACCATTGCCATATATTTTCTGCCAATGGTCTCCAAAGAAACCAAAGAGCGGCGATCCGGGTTGACCCAAAAAATGCGTCTTGATCGCCTCGACCCAATCACTGTCAGTGTCTTGGTACTCATCGACCAGAATGATCGGGAAGCGATCCGTGACCATGCTGCGGAACTTCGCATGCCCCATCAGGGAGATCGTGAGGGGAAGGATATCGTCATGATGGAGGGAGACGCGCCCCTCGCGAATGGAGCGATGACCGAGGCTGTATTCGATTGTTCTACCGCCCAGGCTACCGCCGACCTCCTCAATGCGTTCCTGCCATACCGACATGGCCTCCACCAGTGTCCGAAGCGGCTTCTGAAATCCATTGATCAACGACCAACAAAACGCATGGTTCGTCTCGCAAAAGACCAATGGACTTCGGTCGATGCGTGCTGCGATTTCGTCCTTTGCGACGTTGGTGAAGGTGATGCAGGCGATTTGCTGACTCCGCCTCGGCAGCACGCGCTGATTGCGTTCTATCAAGAACCGCAACGCCTTGATCAGCGAGTACGTTTTACCCGCGCCTGCGCCGGCCTCCAGCCGAAAGCTTTCACCGGCCTCAAGACAGGCATACATCGCTTCGAGTGCACGCCGGCTCGCGACCTCTGCCGGCGATTCGGCATCAGGCACTATGTCCTCCTTCAGCTTGCGCCACGGACGCCTCTGCCGCCAAGGCCAGCACCAGATCGGGGACAGGAACCTCTCCGCCCGCCAGCCAGCGCACGCCATCCAAGATGTACGTTGGAGATGTCCACTCAGTCTCGGCGATTGCATGCTTCAACGCGAACTCGGATTTCTTCAACTCGGCAGCATTGCTTCGCGCCTCCAGTTCCAAAGCTTCCCGTGTCGTCCCTGTCAAGCCAAACAGCGCCGCATTGGCAAGAATGAACGCATCCTCAAAGGTTCGCCCGCAAGGGCCATCCGCCACTTCAGCGCACTGGTAGGCGATGCGGTTTCTTCTCTTCACCTTGTCCGGGTCGGTCTTCGCGACGAGACCAGCGAGCGTGAACGGATCGTCGTTCGAGAACCAGGCTTTCAGGCAGGCGTTGCTGGAAGCGATTCCTTGGTGAACCGCGCATGCCTTCCCGCCAGGCTTCTCGACGGCATCAAGGTCCGTGATGATCAGGCTGCGAAGTTCGAGAAAGTCGAGCAGATCGAAGAACAGATGCGCGTAGGCGCCGCCGACTTCCATCACCGTTGTGTACTGGCTCGACAACTTCGGGCCAGTCGGCTCCGCTGCCTCCAGCTTCGCGATGATGACGGGGAGCAAAAGTCGCTCGCTCAGTCCTTCAACCAGCACGGCCTTGTCGGCGAAAAACAAATCGCACCGCGTAAGCGTCATGTACTGGTGAAGAAACTTCTTGTCGGGCTCTGGCTTCCCTTTCAAGCCCTCGCGAAGATCCTTGATTTTGGTTTGCCGAACACCCGCCGCGGCGCCCGGTACGCTCGCGCCAAGAAAGTAGCGAATGCTTTCGAAACCCGTCTCGTTGGCGACATGCGATGAGTGGGTGGACACGACGAACTGGACAGGCCATGGCGTGTTGTCTTCGCTACCAGCCACCAATTGCTGTGCGATCTTGGCCAGTTGTCGGATGAACACTTCCTGCATTTGAGGATGTAGATGAGCCTCTGGCTCTTCGATGAAGACCAAATGCACACCAGGGGCCGTCGATTCAGCTTTGAATGCTTTGTAGAACCCGACAAGCTGTAAGAGGATGAAGATCAGATTGCGCGCTCCCAACCCGTTGTAGGACTCCGGCAACGCGACGCCGCTGTAGCCCGCGTACCGGACTTTCGTGAAATTCGACAGCAGCCTGCGAACATCAAGGACCGTTTCTGTGTGCAAGTCCTGTCCACCGAGACCTGGGTAACCGAAGCTCTGCAACGTGGGGATCAAACTTTTGAGCTGTCCACCGAAACTCGTATCGATCTGAGTCTGAATGTCCTTGACAGCGGTTTTCAAGGCTTCGGCGACCAACTGATCGCCGGCATCGGCCATAGGGGATGTCGCCGTCGCGAAAAGGCTTTCGACGATCTTTGCGAGAACGTCTGACTCCCGTGACGTAACATCATCCAAACCGCGCTGCGCGTTGATAAACCCGGTTTTGACCAAGTTGCGAAGTGCGCTCGGCTGCATCTGCCGACGGTTGTCTGTGTCATTGGGATCTTCGGCCCATATCTTGACGCCGAATTCGTTGGGAATGCGCTCGCGCAGTGCTCGGAAGAAAGCGGTACGTGTTTCGTCGTTTAACGGCTCGGTTGGCTGACCGTCAAACAAGCTAGCGAGCTTGCCATCCTTCAGTTCGTATCGAACCACAACTACCGCTTCGAAGCATGCAGGGTCCAAATCAATCACGAAAGGACTCAACGGACCGAGTTCCGGTTGTGCCGGGTCGTAGCGACACCTCAGTCGAAACTCAATCGCCGGAACGAGGGCTCGGATGGCATCGTCCTCTAGTCCTTGGTTCCGTGCGTGAAGGGCCGTACAGAAATCGTCGTAGCAGGCGCTAGAAAAGTCTTCGAGCTGGAACGTTGCGGAACTATCGGTCAGAAGTCGGCGCATCACCTCGGAAAGCGACGTCTTGCCGCTGTTGTTCCGGCCGACGATCACTGTCGTCTGCTCTTCCAGAACCAGCTCAACATCTGCCAGCAGGCGGAAGTTTTTTATTTTGACGTGATGAATACGCACATGTCTCCTCCACAAAGCACAAACTTCAATGCGCGAATAGCTGCCTTTGCTACCGCACAGATTCCTGTTCAGCCAAACCGAATACCAAACAGTCCGCCATCTTCGGTGGCGTCGGTCAGACGCGTGGGAAGCACGTAGTCGTTGAGGTCGAAGCCATCGATGCTTTCCTTGAAGGCATCGTCCTCGTTCATCGTCACGATGTACTGGAAGCCCAGTTCCTCCGAAATCTCCGCGCCAAGGCGCAGCGCGCTGATCACCTGCCGACCGTCAACGCCATCGAACAGGTGGCTGTCATGGATCAGGAAGCCGGGTCCCATCTGACGCTTGGCGCACAAGCGCATGAGCATCATGTCGAAGCAGAAAATTTGCATGTTCTTGATGCCCTTGCTGCGCTGGCCCTGCATCTGAAACTTGAACGAAGGTCCATTAGAGGTTTCGTCGATCGTCATGCTGCCAGCCGCCTCGTAGAGCCGCTGCGACGTTTCCTCGAAAGCAACGATCGCTTCGGACAGCCGGTCTTTCTGCTCAGCAAAGTCGCGCCGCAGCCGGATCGTGAGCCGATTGCGCTCGATCTCCAGCTCGTTCTTCGTGCCCTCCAACTGCTCAGCGGCTTCGAAGCGCTGCCGCACGGATTCCACCTCGGACTCAAGCCGTCCCAGTTCCCCTTGTAGCTTGAGGAATTGATCCAGCGCGCCATGGCTCTTGAGGATGCCCATGATTTCGGCGCGCCGCTGGTCAAGTTGGGCTTTCTTTCCATCGCGAATCTCGATGCGCAGCTTTGCCGCTTCAAGTTCGCTGGACAGATAGTCCTTCCGATTCCGCACCACCGATTCGTGAAAGCTCTTCACGTCCTCATAGCGCCGCCTCACCAAGCCGGGGAGCGCAACGCCCGCCTCCTGATAGATTGTTTGCAGGTCTTCCAAGTCAGGAGGAATCTCGGAGGTCAGCGCGCCCTCCAAGTCACGGATGGCCGCGAAGTCGATGGTGTTGGCATTGGCCAGTTCATTGAGCTGGTGGGTCAGCTTGGCGCTTTCGACTTCCAGCTCCCGGTACTCCGGCAGTACCTGGAAGCTCTCAATTTCTGCGTAAAGTTTCTTGAGGCGGGCTTCCTGCAGGGTCAACTGCGTGCGCAAGTCGGCCGCTTTACCGATGATCGAACCAAACGCCCCTGTCCCGGCCGCCTTCTTCAGTTCATCCAGTGTCTTTTCTCGGTCGCGGACGGCTTGCCAGTCGCGTGCGATCTGCCAGTCCAGCCCGAGCAGGAACATCAGCGCCATCTGCATATCGCCAGTTTGCTGCATGCCTGCCTGCTTTTCCGGCGTTGTGAAGGCACCGCTCAACTGCCGGCGCACGAAATAGGCGAACAACGACCGGAACGACGGTGGCTTGCTGCCCGCCGATTCCAGGCTGCTCAAGCCGAACATGCGTTCGCCGAGGAGACTGACCCAATCCGTCGCCGAAAACTTGATCTTGGTAGCTGGCGGGCTCGTCACGTAAATCTTCGCTTTGGCTCCGCCGCTGCGTTCGACAACAGTACGCGCATCCTTCAAATCGAAGTCCATGCCGAAAGTGTATTCGGCCAGTTCTGGCGTGCGAAAAATGGAGTCCGTACCAGCATCCGATCCCGTCAGGAAATGCACAACTTCGATGAAGCTGGTCTTGCCGGCTCGATTGCGTGTTTGCTTGTTGGTCGCACCCTCAGTTTTTTGGGCCAGCAATACATTCAGTCCCGGCTTCAGATCACTGAGATTTTTGAACGTGGGCAGCGTGCTGAAAATGTTATGAATCAAGCTGTCCTCCTTGCCACTAGGCCGCTTTCGAGTTCGATGGCCTCAAGGGCGTACAGAAGATCAAGCGCGAGCAAAAACCAGTCATAGGTGATCCGCCGAGGAAGGGTTGTACCCAGCCCCCCGACTTGTCTGTTCAATTCCTCCCAAAGTGCGGACACTGTCTTGGGGCGCGCGAGGAAAGTCAGGATGTGACCGCCTACGGTCAGTAACGCGCGATCCTGCGGGAGATGCTTGGATGGCAGGATCATGCTGGCCTCACCGCCTGCGCGTCTTCGAAAATCTCGCACTTGTCGAACAGGTAGGCCATGACAGCCAACACTGCCGCCTTGTGCGTGGGCGTCGTATTTGCCATTCCCCCGGCCCAGGCTTCGAGCTGTCCAAAGATTTCGTCAGGATGGAGCTGGGGCGTCGCATCTCTTAAGGCCACATATTCGCTCTTAAATGCCGAGGCAATTTGCTCACCGTAGACGGGATTCTTCCAGTCGTCGAAGAATTTCATAACCAACGGTGACTTCTGCATGCCGATTTTCAGGAAATCCGCGACGGCCTGAGACAAAAGGTTTGCTTCGATCTTCCCGCGCGACACATCTTTGACTTCACTCGCCGTCGGTGCGGGGGCGACACTGATGTGCGTGAGCACCGCCATCAAATCGCTGTAGCCCAGATTGACGTTTGCTTCCATGGTCAACGAGGGGCCGAACCAAGACTCAAGGTCTTGCAGGCTCAGCTCGCGAAACTTCGCCAGCATTTCTTCATATCCGAAATGGCCAATCTTGATCTTCGGATTTTCTTGCCCGAGCTTGGCCAGCACTTCGATGATGTGGGGGCCCAAGCGGCCATCGGGCGCGTTATGGACAAACGTCCATTCATCGAAGTATTTCTCCCAGTGCTCTTTTGCGCCCTCGAAATCCTCATTGATCTTCTTGATCGCTTCCGCAGCCGTCAATTCGTTTGGGGCATAGCTCTGGAACAAGGTACGCGCCGAAGGCAGGTACCCATCGTTCTTCCGGTCGCCGACATTGCCCCATGGTCGGCAGGCCATGAAATCGTTGGAGTGGGCCTTCGCCATAAGCTTCTCAAACAAGCATTGAAATCCGTCGCCCTTCGATTCCAAAAAGGCAATGCGGAAATCTTTCTCGTAATTGAGTTGCTGGATGCGGTCCATGGAGTTCAGGGTCGTGACCGGATGACGTTGCCCGGCGCTTTCACCGTGGTAAGGGGTAAGCGCAAGGTCATCGTTTCTTGTGATCCGGTTGGGTGGCACGGTTGACATCAAAGGGAAGCACCTTATCGGCTGCGACCCGAGTGAGCAGCATCCGAATCGCATCCGAAACGGATAATCCCATTTGGGCTAGGACGTTGGTGGCTTCCTCTTCGATATGCCCGTCAATCCGGGCACGGACAATATCGGTACTCGCCATTTAAATACGCTCAGAGTGGTTGTAGCTACATTGTGACTAATTTGCGCCATGAGGTCACTTACTTTTTGTCACAAGCTGCATAGCGTCCCGGCGTTGCCGCCGTCGAGCTCGCTGGCATTGCCCCACGCCTCGTGCCGAGTCACGGCCATGCGGTTTTGATTCCCTGACGCCTCCGGTCCTTCGGGCCTGCGCGCGACGCTTGCCGTTAAAGCAGTGGAGTGTGGGGGGCGGCCTTGCTGTTCCCTTCAACGTACCACGCCGTTCTCGCCGTCAAGGGCTGCGCGTGCCCTGCACGCTTGCGTCCATGCGGCCGTCTGCGACCCCTGACTGCTGCGCTGCGCCGTGTTCCTCCGGTTCCGGGCAATTCCGCCCGATTCGGACTGGAGCACGATCATGTCACAACTTACTCATTCTCTCGATACTTCCCTTCTCGTTCGCGATGTCACAGGCGACTACCGTCCGGCTAATGCCGACGAGGTGTTGCAGGCTGCGCAGCGTGTGCTCGCAGAACAGATGCGTGGCTGCGAAGCGCTGAACTCGCCGCAGGTGGTGCGCGACTTCCTGCGGGTCAAGCTGGGAGCGCTGGAGCACGAGGTATTCGCAGTCATCCATCTGGACGCACAAAACCGCGTCATCGACTACGTCGAGATGTTCCGTGGCACGGTGAGCCAGACATCGGTGTATCCGCGTGAGGTGGTCAAGGAAGCGTTGACCAGGAACAGCGCTGCGCTGCTGCTGGTTCATAACCACCCGTCAGGTGTGGCGGAACCCTCGCGCGCCGACGAGATGCTGACGCAGACGCTGAAGTCGGCGCTGGCGCTGGTGGACGTGCGGGTGCTGGATCACCTGATCGTCGCCGGTAGCGCCATCCTGTCGTTTGCCGAACGCGGGCTGTTGTAGCCCGAGGGGGCTTTGCCCCCTTTTTGCTGTGCCCTTGGTTTTGAGAAAAAGCTGCGCGCTGCGCTTGCCTCCAGGGGCCGGCTGACGCCCACCCCGCCGCGCAGGCTTGGCGCCCCGAAAGACCGCCGAACAGGCGGCGCCTGATCGGTCTGTACACATTGCCGTTTTCGCGCTGCGCGCTTTGTCCACTCCCATCAAGGCGTGCCTGCGGCACGCAGCAGCGCTCGCCGCGCGGCGTTGGTCCGTCGATCATCTGGCCGTTAGCCGGTCATCCGTCTTTCCCTCTCCTTCATCACTAATTCCGCGACCGTAGCCAGCGGTGCCTGTCCGTCAAGGCGCGCAGGGCCGTGTCCTCGCCTGCGGCTGCGGGCCGCACCACCCTGCGCTTTCCTCCTTGACCGCCAGACCCTCGCTGACCCGGTTGTTCGCGGGCGATGAACTCAGGAAAGACGGCGGCAACGGCGACCAGCCCAGGTCACTGCGCCGAAAAAACCGAAGTCAACACCGGGCTTCGAATCTTGGAATCCGGTCGGTTTTCAAACCCACAGCTTACAACCACAGGAGAAATACCATGCAACTCAGTTCCCGTTTCGCAAACGCTACACCCATCTTACGCGCTGACCATCCGCTGTCTGATGATCAGATTCGCAGCGTAGCCCCTTCCATCTTCGCAGAAGAAAAGCACCAGAGCCGATCCGACCGCTACACCTACATCCCGACCGGGGAGGTATTGGGTGCCCTGCGAAAGGAAGGCTTCCAGCCGTTCATGGTTTGCCAGACGCGCGTACGCGATACCGGTAAGCGCGAACACACCAAGCACATGCTGCGGCTACGCCACGCAGCGCAGATCAACGGCGCTGAGGCCAACGAAATCATTCTACTGAACTCGCACGACGGCACCAGCAGCTATCAGATGCTGGCGGGAATGTTCCGTTTCGTTTGCAGTAATGGGCTGGTGTGCGGCGACACCGTGGCCGACCTGCGCATCCCGCACAAGGGCGACGTGATCGGCCAGGTGATCGAAGGTGCCTACGATGTGCTGGATG
>NZ_CAKMAA020000011.1 GCF_924101635.2 Candidatus Nitrotoga sp. HW29 | reverse complement strand
CAGCTCGCCACCTAAATTCGCTTACAAAAGTTGCACTTCAGAGTTGAATCCGCCCAATCCTGTGTGCGCTCTAGATAATTTAGACGGCATATTCGGCTATTTTTTACATAATCACTAATGCATGCAAATGGTTGCGGTAGTTATTGATCTGGCCAGTTGAAGTTTTCATGCGGCATATTTCACGCGAGCATCCTGCTCAATTGCCGGATATTTCTTATCCAGTCAATTCTTCGCTGTCTCCGGGCGTTGCTCATAAGCTTTCTTAATCGGTTTTTTTAGGAGAGTTCACTCAACTCAACTAGTAGTAAAATCCGGGGATGGAATAGCTGCTTTATTATCGGAGGGTGAAGTTTTGGATCTTATTTTATGGCGACATGCAGATGCCGAGGACGGCATACCGGATGATGCCCGTAAACTTACAGCAAAAGGTGAAAAGCAGGCTCGGCAGATAGGGCAATGGCTCAAATCTCATCTTCCCAAAGGGACGCGCATTCTCGTCAGTCCGGCAAAACGGGCGCATCAGACGGCAAGCGCCTTGGGCTTGGAATTCGAAATCACAAGACAAGTTGGCACAGGAGCATCCGTCAAATCAGTAATGGAAGCAGCGGGCTGGCCGAATGCCCAGGGTGCAGTGATTGTGGTTGGCCATCAGCCTACCTTGGGGCGCATAGCCGCTACGTTGCTCTCGGGTATCGAGGCCGAGTGGAGCATTAAAAAGAGTGAAGTGTGGTGGTTTAGTAACCGCTTACACAATGATGAAACCCAAACTATATTGCGTGCGGTGATGTCGCAAGAATTTCTTTAGGCATAGAACAACTGAAGCTTAATTGCGCAGTTCATGCCACCGATACTTTACCGTATCAGACGGGAATGGCGGATGAGTCATGATGGGTAAAAATTAAAAAGTGCCTGGGTTGAAAATTTAGCGCTCCAGATTGGAGCGATTAGCTCGGAAATTAATCTTCTGCTTTTCTAACAAAAGCTACAGTACCCCTTTAATAAATTCTTTATTTTTCTGTCATATCCCTGAAACATCGTTGCACTATCCTGCGTCCATACATTCAAAGGAGACCGCGATGCTTAACCTGATTCCACAACCCAAGCAGCCATGCCACATGCAAGCTTTAAGCTCGGCCATCATTAATATGGAAGTGCGGGAATCACATCGAGTGAGATACCGGATCGTTGCATCTAAAATGAGCGTCTATTTAAATAACGCCGATGAAGAAATTGCACGTCAAATGTTTAACCACTTTTGTGAACACGTGCTACCCGTCACCTTTTGTGATTGGATGAAGAAAAGTTAGTCAGCTACACCAAGTATTTACATTTGCAACCCAGGTATAGGGAGCGCTTATTTCCATACTGTCGTTGCACATACGGCCCAGGTATTCTTGAATTTAAAATACGTACGAACACCTTATTTACTAACCTCGTTTAGATCACTACTTCCGGTTAAACGTGCATGCAATGTGGTGCGCGTTTTTTTCTATCATTAAAAAATTTTGTTCCACACGGTGTTCACCAATCCTAAACGCAAGGAAACGACGGGGTGGTTCGGGTGATCGTTCGCTAGCCCACACTTTTTGCCACTCGTTAGGCACAAATCTGGTGAGTTTCGGTAATTTGCAGGTCAAGTTGACGATCAAATTGCTTTCCGATACATTCAGTGCATATGGAAAAGTACATTTATTTTCCCGATATACCAGCGCATCCTTCTATGAATTGGGTATCCTCTAACTTCAAAGTCAGCTTGATTTGAGTCTTTGAACAGCCGCTGTAAGAAAGGTTTCGGCCATGTTTTCTTCTCCCACACAGCGCGCCAACCGACGCAAATTTCTTGTTTTTTCAGGCACGTTTTTAATACTTGCCGCCATCGGTCTGTTGTACAGCTACTCACGTCCCGCAATCTACCTGGCCAGCACGCGGGTTCAGATCAATCCCGGTGCGGTTCAAGTTGAAGCGGCTGTATCCACCGGCGGCACGCAAGGCGCCAACGTGCCGCGCTCGCTCTTGAATGAGCTGCAAGTATTGACCAGCCGCCCGTTGGTTAAAGCGGTTCTGGAAAAAATGTCCGGCGCACAACGTGACACCGCTTCCCGATTAGGAGCGGATCCGGTGGCTGCCTTGCAAACGGGGCTGCAGGCCACGGTGGCCGAAGGTACGAACGTGGTCGAGGTATCATCACGCGGCCCCGATGCTGCACTTGCCGCCATGCTGGTCAATGAATTGGTCGTTGCCTACACTGGCCAGTTGAACGATGCCTATGCAAAAACCTCGGGCAGCTCATTAACCCAGATCAATGACGAAGTCACCCAACTTACCCAAAAAGTTCAAACCCAGCGCCGCCAGATGGAAGATTTTCGCTTGCGCCATAACATCGTCTCCTTCGAGCGCGAAGAAAATGAAGCTTTGGGCCGAATCAAGGGTCAAACCGAAGCACTCAACAAAGCTCAGGAAAAACTGGCGATTGCCGAAGGCAAACTGCGTGCGATGGCTGAATCCGCTGCCGGTGGCAGGCCCATGGCAGCGCCGGTACGGCCCAATGCCACACTGGATAATCTGGAGCAGCGCGCATCCCAGGCCCGTGAAGAGCTCAGTGAACTGAGCCGTGCCTATACGTCTGCCTATTTGGCGATGGATCCGCACGCACGTGCAGTCAGAAATCGCCTGGCCGAGCTGGAGCGTCAGGTTGCCAATCAGCGGCAAAGCAGTGGGCAAGTGGCGCGGTCGGATCAAAGTTCGGCGTTGGCCGACGCGCGTGACGAGGTCAATGCCGCACGGGACACCGTTGCCCGCATGGCACAGCAGGCAGCAGGCAACCGTGGTGCGCTGCAGCAGTTTGCCGCACACTTCAATGATTTTCGCATCATGCGTGATGAGCTTGCACCGTTGGAGGCACTGCTGCGCGACGCAACCCAGCGCAAGGCGCGCCAGGAGGCGGGTGAGGCCGCGCGCAGGCCATCAGTGCGGGTGGTGGAACCCGCTTTCATACCGCGTGAGCCGTGGCAACCGCAGTACACACGTGATGCGGCCATCGTGCTGGGCGGCGCCTTTTTACTGGCACTGCTGGTGATGTGGGTAGTTGAGCTGTTCAACCGGGTGGACGCGCCGCCCACGTGGATTGTGTCCCAGCCATCCCCTCACCCGCCACCTTACCCGGGCAATCCGAACTATGGTTTGGGATATGAATCGGGCCAGGACAATGTGGCTGCCCTGGCGCACCGAAAGCCGCTTGCGGTGGAATATGACGGGCGCATGTCGATGTTGCCGTCCGCAATTCACTCACGCGAACTGCTGCAAGAAGAACTGGCAGGCATCCTGACCAATGCCACGCCTCCCGTGTTGCTGTTTACTCACCTGCTGCTCAGGGGCGTCAGCCCGGAAGAGGCGGTCGCACTACGCGGCAGCGACGTCAATACGGAAGTACGGACATTACATATTGCAAGCGGCCAGGAAAGCGACGATGCGCGAACGACAGCACGCGACATTCCACTGGATAGCGCCTTGCATGAAGTGATCGTTAACACTTTTAAAATCACCCCGGCAGGCGATGCGCAGCCATTGCTCGGCGATGCAAATGCTAAACCGCTTGCGCTCAATGATTTGACAACAGAACTACTTTACGCGGCACATGACGCGGGCGTCGATCAGCCTGTTGAAGTTACGCCTGATGCACTGCGCCATACCTTTGCTGCCTTTCTGGCCCGTCAGGGCATTCGCATGGCCGACCTCGCCCGCGCAGTCGGGAAAATGAGCACAGCGCAGGCGGCCATCTACAGCGCCATGGCACCCGCCGGAAAACGACTGGGACTAGAGCAGGTAGAACGCTTAATGTCGGCAGTGCGGCCGACCGCCTAAATTATCCCGTTAGCGACCCGAAAACTGTCACGGATGCGGAGTATTTGTGCACGATCAAGGTTTTTCGCTAATGCCACTTGGCGGTTATTGCATTCTTGAATGGGCAGGCGGCCTTGATACTTTTCCATAAACCTGACACTAAATGCATCGAACTTTTCACAATAATTTCCGCGCGATTGGTGGGCTATTAAAATATCCTTGCAGACTGCCAATTTGAATCCGGCTAAATAGGCGGCGAAGGTAAAATCGGTGTCATAGATATGGAAGCCATCGAAATTTTGTTCATCGAAGCGTATTTCATTGACCACCCGTCGATTCACGGCAAAGAAAAACCCGTCCAAAGCTTGAATCCCTTCAACGACCACCGAACTGACTCCGCCCCACATCCCCAGGTCAAAGTGATTGCCGGGCCATACATCAGCGGTCGACGGGTAAATCACCGTGCCGTGTATGTAGGGGTCTCCCGCGAACCCCCAGTTACTGGCGACCAAATGGTTTGTACCGGCACAGCCGACCACGTCATAAACTTGAAGATATTGGCATAAAAGCGGGTAAAAATCGGGAGAAATGATCTCGATGTCATCATGGCAAAAAATCAGGATATCGCCCCGGCTTTGATTGATGCCACGGTTATAGCCTTCACATAGCGACTGCGCGTCATGGATGCCGATGATTTCAAACGGCGTATTCCCCAACAGCTCTGTATAGTTTTTCGAGACGAGCGCAAATTTTTCCGGAGTGATGCTGCAAATAATAATTGAAATCATGTTATTGGGCCTCGTATCAACCGGGATATGGCTACTGACCGCTATATGGCACGTTGAATTCAGAATGATAAAACGATTCCATTTGACGTAATGACTTTTCCATATTGAAGATGTTATTACTATTGGCAATGATGCGTTGCACAACTTGCTGGCGCCATGCACTGTCTGTGCCGATCTTGATGGCGATCTCACTATAGTCATCCTTGTTTTTAGCGATAAGTTCATCTAACTTCATGCATTTCAGCATTCCATAGCTTTGCCGACCACGCATGAACTCTCCCGGCAACGTTACCACGGGTAAACCGCAGGCGAGCGCGTCCAGGGTTGTGTTGCCGCCAGACCAATGCAGGGTATCAAGCATTACATCACACAGCATATTGACGCGTAAATAATCGTCATGTGTCATTGAAGGCAGAATAATACCGTGTCCTTGCAGCGCCAGACCGCGTGCGTGTAGGGTCTGTGCCAGCCGCGCAAAAAAGACGTTGGTAATGTTGGGATGGCGGCCGGCAAACAGCACGATGACGCCATTCGGGTCGCGCTCAAGAATATTCGCCAGTAGGGCATCATTGTCCGGGTGAATTTTGAATAGTGATTGCGGGCATAGATACAGCGTTTTACCTTCCGGCAACCCAAAGTCGGCACGGCGCGCCGGTGTGGGCAGCACAGGCTTGCTGTAATAAGTGCCTAGCCCCTCGAGCAATATCAATTTTTCTGAATAATGGAGCGCGGCGTTGTCGGGCTCCATTGCGGCGCTGGAAAAATAGTAGTCGATATTTTTGTGGCCGCTCGTCACAGGGTGTCCCCAACCGGCGCATTGTACCCGTGCCAGTCGCATGGCAGCCAATAGGAAACTGGAGTTATCCATGCCCAACTCGGGGTAAACCAGGATATCCAGGTCATCCGCCAGCACGGATGCGGCAATACGATCTGGTGAAATAGGGCCCGCGACAAGGTGGCGAAAATGGTCACAAGTGTCGACAATTTCCCGAGTGACAGCATCTGTTTCCTGACGGGTATGATAGACAAAAATTTCAAATTGTTCACGATCGAGTTTCGTGATCCAGCTGCGAAAATACATCCCGACCGTGCAATTTCTGAAAAAGCTGGACAGATAACCAATGCGCAAGCGGCGTCCCGCTGCATTTTTTTTCGCGCGCGGTTGCATGAATTGCGGTGCGATTTTCTCCAGCATGGCCGCCACGAAATGCGCATAATCTGTTTGTAGATTCTTATCATCAAGGCCTTGGTAGGCCAAGTAAAAATTACTCCAGCGCAGTTCATCCAATAGCTTTTCAGGTGGATTGTGAGAAATAAAGTTCGGGATATTTGCGTGCAGGCTTTTCAGGCCATCAGTGAATCGCTGTCGTGCTTCCAGCAAATCAATCTGATTACGGTATACAGCGGGCAATGACAGCAAGACACCGAGAGCCGATTTCAGTTCATGCGGATTCAGCGTTTGTGCTTGCCGATAGGCCGCAAGCGTTTGTTCGATGCGGCCTTGTTCCCAGAACACGCGGGCAAGTTGGTTGAGCTCCGCGCCATTCTTGCCCGGTTTCATTTGCGCGGCATGGATGAAACTGGCTTCCGCTTCATCGAGCTTGCCCAGTTGAAGCTGAACAGAACCGAGACAGGTGTAGGCCTGAGCGTGATCCGGTTTCAAGCGCAGCACATGGCTGAAACTGGCTTCTGCCTGATTGAGTAGTTTTATATCCAGGTAAGTGACACCCAGATTGTAATGGGCCAGCGCGTAATCCGGTTTTAGCAGAACGGCCTGTGCAAACTGCGGCTGAGCGCCAGCGAAGTCACCCAGCGCCCGAAGCGAGGTACCCAGGTTGTTATAAGCGCCGGGATAATCCGGCTTGTGATGGATTGCATCGCGGAAATTTGCAGCGGCTTGCTCGAAGCGTTTTTGGTCATGCAGGATAATGCCGATATTGTTGTAGGCCTCGGCATAGTCCGGTTTCATGCGAATTGCATTTTGCAGGCTGGCGATGGCCTCGTCTGGCCGATGCAGGTCTTCCAGTGTGAGTCCGCGCAGAAAATGATTGCGCGACGCTTGCGGGCTGAGAGCGATGGCTTGATCAAGATACGCTAGTGCCTGCTCCAAATTACCGGCTTGTCGCGCCCGTGCGGCAGCCTGATTAAGTAAATCAACGCTATCAGTCATGGCTGCATAGGATATTCATCGTGATGTTACGATGCCTTTCTGCATTAACGCCTGTCGATAGGCTTCTTCCAGATGACGCGCATGATCATCCATGTTGACGAGCGGCGAGTCGGCTAAACCACGCCGAATAGCATCCTTAACACTGGCGTAGAACGTTTGATCGTTAGCGAGGCGTTTGGCGATATCGATAAACTCCTGTTCGTTGCTGGCAATCGTTTCCGTTACGCCGAGGTTCGTCAGAATGCTGAAGCCGGTACGTTCACCATGTCGTTCTCCGCGCAATGTGATCACCGGCACGCCCATGTCGAGTGCTTCCAGCGTGCCATTGACACCGCCAAACGGCAGTGTGTCCAGCACCATGTCAACCAGGGTATAGCGTGCCTGGTTATGAGTGTCATCCTTGCCGGGTGGGATAAAGACAACACGCGTTGCTGCTATACCAGCCGCCTTGAGCCGTTGCAGATAGCCGGCTTTAGCTTCAAGGTTGGGCGGCGAGAACGCGAGTACCGCGTTCGGCAGCGCTTCCAGCACCCGGCGCCACAATGCAAGACAGCGCGGGCTCAGCTTCATCAAGGTCACAAAAGCACCCAGCACGATAGCGTTCTTTTTTATGCCAAGTTTTGTGCGCTGATAGTTGTGCTGGCTTGCCGGTGCGATGTGGCGATAAGGAAATATACAGCCCTGCATCGGCAGCAGGCGCTCCAGCAGATACGCCTGATTTGCTGGAGTGTCGGCGTATTGATCGGTTAATTTGAAATCGATGCTATCCAGCCCCATTGCCCCGGCGCTGGCAATGTGGGTGATTTGCAGGCGCGCTGGTTTGTACGCCAGAATCGCTGGCAGGCTATCTTTGGTGTGAGTGGACAGATCCACCAGAATATCCAGATTATCTTCGGCAATGCGATTTGCCGCACTGCGTGCGTCGAGATTTGCGATGCTGACAAATCGATGGCTACAAGCACGGAAGCGCTCGGTCCACGCATCTTGCTGCGCTGACAGCGAATAGCAGTACACCTCAAATTGTTCGGCGTCATGGCGAGAAATAGCCTGATATATCATTTTCCCCATCACGTGATCGCGCAGGTCGGCGGACAAATAGCCCAGCCGGATCTTGCCGCCAGCAGCGCGCGCGGACAGCGACAATTGGGGTGTATACGTCTGCTTGCTCAATTGGTTGTAGCGCTGGTACAGGGCAAACAGATGCTCTGGAGGAATGTCAAAAAACAAAAGTAAATAGAGAATTTCCTCCAACCGGTCGAGCGCATCGGCGGCATTGAGGAACGCATATTCATCACTCAGCAAGTCGTCCAGATACGCCTGTTGCTGTTCGATTTCACCCAGATACTGGCAGGCTTGCAGACCATACACTGCGAGCATGGCAGAGGGCGGCGCGTGGCGTCGGAACTGTTTAAAATTTTCCAGCCACGAATTGATTTTGCCGGCATCGAACAACACATCGCCGAGATGGTAATAGGCCGACGTGTGATCCGGCTCAATACGCAGGACTTGCTGATAGCAAGCAGCTGCGCGTTCAGCCATGCCTTGCTGCTGGAACAATACGCCCAGGTTGAATAATGCCTCGGTGTTGTTCGGCTCCAGCGCCAGTGCGCGATGATAAGCGGCCATTGCCGCGTCTGGCAGCCCTTGTTTTTGATAGGCCACACCCAGATTGAAATACGCGGACGATTCCTGGGGCTGACTTTGGATCGCTTGCTGCAAGGTCGTGACGGCTTGTGGCAGATGGCCAGCCCCGGTCAGGGCGCGGCCCAATCCGTTCAGCGCTGTAAAATGGCCGGGCTTAACTTGCAGCGCCGTGTTAAAGCCGGTGACTGCATCCTCCATTTGCCCTAACTTCAAATAAAGGTTGCCAAGTGCCAGATGCGCATCAAGATAGCTCGGGCTAACTGCAATGGCACGTTGCAATTGCACGATGGCATCGTCCTCCTGGCCGGCTTGTTCCAGTAGCACGCCGTATAAATAGAGGGCGGCAGCATGATCGGGCTCATGCAATAGTACGTGCCGGTAACCGTCTGCCGCTTCCATCAAGTTGTTGGCCTGATGTTGCCGCACGGCATTCTGGAACAACGCTTTATTATCGTCGTTTACGATCGCATCTTTTAAGGGGCATTGGGCGATAGCATCTCGATACGCGTCCTCCAGATGCCGGGTATAAGCGTCCATGTCAACTAGCGGCGAATCGGCAAGACCGCGCCGGATTTTTTCCACCACCGTGCCGCGCCAGCCAGTGTCGCTCGCCAGACGGCAAGCGAGATCGATATATTCGGCTTCGCTGTGGGCGATTATTTCAGGCACGCCGAGGTTCATCAAAATACTGTAGGACGTGCGTTCGCTATGGCGCTGGCCGCACAATGTAATCACCGGCACCCCCATATCCAGCGCTGCCAGTGTCGTATCGCCACCGCTGTAGGGGAATGTATCGAGGGCCATATCCAGCAGCGCATAACGTGCACGGTTAAACTGCTCGTCCTTTGCCGCGGGAATAAATTTCACCCGTGCCGGATCGATTCCGGCCGCGGTAATTTGACGTAAATAACTGGCTTTTTCATTTTCTTTCAGGGGCGAAAAGGCCAGCACGGCCTGTTCGTTTCTCGTCAAGATGGCCGCCCAGGTCTGTAAAGAACGCGGGCTGAATTTCATTATGTTGGCGAATACGCCCAACACCACTGCATTTTCGGCAATGCCTAATTCGGCCCGGCTTAAATGGATATCCGAAGCAGGTTCAACATGGTGAAAGGGAAAGAGACAGCCTTTCATCGGTAACAATTTTTCGATCAAATATGCCGCATTTCCCGGCACGTCGGCATAATGGTCGGTCAACTTGTAATCAACCGTATCCATGCCGATAGCACCGTGGGCACCGAGGTGGGTGATCTGCACCCGTGCCGGTTTGTAAGCGAGGATCAATGCATTGGAATAAGAGGTGTGGTTGCACAGATCGACCAATATATCGAGGTCGTCTTCGGCGATCATCTTGGCGGCTTGCCGCGCGGACAGCGTGTGTATATCAACAAACTTATCACTGATCGTGGAAAATTGTGTGGTGAGTGCATCAGTCTGGCTCGCCAGGGAATACAGATACAATTCAAACTGGCTGCGATCATGGCGGGCCAGTACTTCGATCATAAGCTTGCCCATCACATGTACGCGAAAATCCGCCGACAAATAACCGATGCGCAGTTTTGTGTGTTGCGACCGATAGGGAGAAACGAGCGGAAATTCGGAAAAATGTTGGCGTTTCACTGCCTGGTTGTAGGCGTGGTACAAACGCAGTAGCTGCGCTTGTGGCAGATCAAAATACTGTGCGATCCCTAAGATGTTATCCAACACCCCAATGTCGCCATCTGTGAGCGGATGCGCGGACAAGGCGTGCAGATAGTTTTGTTCGCGGTTGAAATCGCCCAGGTAGCGACAGGCGGAAAGTCCGGCAACAAAAAACCAGTCGGTTTTGTTATTCAGACGCTCGAATTTCTTGAATGCATCCAGCCATTCCTCGGTGCGGTCGAGAAATTTCAGTAGTGAACAGAGATTGTCATAAGCCTCTTCATAATCCGGCGCAATATCTATCGCCGCCTGAAAATGCTCCACCGCCAGACTGAATCGTTTTTGTTTTTTAAGGATCAAACCTAGATTGAATTGTGCCTGTGGCAGCCTGGAATTGCTTGCCAAAGCGCGGCTGTACGACTGCCGGGCGTCCTCCAGCCGATCCAGGTTTTGAAAGATATTACCCAGGTTATTGTGTGCCTCGGCAAAACCGGGATTGATTTCGATAGCGCGCTGATAGCTGGCAATTGCCGCATCGGTTTGATTCAGAAATTGCAATGCCAGTGCCAGATTGTAATGACATTGCGGATGCCTGGATTGTACCGCCAGAACTTGCCGGTAGATCATCATAGCGTCCACTAGTCGCCCTGCTTGATGCTGCTGCACTGCCTGTTGAAACAATTGGTCGGGATTATTCATGGATAATTAATTACAATTGTTATCAGAAGGTGGGCATGATGGCCGAGCATTTAATACTGCGGCAAAAAATTGTTCCATCTGACGCAAGGGCGTCTCCACCGCAAAGATGGCATCGCTACTTGCGGTTATTTGTTGCACAACTTGTTGATGCCAAACCCTGTCTGTGCCGAGTCTGGTTGCTATCTCAACATAATCCTTGTGATCGTGCGCGATCAGTTCGTTCAATCCCATATACTTCAACATCCCGTAGCTTTGCCGACCACGCATGAACTCTCCCGGCATCGTTACCACGGGTAAACCGCAGGCTAGCGCATCCAACGTGGTATTGCCGCCGGACCAATGCAGGGTATCGAGCATGACGTCGCACAGCATATTGACCCGCAAATAATTTTCATGAGCCATGCGTGGCAGAATTTTAATCTGACCGTTTTTCTCCATCCCGCTTTCATCCAATGCACTTTCGAGCCGCTTCATGAAAGCCCGTGTAATGGACATATCAGTGGCCTGAAAAAATACCAGCACAGCATTTTTATTCCGCGCCAGGATTTCCAACATCAACCTGTCATTATCGGGGTGAATTTTATATAACGATTGCGGGCAAAGATAAAGAACACGCTCTTCAGGCAATGAAAAATCTGAACGCTTGGCGGGAGAAGGAAGTACCGGTTTTAGATAGCAGGTTCCAATTCCCTCCAGCAAAATCAATTGCTCACTGTAGTGAGTCTGTGCATTTTCCGGCTCCATTAATGCACTGGAAAAGAAATAATCTATATTGGCATGGCCGGTGGTTACCGGATGTCCCCAGGCAGCGCATTGTATTGGCGCCAAGCGCATTGCAGCCAATACCAATGCACCCGGATCCATACCAACTTCTGGATAAACCAAGATATCGAGCTGATCATTCTTAACTTGTCTGCCAATATGATCAACGTCGCCAACAAGATGTTTATAGTGATCAGCCGCACGGGCAAACTCTTGGGTTACCTGATCCTGTATATGCCCAATGTAATAGCAATAAATTTCAAATTTTTCCTTGTCAAGAGAGGTAACCCAGCTTTTAAAATAAGACCCAACGGTGCAATCGCGCATAAAACTCGACAAGAAGCCAATGCACAAACGTCGTTGGCAGGCTGCGGGATCCTGTTTTATGGGCTGCATTAAATCTGGCGCCGCAACCCGAAGAATATCCGCCACAAAATGTGCATATTCCACTTGCAAAGACTTATCATCCTGACCTTGATATGCCAAGTAAAAATTGGTCCAGCTCAATCCTGACAATAATTCTTTTGCTTCTATTTCAAGGAAATTTTCGGTGTTATCCCGTAAAGTCTTCAGCCCCTCTGTGTAACGTTTGCGCACCGCGAACCACTCTGTGGTATTGGAATAAATCGCGGGCAACGCCAGGTGGGTACCGATGAATGCCTTCAGGCCATTGGGCTTTAATGACAAGGCACGCTGATAGAAGGTTGCCGCTTCGACATGCTTGCTCTGTTCCTTTAAAGCATAGGCCAAATTGTTTAGCACCTGAATATTATCCGGGTCTAGCAAGAGTGCCCGGCGTAATATTTTCTCGGCCTCTTCCATCTTCCACTGCACAATAAGGGCGTGCCCCAAGCCAAAATAGGCATAAATATTATCCGGCTGAAGTTCAATCGCTTTACGGTAACAGCTCTCAGCCTCTTCTACTCTTGCTTGCGATTGATATGCGCTGCCCAAATTGTTGTAAGCGAGCACGTAGTCTGGTTTTAACCGTATTGCTTCCAGAAAAGCAACTATTGCCTCGTCAATTTTTCCCTGTAACTTAAATACACTTCCCAAGTTATTACAAGCTTGGGGGAAGTTGGGAAGCACTTTTAACGCTAGGCTAAAATTAGCAGCCGCATCATCGAAATTCCCTTTCATTTGATACAGCGTACCCAGCTGATTATATGCTTGGGCAAAGTTTGGATTCAGTTCAAGTGCCTTATAAAAATATCCTGCTGCTTGGTCAAACTTTCCTTGCGCCTGCGAGACCAAGCCCAAAGCAAGCCAATAATGCGGCTGCCTTGAATCAGCCTGCATTGCCAGGTTAAAATAATTTGTTGCCTGTTCGAAATTTTTTGAATTAAACGCTTTCAATCCCAACTGGTAAATGACTTCCGGATGATTAGACACTCCAATCGGAATTGGCTGGGGGTTTTTATGCATTTTTGATGTCTTAAGAATTTTTTTATGCATGATATATCTACATAAGCTGCCTTCACTATTTTGCTACCGATGGGGAAGTACAAATTATTAAGTCTGGGTACTCAATTCTCCGAGTAGCGGTGATTGCGTATATAATTTGCAACGGGTGTGAGCAAGGGAATAGAGCGTGAAGTACTCTTTGCAAGTTAAAACGAAATACGCCTCAGCCGCGGCTAGATAAAGACATTAAAGCAATACCACAAGCCGAGAATTCAGAACGCAGTATAGCAAAAATGCTACCCCGTCAGATTCCACAGCGCGTTTTGATTTGTGTGAGCATCCCGGAACTAATACCTGTTTTGCACAACGAACATACGGCACATAGCATTATTTCTGCCGGTCATGGCTCATTGCCGTGGTGATCTAAATTTTCAATAAATCAATCCCAAGCCGTTTAATTAAACTTATCCAAGAATCCAAATGAATCAACCAAACAACATTGATCCTGCAGAATTAAATGTCCAGCCTATCGCTAATATTTATCAAGCAGGACAGATCATAAAAGTTCAGATGAACCTTCAAATTCGGGATATATGTATTTTTGATCCTGTAATGCGCTTATTCATTCGCCGTGAAGGGGCTGACGCCTATTTGGTAGCTTCTGATACGCATCAAGGCGGAATATTTCTGCCTTGGTTACCACGCGGCGAATTTTGCTTCAATTTTGAATGGCCCGTATCACTTCCGCCGGGCAACTATGAACTTGGCGTTTCATGGGGAACGGTAAGCAAGGTTCGTACTCCGGATTCATTGCAATTGTTTTCCATCAACGGAGTTGAGTCAGCACAACAACTTTTGTTAGGTACGTGGAGTACCCATCCTGAAACAGAAGCGCGTTTAAATCAGCTGTCATGGCGTCAAGGTATGACCAATTGGTTCCATCGCCATTTTTGTCATGCTGCAAAAGTCATTGGAGAACTGTGTCTCGCTAATTCTGAAAAACTACAGGGCAGAATTTTGGATATCGGTGCGGGCGAAGGTATTACAGATTTGAGTATCGTTCTGCGCTATCAGCCACAAGAACTCGTCGCCCTGGACATTGTGGATTACATAAAAGAATTACCCAGAGTCTGCCAGGAAAACGGCCTGCCTTTGCAAAAAATGCCTGACAACTTTACTTTCTTGCAGCAAAGCTGCGAAGAGATCCCCTATGCCGATGAGAGTTTTGATGTGGTGATCTCCTGGGGTTCGCTTGAGCATATTGCAGGCGGATATAAAAAAACGTTGGATGAAGTTTATCGGGTGTTGAAGCCGGGTGGATTATTTTTCGTCGCTCCGGGTTTGTACTATTCGGCGATAGGCAGTCACTTGGGCGAATTCGACCCGACCCCCCACCTGCATCTGCGCATTCCGGAAGCTGATTTAAAGGAAATGGTAATGACCACAAAACCTACAATCATGGATCGTTCAGGTTTTAATGTCACCAATGAAGATTATTGGCGTTTTTACAAAGAGCTTAATCCTATTCGCCTGGCTGATTTTGAAAATGAATTGCGAAGCTATGGATACATATTACTCCGCGCAGCAATCAGAACCAGCGAAGTCGTTGAGTATGATGCAGCGTTACAGCCGTATAGTATTCTGGACTTGGCTGTAGAAGAACCTTATATAGCGGTTCAAAAACCCGAGAAAAATCTCAATCATTAGAAGCTTCGATTCCAGTCATAAATTTTAAGTAAAATCATTGTGCTTTCATTCAGTTCACCGTATGAAAAACAAAAGATCGTGGTGATCAATTTCATCAATAAAAATTATTTTTGAACGCGCACCGACTGCGAAGCGGGAGCTATCCGTTGAGAATGCCAATTAAGTCTTCCGGCGATTTCCAATGTAACCCACAAATAAATCGCGGCAGGCACCACAGACTATCTTGATTTGTTATATATCGGCCATCTGCTGAAAATGCAGCTGCCAAACCATGCTCATTAATGTGATTGGGCAAATATTCTTTTATGAGGTAATCGTTGTAGTGACCGTAAGGAAAGGCAAATAACGGAACAGACAGTCCGTTGGTCTTCTTTGAAATTAAAGCCGAAGCGTCGCGAATCTGAGCGTTCGCATCAGCATATGTTGCAACTTCATGAAAGCTGCCACGCATTTCTGAGGATAACGCGACATTCGGAACAACGGGATGTACATGATCCCAACTGTGATTTCCGATTGAAATCATCCCCGTTTTAGAGGCGCTTTCCCACCAGTCATCACCTAACCAGTCTTCATTCAGGAACGTATAACCACATTCCGGGCTGCGCGCCAGAGCTTGACGCGCGGATGGAGAAGCAATTACAAAGCTGGTCGCACTTAATTCCGGCTGGACATTCCTATTGTATTCAGCTTGAAACTTCATCATTTCGTTATAAAAACTTCGCTGATAACCGTGAACCGGGTGAATAAAGTCTTTGTAGTCAAACACCGGACCATCATCGAAGGTAAGTGCTACATAAGTTTTTTCATCATTTTCGGCTCGTTCCCGCGCCTGATCACAGCGGAGCTTCGCAACAAGCGACATTAATGAAATAATCTCTCCCCCCGCCTCTGTAATCAATTGCAGATCTTTTGAAAAAGCAACGTGATCATTGTTTTCGTATCTCTCTCCAAAAATGTTGTGCGAGTGATAACTTAAAACGATTCCTTTCATGTTTCGTAATTCCCAATTAACACCATAAATGTACTGGTGGATTCAATCGCAATATTGCCAAAACCACACGAGTCTGCAAGAAGCTTTTTACTGATTTTGCTTTCATCTCTGATAACCAGTCACGAATACTGATTTTTTGAAATTGGCCGGTGGCGATTAGAACGGTCCAATTTCAGCGATTGAATTGATTAGTTCATATTGTTGTTTTGTGCTTGATGGGGCGAACCATTTGACGATCAAATGCTCGTGATGCGTATCTACGTATCCCGCACGCTTATCAACCAGATAAGCCATTTTGTCTCCACAGTAGCCAAACCAGGCGGTGCAATCGTTAAGCTCTTTTGATGCCTCTTCCATTAAAATTTGTGCGACTCCTCCCCGGCCTTTGCATTCGTGCCAATGACTCTTGGGCAAACGACGGTAAAAACCTTTTTTTACACACATCCCCCCTTCCAAATAGACCTCACCAAAACGGATGAAATTACAGAACCCTATTGGTTCAAAATATAAGTCGCCCCATCGATAAAATGCGACGTATTGTCTCCAGTTTTCAGGTGGTGTAGGAATCGCTAAGCCACAATTATCACGCGGGATCGGAAATGGCGCGCCAAAGCTTTCCAGAAAAAGATCGGCGGCAAAAAAAGCGGCTGATTCAGTGCGGATAATGCAGATTGATTCGTTGAAACTTTTCATAGTAAAACCTGTTTGAGTATGGTGCTTATTGGCATTATATGATGACAAACCATAAGAGACTGATTCAAGGGTATTTCAGGTTTTATACAATCAGAAATTTTGTAGCCACTTGGTTAAATCGCCCGCACATCGGCGCCCCATCCACTCTTCGAGCACATGCTGAACCTAGCTACCTTTGCAAAATCGTGCGTAAATCTTCTGTTGACTTCCAATCGCAGCCACATACGAAACGGGGAATTAGCCATCGGTTAGAATCGTTGGTAACGTATTCCGGTTTGGTTGTAAGTGCCGCCGTGAGGCGATGCTCTAACATGTGGCCAGGAAGATACTCGCGCACCAGGAAGTCAGACGTTTCACCATATGGATAGGCAAAAATAGTGGATGTCGCCGCTCCGCATATCGAATCCAAATCAGCCTCTTGATAAGTTGAAACGACTGAAAATCGCCCTTTCTCATGCAAAACAGCCGTTGAATCTAACGAGATGTGATTATGATCCCAGCTATGATTTTGAATTCGAATCACGCCTTCATGTTGGGCTTGCGGCCACCATTCATCACTCCACCAGCGGTGTCCCGCCATACACGTGACCTCGAGTTGCGCACGCGCTTGTGGTGATGCAATTACGAAAGATGTTGCTTCTATTGGAGGCTGGCTTCGTCCGGTATGCCTTTGGGAAAAATCACGCAAAATGTTTGCCATGCTCTTCTGCTGTCCGTGAGTAGGGTGATCAAGGTCGTACCAATCAAACCATGAACCGTCGTCAAACGTAATGGCAACCCATTTGTTGGCGGGATCCAATTTGCGATGAATGACTGCACCAACAATAGTGCTCAATGGCGTTATCGTCCAGCCTAGCGCCGCAAGCAAGCGCAAATCCGTACTCAATGCAACGTGATCGTTATTTGAGTATTCATTGCCGTCAATGTTCATTGAATAATACGTCAAGATCAGTGCTGTCATGGGAGAACCAACCCAGTGGTGTGGTGAGCATTAGAAAGGCTATTTACCATAATCGTTGGCACAATTAAAACGGCCCCAGTTCACGCACCTTTTCGATTAAAGCGAGTTTTTTTGTATCTTGGGTCGTTGAACTCCACCATGCAATCACATATTTAAAAGGAGTTTTTTGAAATCCGGCACGGAGAGAGATGCGCTCTGATAACGGATCACCACAGTAGCCAAATACCCCTAATGTCTTGTTCTGAAAGTAGTTAAATGCCGTGGACAACGACAAATAGTAGGGGCCGCCAGCATCGCGCATACTTGCGCGCTCATCTGAACTCATTTTCTTGAGAACACGCTGATCAACACAAGCGCCGCCGCATAGTAAACAACCCTGCCATTCATAGAAATGGATATAACATACGGGAAGGGCAATCGAATCTTTACTGTCATAATAAGCCACCCAGTGAATGGGATCTTCGGGCGGCGAATCATGAAATTTAAAACGAAATAAATCTCTCACATTTTCACATATCGTTTGCTGCATACATATGCGAAAAAATGGTCTCTCCTGACCTGGCAAAACTAAGGTATTAATGGTTTGAATTTGCTGAGACATACATCAACTTTGATTTGTTGGTTATGAGAGTGCGGAACTTAAAAAGGGTTTCAAGTCGACACATGGCAGAGTGCATAAAATCAACGAGACTCAACAAGCTGCAGCGCTACGCCACTGATTTTGACCCCCGCTTTTCGTTGCGCAGCAGGCATCTGCCACGCTAACGTCAAACGCGACATCTGCCGTTTTTGAGCTGCGGGGAAAAGACAACGTGCCGTACTTTGCCCGATTGATTGGAGTAAGCAGGACAGTTTTTCGCCATTCTCCAGTAATAACACGGCTGATGCTTTGGTTTGCTGTGGCCAACTCCCGGTTACGACAAGCTCAGTGGGCGACGTCAAATAGCGCATTTCCCACTGCGGTGAAACCAGACCAATGTGCGCCCCTTCGCCCGTCAGGTGCAGCTCTCCATACTCGCTTATCAGGCGGGTTCCGGCTGCCGCGATCCAGCCATCATTGCTTTGCACCAAATCATTGCCAAACGGGTAAAACAGGCTGCCGACCGGCCATGCTTGTGTTGCGCGCAGCCACCAGACGAATTGGTATTCATAGGCCGAACCTTCCATGGCATCGTAGGCCTTGAAGTTATTGGGATGCACCGTACGGTCACCCACGTAACTTCCCCACATCGGTGATAGAAAATGCGCGCCACCGTTTATGAGCGCCTGCATGGTGGCATAGGATGCGGTGTGATTCGGCAATTTTTCTGGAAACGCAATCGTGGCGGGATGGAATTCCCCCACGCCCCATTCAGGATCAACGCGCCGAATGTTGTCGATCAGGCTGCGACCACTGCGCGGCTTGCCTTCGTTGCGACTGGCCGGGCCATACAAAATCACGCCCAAATGGCCTTGACGTGGCTTGGCACCTTCAATTGACACCCCCGCCTGGTCATTCCAACCATTGGCACGATCGGTGATACTGACTGCAACATCCGCCTGAATAAAGGTTTGGCTGGTATAAATGCGCTCTGGCGGCAAGCCTGCTTCTACTGCCCAGGCAGCGAGGTCGTCATAATGGCGTGCCACTAAATGACGCCTGAATTGCGTCCATAATTGCTGCCATTGATCGCTGTAATCGATGGATAGACGTGGTGGTTCAATGGCGTCAATTTCCTTCCAGGATCGCTTGGCGATGCGGTTTGCGTCAGCCAGCGTCAACCCGGGTTCGTGTCGAGAGAAGGCCAGTTCGCCGCCATTTGCGTAAGGGCCAAGATGAAACAGCCATTCTCGGTATTGGCGCAATGTGTCCGGATTGTAGTCGTACCATTGGGTCAGATAGAACCACGGATTGATATATTCATCCGGGTCGAGGTTGATCATCATATGATGGGCGGGATGAGCTTGGTCGAATTTGACAATTTCGCGCACAGCGGCTTGCAGGTTACGCTTCTTGTAATCAAGAAAGCGACGGTTATAGCGGTTCAGACTCATCATGCGCGCCAATTCCGGACTGTCGACGGCGCCAGCCAAACCTTTCAGGGCGCCGTCCGGCTCAGATTTGCCAAACTGATTCCATTGCACGGCGCGCTCATCTTGCTCCAGCATATCGACAATATCCAGATCCGGGGCAGCAAACTTGGAATCGGCCCAGACGCCGCCATCCAGTGTGATCATCAACGGTGCGCGAAAACGCAGCGCGGTCTCCAGCAACTCATTCAACGATTCGCCGGTCATACCCTTGCCGTTACGATTGCGCAGGTGCTCAGGAAAGTTGGGATCAAATATATAATCGGCTTGCTCGCCTTTGGTGGTACGCATATATTCAACACGTCCACGGAAACCGATTTCAACACAGCCGCCTTGTGCCATATCGCGTAACTCCTGCAACTGGCGAAAATTATTACGAAAATCCACCGCTCCGCCGGGATAAAACACTCGCAATTTCTTGCCGGAACACGTTTGTTTTGCGGTTGAGTTTTTATCGAGCACCAATGGCCCGGGCAGTACAGCAGTATTGCCCGCATGATCCTCCACGCGCACCTGTAATCGCTGCAAACCGGACGGTATGACCGTAAATGGCAGCGTCAGATCGTACAGGTCACCTTCCTTGAGCGGCGCATCGCCCGCCTTGTCACGGTTAAAGCGGGGGTCGGAAAAAGCCGATAGCAACTGCATTTTTTTTGTCAGCGCCATTTTCCCCAGCGGTATACCACTTTCAGTTTCTACCTGTGCAGACCGGATGCCTTGCTCATCGGCCAGCCAGGCGCGCAGCGCTATTGCACCGGGCGACATCATTTTGTCATGCTGTGCCAATATTTTGCCGAACGGCAGATCGTTGATCACCTGCGGCCCGACGATTTCGCTGTTATGTCCGTTGCCATCTTCAAGCAAAATTTTTAGGTGATAATTGCCTCGCGGCAGCTTATGTATTGACAGTACCCCCTCGAAGCCACTGGTTACTGCCTGTGGCCAAGCGGGAAACACCTTGGCAACGTCATCCCGCTTATTGTTGGCTGACAACGCCAGCATTTCTTTATCCTGCGCCAATACCCGTATTTTTACCGGCCCTCGCCTTCCCACCGCCCAGCCGCTAATCAAATTTTGACTGTCAGCCTTGATCGGCTCGGTTATGTCCAACACCCCAAAGGGCTTTGAAAAATCAACGGGCACCCGACCGGCGTTAAATACCTTACCAACGCCGTTTGCCACGCGTACTTCCAACGCCGAGGTATACGGCGGAATAATGCCGCGCGCCAATGAAAAGGTATACCCGGAAACGGGCGGAAATTTGCATTGCGGAAGAGCTGACGTCACATCGGTTCTAATAACGCTCGGCGTAACACTGGCAAGCAACTTCCCGTTTGCCCACATTTCGACACGGCTTATTCCGGCAGTATCGGCCGCCCAGCCCTCAATATAAATGCTGGCTTCGCCGGTGGAGTTCACTATTTTCGGCGTATCAACTGCACCACGTGCTTCGCAAACTGACGGCGCCAGTTCCATTTTTATTTGCGGCCAAACAAGACTGGTAGCACCCCCACCAATCGCGACAACTGACAAAGTTATAATGACCGTTAGCAGCAATTTTTTATTAAGGTAGCGAATCATTTCATTACTTTTGTTAGTGATGTAGCTTCTAAAGGGGCGCTTGAACGGATACTCTGTGACGGATATTGCAGAAAGTGCATGCGACCAACCAACAGAGAATTATCGAAATACCCAAGATAGTAAGGTGCAACTAATTGTCCCAAATAATACCATTTACGGTTCGTCAATAATGTTTGCATGAAGTTGTCCGTCAGAGTAACACTCAACATATTCATGAATTTTCCATGTATTTCCAATACGGCATTTTTCTGGGTCAGAGCTGATTTCAGCAAGAATAATGTGCGTCCCGGTGCGGAACGATCGATGTCTAATTTTATTGATCAGAGAAGTAAAAAAGAGGTACAGCTGCGTTGGCACTTTTAGTGCATGCTCACATTCCCAGAAAAGCATTTTTCACGCTTCTTCCGGATGCCTGCCAAACCTTAATCACTTCATAAAGAATGACGGTCGCGAACGTGACAGAGAACCACACAACAATTTCTTCCAACGGCAAACCATACCAGGCGTCTATGTATATGCCCATCATGGCGTTATGCTGAAATCCCCACCACTGATAAGGCATGGCCAAGGTGACTTCCCACAGTAAGCTAACCAAAACCATTATGAAAAATGTAAAACTGAACGAGCGCCAGTTAATAAACCGTTTGACGCAATGGTAAAAACCCATGGAGGGGAGCAAGGCCACAACAGTCAGGTAAATAAAATACCAGGGGAAGCCTAGCTCACCCGACCACACGATCTTGTAACTGATAGCGAAAGTCATCAGCAGCAATGCGATGATGAGTGAAATAGGATGGAACCGGAGAATCCTGTCGATCTTTTGTGACTCACCAGGATAGTCCGGCTCGTTGTATCGTTCAAACCAATACTCATCGCCCCATATGTAAATCAGTAACACCACCATAAAGCCACTGAGATAAAATACAAACTCCTCTATTGGAAGTGCCCCTCCGACCGCCGCTACCATGATGCCCGACACCGCCTGATGATTGAGAAAGACGAAAAAGCGGTTGCCAAATAGCAGATCCAAAATTACCCCCGCAGGAAACAATAGCGCCACTGTCCATAGAAACGCCCGCTTTTGAAAATGAATGGTTGGATGACGAAAAAACCACCATCCGATCGATATTATGGGAAAAATAAACAGGCTTAGACTGATGGTATAGCCCAGCGGGGTAGGATTGTCTGCGGTGATAACCAAGGTGCCAGGAGATTTTACCGTGTGCAAAGTCAGCGCAACTGGAATGATCAGTGCATAAATAAGGGCAATAACAACGGTGGCAGCGCTTTTGCTCGTGGTTCGCATATCACATAATTCCTTTGTGAATCCTTCCTGGGCTGGTTGTCCAGCTGAAAGCTTTGGTCGTACCCATGAAAAATAAAAGGTAACGTTTCACTTATTTTCGCAGTTTGGTTGCTACGAATAGAGACAATAAACCTGTCATGTATGTGTTTTGAGGCAGGCAGTATGCCCTAATTTATTGAAATGCAGCGGAGTTAAAACCTCAGTGCCTGAACCCAATTTCTCCCGGGATGAAGTCACGGACTCAGGCTTTAGCTGTGTAGGGACAATATTTCTTGACAAAATAGATGACCGGTCGTATTCTAATCGCCAATCATGATTAACAAGTTATCTAAACGCGAAAAATTACTCGACCAAGGTGTCTATCTATTGATGAACCAAGGTTATCATGCGACAGGTATTAATGAAATTGTAAACGCCGTACAGGTGCCTAAAGGTTCTTTTTACAGCTACTTTGAGAGTAAAGAAAATTTTGCTGCTCAAGCCATTAGCCATTATATCGAACCGTTTATCGAGCGATTAACGAGGCACTTACAACACTCGCAAGCTGGCCCACTCACTGCTTTAAAAAATTACTATGCAGAACTTATTGTCGAAGTGGAAAATAATGGATACAAAGGCGGGTGTTTATTAGGCAACCTGATGGGTGAAATTGGTGATACCAGTGAGCTGTGCAATCAGGCGCTAAAGTCTGCTGTTGAACGCTACAGATTATTGCAATATAAGGCATTAGTACAAGCACAAAAAGAGGGCGCAGTGCGCACTGATAGGAGTGCCGAAATTATGGCTAACTTGTTGGTCAATAACTGGCAAGGCGCGTTGTTACGAATGAAAATTGAACAGTCCGTGCAACCGTTACAAGAGTTTTGCGATACATTACTGAATGATTATTTGTTGCCTGGTTGATTGTAGAGTAGGAGTAATGCGGTGCTGGCAGTTATGGGGGTCTTTTTTACGACCAGCAACAAGACGGTTGAACTAACAAATTTTTAAGCGATATGGTCATGATGGCTGATATCGTTTTTTTAACAGCCAATAAAAGATGACCGGTCATATAACAGCATGAGGGACAATATGCCTAAATATATTATTGAGCGAGAAATCTCTAACGCAGGCCAATTAACTGCAGCGGAGTTGCAACAAATATCACAAAAATCCTGCTCTATTTTGAACGATATGGGGCCGCAAATTCAGTGGGTGGAAAGTTATGTAACGAACGACAAAATCTATTGCATCTACATTGCTCCCGATGAACAAAGCATTAAAACCCATGCAGAACGTGGAGCGTTTCCGGCAAACTCTATTGCCCAAGTAAAAACCATGATTAATCCAACAACAGCTGAGCATAGCAACGGTTAAGCACCATTAAAATACAATGGGATTAACAAAAATGCTCTCACTCTGGCAACGGTGTTTAATCATTGCCAGAGGCATTTAAAATTGTAGGCGAACAATTTATTAATAACCTATTGAAAGGAGTCATTATGACTGGTACAACAAAACGTATTGTCGTAGTTGGTGGCGGGATTGGCGGCACGATGACCGCTAATAACTTAGTTGCTAAGTTATATCCTGAAATTCTAAATGGTGAAATTGAGATTATGATGCTCTCAAATTCCCCCAACCATATTTACAAGCCAGCCAATATGTATGTGGCTTTTAATGCTTATCATCCTCATGAATTAGTCCGCAAACAACGTTCATTATTACGCCCTGAAATTATTTTTCATGTTGATGGTGTTGAAAGCTTTGAGTTTGAGCAAAATCGTGTTCTTTGTGAAAGTGGCAAGCGATACGATTATGAATATCTTGTTATTTCAACAGGCTGTGTTCCTGCGCCAGAACGCATTGAAGGCTTGAAGGAAGCAGGTGATCATTTTTATCAGACTAAAGCGGCGCAACAACTTGCTCAAAAATTACGCACCATCGAAGAGGGCCGTATATTTATAACAGTCAATTTCCCCAAAACCCCTAACGTACCTCATCAATGTGGTATTGCCCCTATTGAAACCACGTTAATGCTGGATGATTATTTACGTAAACGAAATGTGCGGGATCGTGTAGAGATTATTTATAGCTACCCTACGGTCTCTCAATTATTGCGTAATTGTTTATTTTTACAAAAACCAACCTGTGATGTGTTGCCTACCATTTTTGATAGTAAAGACATCAAATATCAACGTGGTTTTACTTTAGATAAGGTTGATCCCGAAGCAAAAATAGCCTATTCGGAGGAAGGTAACTCTCAAGAATTTGATATTTTGATGGCCACTCCACCTATCCGCGCGGTAGATGCCGTAATTAATTCAGGAAAATCAGAAGCACAAAATAATGAAGGCTGGTTACCTACTGATTTTGAAACCTTGAAAATGTACGGCTCCGATAATGTCTATGTGATGGGCGATACCGTTGATTTGCCGGTTAGTAAAGCCGGGGGCACTTGCCATAACCAATCACCTGTCGTCGTGGAAAATATCGCTTCGGAGATTCGTCGCGGTTATACCTCTGCCATTTATGATGGAAAAGTTCAAGCAATCGCTCAAATGGGATTGGAAGCCGGCATGCCACTCTGGTATGACTATAAGAGTGATGTACAGGTCGCACCACCTACCAAGCTCGGGGGGTTAATGCGTAAAACGTTTAATCGCGGTATTTATTGGGCCGTTGCGCGTGGGATAGTTTGATTAAAGGGGAATTCTTATGTCTGAAGAAATGCAGTTAAATATAATTGAAGAAAAACTTATGTCGGATACGGCCCTTAATAACTCAGCAACTATCGAGGGCATTAAGAACTTAATCGAAAAAACAGCCCCATTAGTACAAGCCGGTCGATTCAACAACATCATCGATTTATTGTCAATCATATCGGACAATATCCAGTTTCTTGATGAAGCGGCACTGGAAAAAACTACTAAGGTAGGCGAGGAAATTTTAGCGCTGGGTTGGACAGCCGGTAATGCTATTCGTATGGCGAATGCTCAAACGGAAGCATTAGAAAAGCCACCCGGTTTGCTTCAATTGATCAACTCCCTAAATGACCCCGATGTTCGTCGTTCATTACATTTTTTCATTGGTACGATGCGTATTATTGGCCGACAGATGAAAAATGACTAATCAGTAATTTTAGGAGACCTGCCTACTTACGCTGAAAATTAGAGAAAAGGAGTCAAAGAACGTGTTTACGATCTCCCGAGCAACAGCTCCAGAAATGCGAGGAGAATGAACAACAGGTTGACGTTGAACTTTTGCTCGCAGCCCTTTCACAGCCTGAGTTTTATCATAGGTTCTGTGAATATGGTTTTAGCGGAGTTTGCCACGGTTTGCCCACTTTTAATGGGTGGCGGTCGGAGTCTCAACCCATCTACTTTAGTAGGTGGTTATGAGTGTCTGAAATTAGGAACCACTATATGCCAGAAAGAAGGCTACAGGTTGAACGTTAAGCTAAATGGGGTAGGGTTTTCGTAGAAGGCTCTGTTGTTTATAAATTGCTGGTTACAGCTCCAGCATGCCATTTTCGAGATAGGATGCATCGTAGGTTGATATGATTTGTGGATCTGGTAAAACCAGGTTTTCATCTTTATCTGCGTAATTAAGACGGCTGAGCAGATCCTTAATTACATTAAGTCGTGTCAGATATTTATCGTTGGCACGAACTATGGTCCAGGGAGCTATTATGGTGTGTGATCGAGTTAACATTTCGTTGCGTGCTAAGCTATATGGCTTCCATTTCTTGATTGCTTGGTCGTCAAGTGCACTGACTTTCCATTGGGTGAGCGGGTCTGTCATGCGCTCATTTAAACGTTTCTTCTGTTCGCGTTTGCTGATGTCGAGGTAATACTTAAAAAGCTTAATACCTGAACGGACCAACATATGTTCAAACTCTGATACTGAATCCATAAATTCCTTATGCTCAGCGTCAGTACAAAAGCCCATTACTCGTTCGACACCGGCGCGATTGTACCAACTGCGGTTAAATAGCACGAGCTCTTGAGCTGCTGGCAGGTAGGGAACATAGCGTTGAAAGTACCACACCGTTTGATCGCGATCAGAAGGCTTGCCGAGTGCCACGATACGTGTTTCACGTGGACTTAAATGCTGGACGATACGTTTGATTGTGCCATCTTTTCCAGATGCATCCCGCCCTTCAAAAATGATTAGAATTTTGTCATTGCATTTAATGAAATGCCGTTGCAATTTGACGAGCTCAACCTGAAGAGCATGGAGTGTCTTTCGGTATTTATGCTTGCTGATTGGTGCGGTTGTTTTAGCGGGTTGATTGAGATCGTTTTTTTTATTCATCATAAGCTCACCAAAAATATGAATAATTTTTAATTCTAAGCATTTTCATCTATATGTTCTGTGATATCTGTTTTTCTTTGTTTGCGGTGTCGTCGGTCTACCTTTGAGCGAAGCTCTTTCAGAAGAGGCTGAGTTTTGATACGACGGCAGATTTTTCGGCGTTCACCAAGATGGGGTTCTACATTTCGCCTTTCGAATGACGGGTTTTTCGGATGTTCAGATCGTGTGAATGGCCGAAATACGAGTGACGGCTGGATGTGTTCCAGGGCGGGTTTAACTGGTTTAATTTCAGTTAGCTTGGTTACTTCTTGGGTATCATCTAACCCTTTTAAAGGTGGGGAAAGAGGAAGGTTTTGTACATATTGCATGATGTTTAAAGTATTCTTAATTTCATACTTACAAAGGCTTCAATGTTACCAGCTTCGCATTTTTTCTTCTAATGCACAAATATTGGCGTAAATAATTTTCCCAATTCCGGAATTGAACGGTGAGGTTTTTTAGGATGAGAGCTAACAAATTTGTAGGAGATTAGGCGTGTGTAATGAAAACTGGAAAAATTTATAATTTATGGTGCTAGCTACAGATGTTTAGCTGTAATTCTAGGAATAAAAAAAGCGGTTTGAAAACCGCTTTTTTTATTGTGTTTACATTAAATTATTTAACGATCGCTTTTAGTTCACCTTTAGTATACCTGATGGCCATTGTATCCAGTGGTAATGCTTTTATTTTTGAAGCTTGGCCAGCAGAGCCGAAGGCTTCATAACGTGCCTTGCAAATTTCTTTCATGGCTATGGTCGATTCTGCCAAGAATTTACGTGGATCAAAATTTTTGGGGTTTTGTGCCAAATGACGACGCACCGCGCCTGTAGATGCCATGCGCAGGTCTGTGTCGATATTAACTTTTCGCACGCCGTGTTTGATACCCTCGACTATCTCTGAAACGGGCACGCCGTAGGTTTCCCCCATATCGCCGCCAAACTGGTCAATGATTTTCAACCATTCTTGCGGTACAGAAGAAGAACCATGCATTACCAAGTGAGTGTTGGGAATGCGGGCGTGGATTGCCTTGATGCGATTAATATCCAACGTGTCGCCTGTAGGTGGACGGGTGAATTTGTATGCGCCGTGCGAGGTGCCGATGGCTATCGCCAATGCATCAACACCAGTTTTCCTGACAAAATCGGCTGCTTCTTCCGGATCGGTAAGTAGTTGCGAGTGATCTAGTTTTCCTTCTGCGCCTTGTCCATCTTCTTGTTCGCCCATGCCGGTTTCAAGTGAGCCTAAGCAACCCAGCTCACCTTCAACGGATACACCGACCGCGTGGGAAATATTGACTACTTTACTTGTTATTTCAACGTTGTACTCATAAGAGGAAGGAGTTTTTGCATCTTCTTTCAGAGAACCATCCATCATGACGCTGGAGAATCCGGAACGAATAGCGTTGATACAAACAGCCGGAGAGGCTCCATGATCTTGGTGCATGACTACCGGAATGTGCGGATAAGTTTCTACCGCAGCGAGAATCAGGTGACGCAAGAATGCTTCACCTGCATATTTGCGGGCACCAGCTGAGCCTTGCATAATCACTGGGCTATTCGTTTCATCCGCTGCCTCCATGATTGCCTTGACTTGTTCCAAATTATTGACATTGAATGCGGGCAGGCCGTATCCGTTCTCGGCTGCATGATCCAGCAGCTGGCGTAATGAAACAAGAGCCATTTTTTTCTCCTAGGAAATTTAAAAGTTACTAAACAAAATCAACAACAGAATCCAGCAGTGTATGGGAAAACTGAGCCATGTTTCAACTCATTAGTGTTTACGGTGATCGCCTACCCGGACAATTTTCATGGTATTGGTATAGCCAGCCTTACCAACGGCTTCACCTATTGTCATCACAATCATGTCACCGTCGTGTACTAATCCTAAACGTACCAGTTCATCCTCCGCTGCACGCAATTCTACTGAAGGAACTTTTGATGTCGTGTTAAACGCAATCGGATGGACTCCGCTGAATAGCGTTACTTTACTCAAAGTAGACTCAGTTGGTGTTAATGCAAAGATCGGTACCCTTGCATTAACACGGGACATCCACAGAGGAGTCGAACCGGATTGGGTTAGTGCTACAATCGCTTTGATCGTAAAGTGAGAAGCAGCATATAGCGCGGACATGGCGATAGCCTGATCAATACGTGCGAATTTCGTTTGCAGCAGACGGTGACTGGTGGCGATATCTTCCATCTCACTTTCCGCGTTAATACAGATGCGTACCATGGATTTGATGGTTTCGATGGGATAGTCGCCCACCGCTGTTTCTGCCGACAGCATGACCGCATCGGTACCATCCAGTACTGCATTTGCCACGTCCGATACTTCCGCCCGAGTAGGAATCGGGTTAGTGATCATGGATTCCATCATCTGTGTGGCGGTGATAACCAGTTTGTTTTTGGCGCGTGCCATGCGGATCATGCGTTTTTGCAAGCCTGGTACGGCTGCATCTCCCACTTCCACGGAAAGGTCGCCTCGGGCCACCATGATAGCGTCGGATGCATCAATAATTTCGTCCAGTACAGTAATGGCTTCAGCGCGCTCAATTTTAGCCATTAACAAGCTTTTGCCACCAGCCGCGTGCATCAGTTTGCGCGCCAATTTCATGTCATTCGCCGAACGCGGGAAGGAAATTGCCAGATAATCCGCTTTAATCAAAGCTGCGGTCTTGATGTCCTCCTTGTCTTTGTCGGTAAGCGCAGGCGCAGTCAAACCACCGCCCTTGCGATTGATGCCCTTGTTGTTGGAGAGCACACCGCCACACACTACTTTGCAGATAATTTGCGCGCCTTTAACTTCGATGACATCGAATTCCAGCATTCCATCATTCAGCAACAACACCGAACCTTTACTGACATCTTTAGGTAAGTTTTTGTAGTCGAGACCAACTCGTTCTTGATTGCCGAGACCTGTCCATTCCGCATCCAGAATAAAAATATCCCCTTGCTTGAGAATGATTTTGTCATTTTCAATTTTACCCACCCGAATTTTTGGGCCTTGCAGGTCGGCAAGAATCCCTATAATACGGCCACATGCAGCCGCTGCAGCGCGCACTTTTTCAACACGCGCCACGTGATCTTGCGCTGTGCCATGGGAAAAATTCATGCGCACCACATCCACGCCAGCAAGTATCATTTGCTCCAGTACTTTCTGGTCGCCGGAGGCTGGCCCCAGAGTGGCAACAATTTTGGTTCTGCGTAACATAATTTCTCGTCTTATTTACTTCGTCGCACGTTGTTCAAGAATCTCTACCGCTGGTAATTTTTTACCTTCTAGAAATTCTAGAAATGCACCACCACCCGTGGAAATATAGCTTACTTGATCGCTGATTTTGTATTTGGCAATCGCCGCCAGCGTATCCCCACCACCGGCGATAGAAAACGCGGGACTTTCCGCAATCGCCATGCCCAGTGTTTTGGTGCCGGCGCCAAATTGGTCAAATTCAAATACGCCTACCGGGCCATTCCACACAATGGTTGCAGCGTTTTTCAGATAGGCTGCATAAGTCTGGGCAGTTTCCGGGCCAATATCAAAAATCATATCATCGTCAGTGATATCAGCCACTTTTTTAACTACGGCTGGCTCATTGGCATCGAACTTCTTGCCTACAACTACATCGGTAGGTACCGGAATTGATCCGCCTTTGGACTTGGCGGCTTGTATTAAACGCTGGGCTTCGGCTACAAGATCGGGTTCATATAGCGATTTACCGACGTTATAACCCGCCGCTTTAATGAAAGTATTGGCAATGCCGCCACCGACGATCAATTGATCCACAATGTGTGATAACGATTCCAATACGGTCAATTTGGTTGAAACTTTAGAACCGCCAACAATGGCGATTAGCGGGTGAGCCGGGTTTTTCAATGCCTTGCCTAAGGCTTCCAATTCTGCTGCCAGGAGTGGACCGGCACATGCCACTGGTGCATATTTCGCCACACCGTGGGTGGAAGCCTGTGCGCGATGCGCGGTACCAAATGCATCCATCGCATAGATATCGCACAGCTTAGCCATTTTTTGGGACAAGTCGTCGTTATTTTTGCCTTCACCTTTATTAAATCGTACGTTCTCGAACAGTACGACTTCGTCATCGGCGATGGTGAAGCCGCCGTCCAGCCAATCTTTAATGACCCGTATCTCTTTGCCAAGCAAGTCAGATAAACGCTTGGCTACAGGTTTTAGGGAATCAGCCTCTGAGTATATACCTTCTTCAGGGCGACCAAGGTGGGACATCAACATTACTTTGGCCCCCGCTTTTATGGCGTGCTGGATAGTAGGCATGCTTGCCCGGATGCGGGTATCATCGGTGATAGTGCCGTCATCGGCTTGGGGAACATTCAAGTCTTCGCGGATCAGGACACGTTTGCCCTTGAGATCCAAATCTGTCATTTTGATTACGGACAATTCTTTCTCCAATTAATCATTTGAGGTGAAACGATAAGAAGAAACGCAAAAAGCGAGGGGCTTCCTCGCCTTGCATGCATGTTTATTTAGCGATGACGCGAACCATTTCCAGAACTTTGCTGGAATAGCCCCACTCGTTATCGTACCAAGAGACGACTTTAACAAAGGTACCGTCCAGAGACATACCGGCCTCGGCGTCGAAAACAGAAGTGCAACTCTCACCCCGAAAGTCGGTAGAGACTACTTTTGCACCGGTATAGCCAAGTATGCCCTTCATTGAACCCTCGGATGCAGTCTTCATGGCGGCGCAGATATCGGCGTAGGTCGCTGTTTTATTCAGCTCCACGGTGAGATCAACTACGGATACGTCAGAGGTGGGTACACGGAACGCCATACCGGTGAGTTTTTTATTCAGTTCGGGAATAACCACGCCAACGGCCTTGGCTGCACCAGTCGAAGATGGAATGATATTTTCGAGAATACCGCGACCACCACGCCAATCCTTGTTAGAAGGGCTGTCCACGGTTTTTTGGGTAGCCGTGGCGGCATGTATAGTAGTCATGAGTCCGCGCTTGATGCCCCAAGTATCATTTAGTACCTTGGCAACAGGGGCGAGACAATTTGTCGTGCAGGAAGCGTTGGAGATGATTGTTTGGTTAGCATAAGTTTTGTCATTCACGCCATATACAAACATCGGTGTGTCATCTTTGGACGGGGCAGACATGATAACTTTCTTGGCACCCGCGGCGATGTGTTTTTCACAAGTTTCTTTAGTGAGAAAAAGTCCGGTGGATTCGATAACTATATCAGCGCCCACTTCATTCCATTTCAGTTCGGCGGGGTCTTTGATAGCAGTCAGGCGGATCTTTTTACCGTTGACGACCAAGGTGTTACCTTCAATGGAAATGGTGCCATCAAAGCGGCCATGCACAGAGTCGTAGCTCAACATGTAAGCCAAATAGTCGGGTTCAAGCAAGTCGTTAATGCCTACGACTTCGATGTCCTGAAAATTTTTTACCGCTGCACGGAACACCATGCGGCCAATTCGACCAAACCCATTGATACCAACTTTGATTGCCATGTTTCTCTCCTGGTTTTATAACTAAAATTGTAACTGTTCAGATTAATTTTTGGTTTTATTCTGATGTTGTAGCTAAGCCAATCAAATATTTAAACTTCCAGCATCTTTAAATATGCTCGCTACAAATAATAAATCATTAGACGATAAGATAGTCTTGGAACGTGTCGCCAATCCTACTGCTGTAACGCCAAGTGTCCCCTTGGATAAGAAGGAACCAGTCAAAATCATCCTGTGCGGTTACCTGCGTAACCCGCAGTTAATTTGAGTAATTTATATTCAAGGCTGAAACACGCTTTGCAAGCGTGATCATTTTTGATTAAGAATGACCAATTGGTTAATAGTTGGCCAATTTTTTGTTGCCAATCTCGCAAAATATCAGCGAATTTAATCCGAGCGTTGATTAAAGAATTGGCAACTTATAAATACTTCTAATCTCCTTTTTGAAGGACAACCCTTCAAGCAAAGCTCATGTAAACTGTATCGTTACCAGAAATTTAAAGTATGCTTTTTACAGCATTCACCACATTGTCAACGGTAAAGCCGAAATGTTTGAACAACTCGCCTGCCGGGGCAGATTCGCCGAAAGTATCCATACCGATTACCGCACCGTCTAAACCAACGTATTTGTACCAAAACCCCGTCACGCCTGCTTCGACAGCTACGCGCTTACTACCCTTTGGTAATACGCTATCCCTATATGCCTGATCTTGACGATCAAATACATTGGTTGAGGGCATGGAAACCACTCGTACATTAATGCCGTCCTGAGCCAATGCCTTTTGTGCATCCATAGCCAAACCCACTTCGGAGCCCGTCGCGATAATGAGAGCTTGTGGCTTGCCATTGGCAGCTTCTGACAACACATAACCACCCTTGCGGATATTGGCAATTTGATCTGCATCGCGCTTTTGGAATGCCAAATTTTGACGGCTAAAGATAAGACTGCTCGGACCAGTTTTACGTTCAATAGCCGCAACCCATGACACGGCAGATTCCACCGTATCGCAAGGGCGCCAAACGTCCATATTTGGAATATAGCGTAGCGTGGCGGTTTGTTCCACGGGCTGATGAGTTGGCCCATCTTCGCCCAGTCCAATAGAGTCATGTGTGTACACGAAAATCACACGCTGTTTCATCAACGCAGCCATGCGTAATGCGTTGCGCGCATATTCTGAGAACATCAGGAAAGTGCCGCCAAATGGTAGAAAGCCGCCATGCAACGCTACGCCATTCATAATGGCCGACATGCCGAATTCGCGTACCCCGTAACTAATGTAGTTACCGGTTGATTTTCCATGAATATGCTTGGCGCCCGTCCAATTGGTTAGGTTTGAACCGGTCAGATCTGCCGAGCCGCCAAGAAATTCAGGTAACGCCGGTACCAGACCGTTAATTGCATTCTGTGAAGCCTTGCGTGAAGCAATGGTTTCCGCCTTTTCATTGATTTTAGCGATCATGTCCGCAGCATGTTGTGTCCAGTCTGCTGGCAAATCACCTTTCATGCGTCGTTCAAATTCAGCCGCTTCCTGAGGATAAGCCTTGCGGTATTCTGCAAACTTGTTGTCCCATAATTTTTCCAGACCCTCACCTTTGGTACGCGCATTCCACGCCTGATAAACGTGTGCTGGGATTTCGAATGGTGGGTATTTCCATCCTATATATTCGCGTGTAGCAGCGATTTCCGCATCGCCTAATGCAGCGCCATGTACATCATGCGTGCCCGCCTTGTTCGGGGAACCCGCGCCGATGATGGTTTTGCAGCAAATTAATGTAGGCTTGTCGGTAACTTCTTTAGCAGCCTTGATGGCGTCATCTATTGCTTCGGGATCATGGCCTTCCACATTGGCGATTACGTGCCAACCATAAGACTCGAAGCGTTTGGCTGTATCATCGGTAAACCAAGCTTCAACATGCCCATCAATGGAAATGCCGTTGTCGTCCCAGAAGGCGATCAGCTTGCCGAGTCCCCAAGTGCCGGCTAGTGCACAAGATTCATGCGAAATACCTTCCATCATGCAACCGTCGCCGAGGAAAACATAAGTATGATGGTTAACGATCTCGTGACCGGGCCGATTAAATTCATTCGCCAGCATTTTTTCCGCCAGTGCAAAACCTACTGCATTGGTAATGCCTTGACCGAGCGGGCCAGTAGTGGTTTCGACGCCAGCAGTGTAGCCATATTCCGGGTGACCTGGGGTCTGAGAATGTAGTTGGCGGAAGCGCTTTAATTCATCAATCGGCAAGTCGTAGCCAGTTAAATGCAACAGGGCATAAATCAGCATCGAGCCATGGCCATTAGAAAACACGAAACGGTCACGGTCGGCCCATTTAGGGTTAGCCGGATTATGGCGCAGATGGTGGATCCACAGCACTTCGGCAATTTCTGCCATGCCCATGGGTGCGCCAGGATGGCCAGAGTTTGCTTTTTGAACTGCGTCCATTGCCAAAGCGCGGATCGCTCCAGTAGTGTCATTAAACTTGGGGGGGTATACCTTACGCGCCGCAGCCATCTTTCTCTAACCTCCTGAACATCTCTCTTTAATATTAAAGGATAAATAAACTATTTTTGTAACAAACTAGTTGGTAATTATGCCGCACTGCCCTGTTTAGGGCAACAGGAGAAAAATGGTTATCAGTTTAATCAAGTTAATTCAATTGCTTATATATAAATTTTTTAATAGTGATGATCGTATTTCTTATCAAAGTATTCGCTCTTTAAAATTTAAGTGACTTTAGTCTGGGTAACCATTTAATATTTAACCATCTGTACGTGTTGGTGCGTGCGCCACATATATGATTTAACAATCTATTTTTCGTTCAGATACAGCGCAGCACATCATTTGGAGGGCCAGGTTGCCCACCATTTGTTTTAATGGTAGTTAAGGCCGACAGACTTCGCTACTCCCCAGAGTTGGGCGCCGGCCTACGGTTGCGCACGTCCATTTTCTCAAGTACAATTTTATTCTGTTTACCTTAAATTATTTCTGTTTGCCACTGAGGTAGCTACCATGCAAGTCAAGATAACTCCAAGCAATCAGATCATGTCGCCAGATAAAATTGTTTCTCCAGTGGAAACTGCTGAACATTTTGATATTGAAGCTGACAGCCCCACTACTGTTTTAGCACCCGCCTTGGCTCAAAGCGTTGAAGCGGTACGTGATAAATTGATTGCATCGGGAATTTCCGAAAAAGATGTAGCTGACGCGTGTGCTTGGGCGCGCCGCCCCAAAGAATAATATGCGTGTTGTTCTTGATACCAATGTAATACTTTCTGCATTGTTGTTTGCTAATGGGAATTTGGCATGGTTGAAAAAAGCTTGGCAAATGAAATCTATTCGTCCGGTGATTAGTAACGCAACAAAAGAAGATTTATTTGATTCATTGAATTACCCAAAATTTGATTTGTCGATCCCCGAGCAGGATTTGTTGTTGGAAGAATTTTTCCCATACTGTGAAACAGCGTCCATATCCAACTGGATGCCATCGCACGGTATATTTTGCCAAGTATTTTTGGCCGTGGCACACAAAGCCAGGGTAGATGCACTGGTGAGCGTTGAAAAAGATTTACTCGCATTGCGAGGAAGTTTTATCCCCTCCATTTTTACTGTTGAGGAATTGCGTAAGCGTTTGCAAGAAGAGCGTCTCGCATAATACTCCACTCAATTTCTGCTAAATAATAGACAACTTGTCCTAATTTGCGGCAAACTGCGTTCATGAAAACCATTTTGGTTCTACATGGCCCCAATCTGAACTTGCTCGGCAGTCGTGAGCCAAGTGTGTATGGCCATATTACATTAGACGAAATTAACAACAAGTTACAGCATTTAGCACGCATGCAAGGCGCAAATCTGTTGTATTTTCAGAGTAATTCTGAATCTGCTTTAGTGGATCGCGTACATTTGGTGCGTCAGGATGGTACCGATTTTATTGTCATTAACCCTGCGGCGTTTACGCATACCAGTGTGGCTTTACGCGATGCACTAGCGGCGGTGGCCATACCATTTATTGAAGTCCATCTTTCCAATGTGTTTGCACGGGAACCGTTCCGTAAAGAATCATATTTTTCTGATCTCGCTATCGGCGTTATCAGCGGCTTGGGTGCAACCGGTTACGAACTCGCAGTGCAATACGCGCTGCAATATTCTGTTAGGAGCTAATCATGGATTTACGTAAACTCAAGACCTTGATTGAACTTGTTGAAAGCTCCGGTATTGCCGAGCTGGAAATCAGTGAAGGTGAAGAACGCGTGCGCATTGTACGTTCTGCTGCTGCGGTGCAGCATGTTTATGCTGCACCGCAGCAGCAGATGACCACGCTCGCCCCGCAGCTGTCCGATGCACCTGCTGAGCTTGCTGAACCGGCAGCACCAGATGGTCACGTGGTGAAATCGCCGATGGTCGGTAGTTTTTACCGCAGCCCCTCTCCTGGTGCCAAACCTTTTGTGGAAGTGGGCCAGAGCGTCAATGTGGGCGACACGCTTTGTATTATCGAAGCAATGAAGCTGCTCAACGAAATCGAAGCTGATCAAAGTGGTGTTATTAGTGCGGTTCTGGTCGAGAGTGGCCAGCCGGTGGAGTATGGTCAACCTCTTTTTATCATCGGTTAAATAATGTTTGAAAAAATTCTCATCGCAAATCGAGGCGAGATTGCCTTAAGAGTTCAGCGCGCTTGTCGTGAAATGGGCATTAAATCTGTTGCAGTGCATTCCGAAGCTGATGCAGACGCCAAATATGTCAAACTGGCCGATGAATCGGTATGTATTGGCCCGGCCTCTTCGTTAAATAGCTATTTGCACATCCCATCCATCATTAGCGCAGCGGAAGTTACAGATGCACAGGCCATCCACCCAGGCTATGGTTTTTTGTCTGAGAACGCTGACTTCGCCGAGCGTGTAGAAAAGAGTGGGTTTGTATTCATTGGCCCACGGCCGGAAACCATTCGTTTAATGGGCGACAAAGTGTCCGCCAAAAACGCGATGAAAAAAGCGAATATTCCTTGTGTGCCAGGTGTGGATGGTGCACTGCCAGAGAATCCAACCGAAATCACCAAAATTGCCCGCAGTATTGGTTACCCGGTCATTATAAAGGCCGCCGGAGGCGGGGGTGGACGCGGCATGCGTGTGGTGCATACCGAAGCCGCTTTGCTCAATGCCGTGACTATGACGCGTAGTGAGGCGCAGGCGGCATTTAATAATCCTGTGGTGTATATGGAAAAGTTTTTGCAAAATCCACGCCATATCGAATTTCAAGTACTGGCAGACTCTTATGGTAATGCGGTGTATTTAGGCGAGCGTGACTGCTCTATGCAACGTCGTCATCAGAAAATTCTTGAGGAAGCGCCAGCACCGCTGCTTAATACTCGTCTTCGTAATAAAATTGGTGAGCGTTGTGCGGCAGCTTGCCGCAAGATTGGTTATCGCGGCGCGGGAACTTTTGAATTTCTGTATGAAAACGATGAGTTTTTCTTCATTGAAATGAACACTCGCGTACAAGTAGAGCACCCGGTCAGCGAAATGATTACGGGCATAGATATCGTGCAACAGCAGATCCGCATCGCTGCCGGTGAAAAACTCAGTTTCAAGCAAAATGATATCGTACTCAAAGGTCATGCCATTGAATGTCGCATCAATGCCGAACATCCCTACAAGTTCACGCCCTCGGCTGGCCGCATTACGACTTGGCATCCTCCTGGTGGCCCGGGCATTCGCGTGGATTCGCATGTGTACGCCAATTATTTTGTGCCGCCTCACTACGATTCCATGATCGGCAAGATCATCGCATACGGGGACAGTCGTCAACAGGCGATAGCACGCATGCGTACTGCCCTATCAGAAATGGCGGTAGAGGGTATCGAGACTAATATTCCGCTGCATCAGGAACTCATGTTAGATGCTGCTTTTCTACGAGGTGGTACCAGCATTCATTATCTGGAACACAAGCTAGCCGAACGCACCAAGGTAAAATAATATGGCTTGGCTTACGCTGACGGTCACTGCATCTGCATCCCAAGCGGAGATGCTGAGCGAGACTCTGTTAGCACTCGGCGCATTATCGGTGGATATTCACGATGCAGATGCTGATACCTCAAATGAACAAGCTATATTTGGCGAACCGGGCGAAACTGTTTCTCATCTTTGGTCACACAATCGCGTTACTGCTCTATTTGTCGAAGATACGCCGATAGATGCAATTATGCTGGAAGCGGCATACGCCATCGGGCTGCAACAACCGCCAAACTATGTTATCGCGACCTTGGCAGACAATGACTGGGTGCGTCTGACTCAATTGCAGTTTAACCCCATCCGCATTTCGCAGCGCCTCTGGATCGTGCCTACCTGGCACACCCCGCTCGATTCCAGTGCCATTAACATTACGCTTGATCCCGGTTTGGCTTTTGGTACCGGGAGCCACCCCACGACCCGCTTGTGCCTGCGCTGGTTGGATCGTCATTTACAAAAAGGTGAATCCGTTCTGGATTATGGTTGCGGTTCGGGTATTTTGACCATCGCTGCGCTCAAACTTGGCGCATCCAGCGCCACGGGTGTGGACCTGGATGCGCAAGCCGTGCAAGCTAGTCGCGATAATGCAAGGGTTAATCAAGTTGATGCGCAGTTCTATTTGCCTAATGTCGTACCGAAACAACAAGTCGATATTGTAGTAGCCAATATTCTTACCAATCCCCTCAAAGTACTTGCACCATTGCTGGCAGATTCATCGCGTCAAGGCGGTCAGGTTGTATTGTCCGGCGTACTCGGCGAACAGGCCGAAGATGTCATGAAAATTTATGATCACTGGTTTGATTTTAGACCACCGGTTGTGGAAGCAGGTTGGGCGTGTTTGTCCGGAGTGAAGCGATGAGTGCAGTCACCCAGTGCCCGGAGTGTAGTACCCGCTTTAAGGTTAGCCAGGCTCAGCTGGATATGTATCAGGGCATGGTGCGGTGCGGACGTTGCCAGGCAATATTCAACGCAACAAAAAAATTGCATGATAACGAATTAAGTCCGCAACTTACCCTAACGCTGGATCTGGAGGAAATGCAGCAAGTACCGGTTAAAAGCCCGGTGGAACCTATCCCCGTAATTCACGATAAATATGATTTCAGTCATCTTGCTGCGACCAGTAAAGAAGCGGCACTGGAAATCAGACCTGCAGTTATTAAAAAGAATGTGCACTGGTCGTGGATAGTGGTCATGTTGCTGTTGGTCATCGTGTTACTGGCACAGACTACGTATTTTTTTCGTGTCGAATTGGCCGCGCACCTGCCGGGCATCAAGTTAGCGCTTACGTCCTATTGCAAGCTGCTTAACTGCGATATTCCGCTACCGAAAAAAATTGACCAATTGAGTATTGAATCTTCCGATCTGGAATCCGATCCGAAACAAGCGAGCGCTATCGTTCTCAATGCCATCTTGCGAAACCGAGCGCTCTACGCACAAACCTATCCCAATCTCGAATTGACCCTCACCAACTCGACGGATGAGGTACTGGCGCGTCGCACTTTCCTTCCAATGGAATATCTCAAACTTGGCGAGGATGAAAAGCAAGGGCTGTTACCCAACCATGAGATTGACATTAAACTACATCTTGATACCGCCGACCTTAAACCAGCTGGGTATCGCCTGTTTTTGTTTTATCCCTAATATCGTCCTAATTATTAATTTGGCGCGTATACGCCAAATACTTTTAATCTCTACGGGTTTAATTCCCCGCTCCTTGGAGCGAAGGCTGGTTGAAAGCCAGCGGTTTGAAAAGCGTAGTTAATACCCCGTAGCTTGCTGCGGGGTGCTTTATTTCGAGCAGTATCTTTCTGTATCTTTTACACTGGAGACTTGAAGTATGTCTGCGTATGTCACAAATTGTGGTTTGATTAAAAGCGAATGGCAGCCTGCCTGCGCGAAAAACTACATGTTCGTGATACCATTCCCGCACTTTTTGCACAGGAAGCATCCAGTTGAGCAAACGTTTAGGAGAATGGTTAGTTGAGCAGGGGAAGCTGAGTACGCTCGATTTGGAGCGCGCGTTAGACTTGCAGCAAAGTGAAATCGGTGAACACGAGCGTATAGGCACACTACTATTAAAGTTGGGGGTGGTTTCTGCCCGTGATGTGGCAGAGGCATTGGCAGCACAGTTAGGGCTGACATTAGTGGAGCCGGCTGATTATCCTCAAGTCCCCTTGCTGGAAGAGCGCGTATCGGTGCGTTTTCTCAAAGAGTCTAGAGCGTTGCCGCTGCATGAAGATGAGCACGTGTTGGTGTTGGCGCTAGTGGATCCACTAGATCAATACGTCATCAATGCTTTTGGCTTGTTAACACATCGTTCGGTCAGTGTGCGAGTGGCAGTGCAGCAGGATATGGAAAGCGCTTTCGAACGTCTTTATGGTAGCGGCAAGACGTCGATGGGGGAGATTGTCGGTGATATTGAAACCCTCGAGGAAGAAGGTGCGGGCGATGATGTGCAGCATCTTAAGGATCTTGCCAGCGAGGCGCCAGTTATCCGCCTGGTTAACTTGATTATCGGTCATGCGCTGGAGGCACGGGCATCCGATGTTCACATCGAGCCATTCGAAAATCGTCTGATTGTACGTTATCGGGTAGACGGGGTGATGCACGAAGTAGAGTCGCCGCCACGACGCTTGTCCGCTGCTGTCATATCGCGGATTAAAATCATGGCAAGTCTGGACATTGCAGAACGGCGTCTGCCGCAAGATGGACGCATTAAATTGCGCATTCAGAGTAAAGAAATCGATTTGCGTGTTTCCACTGTACCTACCATGCATGGCGAGAGCGTGGTTATGCGGATTCTCGATAAGAGTGGTACGACTCTAGATTTTTCTGCACTGGGATTTGATGATGATGTACTCAAAGTATTTATAGATGTATTGCAGCAACCTCATGGCATTATTCTGGCTACCGGTCCTACCGGGAGTGGCAAAACTACTACGCTCTACACCGCATTACAAACGCTGAACAAATCGGATGTAAAGATACTCACTGTGGAAGATCCGGTTGAATATCAGATGGAAGGCGTAAACCAAATTCAGGTTAAAGCGCAGATCGGTCTTACCTTTGCCAACGCTCTTCGTTCCATTGTGCGCCAGGATCCGGACGTTATCATGATCGGCGAAATTCGCGATTTGGAAACGGCACAAATTGCTGTACAGGCCGCGCTTACGGGTCACTTGGTGCTGTCCACCTTACACACCAATGATGCTGCCAGCACGATTAACCGCCTGCTCGATATGGGTATGGATGATTATCTTTTGACATCTACTGTTATTGGCATTCTTGCGCAGCGCCTGGTGCGAACATTATGCGAACAATGCCGCCAACTGCGAACCGTGCTGCCCGAAGTGGTTGAGGAAATGGAGTTACATCGCTTTACTGAAGTGCGTCCGATTGAACTTTACCATGCGGTTGGCTGTCCACACTGTGGTCACACTGGCTATATTGGTCGAGTCAATATTGTGGAAATACTTCCGATGAGTGACGGTATTCGTAGTTTAGTGATGCAGCACGCAACTGCGGGAGAAATACGCAAGCTGGCAATCGATCAAGGTATGCGAACCATGTTTGATAACGGTTTGCGCAAAGTAATGGCAGGGGTTACGACCATTGAGGAAGTATTGCGCGTGACGCGGGAGGCTTGATTTGCCGGTGTTTCAATACAACGCGGTTAGTGCAGACGGCGAAGCGCTGGAAGGTGAAATGGAAGCCCGTACTAATGAAGCGGTCGTAGATCGTTTACAGGCTATGGGTTATATTCCGATTCAGATTGAACTGGCGCAACTAAAACATGCAGGCGGAACCCCCTCGTTTGGATGGTTACGCTCCAATCGAGTAAGTCAGGCAGAAATTGGTGTGTTTACGAGTGAAATTGCAACGTTACTGCATGCCGGTTTACCGCTTGATCGCACATTGGAAATTTTGGTCGAGTTATCGGAAAACGATAAAGTGCGTAACCTCTTGACGCAGGTGCGCGACGACGTGCGCGGAGGTGCTCCGCTTTCCGCAGCGATGGAAGCACAGAAAGGCGTGTTTTCCCGTTTCTACCTCAACATGGTGCGTGCTGGCGAGGCTGGGGGCGCACTTGGTCCGGTGCTGACGCGTATCACTGAATTCATGGAACGTGCCAAAGCACTCAAGCAAACTGTTACATCTGCATTAATCTACCCTGCAATTCTGATGGTGGTGGCGGCTGGTTCTGTGATGATGTTGCTGATATTCGTTGTGCCACAGTTTTCCCTGATGTTTCAGCAATCCGGTAAAACCCTGCCGCTGCCAACGCAAATCGTCATTGCCGCGGGCGACTTTCTACGGCATGACTGGTGGATGTTGCTAATTGGTGGGCTAGCTATCTATGCACTGTTACGACAACAAATGCAAAACGCTACCAGCCGTTACCGCTGGGATGGCATTTTTTTACGTCTGCCATTGATAGGTGATTTGGTTACGAAGATCGAGGTGGCCCGCTTTAGTCGCAGCTTGGGTACTTTACTCGGCAACGGAGTGACTTTATTGAACGCGCTTTTTATTATCAAAGAAACCTTAAGTAACAGCGTCATGGCTGAAGGGCTCGATAGTGTGGCGAATCAACTTAAGCAAGGGTTGGGGTTGGGTAAGCCAATGATGGAAACAGGTTTGTTTCCAAAGCTTGCGGTTCATATGGTAGTGGTTGGCGAAGAAACGGGCCAGCTTGAAGAAATGCTACTGCGCGTTGCGGATGTGTATGACAATGAGGTGCAAACAACGGTCAAGCGCATGTTAAGTCTAATGGAGCCAGTGCTGATTTTGGGGTTGGGGCTGTTGATTGGCGGTATCATTATGTCAATTCTGCTTGCTATTCTTAGCGTTAATGATTTGGCGATGTAATCAGCGATTGTGAGTTCGACTGTAGACGTACTCGGTTTTATCGAACTCTATTGTAAGCAATGATATGTTTAGGAAGTATGGGAAATATAGGAAATAGAATGGTGTATTTTTGGAGAGAGATATTATGAACAGGATAAATCGGGTACGTCGGGAAACAGGATTTACCTTGCTTGAGCTGCTGGTAGTGCTGGTAATTTTAGGCCTGTTGGCTGGCTTGGTAGGACCAAAAGTAATGGATTACCTCGGTACATCGAAAAGCAAAACGGGTAAGCTGCAAATCGAGCAACTTGGACAGAGCCTGGAATTGTTCAAGCTGGAAGTAGGACGTTATCCCACCTCCCAGGAAAGTTTGTCGGCATTAATCGAGGCACCAACTGGCGCAACCGGTTGGAATGGCCCTTATATTAAGGGAGCGAAGATGGTGCCAAAAGATCCGTGGGGCAACGATTATCATTATGCTTCGCCGGGACAGCACAACAAAGATTTTGATATCAGCTCACTTGGCCTTGATAATCGTGAAGGTGGTGAAGGTGAAAACAAGGATATCAATAATTGGGGCGAATAAAATCGCGTGCCAGCGCCGGTTTTACTCTGCTTGAATTACTGGTGGTGTTAATGCTAATGGCGATGGTCTATGCCTTGGCGGTACCAATGATTTCTGCCGGTTTGCCCGGTACCGAACTAAAGGGCGCGGCCCGTCAGCTGGCGGCTGGTTTACGGCAAGCACGTAGCCAAGCCGTCACGCGGAAAGCAGAATCGACATTAACACTGGATGTTGAAAAGCGAAATTTCAAAGTAAGTGGTGATCAGCGCCGCTATGCCTTGCCTAAAAAGTTGGACATTAGTTTGTTCACAGCGCAATCCGAGCTGCTGCCCGACAAAGTCGGCGCGATTCGTTTTTACCCGGATGGAAGCTCCACTGGTGGTCGCATCACAGTAACGTCAGGGGTTCGCAAATACGATATTAATATCGATTGGCTAACCGGCCAAGTCACCATTCTCAATTAAGAGCTGTATGTGAACTTGGACGATTTGGAAATTTTTGCTGTATCTAATATAAGCGGTTGTTGATATGACACTGCATCATTAAAAATTAAGACCCGCGAAAATACCAGATTATTTGCTGACAATCCTCTTGGGTATGTATAAATTCAGTCGTGGCTTTTCTTTGCTTGAAGTGCTGGTGGCATTTGTAATTCTGGCATTGATATTGAGCGTATTGATGCAGATTTTTTCTGGCGGTTTGCGAAATGCCAGTCGTGTTGACGAATATCAGCAAGCAATGTTGCTGGGTCAAAGCAAGTTAGCATCCATTGGCATTGAAATACCGCTCAAAGTAAGTGAGAGCGATGGCGAATTTGATACAGTTTATCGGTGGCACGTCAGTATTCGCCCCTATCCGGTCGCTCCAACACAGACGAGTGACCAAACTGGGTTGCCAGTGCCGATTTTGCCTGTGTCACTGCTGGAAGTGGAAATCCAGGTGCAATGGGGCGGTAGCGCACAGCCGCGCTCGGCCAGCCTTAAAACGCTGCGACTGGTGAATGGAGTGGCGTTGTGAGTCCGGATAAACAAAGAATGACCGGCTTCACCTTGCTGGAACTTCTAATCGCCATGTCTTTGCTCGGTTTTATCCTGGCCCTGTTGTTTGGTGGCATGCGTCTAGGTGCGCGCAGCTGGGATGCCGGTGAGATGCGTGCTGAAAATTCGACACATTTGGCTTTGCTGCAAGGATTTTTGCGGCGTGAATTAAGTCAAGTTACCCCATTTCACTGGAAGAAAAAAGCAGATATGAATCTGGCTTTTATCGGTCAGCCAGATAGTCTCAAGCTAGTTGCTCCGATTGCCGTTCGATTAGGTCCAGGTGGTTTGTTTCTGATCAGTTTGGAGCTGGTGCAGGATAAGGATATTGGCCAATTGGTAATGAGGCGAGTTATTCCAGAGGCAGATAGTGTTGATTTTACCGCATTAGAAAATGCTGAAAAAGTTGTACTGGCGGATCATGTAGAGGAATTAAGCTTTGCCTATTTTGGCACTGACACCAAAGATGCTGAGCCACAATGGCGAGACCAGTGGGGGAATCGAGATACTCAACAGCGGTTACCTTATCTTATTCGTGTTCGGGTTAAATTCAGTAATGGTCGCGTTTGGCCGGATTTGGTGGTCGCACCGTTGATCGGTTCTGATACTGGCTGTATGTGGGACAACTCTACCAATCGATGTATGAGTGAATGAAGGCCGTGATCAAAAAAAAGCATCAACATGGCATTGCATTGGTGCTGGTATTGTGGGCAACCACACTATTGACGGTGATTGCTGCCAGTTTCGCTCTTGGCATGCGTACTGATACGTTATTAGCCCAAAATTTAGCTGCTTCAGCGCGCGCCCAAGCGGTGGCTGATGGTGGCATGCAGCGTGCGTTCTACGAAATGTTCAAGCCGGTCAGCGATTTGCAGCGGTGGAAGGGTGATGGCATGCCACATCAGTGGGAATTCGGGGGCGCCAAGCTCAATATTACGCTTTTGGATGTATCCGGTAAGATTGATATTAACAGTGCATCAGATGATTTGCTGAAGGGTTTGTTAAAAAGTGTCGGTCTTAACGATGAAGAAAGCAATGTCCTGCTGGATGCTATTGTGGATTGGCGCGACGGTGATGATTTACCGCGTCCTAAAGGTGCCGAGGTTGCGGAATACAAAGCTGCCGGGTTGAAATATCGTCCGGCTAATGCACCGTTTGAAACAGTTAATGAATTGCAGCGAGTATTGGGCATGACACCGGAGTTATACGCCAATTTGGTAGATACACTGACTGTAGATTCACATCAGGCTGGAATAAATGCAGCCATTGCGCCGAGAAAAGTTTTGCTTGCGCTACCTGGTGCTAATGTAGCACTGGTTGATGCTTATCTTTTAGCACGTCAAGAGGCTTTACTCAAAAATTTACCGCCCCCACCGTTTGCACCAGCTGCCGCTGCTGTAGCGGGTGACGACGGTTCCGTGTATAGTGTTCGAGCTGAAGCGGCATTGCCGGATGGGACAGTGTTCGTGCGTGAAACAGTGGTAAAAGTTGATCAAGGCACTGTCCGTAAATTCGTTTTTTTTTCCTGGAAGGAAGGGGAAGCGACTCCAAAGCCGATCGCTGGAGAACAAACAGCTATTAACTAATAGATTGTGCGCGATTAATCCACTTTCCATTTGCGCGGAACGATAAGTAAAAGAGCTAATCGCGTAATTTCCATCAAAAATAATTTTTGTTAAGCATTCCAATATGGGATGCTGTATATCTATTATTAACATATACTTCGTGAGGATATTTGAAGCTCAGACGAAAAGTTCAAATGAAGTGCCCTGATGGAGGCATTATTCTAATTTTAGAATAAGTATAAAGCTTTGATTGAACTTAACGATAATTAGCTAACTCCAAGCAGTCTTTGGATGCGTCGTTGCGTATCCATGCATTGAATGCTGCACTTTTAGAATAACCAGATGCCGATAAAGATAGAGCGAATTATAGTAACAATTGATTATCATGCGCTTCATCTGTCATTAAGGCAGAGCACAATTACTCTTAAGCCTCTTTTCACGAAGATGGGAAGAACGCTACAGGCGCACTGCAGTTTTACATGAAAAATAAAATTCAAACTGCGCGGCAGTCGCGTTTTACTTTTGACAAAAACTCTCCACTTGGGCAATTTTGGCGTTGGTGGTCGGGCGAACTTCTAGTGCTTGTGCCGCAATGGCTGCGACAATCCAATGTAAACGCCGCTAATGGACTGCTGATAGAAGTTACGCCTCAAGCCGTTATATTGCGGCGCTGGCTGAAAGACAGCTTGACCGTGCAGGGCCAAGTCGATCGGCAATCTGGCGATCATGATACTCAAAGCACTGCCTTTCAGGCACTTTTTAGCAAGTTACATAAACGCGATGAGCGGGTTGCGTTGTGTCTCACTGATACTCAGTGTTTAGTCAAACAGGTCGAATTGCCTCTGGCGGCAGCTAAGAATTTGCGCCAAGTGTTAAGTTTTGAAATGGATCGCCATACTCCGTTCAAAGCTGAGCAAGTTTATTTTGATTTCCGTGTGTTGCAAGTGGAAAACCAAAAAAACCAGCTTGTCGTGAAGTTGGTGGTTGTACCCCGCTCAGTGGTGAATGGCGCGCTTGATCTGCTAGAGCGTTGGGGTGCGCCGGTTAATGCCGTGTATGTTGCTGGTCTTATTATGCCAGATGGCGATGCCATCAACCTGATGCCTGCTGAGCGGAGCACTACTCAGCCTTCCAAGTTGCACGGAACCAATGCTGGGTTATTACTGCTAGTACTGATATTGGTAATAATCGCCATAGCCATTCCAATCTGGCAGAAGCGACAAGCCGTAATTTCCCTTCTGCCAATAGTTGATCGCGCCAAGCAACAAGCAAGAAAAACTGATGTATTGCGGCGTGAACAAGAAAGGCTGGCCGCAGAATTTAATTTCATGCTAGATAAAAAGCAGGCAGCTCCGCCATTAATAATATTGCTGGACGAATTATCTCGCTTATTACCAGACGATACTTGGGTGCAACAATTCAATCTCAAAGGAAAGGAGCTGCAAATCCAGGGGGAAACCGGCTCTTCGTCGAAATTGATTGCCTTGATTGAGAGTGCCAAGATTTTGCATGACGCCAACTTTCGTTCGCCGCTGACCAAAGGAACTATGCCAAGCAGTGAGCGCTACCATTTGGCTGCAGAAATTAAGGTAGTGCCGACTGTCGAAGTCATTACGCCCGCGCCTAAACTATCTACATTACAGCCATCGCCCGTTATCGAGCCCGGATCGGACAAACCCGATAACGGCGTCAGCAAATTAGAACAACCTGTATCTGAATCCAGCAAGCTTGAAGCGGAGAAGTTTGATTCGCCATTGCCGTTAAGAGTACCAGCCCTTAAGCCAGTACCACCAGCTTCGAATATGCCAGTTAAACAGGCAATAAAAGCGGCGTCATCTTCAAAGGCGCAACCCTGATGCGTGCTCTCAATAAAAATCAAAGTCGTGGCTTGGCCATTGGGTTGTTAATATTGTTTCTGACGATTAGCATTTTGCTAATATTTATTCCGATTAGCATGTTGCATCGCCATTACGATCAGTCACTGGATAGTCTAGTCGATTATTTAGGACGTTATCGGCATGTTGTAGCGAGCCATGCTGAAGTCCAGTCGGCACTCGATCAGGTGGAGCAAAAAAATGGTCGCCAGCATTTCCTCAGAAATACCGGCGTCGCATTGGCCGCTTCGGAAATTCAGGAAACCGTAAAAAATTTGATCGAGGCCAATGGAGGTAAGTTAGTTAGCATGCAGGTAGTGCCATTCAAGGATGACGGCGGTTATCGTCGTGTTACGGTCAATATCCAATTTACCAGCAATCTGCCCACACTGAGAAAAATTCTTTATGCTATAGAAACAGTTCAGCCCTATTTGCTGCTTGATAATGTCAGCCTGCGCTCGCAGGCCAATGCTTTGAATAAGGGCGCACCTGTGGTAGAGCCGGAACTAATAGCGCAGTTTGATGTATCTGGCTATACGTTGATAGCGGATAAAAAATGAAATTGCCCTTCGAACCCCGTCAGTTCACGACGCTATTATTGCTGGTGTTGATTTTGTTTTTGACTGGAACGATTGGCACCGAACTGGGTTGGGGTAATCGCGTCAACTTGCCCATGCCGTTGCCAAAGCCTCAAAAAACCAGGCCGGCGGTGCTGCCATTACAGCCGGAGTTTGCTTTACGGTCACTGGACAAATCCTATACAGAGATATTGGCACGGCCACTGTTTGTCTCAAGCCGTCGCCCATTGCCTCCTAAGTTTGTGCCGAGTGGACGTTCGGCATCGTCTACGTCTACTCACCGTTCACGAACTTTGTTGCCGCCGCCTCCGCCGCTTGTGCCTGTTGCGATAGAGCCTCCTAAGCCAACCATGCGCAAGGGGCAATTTATTTTGGACGGCATTATTATTACTAAAGATAAAAATATTGCGTTGTTACGAGAAGTCGCTTCTCGCAAGATGGTGCGTGTCGAGTTGGGTCAAGAAATCAACGGCATGCAAGTTGAGAAATTGGAGCGTGATAAAATTATCTTCAAACAGGGCGATGAGCACGAGGAAATAATACTGAAAATTAAAACAGTATCAGGGCCGGCAGGAAAATCCGGAAGCCAACATGCGCCAGCGCAACTTGCCGCTCCCGCTGTGCCACTACCTGGGGCGTCAATTCCAGCTCCGGAGCAGAATGTGAATGATCCACGGTCTGTTTTTGAACGCCGCCGTGCATTGCGACAACAACCGTCCGAATAAACAAACATATTTTCATTGAGAAGTTAAAATGCTATTACAGAGAAAAGAGAACGGGCATGAATAAAACTTACCGGCATTGGATACTAGTGATGATTACGCTCCCTATTCTGGGAGGGTGTGCTAATTTTTTCAAGGCATTCGAAGCGAAGAAAAGTGAAGAAAAGAAGATTGATGAAAAAAAGAGTGACGAAAAGAAAAACGAAGGGGTTGTGAAGCCGCACTTTGTTACGCAGAATATTAGTGATGCGGAGACCAAGAACAAGAAAGAGGAGAAACCTGTTGTTGTAGATGGCCCGGAGAAGGTCAAGTTGTATCCCGGTACTGGAGTATTTGTCAATGCGCCGGTACCGCCAGTTGCAAGCGTGGCCAAACCAGCTGCGGGAGACGAGATGATGCTCAATTTCGAGGGTGCTGATTTACGCGAAGTTGTTAAAGCAATTGTTGGCGATATATTTAATGAAACTTATATTATAGATCCTAAGGTGCAAGGAGTAATCAATTTACATACCAGTAGCCCTCTTCAGAGAAAGGATTTACTGCCAACACTGGAAACGTTGTTGCGCATGAATGGTGCGGCGATCATCAGAGAAGAAGGGATTTATAAAGTGGTGCCAGCTGCTACGGCCACGCGCGGCTCGATCACCCCGCAATTAGGAGACGACAAGGTAATATTGCAAGGTGGTCGTGGTTACAGTGTTCAAATTGCGCCATTGAAGTTTATCGCCGCCAAGGAAATGGTAAAGATTCTTGAGCCATTTGTGACTGAAGCGAATGCCGTACGTATTGATGAAGCACGCAACCTTATTATTCTTTCCGGTACTGAACGCGAATTAAAACATTTGCAGGATACTATCGCCATGTTTGATGTGGATTGGCTGTCTGGTATGTCAGTTGCTTTATTCACGTTGCAAAGTGTTGATGTAAAGACTGCAGTAGCTGATCTCAATAAGATTTTTGGTGCTCAGGCGCTAAGTCCGTTGGCCGGAGTTGTGAAGCTGGTTCCCATTGAGCGTCTTAATGCTATTTTGGTTATCACGCAGCAACCCAAATATCTTGAACAAGCCAAAATTTGGATTGAACGTTTGGATCACACTGGCGGGGTCGGTGGTGGCATGCGCTTGTTCGTTTATCCGGTACAGAATGGAATGGCTGAAAAACTGGCAGCATTACTCAATAATGTATTCAGTAAATCAGCCACCTCAACTTCGCTCCCGCCTGCGCTTGCTCCTGGCTTGGCTCCGGCAGAGGTAAAATCGACAGAAACTCCTGCGGATGCAACCCCGGAACAGCTAGCGGCTGCAGGCGATAGTGTCGCGGTTAAGGGGGACGTTCGCGTGCTCGCCGACAAGGACAATAATGTCTTGTTGATCCTGGCCTCACCAGCCAATTATGAAAAAATAGAAACCGCTGTTCGCAAGCTTGATGTGCCACCGCGACAAGTTTTAATTGATGTTACCATCGCGGAAGTAACGCTAACGGGTGATTTGAAATTCGGCTTGGAATGGGCCTTTAATAATGGAAGGCATGGTAGCGGTAAGCTCGATACTGGCGGTCCCGGGATTAGTGCGTTGGCGCCCGGTTTTTCCTACATAATGAGCAATTCAAACGTGGCAGGAGGGGTGTCTTCTGCGCTCAATTTGTTGGCAACCGATTCGCGCGTCAAGGTGATCTCTTCACCACATATAATGGTTACCGACAATCAAACCGCCAAAATCCAGGTCGGAGATCGGGTACCAATCACTAGCCAAACCCAATCGGTTTTAGGCTCTACCACAGGGCTGATTGCCTCAATTCAGTATATTGATACCGGAATTTTGTTAACAGTTACGCCACGTATTAATGCCGGTGGTCAAGTTACGATGGATATCAATCAAGAGGTTAGTGCGGCCTCAATAACGACAACATCTTCAATTAACTCACCTACTATCAGCAAACGTGCGGTAAAAACCACAGTGGTGGTTAAATCCGGCGAGACTATGGTATTGGGTGGATTAATTACGGAAAACAAAACTGTAGCGAGCAGCGGATTGCCGTACCTATCGAAAATTCCATTTGTCGGTGGATTGTTTGGCGCTCAGACTTTTGCTAATAACCGCACTGAACTGGTACTTCTGATTACACCGCGTTTGGTGGCTAATAATCAGCAGGCACGTGATGTCAGCGAAGAATTCCGTAAAAGACTTAGTGGATTAGGTGATCTTTTGGAGAGTGCTGGGAAATCTAGCGATATGCCAAAGAAACCTGCCGGATTGAATGAGCTTCTGGAGAGAGTTGGGAAACCTGACGATATATCTAAACAAATGGATAAGCAAGTTAAATAGGTTCCTTTGCTCAAATAATGTCTTGCCTGCATTAAGAAAACTTTGGGGTATCCTAAAGTATTTCTGACGCTTGTCGTAAACTGATATGCAAGATGAATACCGATGAGAGGTGAAAAGTGAAATCCTGTGTGTTGATAATTGACAGATTTAAATCTGATTTAAAATCTTTCGTAAATAAATTTCAGGTAATAAATTGTTTGATGCTGAAATTAGTAACGGTTCATTAATATCAAAATAACTAGGAGAATCCATTTTGTGTTGTGAAAAAGAGACATCGTGATGAAAGAATTTAGATTGTTCTTGACAGCTTATTAACGCAAAGGTGACTATAGTCGAATAATAAATTTATAAATATTTTGGGTGAGCTTTTGAAAAACGGATGTGTGGAATGGATTCATGAACTACAGAAGGGAGCGGCAGCGTTTATCCTGAGTATGGGAATGATGGGTTGTGCGGGATCGGGTGGCGGCTTAGCTCAGTCCGTGCAGGTGGAGCCGCAAAAGATGGTTGCCGATCTTGCCACTGCTCGCTGGGGAGCCTTAATAAAAGGGGATTTTGCCAAGGCATATAATTATCTAAGCCCGGGTACGCGTGAAGTTATGTCGCTCGATGTATATAAAGCTAAATTCCGTGGTGGTAATTGGAAAGCAGCAAATGTAGATTCTGTTTCTTGCGAGCAAGACCAGTGCAAAGTGTTAATGGCAATTGAGTATGGCTACCGTGATATTAAATCACTTGAGACCCGTTTAGATGAGAAATGGATGCGTCAAGACGGAAAATGGTGGTACGTCCCGCGTAGATAATTTGTGGTTATGGATTTAATTGTAGTTATGGATTTAATAGGAGGATTATGTGTATAAAAAATCACTTGTAAAATGAAACAACTATGATATACAATAACATCGCAGTAATTTCTAAAGTCGACTGTAGTAATTATTGGAGTAGTACTTTATAAAAGTAATAAAAATCTTTTCTTGAAGTCAAGCTTCAAACATTTCGTAATAAAATATAAGGAGTCTAGCGATAATGCAAAAATTTAAAAGAAAGTCACTGTATCTTGCTTTGGTGGCAGCGGTAAGTTCGGTTGGTATTGCGAATACAGCAAGCTCTGCGGTACATGTAAATTCAAATGGTTTAGGTCAGGTTTTGATTTACCCTTACTACACCACACGCGGTGGAATGGACACTTATTTGTCCGTAGTGAATACTACAAGCTCTGCTAAGGCTGTGAAAGTTCGTTTTACCGAAGGTAAGAACAGCCGCGAAGTACTTGACTTTAACCTCTACTTGTCAAAAAACGACATGTGGACTGGTGCGGTTGTAAATACGGCTAACGGTGCAAAGCTTGTAACTGCTGATAAGTCTTGCACCGCCCCAGCGATTCCTGTTGGCGGCAAAGAGTTCGTGAATTTCGCATATTCAGGCGCCAATCTTGAAGGCATTGTGGGAAGTGGCGGGGATGGTGAAACCACTTCGCTGGATCGTACACGTGAAGGCTATTTCGAAATTATTGAAATGGGCACTATTACAAACACAGCGATCGAAGCAGCTGTGACACACGTAGGTGGTGTGCCTGCAAATTGCGCAGTAGTTCAAGCTGCAACCATGGATATGGGAGTGGCTAGTACGGTTAATGTGGGTGGGCAATCGGCTAGAGCCAATCCGTCAACCGGTGGCTTGGCAGGAACGGCTTCCTTGGTAAACGTTGCAGGTGGAACTGATTTCGGATATGACCCTGTTGCTTTGGATGCCTTCGCTCCAGGTAGTGTTCAGAATATCTGGAATGCACCGGGCAGTATTTTGCCGGATATGAGATTCGCAGATACCACTAGTATCGTTTTCGACGGTGTCGGAACTGTAACAAGTTCTTGGGGTGCTGGTGAGGATTCAGTGAGTTCGTTGTTGATGCACAACAATATTATCAATGAGTATGTATTGGATACTGGTACCCTGTCTGGCACCGACTGGGTAATAACAATGCCGACAAAACGGCATTATGTTCCTGTCCATAATCCGTCATTGGCATCAGATGGAACCCAGCTTTTCAGCCCATTTACTCATAAGTTCTGGCTTAATGGTGCGTGCGAGCCTGTTACCCTGAGCTACTGGAATCGTGAAGAAGGCAATGTCATTATCCAAGACTTCTCTCCACCACAAGCAATCGGTGGTACGTCGCTATGCTGGGAAACTACTGTCATGACCTTTAAGGATAGTAACGTGCTAGCATCTGCCAACGGAGTTAATGTTCCAGTTAGCTTTGAGAATGGCTGGTTGAGGATGGCTTTCTCCGCTACTAACGTACCGGCTGTCAATGGGCAAAACGATGCGAATGGCGATCATCATGTCGATGCGTCGCATTCGATGACAAGCCAAGACGGCGATACTTATTTTGGATTGCCTACCGTTGGTTTCATGGTGCAAGATTTTATTAATCAAAATGCGGCGCCTGGAGTTATGGCAACATATGGTGGCAATTTTAATCACAAATATACGGTTTCTATACATAACACTAACTAACATTTTTTTGTGAGTCAATGCGCAGCGTGTGGGCGTATTGACTAAGCTAGGAGTGCGGAAGAAATTCCGTGCTCCTATTTTTTTGGTCGGGAAATATTACAAAAATTCTTATTCATCTAGACAGTTTATAGATTATCAATGTAAACATTGTATACAATTACCATTTATCCCCTAATTATGACCATTTGGCGCAATAGACTCGCTATTGGTAATAGTACGTTTTAAAATATAAATGTAGTCAGCTTATTTGTTATGAGATAAGTGCTTTTCTAGACTTTGAAAAAATCATTAAATTAACACCTAAAAAAATATTAATAGTTTGAACAGTACCGGGAGTTTTAAACGAATTAAATGGAACAGCAAGATATTATATTAACTAAATAACTAAATAATTAAATTTAATATGTGTATGATTTTTTTAAATTGAACCTTTTGTTGTTATGCACTGAAAGTGATTCCATTTTATGGAAAACAGTGCTCCCACGAAAGAATAACTAATTCCATTATTTGGAGGCTAGTATGAAAACGAAATTAATTAGTACAAGAAGTGTAGTAATTGGGGTAGCTTTACTGATGTTTAACGCAGGACCGGTTTTGGCCGGTACAGTACTTTTGTCGGGCGTAACGGGGAATTCATGTGCTTCGTATAGCGGATATAGCGCTGATTCCAACGGTAACCTGACCATAACCTGCGGCTCTGGTACAGAGCCAGTTCCAACGCCTACAGTAGCGCCTGTGTGTGCTCCCTATGCTTCGGCTAACCCAATCAATGCAGGTGGTGCTACTACATTGTATGCAAATTGCTCTAATATAACCAACACTACTACTTATGCATGGACTGTCAACAGTAGTGGCTTTTCAACTGCTAGCAGTGTTGGCGTAAATCCACAAGCTAACACTACCTATTCAGTTATAGCGACTAATAATGTGGGACCTAGTACTTCTGCCTCTGTGACTGTGACTGTCTCGACAGTAAACCCAATCCCACAAACCACCCCAACGCGAAATTCGCCTATTTCAGAAATTAAACGATGGAATTGGGCTTTTGAAACGATTAACAAATATCCTTTCCACGATACTAAACAGGAACCAGTGGCGTATATGGAGTACAATAAACTGATACAGTCAAACAAGCCTACATCGATTTACTTGCCGACTTCTTGGTAAAATCAGCTTGGCCTGAAAGAGTTTCCGTGTATTTCTCCCCCATCTTTAAAGATGGGGGAGTTTTTTATTTGCAATTATTTTATAGAGGTTATTAAAGATAATGAGATGGATGTATTTAAAACATTATGCGGCGCTAGTTGTGATGGTTTGTTGCGCTGCTCCGGCATTGGGCGAGGAGCAGCAAGTATTGGTTGAGTCCAAGCAGGTTCAAGTTACTAGCTTGGATTTTGAAGCAGAACTCATGCGTATTCCGATCGAACATCGCGCGGAAGTGTTGATGAGCAAATCTCGTATTGCCAAACTACTTGAAAGTCTGCTTATTAACAAGACACTAGCTGTACAAGCGCGGAACACCGGTATTGATCGTGAACCTTTGATCAGTAAGCAAATAGAGCTAGCATCTGACAAGCTTCTGGCGCAGGAGTATATCACTCAAGCCACCAAGGCGATTACGGTACCAAATTTTGATGCGCGTGCTCGCGAGCTATATCTGGTAGATATTGAAAAATATACTTTGCCAGCGAAAATACATGCTTCACATATTCTGGTAGACACCAAAGCCAGAACACCGGAAGAGGCGTTGCAACGCATTCGACAAGTCCGTGAACAGGCGCTTAATGGTAAAAAATTTGAAGAGTTAGCCTTGGAATATTCAGATGATCCAAGTGCTAAAGGGAATAAAGGCGACCTCGGTTTTTTTGAAGAGGGAAAAATGGTTAAGCCATTTTCAGACGCGGCTTTTGCTATTAGCTCCCCGGGCGATATTAGTGAACCGATTAAAACAATTTTTGGCTATCACATCATCCAGCTTCATGAAAAACAATTAAAGCAGGTGCGTTCATTTGAACTGGTAAAGGAAAAAATAATAAAAGAGGAGCGTGAGAAATATCTTAACGAATTCCGCTCAACTCTTTTGGGAGGCATACTCACTGATCCAGCGTTGAAATTAAATGAAGAGGCAGTCAATCGTTTCTGGACAAATTCTGGAGTGAAATCTGGTGATATTAAATCATCAGATACAAACAAACCCGAGGTCGCAAAGTAACAGTCCATGCAGATAAGAAATCTGTGGCCGTACCGCTGGCTGCTGCTTAATTTTTTATCGCGGGAGATAAAAAGCCGTTACGTAGGCAGCGTCAGCGGAATTTTCTGGGCTTTACTGCACCCACTAGCGCTACTGGCGGTGTATTCGGTGGTATTTACAGCTATTTTCAAGGTGAAGTTTCCTGAGCTGGAAGGTCACAGCTTTATCTTGTTTGTAGCGGTAGCGCTGTGGCCATGGCTATGTTTTCAGGAAGGTGCACAGCGTGGTGCACTAGCAGTGCAAAATGGTGGAGGTCTCATCAAGAAGGTCGCCTTCCCGCATGAGCTGCTTGTGTACGGTGCGGTTCTTTCGACTTATGCTGTCCATGTGGTCGGTTTTCTGTTGGTACTTGCGGTGCTTACGCTTACTGGTAGTGAGTTGCACTTTTCATCGCTGCCGCTGGTATTATTACTATTGTGTATACAGCTATTATTTACCAACGGTTTAGCGCTGATTCTTGCTGCCTTGCAAGTGTTGCTTAAGGACGTTGAACATTTTCTTACGCCGCTGTTCATGATCTGGTTCTACGCGACCCCCGTTCTATATCCGGCAAGTTTGGTGCCGCAGCAGATACAGCAGATCATTGCATTGAATCCACTCTCTTTTTTTATTACCAGAATTCGTGAGCTATTGATGACTGGCAATAGTCAGATTGACTGGAAGGATGCGGTAATGCTGGCTGGTAGTGTGTTGGTTTTTTTGGCCGGACGCTGGTTCTTTAATCGCTTGTCACCTTATTTTGAGGATTTCATTTAGTCTTAATATTTAAAATTTGATCACAATTTGCAAATTATCAATCAGTGATATTTTTAAAAGACAATTAGTTCTTGCATCACAGAAAATCCGTTTCATTGAATCGTTAAAAATGTGAACTTCGCCAAATTTGCATTTCCCTTAAATTTGTTACAGACACGAATATTGTGCGAACACCTCTGATCAGCCTAACCAACATCGGTAAAAACTACCCCAGTGTAGCTACTGGTGGTAACCGGTTGCGCACGATTGCTGCCTTGTTGTTCAAGCGTGGTGAGGTGCCCCATTTTTGTGCACTACAGGGAGTTAACCTGGAACTAAAAGCAGGTGAATCGCTTGGATTGATTGGCGAAAATGGTGCCGGTAAATCCACGTTGTTGAAAATTATTGCCGGAGTGGTGAAGCCTTCCACCGGCCAAGTGGTGGTTAATGGTCGTATTGGTGCTTTATTGGAGCTAGGTAGCGGGTTTCATCCTGAATATAGCGGTCTGGAAAATATCCATCTGGCAGCCGCGCTGATGGGCATGAGTAACGCAGAAATCGATAACAAACTGGATTCCATAATTGAATTCGCCGATATTGGTTCCCATATTGCAGAACCGATCAAGCATTACTCGTCCGGCATGGTGGTGCGATTGGGTTTTGCCGTAGCAACCGCCATGCAACCGGAGATTTTGATTACGGACGAAGTGTTGGCTGTAGGCGATGAATCGTTCCAGAAAAAGTGTATTCGCTGGATGGAGGGTTATTTGAGTCAGGGTGGGACATTGCTGTTGTGTTCGCACAGTATGTTTCACATTCAGACGCTGTGTCAGAAGGCAGTATGGATTCATGATGGGCAGTTGCATATGTACGGCGACAGCTTTGATGTTACGCGTGAATACCTGACTTACCATGAAGAAAAAAATAGCAAAGCGGCACATTTGGAACGTGTGGTACAGCCAAGCGGAATATACACAATTCGTAAGTTTTGGTTGGAGAATGATGTAGGTGTTGTAACTACGGTAGTTGAGATGGATGGTGTATTGCGTATTTGTGGTGTGGCGCATTCTCCCGATGATCGGCCGCCGGTGATCCTGTTTGGTATTGTTCGAGTTGATGGAACGCCAGTTTACGGTACGCATTCAAATGAAACAGCGTATCTTCCAAATAAAATTGCGTCTTCGCAATATGGTTTTTGTATTCGTCTTTCTAATCTTCAGTTATTGCCAGGAAAATATACCATTCGCGCTCATGCAATGGATCCTGAAGGATTACGACTCTTTGATACCGTGACTACTTCGGTGCGAATCACCGGGCAAACCCGTGATTATGGCTTATGCCGCTTAGAGCATGAGTGGGTGCCCGCAAGAGAAGATTTTATTGCGATGGAGGATAACTGAACCTGGACGCATGAGTAATGCTCATGTACGATCATTCTGGTTACTCAATACGGATATGTTGAAAATACTGTGGTAGATGTTCATTGAGAAGCTGGTCAATTTTTCTGGCTTTGGGTTGGTAGATAAAGGGGCGCCGTGGATAGATTCGATCATTTACCCACTGAGTCGACCAATTATTCGTGGTAACAAGACACTGCTGGGCAAAATCTTTTAGTTCAAAACGTTGTTCCAGCTCCAAGCAGCCGGATAAAAAAATATCTACATAAGATTGAACAATTGGATAACGATTGCTCGCTGTCGCAATGGTGTCTGGTTTATTGACGTAAATCCAGGTTTGTCCAAGCGACAGCGGAATATCTTGCTTCAGTAGTGAATAGTTTTCGGGTTCCACTGCTAATCGACAATAAGAAAACTCTCGCTTGTCCATAGTATTAATTTCTGTTGCATCAATAGTATAAATTGCGGCATTCAGCGTACTCTCTTTACGTTGCACGACACCTAAAAAAGTGGTGCTAAAACCAACCCCGCTACCTTTAGTAAACCAGCCACGTTGATATCCATTAACTTGAACAGGATAAGAAATGTTGGCATTAGGTGTCGTTCGTTGACGTGATTCATCTTGCATCAAGCTGCCATAGCCAATAATGTACTGAGTTTTTGCAGGGTCAGGCGCGGCATTACAATTACCACTATGGTTTGCAGCCAGTTTTTTTAATTCATCATCCGCCATGATCACGATTTCTTGGGCAGGCTTTTGTATGCTTGTCTCTTGAGGTTGTCGGATGCCATATTCCTGAGATTCATTCATAGGTGCTGCATTTGTGCCGGTTGCCAATATGTATAGTGTGAATGTCCAAAGCAGTGCAGAGGAATTTGATTTATTCATAAACGTTCGTCTTCGTATTTTGGTTATTTGCTGTTTGTTATCCAACAATCGACTGGCGAGGGTCAGCAAAGATTCTTTATTGCTGACTACCGACGGTGTTTTGAAATTGCCAATTTAAGTAGTTGTACGCTATTTTTCTATGCCATGCATTACAAAAATTACTTATAGTGAATTAGAATGGCCGATCAGTTTGACCGGATTTTTTATTGTGTGTGCTACTGCACGGCGTCGCTGTATTATTTAGAACCCTTACCTGTATTGATGATTAAGTAATGGTTGTTATTTGATAAGAAAAAATTCCAGTTATGCCAATACTCGGTAAGCGTAAAAACTCTTGGAGATAATGTATGTTAATAACGTTCAGATCTAAAGGATATCCTGATATAACCATGTTCGGTGAGGCGGCCCTGCACTTGATTAAGATGATGGGGCATAGTGGCGTAGTACCCAGCGCTATCATGGCTGAGGATGTTCCTGTGGCACTTGAGCGCTTGAAGAATGTTATCCAGTCAGACAGCAGTATACCGTCCATGGAAAAATTTAATGATACCCAGGATAAAGAATCACATGAACAAAGTGTGAGTCTAAAAAATCGGGCTTTACCTTTGATTGAATTACTTGCAGCGGCCGCTAAAGAAAAAAGTGATGTGATGTGGGAAACGATATAGGTGCTATAGTATTCTTTGATCAGGAATATCCTTTTAAACGCGCAAGTTCTAAATAAATTGAGATATCAAATCGCGACAAAACATAATCAATTTGGCATTTCGTCTTGGATCAAGCAAATATAATGTGGGATGTCATAATAATTCTTTGTTCAAAATTTGCTCATCGCGTACTTTGCGTACACCACATTGTTTATGTTTTTCCCGTGATTTTTGAAGTTCAGGAGATGTGCAACGATGAATCTTGATACCTATTTTTCGACACCGGTCTGGTGGGATAAGCTTAATATTGACGCTGATGTCATTTTTAATTTTTGTCACCGATTGAAGCAATCCGATCCACGTGGAAATGATATTAGTAATGTTGGGGGGTGGCAATCAAAAGAGTTTTACTATGGTGACCATCCGGAATTAACCCCTTTATTAAATGAAATTTTACGCAGATCAAAAAAATGCTTATCTGATTTTGGATATGATGAAGTAAATTTTGAAACCTATATGGATAATGTATGGGTAAATATTAATAAGTTAAATAATTACAATAAAATTCATATCCATTGCTCATCATTTATATCTGGTGCTTATTACGTCACCGACTCTAATGCTCAAATAGAATTTTACAGAAACTTTCAAGAGCAGTATTCCATAGAATCCTTAGCGCCCATTGCAGAGCTTAACGCAATTAATGCGCCAAAGTTTTCATATCCGGCAAGGAAAAATCATTTAGTTATGTTCCCGTCCTGGCTACCTCATTCTGTCGAGCCTAATCAGGAAGACATTGAAAGAATATCAATATCTTTTAATATAAGAATAAGAAAAAAAGGAACAGCCGGATAAAAGTTGAATGCGAATTCAGTGTGGTTAAATGTTCAAGTCAGGTTTTTGGATAACTTTCAGCGCATCTCCCACAGTTGGATAGCGCAACATTACTTTCAGTTCGCGTTTCATGCGCGTGTTTGTCAGGCGGCGTGATTCATTTACGAACGAAAGCAAGTTTTTTGGAAAAGTTCGTTGCGCTTGTTCACGGCTGATGCGTAGTACGTGCGGTAAACCAAATGCATCTGCCACCGTATCAAAATAATCCCCCATCTTAAGTTCGCTGTCATCACTGGTGTGGTATACCCGATTCGGTTTTGCATAACGTAATGCCGTAGTCACGATATGCGCGAGATCGTCTGCGTGAATGTGATTAGTATGACTATCTTCTGCCGGCAAGATTGCCGGTGTGCCTTGTTGTAGGCGATGCAATGGTAGCCGATTCGCTGCATAGATACCGGGTACACGTAGAATAATGGCACGCACGTTAGTGCGTTTTGCCCAACTGCGAATTTTATTTTCAGCGTCCACTCTGCGCTGAGCGCGCGCAGTTTGCGCATTTAGTTTATGAGTCTCGGTGACAAATTTCCCGGCGCAGTCACCGTACACCCCGCTGGTGCTGATGTACACGATATTCTCTGGTAGTGTGCCACGCGATAAAACGGCTAACAAATTGCGGGTGCGTGTATCATTCTGACCCGTATTGGGGGGCGGTGCAAAATGCAGCACGGTGTGTGCCAGCCCGGTCAATCGATGCAGGCTGGGTGCGTTATCCAGATCACCGGGCAATGGCGTGATGCCTGCCGCACGTAGTTCAGCGAAACGTGCAGTATTTCGTAGCAATCCAAACAAACGGAAATGGCCGCTTAATAGGCGTGCAGTCCTGATCGCGATATCGCCGCAGCCAATAATCAAGATTCGTTTCATTGCATGATTATGCGTTAAAATTGCCACTTTTGCGCATGTGGCAAGCGAGATATACATGGCATTCAACGTTCTTATTAAACCAAGCGAACATAGTTTCATTATGGAAGCAGACGAAACCATTCTTGAGGCGGGACTGAGGCATGGCTTTATTTTGCCGTATAGTTGCCGTGACGGTGTATGCGGGACATGCAAAGGTTTGCTGCTGCAAGGCACCGTGGATTACGGTAAACATGAGGACACCATACTGAGTGAAGCAGAGAAGGCGGGCGGCATGGCTCTGTTTTGTTGCGCCAAACCTACGTCTGATTTGATCATCGAGTGCCGTGAAGTAAATGCCGCAAAAGACATACCGGTGAAAACTCTGCCTTGCCGTGTGCATAAATTGGAACGATTTGATGATGTGATGGTGCTGTACCTCAAGTTGCCCGCCAACGAGCGTTTGCAGTTTCTTGCAGGGCAATATATCGATATTCTTATGAAGGGTGGTAAGGCGCGTAGCTTTTCATTAGCCAATGCTCCGCATGATGATGAATTCCTGCAACTACATGTGCGGAATATTTCGGGTGGCGAATTTACAAAGCATGTTTTTATGCAAATGAAAGCGCGTGACATCCTGCGTTTTAAGGGGCCGCTGGGTTCTTTTTTTCTGCGCGAAGATAGCAGTAAACCCGTGGTATTTGTCGCCAGTGGTACCGGCTTTGCGCCAATCAAATCCATCATCGAACATGCGCTGTATGTCGGTGTGAAACGTTCCATGCATTTTTATTGGGGGGTGCATAACTTGAATGGTCTCTATATGCTCGATAAAGCCAAGGAATGGGAAACTCACGGTATAAAATTTACACCGGTTTTATCGGAAGCGTTGCCCGCAGATGAATGGCAAGGCAGAACGGGTTTTGTGCATGAGGCCGTACTGAAAGATTATCCCGATTTGTCTGGCTACCAAGTGTACGCCTGTGGTGCGCCAGTCGTAGTGGAAGCAGCACATCGCGATTTTACGACTTTACGTAAATTGCCTAACGAGGAATTTTTCTCCGACGCGTTTACTCCCGCAGTCAAAGCTTGATTTCAGGCACGCTCAGGGGCTTGCCATAACTTTGTGTTTCTATTCGTACCTAAACACTTAATCCCAGCGTTAATGAGCTGATGTGTATTGGTTATCACGGATTGTCGTAGGCAACATCATTCCACATGAACTGGGTATGGTGCAGCTGTGCATACACATTGCCCTTGGCAAGCAGTTCCTGATGAGTGCCGATTTCGATAATCTCACCTTTTTGTAATACGACAATTCTGTCGGCTTTTTCGATGGTGGACAAACGGTGGGCAATTATCAACGTAGTGCGCCTCTGCATTAGGGTTTCTAGCGCAGCTTGCACATGACGTTCAGATTCGCTATCCAATGCGGAGGTGGCTTCGTCCAGAATGAGAATCGGTGCGTTCTTGAGAATAGCGCGAGCAATGGCAATGCGTTGGCGCTGTCCGCCAGACATGCGCACTCCCCGCTCACCCACTAGTGTTTGCAACCCTTGTGGCATTTCACGAATAAATTCCATTGCATGGGCAGCCTGCGCGGCGGCAATAATTTCTGTCTCCGGTACTTCGCGCATCTGGCCATAGGCAATGTTGGCGGCAACGGTATCATTGAATAGCACAATATCTTGGCTTACCAGTGCGATATTAGCGCGCAGGCTGGTCAACGTGAGTTCCGCAAGGTCACAATCGTCTAGTGTAATGCGTCCGCTACTCGGAGAATAGAAGCGCGGAACAAGGTTGGCCAGGGTACTTTTTCCACTGCCGGAGGCACCAACCAGCGCAACTGTTTGTCCTACAGGAATTTCCAGGTTAATGTCACGTAATGCCAGCTTGTCGTCTTGTTGGTAGGAAAAATTTACATGCTCAAATTTCAGTTGACCGGAGGCATGAGTAATTAATGTCTTGCCCGCATCTGCTTCACTTGAAGTATCAAGCAGCTCAAATACGCTTTCTGAAGCCGCCAGTCCGCGCTGTAAATGCTCACTGACGCTGGCAAGCCGTTTTAGCGGTGGGGTTAACATCAACATGGCTGTAATGAAGGAAAGAAAGCCACCCACCGTTGTTTCATCGCTGCGCGATTGTTCAGTAGCCAGATAAACAATGACTGCAAGCGCCACTGCTGCCACCATTTGTACGATGGGTATATTGATGGCGGCAGCGGCGGCTTGTTTCATGGCGTGACGACGTACCCAGTTAGCTTGGCTATTAAAGCGTTGGCCTTCGTACTGCTGTCCGCCGAAAAGTTTGACTACCTTGTGCGCGGTCACACTTTCTTCAATTACTTGGGTGATATCTCCCATTGCGCGTTGCGAATTGCGGCTGGCGATACGCAAGCGGCCACTGATAGTTTTCATGATAAAAACAATGACAGGCGCCATTATCAAGCTGAGTAACGTAAGCTTCCAGTTAAGGTAAAAAAGCCAGCCCAGCAGCCCAGTAATCATAAGGGAATCGCGGGTACCGATGGTCACTACGGTTGTGGCGGCAGCTGTTACCTGTGTAACATCAAAGGTCAATTTTGAGATTAGATTGCCTGTCGCATGGTTATCATAAAAGTGTGCAGGCAAAGAAAGCAACTTGTTGAACATTTCGTTACGCAAATCCATCACTACCTTATTTCCCACCCAAGTGATCGTATAAGTAGCAACAAAAGTAGATAGCCCGCGCACAAGAAAAATCATTAAGATGAATAGAGGGATCAATCGGATGATTGTTTCATCTTTATGCACGAATGTGCCGTCTAGCATGGTTTTGAGCAAAACCGGCAATAGCGGCTCAGTAGCTGCAGCCACTACCATGCCAAGGATAGAAAGTGCAAATATGCGCCAGTAGGGTTTAACATAGTCGAGTAACCGCAAATAAAGCTGTGAACTGGTCATATTTATAGCGCGTACGCTAGGCTTGCAGTGTTATTAAATTTTTCTCGACCTGATTTGCATTGAACCGCAAGTTGCCACTCAGTTTTTGAAGCGGGTATGTAGTAAATAGTGTGCTACGAGAGAGCCGGCAGATAATGGACCTAAAAATACTAGTACATTGCCACAACCATTTTATGGCCGGCTATCATTCGTTTCCGTAAAGAGCAGTTGTTTGGCTGCACTTCCTTCCACCTTTCAGCTATGCTCGCTGTATGGTGTCAAAGAAAAGAAGCGCATGCAAACTTGCGTGCGCCTAGTGGCGGCAAAGCCGTAAACTGCGAATGCTCGCCCTGTTTAATAATCTAGGGCCGCAGTAACAGCCTACATTAATTTGGTTTGTTAATGCCGCCTGGTGTAGGAAAAGGCCAAATTGCAGTTGGGCGCACCGATGCCGGGGTTGAAGCTGCAGGAGCCGGAACTGTCTTAACTTGGGCTGCTGGTTTTTTGGCTGCCACTGCTGTTTTAGCTGCTGGTTTTTTGGCTGCCACTGCTGTTTTAGCTGCTGGTTTTTTGGCTGCCA
>NZ_CAKMAA020000010.1 GCF_924101635.2 Candidatus Nitrotoga sp. HW29 | reverse complement strand
CAGTAGTGTCCGGTTAAAAGTCGAACAAATTTAGTTGGTTATAAAAAGTCGTCTGATTTGGGAGCTGCCCACTGCCTGCGAAAGCTTGGGATAGCTGGGTTTTCTCAAAAACAGACACCGATAAAATCTGTAGCAAAGAATAGAGAGAGGCATCAAGTTTAAGCTCCTTTTTGACAATGGCAATCAGCACGTAAGTAGCGACAGCGCACCAGATTTGCGTCTTTACCGCATTCTCGCTGTTGCCGATGAAACGCTTGATGCGCAGATGCTGCTTGATCCACTTGAAGAACAGCTCGACTTGCCAACGGCTCTTGTACAGCGCGGCAATGGTCAATGCGGGCAAGACGGTGTTGTTGGTCAGGAACACCCATGTCTTGCCGGACTCCGGGTCTTTGAAACGGATGCGTCGCAACTGCTCGGGATAACCCTGCAAGATGTAGAAACCGTTCATCGCGATGCGCTGATCGCAGCAGATGACGCTGGTGTTCCGGTCGGTTGGCATCGAATACACCCTGCGCGCATCCATGCCGCGCTTGGCTCGGGTCACGAAGAACGCGCCTGCTTGGTGCAACGCGAACAACCGACTGAAATCCAGATAACCCCGATCCATCACATAGAACGCACCGGCTTCGATAGGCAATATATCCAGGACGTTGACATCGCCCATCTTGCCGTCCGAGATATGGATGAAAGCCGGGATGTTGCCGCGCAGATCCAGCAGGGTATGCAGCTTGATCGCCGCCTTGGTGGAGCGGAATGGTGCCCATGAAAACAGCGACAGGCACAGGTCGATCGTTGTGGCATCCAAGGCGTAGATGGTATTGTCCAAGTCGATACCGAAGCTGTCGTTGCAATACAGCTTGCGCGCATGCCGGATGAGCAAGGCGGCCAAGTCTGCCCAGATGCGCCAGTCGCGCCCTTCGTTGGCATCGGCCAGTGTCGACCGTCTGATCGGCGAACGAAAGCCTATGCTGTACAGCTTCGTTCGATTCGCCAGCAAACAGGTTTCGATGTCGCGCAGACTCTCGCGATAAGTCAATTGCGCAAAGGACATGGCGCGAAATTGCTCGGGGCAACTCAAGCTGCGCACTCTGGAATCGCCGCCATAGCGATCTACGATCCGCGCAAAGCTGGTCCACGGTACAAACTCCATGAGTTGCGCGAACAGCGTCTTGCCCAAGTTCATCGTTCATCTCCAGAGGGTTTAATCTCTGGAAGTTACTCGAACCGGAATATCGGTAAACTGATTTCAAATCGGCACCAAAATAAAT
>NZ_CAKMAA020000009.1 GCF_924101635.2 Candidatus Nitrotoga sp. HW29 | reverse complement strand
CGCGTGCAGGCGAAGAATTGGCGGCTGATGGCCTTTGGCTGTCTGTTGCTCGCCTTGCTGATGGCGGGTGGGCTGGTGTGGCGCTCAGCGCAGTCCATCGTCACGCCTTATGTGGTGGAGGTCGCCACCGGCGGACAGGTGCGCGCAGTCGGCGAAGCTGCCACGCCGTACAAGCCCAACGACGCGCAGATCGCCTACCACCTGGCGCGCTTTCTCACCGACGTGCGCTCACTGTCGATCGATCCGATCGTCGTGCGCCAGAACTGGCTTGAAGCCTATGAGTACACCACAGACAAGGGTGCGGCCACCCTGAACGACTATGCGCGCACCAACGATCCGTTCGCGCGCATCGGCCAGACCTCGACGGCCGTGGAGATCACCAGTGTGGTCCGCGCCAGCGAATCCTCGTTCCAGGTGCGCTGGATCGAGCGCAACTATGTGAATGGTTCGCCCTCGGGCACCGAGCGCTGGACGGCCGTGCTGTCCATCGTGCTGCAACCGCCGCGCACCGAAGAACGACTGCGCAAGAACCCGTTGGGTATTTACGTGAAGGGCCTGTCCTGGAGCCGTGAACTCGACGCGACCGAAGGAGTGAAGAAACCATGAGAACCCAAATCCGCATTTACGCTTTGCCGTTGATCCTGAGCGCCACCTTGATGACTATCAGCGGTTGCGCCACACACGGCAAGCCGCCGCCGGATATCACGCTGGACGAACCTGTCGCGGCGCACGCGTTGCCGGAATTGCCTAAGCCCATCGAAGTGGTCGAAGTGCCGAAACTGCTGCCGTTACCCGAGCAGTTGAAGACCTTGGGGAGCGCGCCCGAAGACAAGCCAGTCGTCGAATCACCTGACGAGAAAACTCGCGTGGCACGCGCCAATGCCGAAGCACGCGTGGCCCCCAGCCGCGAGGGTTACATCAATGCCATCCAGGTCTGGCCCTACGCCGATGGGGCGCTGTATCAGATCTATACGAGTCCCGGCCGCGTCACCGTGATTGCCTTACAGCAGGGCGAAGAACTGGTGACGGTATCGGCCGGTGACACCGTACGCTGGATCGTCGGCGACACGGCCAGCGGTTCGGGCATCAGCTTGCGTGTGAACATTCTCGTGAAGCCAACGCGCATTGGGCTAAAAACGAATCTGGTCATCACCACCAACCGCCGCACCTACCTGCTCGAACTGTCTTCGACGCCGCAGGCGTGGATGGCATCCGCGTCATGGGACTACCCGAAGGACCGCATGCTGGCCTTGCAGAAGCAGGCGCAGCAGGCTCAAGTCTCTGCACCGGTGGACTCGGGCTTGTCGCTGGAGCAGATCAAGTTCCGCTACGCGTTCTCCGGCGACAGCCCACCGTGGAAGCCGCTGCGCGCCTTCGACGACGGCGAGCGGGTCTACATCCAGTTCCCCGCTGGCATCGCGCAGGGCGAGTTGCCGCCGCTGTTTGTGATCGGGTCGCAGGGCGACGG
>NZ_CAKMAA020000008.1 GCF_924101635.2 Candidatus Nitrotoga sp. HW29 | reverse complement strand
CAAGTAACAACCCCGAAAATATCCACAATCTGAAATATTTTTCGGTCAATGTCATACAACTTTAATCTCCAATGAAAAATCCGCGTCGCCCAACAATTACATAGAAATACTCGTTTAGTATTCAATTATGTGGATATGCTTGTAACTCAATTCGACTGAGTTGTAATTTAAACTGGAGAACAAATTTACCGTGACTAAATAACGAAGTAGCCTGTTCACCACTTCAATCTACAAGACAAGTTGGCACTCGATGGCATTGAGTGCTAAAATCTATACTTTAGAGGATATAACCATGAATCATACTTTGACGTTGCCGACACCCTCGACAGTGGGTAGCTTAGACCAATATATACAGGCCGTGAATCGTTTCCCATTACTTACGCAAGATGAAGAGCTAAGCTTGGCAACCCGCTTCAGTCGCGATAATGATCTAGAATCGGCGCGTCAACTTATCGTCTCCCACCTACGTGTAGTAGTCAGCGTAGCGCGCGGCTATGCCGGTTATGGCCTACCACAAGCAGATTTAATCCAAGAGGGCAATATCGGCCTAATGAAAGCAGTCAAACGCTACGACCCAGATCATGGTGTGCGGCTGGTATCATTCGCACTGCACTGGATACGCGCTGAAATGCATGAATATATTCTACGCAACTGGCGCCTTGTCAAGATTGCTACCACAAAAGCTCAACGCAAGCTGTTCTTCAATTTGCGTAGCATGAAGCAGGGGCTGGGATCACTTAAACCGCAAGAAGCAAGTGCAATTGGCCAGCAGCTGAAGGTCAGCACAAGCGAAGTATTCGAGATGGAAGCCCGTTTCAATGGCCACGAAGTGGCGCTGGAGCCAGTTACAAACGAAGAAGATGATACTAGTTTTGCGCCTATCGCCTACTTGGCATCTGCTGCGGATAACGAGCCATCTTGCGTCCTTGAGCACAAACAACTGGAAATACAGCAAAGCACTGGCTTAACACGCGCACTGGCAAGCTTGGACGAACGCAGCCGCCGCATTATTGAAGCTCGTTGGCTTCGCGAGGACAGCACTGTTACGCTACACGATCTCGCAAATGAGTTTGGCGTGTCAGCCGAACGTATACGCCAAATTGAGCAAAAGGCCATGGCGAAAATGCAAGTAACCATGCTGTCCGCCAGTTAACCAACCTTTGAAACTTGAATAATTTTTCTTTCTTCCAACCACGAAGATTGATTAATAGACACCCTCTGCACCATGAGTAACGTAGATTTCTCGTGAACAAAAGCAAAGGTATCAAAGTTTGAGCTACTTGAGATCCAACTGTAAATGCCACCTGGCGTTTATCCGGAAAAACAAACTTCGAAGCACTACATTAAAGCGTCCCTCACTCTTACTTATTCTTTGCGCTTCCATTCAGCTCACGGAAGCGCGTTTTGTCAGCATCATAACTCGCTTTAACCGAGGTTGCTTTTTCTTGAGCTTTGCCCAAGTCTAGTTGCAATTTAGCTAATTTATTCTCACCCTCAGCAATATCGGCTTGCAATGAAACGGGAATCTTTCTGCCCGCGCGTTTTATTCCCTCTGCTTCCTGCTGATAATTTTTCAAGCTTTCTCGGGCTGCTCGTTGTAGTGACTGTATACTACTAATAAGTGTCTCTACTTGATGCAGATTACGATCACGAGCCAAGTCGATTTCCTTCTCATTACTGAAAGTATTCAATAACGCTTTGTCTTTACGATTTAATTCAAGTTTAGCTTCATTATCGATACGTTTCTTGGCCTCATCCTCATCATTAGCGCGCCGTTCGGTATTATTTATCTCCTCGTTTCGTTTTATTAAACGCCCCTTATCGTTTAATAAAACATTACTTTTGTTGGTATATTCTGGCGGAATGACTTCGCCGTAATGGGTCACGCCCTTGTCATCCACCCACTTATATAGTTTTGCTTCGGCTGTTGTACTGAAGGCCACAACAATCAACACCAAACACGTGCTAAAAATTTTCATCTTATTTACGTTCTATTCCATAACGATCACGATAGGATTGTACTGCTTGCAGATTCTGCACCATCGCGGGATTACCCTGCAAATAACCAAGCAAATCATTCAGTGTAGCAATTGATACTACCGGAATATCATAATTGCGCTGAACTTCCTGTGCTGCGGAAAGTTCATTTTCATTTCGCTCTATTTGTTGCCCCAGTTCCATGCGATCCAGAGCAATAACCACGCCGCAGGGTATCGCACCCGCTGCACGAATCAAGACTATGGATTCTCGTACCGAGGTACCAGCGGAAATAACATCATCAATAATCAACACGCGCCCCTGCAGTTTCGCTCCCACCGTGCTACCGCCTTCACCATGGTCTTTGGCCTCCTTACGGTTAAAGCAATACGGTACATTGCAGCCCTTTTCTGCTAGAGCAATAGCTGTTCCTGCGGCGAGTGGAATACCTTTATAAGCCGGACCATACAGCATATCGAATGGAATTTTTGAAAACAGGATAGCCTGCGCATAAAATTGTGTAAGCAGTTTCAACGATTCCCCGTCGTTAAACAGGCCGGCATTAAAAAAATAGGGCGATAAACGGCCAGCCTTGGTTTTGAATTCACCAAAACACAATACCTCTTGCTTAATGGCGAAATGGATGAAATCCTGGCGAAAATTAGACATAACAGATAGATCAAAAATTTAGACGTACCGCCATTATAATTACAAGCTTTGCCTATGGAGAACTTTAGTGCGCGTTATCAGCATTAACCTTAATGGAATTCGTTCTGCCTGCAGCAAGGGATTATTGTCATGGCTGGCGCAGCAAAATGCCGACATTGTCTGTGTGCAGGAACTTAAAGCGCAAACCGCTGACATGACGCCTGAAATGTTAGCCCCCTCCGGTTACCACGGCTATTTCCATTATGCCGAAAAAAAAGGATATAGCGGCGTGGGCATCTATTGCAAACAAAAGCCGCAAACCGTAATAGAAGGATTGGGTATACCTGAATTCGACAGTGAAGGACGTTACATTGAAACGCGGTTCGATAATCTTAGTATCGTATCGCTTTATCTTCCCTCTGGTTCCAGCGGTGACGAGCGCCAGGCGGTTAAATTTAAATTTATGGCTGCCTTCATGCCGCATCTGCGTGAGCTTCACGCCAGCGGACGCGAGGTCTTGTTGTGCGGCGACTGGAACATCGCCCATACCGAAAAAGATTTGAAAAATTGGCGCGGTAACCGCAAAAATTCCGGATTTTTACCAGCAGAACGTGCCTGGCTTACAGAACTATTTAATGAAGTCGGGTTCGTAGACGTATTCCGTCACCTACATCCCGAATTGGAAGCTTACACATGGTGGTCAAATCGTGGCCAGGCTTGGACAAAAAACGTGGGTTGGCGTATTGATTATCACATTGCCACACCGGGTATTGCACGGTCCGCTCGATCAACCGGCATCTACATGGAACAGCGCTTTAGTGACCACGCACCGCTGACGGTGGATTACGACATTAACCTTAAGGTAAACGTATCCCCTTGAATATTTTAAGAGACGATAGCACAACAGACATCTGCACCTTTGAGCAGTAAAGCAGTCTTACTCGAAGTTGTTTTAAAAAAACTGGAACGTCCATGTTAAAATTAAAAATTCTGCTTCGTCATTGATGAAGCATACGGTACGGAAATTTATAAAACGCATCAATATCAATATAAATAAATTCTGAATTTGTCATTCTCACCTTCACGAGAACAAAGACGTTTTCGAAATCTCGTTAATTTTAAGGACATCGTTGGATCAAGATGGGCAAGATGAAAGAATTGGAGGACAAATTGAAGACGCTGGAAAAAATGAAGCAGATAGACACACGACCAGCATCAAGCAAAACTGCATTCATTCCATGGATAACGGTTGGTTGCGTTTATAACGGACAAGAGGCCGAAAAATGATACCTGAGATCGGTAATTTTTCTCTCATGCTGGCGCTCGCGCTGGCGCTCGTACTGGGCATACTACCGATAACGGGTAGCTTGCGCGGTAATCGGCAACTGATGGCACTCGCCCGTCCGGCCGCTCGCGGACAACTAGCCTTCATTGTTATCGCCTTCGGCTGCCTCGTTTACACCTTTGTTACCAACGATTTCTCGGTTAAATACGTTGCCGCCCATTCCAATTCACTATTGCCGGTTCAGTACCGTGTCGCTGCAGTGTGGGGCGGGCATGAAGGCTCATTACTTTTATGGATGCTAATGCTCGGCGGATGGATGCTGGCGGTGACGCTATTCAGCAAGCGTCTGCCGGAAGAAATGCTGGCGCGCGTATTAGGTGTGATGGGGCTAATCAGTGTCGGCTTTCTCTCTTTCACGCTTTTCACCTCCAACCCTTTTGAACGCCTGCTCCCGGCCGCAATGGATGGCCGCGACCTGAATCCGTTGTTACAAGATCCCGGCATGATCTTCCACCCGCCCTTACTATACATGGGTTACGTAGGTTTTTCGGTGGCCTTTTCTTTCGCCATCGCGGCATTGATCGGCGGCAAGCTTGATGCCACTTGGGCACGCTGGTCACGGCCATGGACCACCGTGGCGTGGATGTTTCTTACACTGGGCATCATGCTGGGTAGCTGGTGGGCATATTATGAACTGGGCTGGGGCGGCTGGTGGTTTTGGGATCCGGTCGAAAATGCTTCGTTCATGCCCTGGCTGGTAGGCACTGCTCTCATCCACTCTCTGGCAGTAACAGAGAAACGCGGGGCGTTCAAAAACTGGACCGTATTGCTGGCTATTGTCGCTTTCTCCTTAAGCCTGCTCGGGACTTTCCTTGTACGTTCCGGCGTACTGACTTCTGTACATTCTTTCGCTGCAGATCCGGCGCGCGGACTTTTTATTTTGGCTTTCCTGAGTATCGTGGTCGGCAGTTCGCTTTTACTATTTGCATGGCGTGCACCAAAAGTGGGACTAGGTAGCGGATTCGAATTAATTTCACGCGAGTCGATGCTACTTTTGAACAATGTGCTACTGGTCGCCGCCGCTGGCGCAGTATTCCTTGGTACGCTCTATCCTTTATTTTTGGATGCATTAAATCTGGGTAAAATTTCAGTCGGCCCCCCTTATTTTGAAGCCGTATTTGCACCTATCATGGCGATTGCCGTTTTCTTAATGGGCATCGGGCCACGCACACCATGGCAACAAGCCAGCTTGGCGAAAGTATTTAAACATCTGCTGCCCTGGTTTATCGTCAGTGTAGCATTAGGCATACTTGTGCCATTCTGGTTCGGACACTGGACGGCGCCGGTGGTAGCCGGAACATCTCTGGGAATGTGGGCATTACTCACAAGCATGGCCTACCTGATCACTCGAGTACGAGGATCTACCAGCGGAAGCACTTGGGCAACGCTGCGCGGTACCTCTCGCTCCACTTACGGCATGCTGCTTGCCCACGCTGGAATTGGCGTGTTCATTCTCGGCGTGACTTTGGTCAAGGGCTATGAAACCAGCAGTGAAATGCGTCTGCGCGTGGGTGATGTAACTATGCTGGATGGATACGCCTTTCGCTTACTTGCTATGGAGAAAATGAAAGGGCCGAATTACAGCGGAATTCGGGGCACGCTGGAGGTAACGTTAGATGGCGCGAAGATAGATATGCTCTACCCTGAAAAACGCCTTTATACCATGCAGGATTCAGCTATGACTGAAGGAGCGATTTATACGAGCCTGTTCCGCGACCTTTATGTTGCGCTTGGAGAGCAAGTCAGTAGAGACGAATGGATTATGCGCATCCAGCATAAACCTATGGTTAACTGGATTTGGGGCGGATGTTTAATCATGGCCCTTGGCGGTCTGCTGGCAGTCAGTGATCGTCGATATCGCCTGCCATTAAAACCATCCGCACAGCGCTGAAAGGAAAGCCGATGAACCGTTTTCTTCTTCCTCTGGGAGCTTTTATTGTTCTCGTTATTTTCTTGTGGATCGGACTCACTCTCAATCCCAGGGAAGTACCATCACCCTTGATCAACAAAGTAGCACCGACTTTTCGGCTGCCACAACTTCATGACGCCGCTAAAACTATTGGACCAGAGGACTTGCGCGGCAAGGTTTGGTTGCTTAACGTTTGGGCCTCGTGGTGCGTGACTTGCCGCCAAGAACATCCTCTATTGGTAGAATTGGAACGGCAAAAATTGGTGCCGATTTACGGGCTTAATTACAAAGACAATCGCGATGATGGTTTAGCTTTGTTAAGAAATTCAGGTGACCCCTATACCCTGTCAGCCTACGACCGGGAGGGTAACGTTGGCATCGACTGGGGCGTCTATGGAGTTCCAGAAACTTTTGTCATCGATAAATCAGGCCTCATCCGTCACAAATTTATCGGGGCGCTCACGCCTGAACTCATACAGAACAAACTAATTCCTCTGGTTAAGGAGTTAAACGGTGCATAGCAAATTTCTCTTTCTTGTACTGTTGCTTTTAATACCACTGGCTCATGCTGATCAGGCAGTGATTAAAAAGGACGACCCTGTACTGGAAAAACGCGTCATGGATTTGTCCGCCCATCTTCGCTGTCTGGTCTGTCAAAACCAAACAATTGCCGATTCCAATGCAGAGCTCGCGGTTGACCTTAAAAATCAAGTACGCGAGAAACTACAACAAGGACAATCAGAGCAAGAAATATTGGATTACATGGTTAAACGCTACGGTGAATTCGTTCTGTTCAGCCCACTGGTGAAATCAACCACCTGGTTGCTCTGGTTCGGTCCGCTTTTACTACTCATAGTGGGAATGGGCGTCCTCATCGCTATTCTGCGTCAACGCCGCAAAATGATGCAGCAGGCACCGGCCTTGAGCACAGTTGAACATGCCCGCGCGGCATCGTTGTTGTCTGGAAAAAATGACGGGGGCCAATCATGATACCGTTTTGGCTTGTAGCAGGTATTTTGATCGTTGTTACTTTGCTTGTTCTGGTGCCACCATTGCTCAGACGAAGTAATAACTCAATATCCACCACACCTTCAGAGGTGAATCTATCTGTTTATCGTGATCAGTTACGCGAATTAGACGCAGATCGGGCAGCCGGGACACTGACTGAAGTTCAATATCAAAACGCCCGGAGCGATCTGGAAAGTCGCGTGCTGGAAGATTCTGGCACCGTTGAAACCACCGCTACGCCATCGACTAATAGCCGTTGGGGTAATGTTTCGATCGCGGCAGTAGTAATTTCAGTTCCTTTGTTGGCAATTTCTCTATATTTCATGCTGGGTACGCCAGCCGGATTAAAGCCACAAATCCCGACAGCAGCCATGGACGAAGCACATCCGGCCACACCCGAACAATTTGAGGCCATGGTGACGTGGCTTGCGGAACGGCTGAAAGCAGAACCGGACAATGCCGAAGGCTGGGTGATGCTTGCTCGCTCCTACACCGCCCTCAATCGCTATCAGGATGCCAGCGCCGCTTACGCCCGTGCTGTCGCACTGCAACCAAACAACGCCTCTGTGCTGGCCGATCACGCCGATATGCTGGCTATGCTCAAGCAGACTTTACAGGGTGAGCCCGAAAAAATAGTCCAGCAGGCACTGAAAATTGATCCTGATAACCTTAAGGCGCTGTCTCTGGCAGGTTCTGCAGCGTTCGAGCGTAAAGACTATTCAAATGCCATCAAATGGTGGGAAAAAATTCTCAATTTGTTACCGACAGATTCTCCTATAGTGGCCTCGGTCAGTGCCAGCATTAATGAGGCACGTGGATTGGCCGGATTACCCCCGGTAGCTGCCGCTCCGGCCAATGGTAAAGCCGCGACCCAATCAAACGTTGCAAAAGGAACAGTGAGCGGAACAGTGCATCTTGATCCTACCCTAAAAGCGCGAATCGCAGATACCGACACCCTTTTTATTTTTGCACGGGCTGTGGAAGGTGGGCGCAAACCGCCATTAGCGGTTTTGCGTAAAACAGTAAAGGATCTGCCACTTGATTTCACGCTGGATGACAGCATGTCGATGGTGCCAAGTTTAAACTTATCCTCTGTGACAGAGGTTATCGTCGGTGCACGCATATCAAAATCGGGGAATGTAATTTCTAGTCCGAAAGATCTGGAAGGATTTTCAAAGCCGGTGAAAATTGGTCAAAAAAACATCGTCATTACCATTGATTCTGAGGTTAAATAAAACGAGGAATTTGCTTCAATTGACGTGGTTTTCTTTTGCAAGGAATTTTTACGTTACAGATCATATTCTTGCAAATCCTACTATGCTAATAGCCGTTGCTTCAAGATTTGTTGCCATCGAACCGGGATAATGCGATACAGCCAGCGACCCAGTAATGTATAGCGCAACCGTAAACCAAGATGTGCAAGTTTCAGTAACCAGTACTGCCCTATCGATAAGGCACGGTGCTTATCGGCGGCAGCCACCCCCAGTGCAGTTTGCAGCGCGGTGTACAGCGTAATTTGCGGTAACGGTGCGGCAAACTTGACGATTTGTCGCGACAAAACTTCGTGGTAAACCATTTCGGTAGCGTTAGCCATGTCACGTACCGAGGTAACCGGCGCTGCACGCGCTTGCATTTGCTTGTGCACAAAATCGGGGCTGTTTTCCGGCCGTAATATCGAAATAATGTCGTCTAAAATAGCGTCCGTATCACACCAGTCTTGCATGATCCAACCGGCGCCGTTCGTTTGCACACGCTCATACAGCGCGCCGATCGGCGGCACCAATGCGGGCCGTCCGGCCATCCAGGCCTCGGTTAAGGTGTAACAATAGGTTTCCGGGCCGGCGGAGGGGAACACGACCAGATTAATACGATAATGATCAAGCAAGTCTTCCATATGATCTGGCGTGTATTGGCCGTGCACTGTCAATAAAGTATCGGCAGACTGATACGGCTGAAACTGGCGATCCAGATAACCAACCACAACCCAGCGAAAGGGTAATTTGCGTTCGCGGCTGCGTGCGACTAAACGCTCCAGTTGGCGGGCACCTTTAACCGGGCCAATCGCACCCAATACGCCAATACTTTGATAGGTATCTTTTGGCAACAACAATGCCGATGTCAGCGCATTAACGCGGCTAACGGCCAAATCGACGCCGTGTTGGATAACGCGAACTTCCGCACGCGGAAAATAACGACGGAATATCTCGGCGGCCAAATCGCTGGGAGCAATCACAAATACTGCCCGCTCAACGAAATCCGCATGCACCGCGCGCCAGGCAACAATGTCAATACCCCGAAAATCTGACTGGGCGTTAAGACAATTCTGGCAACGCGGCACATCAGTTTCGCTGCCACAATAAATCCCTGTGGCGTCGAGCAGATTAATAGTCGGACAAGCCAGAAAAAAATCGTGCACACTAAAGCCAAATGGAATGTCAAGGCTACGCATCGCCTCCAGCAAGCCCAGCCGGCAGCCGGCCAGATGATGCACATGGCACAAATGGATACGAAAACTGGCACACAGGCCGGCCAAAAAATCCGTCCACAGCTGATCGGGTTGCCGGTTGAATTGATACGTTAACAACTCGCCACTGTTGGCATCCCTAAGTTGCCAGACATCATCCATGGTTACCAGCAAATAATGACGGTAATCCTCGCCGTCACTGTGCATCAAGCTCAGGGCATGCTGCTCCGTGCCGCCGCTACGGCCATGCATGATATGCAGGATACCGGGCTTATCGCCAGCCGCGCCGGTAAGCGCCAAGAATGACTGTGCCAACTGGCGGATTGGTTTGATCGGGTCGGCTGCGATGAAAGCCATTACACGCTGCATATAGTCCGGATGCTTAGCCAGTAAGCGCTGCATATTTTCTTCAGCTAGCGTTTTTTTCTTCGTACTAAATGAGCAGTTGCCGACATGCTGGACGAAGGTATCATCGCACAACACATTGCGCCAGCCAGCCGCCAACGCCCGCATACAGAAATCATTTTCTTCACCGTAGCCGAGATGAAAAGTAACCGCATCGAACAGGCCGATTTTATTAAGCAGACGGCGCCGAATAAACATGCAAAATCCAACCGCAGTGGGTATGTCAGGATAAATACGAAGGGCGGCTGCCTCAATGGCGCGGTTGACATCCTCCGCACTCATGCCTTGCGGCAACGCGTTATCTTGGCAAAAATTCGGAAACGAGCAAATTTCAGCGTTATTAGAAAACGGCGTGATTGTGCCGATATGCGGGTCTGAATCGGCGCAACTACAAAATTTTTCCAACCAGCCCGCGGTAACGATGGTATCGGAATTGAGCAACACTACATCATTTTGGCTGAGCGTCATGCCACGGTTAACAGTACTGACAAAACCAAGATTTGTTTCATTCTGGAGCAGCCATAAACGTGGGTCTGCAGTATTACGCTGCATCTCAAAATAGTCGGCAATACGGCTATCTGTTGAGCAATCGTCGATCATAATGATGCGGTGATGGGGCATGGTGGTGCGAAGCACGCTGTTGAGGCAGCGCTGCAAGTCATCGTATGCATTGTAGACCGGGATAATAATGTCGATTGCTGGCGGTAACATGCTAGTTCAAGAGTTCCCTTTGATGGCGCGTTTTAAGAAGCGAAACGGCGACTTCAGCCACCAGACTAAACCGGCGCGATAGTCAATTTGCCGGTTAAGCGCGACATTCAAACGCTCCTGTTCAGCAATTCGCTCATTGCGTAGTGTCAGAAGCGCATTGAGTTTGATTATTTTTTCTTTATGTTCGTTTAATTGATCGGTACAGCTATTTAATGCCTCGGTACGTTCACTTAATTGTCCAGTACGTGTATTCAACTCTTCATCACGCTCACCTAATTGTTTGGTACGCATGTCCAAAAGTGCATCACGTTCAACAATCAGGCGTTCGCGTTCTTCCATTTGTTGGGTGCGGAGCGAAAGAAAGTTATCACGTTCAACAATCAAATACTCGCGATCTTTGAGAAGTTGATCCAGCTCCATCACACGCCTGGTTTGTTTAGCATAATCCTGATAAACCATTTCAGCGCTATCACTAAACAAAGAAAGTTTATTGAGCGCGGTGGGTAACATAGACGGGTTGCGGCTACAAACTGCGATGTAATACATTGGCTCGACAGAAGGATGACTGGCCACTGTAACTTTCCGATCGTCATTAACTAAATATTCTGTCGTAACACAGGCTTGGTTTTCTGACCAAATAGCGGAATGAAACAATAATTTTTGGCCAAGCCAGAATATATGCGGGAAAGCCACGTGCAGTAATTCTTCCAACTCATTTCGATACAATTCGCGCACATGAAATTCATTGTGATAATCATGTGCATCGGAATACAGGCGCTTGTTTGGAGAGGACAGGATCAAGACCCCGTCCGGGCGTAAAACACGCGTGAGTTCGGAAATAAACTCTTTCTGTGTCTCAATATGCTCTATTGTTTCAAAGGAGATTGCGAAATCAAAGCTCGCATCTGAAAACGGCAGACGTTCACATGAAGCTATTACGAATTGCAGATTAGGATGGTGCCCATAATTGTTTTTGGCATGCTGAATTACATCCGCAGATAAATCAACACCCACCACTTTATATGCGGTTTCAGCCACCATAGCGGCACCATAACCTTCACCGCAGGCCACATCCAAAACTGTGCAATGCGAGCTTAACTGGCGTGCCAAGGCATACCGATGCCAATGTTCATACCAGATTTCACCGCTGCACTCAGGCAAAAAGCGCTCACCCGTGAAGGAAGGAGATTGGCTCACAAATTCAAGAAATAGTAAAACTGAAGATTATACACGCTACATAGACTAATCCAGCACGGGATAATGTATCCCAGACGTGAGTAACATCGGTTAAGTCTTCAAATAAATTGGGCTTTAGGTTGTCGGTGTTCATTGCTAGGAAATAAAGACAAAAACAATACAAAAAAGTTCAGATCCAGGCTGATCATTAACATCAGAGCATTTTAAACGCGTCCAAGTCCCAAGTATTTGTCTAAATAGATGCTTCCAATATGCACTATGTGCATTTATGATCATGACTCCAAATATATCTTTTGCTGCCACATTTTTTGCAATGCATCTTCCAGATGCAGGGCAAAACGTGGAGCATTAAAAAGTGGCGAAGCAAGCACTTTCTGCCGTAACTCTGACCTCAGTTGCGCCAAACGATTAACATCCGTAGCGTGAAACAGAGTCCGGGTTACATAGTCATCTTCATCGCTAGCAATCCAACCTTCCAGACCGGCACAGGTTAGCATGCTGACACCTTGGCGGGCGAGCAATGTGCCGCCGGCGAGAGTCAGCGTAGGCACCCCCATCCACAACGCTTCGCAAGTTGTGGTGCCTCCCGGATAAGGAAATGTATCCAGAATGATATCCACATAAGCATATGCCGCGAGATAATCCTCTCGGGGAACACTTCCTTCCATTATTATCCGTTCCGGCCTTATCCCGACTTGGGTTAACCGATGTTGCAGAGATTCACGCGCGACTAAGCAATTCAGCTGACTGCTTTGCAGCCGCAACCGAGCTTCTGGTAAGGCAAGAAAAATTCGTCCCCATGCAGCCAGTACTGCGTCATTTACCTTGGTAAGATTTTGGAAACACCCAAAAGTGATATAGCCATTCTGCACTGCCGGCAAGGGAGTGAATTCCAGTTTCGTACTATTTGCCGGTGGCGTAAAACAAAGCCGGGTTTCCGGCAGATACCACACGGTTTCAGTAAAGTACTTCCGGTTGAATTCCGGCACCGACACCGGGTCTGCCAGCAGATAATCTATCGTCGGTAATCCAGTCGTGGCGAAATAGCCCAACCAACTTACTTGCACCGGAGCAGGCTTCAATGCAAACATTGGCAAACGATTGCTGGCAGTATGCCCTGTCAGATCGATGAGAATATGAATTTCATCGTCGTGAATCTTCCGGGCTGCGGCTTCGTCGCCAAGCCCCACGATACTATTCCAATCAACAAAACAAGGCTGGATACGGGCGGTGAGTTCATCCTCTTGTGGAGACGTTGAATATGCAACCAGCTCTACTCTAGCAGGGTTCAAATTCGCGAGAATGCTCTCCAGGAAAAAACCAACTGGATGTGCTCTAAAATCCCCGGAGACCAGACCAACCCGCAGAGGCTGAATACCCCGTTCCGCTTTTTTTTCTGGATAAACAAGCCAACTTGTATACGGTTGGATCTTTGCCATTACTTGATTGCCATAATGACACGCTTCTGCAAGATGGTTATCAGGCAAACATTTTGAATAAAAACTCAGGGTAAAAAGCAGGTTGCTATGAGCCTTTGGATAAATCGGCCTGAGCGCGAGTGCTTTGCGGTAGCTGTCAATCGCTTCTTCCAATTTACCTTGCTCTTGTAGTGCAAGTCCCAGATTGTTGTACGCTTCGGCATAATCCGATTTGATTGAAAGCGCTTTGTTGTAACAGGAAATCGCCTCGTCCAATTTACCTTGTTTCTGAAGCGCAAGTCCGAGGTTGCTGTGCGCCTCGGCGAAATCCGGCTCGAACGCGAGCGCCCTCTGAAAGCTCTCAACCGCTGCATCCAATTTGCCTTGATCTTTAAACGCATTACCCAAATTGTTGTGCGCTTCGGCAAAATCCGGTTTAAGTAAGAGCGACTGGTGGAAGCTCACAATTGCTGCCTCCAGTTTGCCTTGTGCCATAAGCGCATTTCCCAAGTTGTTATGCGCATCCACAAAATCCGGTTTGAGCGTAACTGCCTTCCGATAATTTCCGACTGCTGTATCCAGCTTGTTTTGTGCCTTGAGCGCAGTGCCCAAATTATTGTATGCCTCGGCATAATCCGGCTTGAGCAGGAGTGCCTGACCGTAGCAGGCTATCGCTTCTTCCAGCCGGCCTTGATCCTTGAGTGTATTCCCCAGATTGCTGTGCGTCTCGGCAAAATCCGGCTTCAATGCAAGTGACCGGCGGAAACTCTCAATCGCCGCTTCCAAATTACCCTGTTCCTTGAGGGCATTCCCCAAGTTATTGTGTACTTCGGCAAAATCCGGCTTGATCGAAAGCGCTTGGCGGTAATTAAATATAGCCTCTTCCAGCTGGCCTTGGTCCCTGAGCGCATTTCCCAAATTTATGTAATAAATTGGATTGGATGGATTTATACGGATCGCCTTACTCATAAGCCCAGTGGCGATCCCATTCTTTCCCTCTTGACGGGCTATCAGGCCCAATAAATGCAGCGCATCCGGATGATTTGGCTCTACCTGGAGTATTTTCTGATAAATAGCTTCTGCCTGAGGCAAGCGTCCAGCCTGATGGTGTTCTCGTGCGATCTGAATAACTTGGGGAATTGATAAATCTGATGAATGCTTTTTTGCTATAGGAGCTTCCCCGCTTGGCTGGCAGCAATGTTTATATTTCTTACCGCTGCCACAAGGACAAGGATCATTACGACCAATTTTTTTCATTTTAAAATATCGTTTAAGTATTTTAGCGTGGCGCTAACTAAACATACCTTGCCCAGCTTGAATTTGAGTTTTTACAGATGACCGTTATATTATCATGCAGACCATTTATATCTGATCGATCAATGACTACCCCACGCTTTTATTGTCCCCCGCCACTGCATGTAAACACCCAATTCGAGCTGCCAGAAGCTGCCGCACATCACGCCAGTCGAGTCTTGCGCCTGCGCATTAATGATGAAGTTCGGATATTTGACGGGATCGGCAATGAACTTCATGGCCGTATCTGCGAAATCGAAGGCAAAAAAGTGGCGCTGGAGAAATTACAAGTTTGCACGGTCAACCGAGAGTCACCATTAAATATCGTACTGGTGCAAGCGCTGAGTAGTAGCGAAAAAATGGACTGGGTAATACAAAAGGCCACCGAACTCGGTGCAACCGAAATACAGCCCGTACAAACCCAACGCAGTGTGGTAAAGCTAACCGGAGACCGCACTGAAAAACGCACCCAACATTGGCATGGCATCTCCATTGCGGCATGTGAACAATGTGGCCGAAACATATTGCCCAAGGTTTATGCGCCGCTGGAATTCAGTTCGTGGATTGCCACTATATGCGATACGTCGGGCAGCAAATTTATTCTGTTACCGGAAGCCGTAACAACATGGCATGAACAACCGAAACCGCAAGGGAAAGTGACCTTGCTGATTGGGCCAGAAGGGGGATTCAGCGCAGATGAAGCCCGGCTTGCCCGGCAAGCCGGTTTTATTTCTATCCGTTTAGGTGCACGCTTGCTACGTACCGAGACGGCTGCTGTAGCGGGCATAGCCACGTTGCAAACTTTGTGGGGAGATTTTATTTAGGCAAATTATCAACGAGGGTCCATCACACAACTTTGAAAGTAACGAACATCGCCATAGCAAAGAGAGCATCCTCATCTTATTTATAATAATTGGCTAACTACTGGCCAGTTATCACAAACCTGAAGAATATCTGAGCAGATTTTACTACCCGTTGGTTCCAAACATCATCCGTTTTGCTACGAATTTTTTCACGCCCGGCAGGCAGTCCAGTAACGTAAGTGCAGCCGCGCGCCCTGATTTAAGCAGTAATAGATCATTGGAGAAAAGACGCACCAGACCATCGGTGAAATGTATGCCAGCCTGGCGGTCAAACTCACGTTGTTTGCGATAGTTGGTAAGCATGGCCTCTGAACCGAGTGTTTCAGGTTCACAGTTGAGAATTTCCTGCGCTAGTCCCCACGCGTCGCGCAGCCCCATATTGAAACCTTGCCCGGCCACGGGATGTAACGTCTGTGCCGCATTGCCGATCAATACTGTGTGCGGCAGCGTGATTTTGGGCGCGCGTTTAAGCCGCAAAGGAAAGCAGGCGCGTTTGCCGATCGTTAAAAATTTCCCTGCCCGATCACCGAAGTGTTGATGTAATTGGGCAAGCAAAGCGGCATCATTCCAGTGTAGTATTTCCTGCGCCATTTCATGTGACGCAGTCCACACCAGTTCATAACCGTCCCTGAACGGCAGCAGAGCCAACGGTCCCTGCATTGTAAAGCGCTCAAACGCAATCTCCGGCTGCGGATGGGTGCAGGTGACATGAGCAATAACGGCGGTTTGGCCGTAATCGCGAATCTCCGGCGGATAGGCAGCTTCCAGCAATTTTCCCCCATCGGCCACCACCGCTAAACGCGCTTCAAGTTGGTGGTCGATCCCTGCATGCTGGTAGTTAATGAATGCACCATTTGATGTGCTTTGCAGGTGCGTAACAGTCGCGCCAGTAAGACGCGTTGCGCTCCCCGTTACAGCACTTTGTAATGCATTTTGCAACGCGGTGTAGGGCAGCACATAGCCCAGTTCCGGCACCTTGAGTTCTTCGGCACGCAGCAGGGTGCGACCAAACGAGTTTTTCTGTGAAACGTGGATGGTTTTAATCAACGAAACTTGTGCAATACCCTTCCATACTCCAAGTCTCTCCAGTAACTGACGGCTGCCACTGGACAGCGCTAAAGCACGCGGGTCAGCGCTTGCGTGTTCCATTGCGCGCGCTTCCAGCATGACAATCTGCAACCCGCTGTCGCGCAGTGCAAGCATTAACGCGGTGCCAACCGGGCCACCTCCGATTATCGCGATGTCGCAATGTGCATTCATGGCTGTCTCATCAAATCTTCAATAGCCGTTACCGTTTTGGGTACGGCTTCGGTCAGCACTTCGCAGCCCTGTGCGGTGATGACCACATCATCTTCAATGCGGATACCGATGTTCCAGAATGCTTGCGGCACATCATCTGCCGGACGGATATAACAACCCGGTTCGATCGTAAGTGCCATACCGGGTTGCAGCGCACGCCAATTATTGTCCAGTTTATATGGGCCGACATCGTGCACATCCATGCCAAGCCAGTGACCGGTTCGATGCATGTAGAAGCGTTTGTAGCTGCCGCTTTCCAGCACAGCGTCGACGCTGCCATCGCATAGTTTCAGGTCGACGAAGCCTTGCGCCAGTACGCGCACGGCGGCATCGTGCGGTTCGTTCCAGTGTAAGCCGGGACGCGCGGCTGCAATGGCGGCGGCCTGCGCCGTCAACACCAACTCATAGATATCTTTTTGTGCACCATTAAAGCGACCATTTACCGGAAAGGTACGAGTGATATCCGCAGCATAACCATCGACTTCGCAGGCCGCATCTATCAGCAATAATTCGCCGTCCTGTAATGGTGCATTGTTGCTGATGTAGTGCAGAACGCAGGCATTGGCACCGCCGGCAACGATTGAAGTATAGGCGGGCGCTTGCGCACCGTTTTTGCGAAATTCGTGCAACAACTCTGCCTCAATCTCATATTCCATTTTGCCGGGGCGAGTGGCGCGCATCGCGCGGATATGCGCGGCAGCCGAAATGGCGGCAGAACGCCGCATGATAGCAAGTTCATCACTATCTTTAATTAAACGCATTTCATCAAGCAACATGCGTATGTCATGAATCTCATTGGGCGCGGTTATGCCGCTGCGCATTTTTGCCTGTACACCCGTGCGCAACGCAAGAATGCGGTCGTCCCACTGGGTCTGGGCGCCAAGCGGGTGAAATAACACGGACTGATTACCCATCAGCTCGGTGAGCTTTTCATCCAATTGTGCGATGGGAAATGCAGCGTCAAAGCCAAACTTTTCTTTCGCCCCATCTGGCCCATGACGAAAACCATCCCATATTTCGCGCTCCCTATCTTTCGCACGACAGAATAAAATGGACTGCGGGACGGCACCGGCAATCAGTACGAGTACAGCTTCCGGTTCATCAAAGCCGGTAAGATAATAAAAGTGGCTATCAAAGCGATAAGGGTAATACGCGTCGCCATTGCGCAATACTTCCGGTGCGGTGGGAATAACAGCAATACCGCGCTGCATCTGACTAGTAAGACGGCTACGACGGCTGGCATAAAGAGAGGTATTAAACATGAGTGGCATTGTGCTGTGAACGTAATTCATTGTCGAGTTTTTCCAGGCGTTGCGGCGTCCCCACATCCAGCCAACGCCCCCGGTAATGTTCGCCACTCACCTTACCTAGCGCAATCTGGGCGCGTAATAGCGGCGCGAGCGGTGCAACGGTACCGCGAGGGATATTTGCGAATAAGCCGGGTTGGTAAATTCCTATCCCACTGAAGGTAAATAAGGGCACGCTATTTACTGTTTTGCCACTGCTTAGACCAAAATCCCCGTTGGGATGATGCGCAGGATTGTTGACTAACACCAGATATGCAGTATCTTCGCTTGCTCCCAGTGCAGCTGCGAGTTCGGGAAGCTTGAAAAAATCATAGTCGCAGTAGATGTCGCTATTGATAACAGCAAACGGCGCATCACCCAATAATGGCAATGCATTCGCAATACCCCCTGCCGTTTCAAGCACGGGATTCTCTGCTGAGTAGCGGATGCGTACACCAAACTGGTCACCATCTCCCAACGCAGCTTCGATTTGATTGCCGAGATAGGCGTGATTTATTACCAGATCAAAAATGCCCGCTCTTGCCATATTCTCGATATGCCACACGATGAGCGCTTTGCCACCGACCTGCAATAAGGGCTTGGGGGTGTGGTCGGTAAGCGGACGCATGCGTTCACCACGTCCGGCGGCAAGTAACATTACTTTCAAAAGGTGACCCCCACAACGGGTTGCTTTTTCTCCAGAATATCCAGTATATGCAATAGCGGCTTTAAATCCACGTAACGTTCACAAGCGCGGCGCAAATAATCCATCACCAGCGGTAAATCTTTCAGATAGCTATCCTTGTTATCACGGTAATACAGCCGCGCAAAGATACCCAGCACTTTCAAATGCCGCTGGACGCCCATCCATTCATAATCTCGGAAAAAATCCGAAAAGTCACTGTGTACCAGCAGCCCGGACTTGCGCGCTTTTTCCCAGTAACGAATTAGCCAGTCCAGCACTTCCGCTTCTTCCCAACGTATGTAAGCGTCTTTAAATAGCGACGCTAAATCATATGTAATCGGTCCATAAACCGCATCCTGAAAATCCAGAATACCCGGGTTAGGTGTACTGACCATCAAGTTACGTGAATGGTAATCACGATGAACAAACACACGTGGCTGTGCCAAATTATTTTGTACGATGCGCTGAAACACAGTTTCTAATGCTGCGTTTTGTTTCTCGTCCAGCCTGATCTGCAAATGTTTAGTGACATACCATTCCGGAAAGAGGTACATTTCGCGCATAAGCAGTGCCGTGTCGTAGAGTGGCAGTTCAAATTCACGACTCGCCAGCTGGATAGTGACCAACGCATCGGTAGCGGCGCCATATAGTTCGTGTGCATTGCTGGTATTAAGTGCTTGCAGGTAAGTGGTATTGCCTAAATCAGTCAGCAACAGGAAGCCTTGTTCCAGGTCCTGCGCCAACACCTGCGGTACATGCACGCCTGCCGCACCAAACAGTTGAGCGACATGGATAAACGGGCGACAGTCTTCATGTTGAGGCGGTGCATCCATCACTATCAGTGTTCGATCGACAAAAGTAGCGCGAAAATAGCGACGGAAGCTGGCATCGGCAGAAGCGGGCGAAATATCGAATAAACTATCGGGAAATTTGCTATGCAACCATGTTTTAATCTGTTGTTGACGTTTCATTATTGATTTTGGATTGCCTAAATCGTGGATTTGTGCGATTTTAGCATCTTAATTTGTTGACCCTGCTCAATGCATTTTCGTCTTAACCTCGTTGCGTTTTCCTTGCTCTATACTTTTATGCCTGTGGTTTATGCCGAAGGCGAAGTATTGCTGCTGAAACTCGATCGTACTTTTATGAATTTGCCAAAAGGCGACGAGGAGACTCCCGCTTTTATTTCGGCACAGCGCGTGGAAGGTCAGACTGAAAACCAAATCGTTGCCAGCGGCGAGGTCGAGGTGCGCAAGCGCGGGCAGGCTATCTTCGCCGATCGCGTGGTATACCAGCAAGTCAGCCAGGAATTGGTTGCCGATGGCACGGTACGCGTAGAACAGAACGGCATTAAAATGCAGGGTCCGCATGTAAAACTTAACCTGGATACAAATATCGGCGATATGACAAAGCCGGCTTTTCAGCTGGCCGCCAATAATTCACGCGGAAGCGCCGATATCCTACATATGGAAGGTCGACAAAAATACACCGTACAGAATGTGGCCTATACCATCTGCCCCATCGGTAATGACGACTGGATGTTAAAGGCAAGCCAACTGGAAATTGACAGCGCCCGCCAAGTAGGGGTGGCACGCAACGCACGCGTGGAGTTTCTGGGAGTGCCTATTTTGTATATGCCGTGGATGGATTTTTCGCTTAGCGACAAACGTCAATCCGGTTTTCTTGGCCCGGTGTTCGGTAGTACCGCACGGAGTGGTACTGAAGTAACACTGCCCTATTACTGGAATATCGCGCCCAACATTGATGCAACCATTGCGCCACGCGCCATGGTCAAACGGGGATTGATGCTTAACAACGAATTACGTTACATAAACAAAAATTATGCCGGTGAAGCTCATGTGGACATCTTACCCAATGATGCACTGACTGACAGTATGCGTTTGCGGACATCACTCAAGCATGTACAAAATCTGGGTAATGGGTTTAACGCATCGACAAATTTCAACTATGTATCAGACCATACCTATTTCCGTGATCTGTCGAACACAATAAGCAGTACGTCACTCACCAATCTGGTGCGTGAAGGCGTACTGTCCTATAGCGGTGGCTGGTGGAATGCAGCGGCACGAATGCAGAGCTATCAAACCTTGCAGGATCCGGCCGCACCGGTGATAGAGCCCTATCGCCGCTTGCCGCAAATAACCTTGGGCGCGCTCCGTCCGGTGGCGGGGGCAAATATGGCATTTACCGGAGAATTTGTAAGCTTCAGCCATCCCACGGCCGTTAACGGGCAGCGTCTGGTAATGTATCCCAGTATCAGCTACCCGTTGATAGCCACTCCCTCGTTTTATGTGACCCCCAAATTTGGCGTGCATTACACTCATTATTCGTTGGGGGCAAACAATTTGGGGGCACTACCCGATACAAACCGCACCTTGCCAATCGTCAGTCTGGACAGCGGCGTGGTGCTGGAACGTGATTGGGATGTGGACGGAAAGAATTACGTGCAGACGCTGGAGCCGCGCGCTTATTTCTTATACATTCCCTACCGCAATCAAAACCTGATACCAAATTTCGACACAGCCCAGGCCGACTTTAACTTTGCCCAGATGTTCACCGAAAATCGTTTTTTCGGTAGTGATCGCATTGGTGACGCCAAGCAAGTAACGCTGTCACTTACCTCCCGTCTGCTTGAGGCAAATACCGGCGCAGAGCGGTTGCGCGTAGCCATAGGCCAGCGCTACAGCTTTAAGACACCGCAGGTAAACCTGGTGAGCCCCGAGGTAGCGACCAACAACAAATCCGACATTTTGCTTGCGATCTTGGGTCGGATTACACCGAAGTGGTCACTGAACAGCGCTTTCCAGTACAACCCCAACCAGGCACGTGAAGAAAAATTAAACGTGGGCGCACGTTACCAGCCGGAAAGTGGCAAAGTGCTCAATCTGGGTTACCGCTTTACGCGTGACAGCCTAAGACAAGTGGACATATCCACGCAGTGGCCATTATCAAGACATTGGAGTGTGATGGCACGCTGGAATTATTCTCTGCAGGATAACCGTATTTTGGAACTGCTGACCGGGCTCGAGTATAATGAAAGCTGCTGGACAACACGACTAGTGATACAACGTTTTGCCACTGCCACCAATGAACTTTCAACCGGTATATTCGCGCAATTGGAATTAAATGGTCTGATCAGAGTAGGCTCCGACCCATTGAATGCATTGCGCCAGAGCATTGCCGGCTTTACAAAATTGAACCAACCCCCAGTTGTAAGTTCAGATCAGGGATTGCGTTAACAAATCTTCACTCGGGAAAAAATTATTATGCTGTATATCAAGTTGGTGCTGGCAGTCCTTCTGTCACTAGCCTGCACGGCAAACGTATCCGCCGCTGGTTTGCAGAAAAGCTCCGGCACCACAAAAAAAATCAAAGCACAAACTCAGACTGCGCCTGCTACAACGCCTGCAACCGATGCGTCGGCCTCGGGTACAACAAAAAAACCATCACCACAGAATCAAACCCCACCGCCTGCCGTTGATTTGCAAATCCCTGAAACAAAAAAAATCACGGTTCCAGCCGGGCCTGTATTGATCGATCAGATTGTCGCTGTGGTAAACAATGATGCGATTACCCGCTACGAACTTGAAGACCGGCTCAGCATCGTGGAACGCCAGTTGAACAAACAGGGCACCGCGTTACCGGCCATCGATATGTTAAAAAAACAGTTGCTGGAACGCATGATCACGGAAATGTTGCAAGTGCAGTTTGCCAAAGAAACCGGCATCCGCATTGATGATATTCAGCTCGACAAAACCTTGCAGCGCATCGCCAAGGAAAATAAATTTTCTTCATTGGCCGAATTTCGCGCCCAGCTGGAAAAGGAAAATGTGGACTTCAAAAAGTTTCGAGAAGAAATCCGAGGCGAAATTATTTATGCCCGTCTGCGTGAACGCGAAGTTGACAGTAAATTGGTGATCAGCGAGGGCGAAGTCGATAATTACCTTAATAACCAGGCCAAGCAATTGGGTAACGGTGAAGAATTCCATTTGGCACACATTTTGATACTGGTACCGGAACAGGCCAGTGCCGATAAAATCCAAACTACCCGACAACGTGCCGACCAAGCCTTGGCACAATTGCGCGATGGCGCGGAATTCGCTCAGGTGGCTGCAGGATTTTCTGATGCCAAAGACGCTCTGGAAGGCGGTAATCTGGGCTGGCGATCAGCTGATCGTACACCTGCCATTTTTCTGGAAGTCTTAAGAAAGATGGCTCCAGGCGAGACCAGCCCGGTGTTTCGTAGCCCTAACGGTTTCCACATCCTCAAACTACTTGAGAAACGCAACAAAGAGAATTCAGTCGTCATCACACAGACCGAAGTACGCCACATCTTGATCAAAACCAGCGAACTGGTACCGGAACATGAAGCCAAGAGCCGTCTGTTGGTCATCAAGCAACGAATCGAGAAGGGCGCTGATTTTACCAAGCAGGCCAAACTTTATTCCGAGGACGGCAGTGCCGCGAAGGGCGGCGATTTGGGCTGGATTTCACCCGGTGACACGGTGCCTGAATTTGAAGCCGCGATGAATCAATTGGAAATCGGACAAATGAGTGGCGCCGTGCAATCTCCCTTCGGTTGGCATCTGATCCAGGTGTTGGAACGCCGCAACACCGATGTCAGTGTAAAAGAGAAAAAAAAGCAGGCACGAATGGCAATACGTGCCGATAAATCCGACGCCGCGTATCAAGACTGGCTGCGCCAGTTACGCGACGGGGCTACCATCGAGTATCGACTCGAACCAGCGCTCTGATGGCGCAAACTGCACTATTGGCTATTGCCACCGGAGAACCAGCCGGCATTGGCCCCGACCTCTGTTTGCAATTGGCCAAACATGGGCAAGCACTGGTAGTGCTGGCCGACAAGAACATGCTGCAACAGCGCGCAGCGCTGCTTGGGTTAAATGTTCAATTGCACGATTATGATCCAGAGCAAATATCGCCTCTGCCACCCGGTCATCTGCGCGTGCTGCATGTGCCAACGGCACAACCCGTTCAGGCCGGCCAGCTAAATCCAGCCAACAGTCCTTATGTTCTCAATCTGCTAATCCGCGCCATGCAAGGTTGCCAGTCGGGCGAATTCGCTGGCATGGTTACCTTGCCTGTACACAAAGGCATCATTAACGATGCCGGCATTCCTTTCACGGGACATACCGAATTTCTAGCGGAAAAATTACATACCGAGCAAGTAGTCATGATGCTTGTGGGCGGCGGTCTGCGTGTGGCACTAGCCACGACTCACCTGCCTGTGCGGCAAGTAGCCGACGCAATTACGCCTGCATTATTGGAAAAGGTGTTACACGTTATTCAACATGATTTTATGACGCGTTTCGGCATCGCCGATCCTCGCATTCTGGTTGCCGGACTCAATCCTCATGCGGGTGAGGGCGGCTATCTTGGGCGCGAAGAAATCGACATCATGATCCCGGTGCTAGATCGATTACGCGCACAAGGCATGAATGTCAGCGCCCCCCTACCCGCCGACACGCTTTTTACTCCGCAACGGCTTGCCCAATGCGACTGCGTTCTGGCCATGTATCACGACCAAGGGCTGCCGGTATTAAAATACGCCAGCTTCGGGCAGGGAGTGAATGTAACGCTGGGCCTGCCCATCATTCGTACTTCCGTGGATCACGGTACGGCGCTGGAACTGGCCGGTAGTGGGCGCGCTGAGGCAGGCAGTATGCTTGAAGCGATTCAGATGGCAGCAAACATGGCGCAACACGCAAGGCGGTTTGATCCAAACCTCTCTTAATCGAGAAGCCATTATCCTCGCGGAAGCAGAGATCCAGTTTTGTGACTGAATTTCCACTTTCGCAGAAATGAGACTTCTCTGGTACTCCAATGCATACAGCACGTAAAAGGTTCGGCCAAAATTTCCTGATAGATCAGCAAATCATCGCTGACATCGTCCGAGCGATCCGCCCGGAAGCTGCGGATATCATGGTTGAAATCGGCCCTGGCCTGGGTGCGCTGACCCGTCCTTTGCTGCAGCGGCTTAATAAACTGCATGTAGTGGAGATCGATCGCGACATCATCACTCACCTGAAAAAAGACTATCCGCAGGATAAGCTGATCATCCATGCGGGAGACGCCCTTAAATTTGACCTGGCGCAATTGCCCGCGCCCTTGCGCATTGTCGGCAATCTGCCCTATAACATTTCTTCGCCGCTGCTGTTCCACTTCTCAGGCTACTGCGAGCGCATACACGACATGCACTTTATGTTGCAGAACGAAGTTGTAGAACGCATGGTGGCTGAACCCTCAACCCCAGCCTATGGCCGCTTGTCGGTGATGCTGCAATACCGTTTCCATATGGAAAAGTTGCTCGACGTTCCGCCTGAATCTTTCCGTCCCTCACCCAAAGTGGATTCCGCCATCGTGCGCATGATCCCGCTGCCAGCGAGCGAAATGCTGGTGCAAAACGAGAATTTATTTGCACAAATTGTCACTGCAGCCTTCGGGCAAAGGCGCAAGACCCTGCGTAACACGCTAAAGGCCTATTTGACGGAAGATGATTTCATTCGGTTGGGAATAGATGCGCAGTTACGCGCGGAAAACCTGGGGGTGGCAGAGTTCGCGTGCATCACTAATGAATGCATTTAACAAGGCCAGTGTCTTCTATTGTGGTCGTTTACCGTGAAATAGTATCCATTTTCAGATACTGGTATGTGGCAAAAATATAAAATGGCTATGCCTCGATGTATCAATGCGCCTTAGGCAGAGTATTGAAAGCATCAGAGTCGGCATCATTGATTAAGGCAATGAGCCACACATCTATGTTACCCTTTCGCTACATGAAATTCGCTAATGAAATATTCTCCCGCGTCATTTATAGACAACCAACGTAACGTGATGGTTCGGACATCTTTAAACGCACTGCTGACACTGGCATTTTCAGCCTATCCAACTAACAACTTGACGAGCAATACCTAATTGGGTATCGTGCCAACACTAACAATTCACCCTGATGCTGTCCGTGACTTGAAGCTGTTGATGGCGAGTGATCGGTCTGCGGCTGGTAAAGTAGCTGCTTTACTTCAACAGGCCAAGCACGACCCTAAAATCATTGACTCGTTGCTCGACCATGATTTTGGAGCCGACCACTCTGCGATCTATCACGTGAGCAAGTGGTATGAGTTTTGGAATGTTGGATTTAATATTTGGCGATTGAAAATTTGGACAGAACCCAAAGGTAGTTTGCGCTATCGAATAGTCTATGCATATGCGCCAAAGTCGCGTCAATACTACGTATTAGCCGTTGTTAATCGAGATTTTGAATACAAAAAAGATCATGAAGCCACAATCCGCATCCTTAAAGCCTACAGAGACCTTGGAATTACTACCTACTAAGGTTTTTGAGGAGCGACCGACCAGTACAGCACCGTGTAATGTGATTTACGCGGAATTCCCTGTTCCCGCAAAGCCTTCAAAAATTGCCGGCGCCATCGATATTGATGATTTGGTTGCCGAGTTTGAACAATCAAACGAGGCAGCGGAAGCGATTGCTAAAGGTCGGCAATGGGTAGCTAAATCTTTTTACCATAACCAACCGCCGGCAATTGCGCTGCTTCGCCTTCAAAAAGGCTGGTCGCAAGCAGAGCTCGCTAAACGAGCCAGTACAAGCCAGTCTTATATCGCCCGACTTGAGCTTGGCAATGTCGATCCACAAATCAGCACAATAATTAAAATTGCTAGAGCACTTGGTGTGCCAGTAGCGAGAGTTGTGGAAGCAATTTCACCTGAGAATGAGCAATGAAAAAGAATGATGATCGTTTTATATCGGCAATCTTTTGCGACGATATCCGACACGAGGTAGGCAGTAAATTGTCTTATATGGGGTGTTACCAAGGTGAACTCATTGTTCAGATAACGCCCGTTGTGATGCCAAAATTATGTGTATCTGTTTCGGTTTCGACCCCAAAAGAAAGACCTTTCAAATCACTTGTGATTCGGGTCATTCAGGACGATGACGTTGAATTGGCTCGAATGGATATTCCAAAAGAAGACATTAAAGGCATTACAGGATCGAGTCAGATTTCTGATAAAACCTCCACGCGAATAAACCTCAATACGGTAATCGTATTTTCTCCATTTGTTATTGAAAAGCCTACTATGCTGAGGCTTGTGGCAACGACAGAGGAAGGGGAAATTACTGGCCCTCACATACTGATTAAAGTAGCTGCTACACAAGAGGTTGTAGTTCAACCTGCTAAAAAATCAAAAGCCGTTAAACCTCGAATCATCAAGTAAGATTCAACACATTCTACATATACTAGCTCGGTTGGACTGAATGAAATGAAGCCCACCATATCACCGCTTACCATTTACTCCGTCACCTATTTGACCACCCCAATCCAATGCTGCCATTCTCTGCATCTACCAGAGTAATCTGCAGTTCATTTCAAATATGTCATCGAGGTATCCAACCTAACGAACTTTGTAACAAACAAATATCGTTCACCAGCCAAGGTGCTTGCAGGCCAAGCGCCATACTAAATAAAATAGCAGCGCTCATGATCGCATCGCCCATTACAAATCACATACAGCCGAAATCAAAATTTTCGCTATACTCGGCAACAGCAGTGTGCGTTGACCGATTGAATAACCATAACGGAGATCGACATGGTGAAGCCTACTTTAACATTGACAGCGGATGCATTACAGCGGCGTGCCTTTCTCAGGTTTCTCAGGCAAGCGGGTACTTTGGGCGCTGCAAGCGCATTCGGCAGCACCGCACTGAAAGCATTTGCCGGTGAATCCGGTCGCGTCACGCTGCCGTTTGAAAATGGTGAACGGGAGCTCGTCGCATACCCGCAAAAACGTCCCCTCATTGTACTCACAGCTCGCCCGCCACAGCTGGAAACCCCATTCAGCGTATTCAATGAAGGGGCGATTACACCCAACGACGCGTTCTTCGTGCGCTATCACTGGAGCGGCATCCCTACCTCGATCGATGCGTCGACCTATCGGTTGCGCATCGGCGGCAACGTCAGCACACCGCTCGATTTGTCGCTTGCCGACCTCAAGCAAATGGCTGATGCGGTCGATCTGGTCGCCGTCAACCAGTGTTCCGGTAACAGCCGGGGCCACCTTACGCCGCGCGTCAACGGCAGCCAGCTTTCGAATGGCGCCATGGGTAATGCGCGCTGGACCGGCATTCCGTTGCGCAAAGTGCTGGAAAAATCAGGCGTGAAAGCTGGTTCGATGCAGGTCACATTCAACGGCCTCGACGCGCCGCCCTTGGGTAATGTGCCCGATTTCATCAAGGCACTGAATATTGATCACGCACTCGACGGTGAGGTGATGCTGGCGTGGCAAATGAACGGCGCCGACCTTCCTCTGCTGAACGGCTATCCGGTGCGGCTGGTTGTCCCCGGTTACTACGGCACTTATTGGGTAAAACACGTGTCCGATATTACGGTAACCGGCAAGGTATTCGATGGCTTCTGGATGGGCAAGGCCTATCGCATTCCGGATAATCCGTGCGCCTGCATCGAGCCGGGAAAAGAATCTGTCAAGACTACGCCGATCAACCGCATGAACGTACGCTCGTTCATAACCAGCCTGACCAATGGCATGCAAATCAAGAGCGGACGCCAGGTCATCGTACGCGGAATCGCCTTTGATGGCGGGTACGGCGTGACCGAGGTTGCATTTTCGCCCGACGGTGGCAAGAACTGGCAGACCGCTCAATTGGGCAAGAATCTGGGCAAGCATTCCTTTCGCGAATGGAGCGTGGCGTTCACGCCAAAAAATAAGGGAAACCACGAATTGCTGGTGCGAGCAGTCAACTGGATCGGTCAGGGCCAACCGCTCAGCCCATTGGTAAACCCTAACGGCTATATGCGCAATGTGGTCGAATCGACTCACGTCGTTGCAGTTTAAGGAGAAGAGCATGAAATACGCCCTGATTCGCATGTTGCTGATAGCCAGTGCTCTTGCACCTTACGCTGCAACCGCCCTAGATATCCAACTACCGGCTGAAACTGCCGCCTTCAAACCAAGTGAGTTACCCGGCTACGTGCTGGCCCAACGCAATTGCATAATTTGCCACTCGGTTCATTATATCCAGTCACAGCCGCCCGCGTCGCCGCGTAGCTATTGGGAAGCCACCGTCAAGAAAATGAAGGTGCCATTTGGCGCGAAAATTGCCGACGAAGATATCCCTGCAATCGTCGACTATCTGGTCAAAACCTATGGTGCCGAACGTAGCAGCGGTAATTGATTTATCTTGATTTTAATGCCACCGATTGGATATCTGAATTAATACCAAACACTGACAAGTTGCATGGGCAACCCCATTTTTTGATACATACATCCTTGTCCTAAGGATGCATGAGGCGTACTATTCGGCAATTCACAAATACTCAATACTCCATGAAAAAACTGATCATAACTTTGACCGCCTTGTTGTTAACCTTGAATGTTGCATCAGCGGATTCACTGGAAAAAACTGCAGTGCCAAGCGCCGCACCGGCAAAATTACCTCCCGGTTACATCATTCAGGGTGGACTGACTTGGGCACCCATTACAACCACCACCGCCACCTTGGCTGAAGCTAAGGATATTTGCTCATCATCCACGGCACTGGGATACAAATGGCGTCTGCCAACCAAAGATGAACTGGTCGCACTCAGTCGGTATGATGGAAGTACGCCAGGTGTTCGTCATGATCTTATTTTCCACAGTAATGTTTCAACGCTACGTACTCAGGGTTGGACGCTGTACGACGTTTGGTCATCCACACCCGGCACTGTTGTTGGCTTCCAGTTTATCGTCAACCTGGATGGCGGCATCGCTAACTATGGTGACGAAAACGGCGTCAGCCACGTGTCTTGTGTAAAGTAACACGCAAGGTTGGGCTGATTAAATGAAGCCCAACCTCTCTCGCTCTCCATAATCCTCTACTTCCTCGTCTGTCTCACCCAGATACCGTTCTTACACTTGCGAGAACCGGATATTAGGTGAACGATCAGAGCAGCTAATAATTAGCATCGGTCGCTTGCAGGTGTTCGGAGACATCACGATCATCAGAATAGCAAATGAGGGCGTCTTTTCTTGGCGCTTCTGCCATCAACAACAAAGCATGTTCAATGCGCCGCTTCCCAGTTCTCACCTTCGCCCAGCCCCACTTCAAGCGGTACCTTCAGCTCGGCTACGTGGCACATTAGCCCGGGAAGATTTTCTTTTACCCGCGCCAATTCATTTGCTGGCACTTCGAGCACCAGTTCATCATGAACTTGCATGATAAGTCGCGTATGAATGTGTTCGCGCTCTATCCAATTTTGCACCGCGGCCATTGCCAGCTTGATTAAATCTGCTGCAGTGCCCTGCATGGGCGCATTAATGGCGGCCCGTTCGGCAGCTTGGCGGCGCATACCGTTGCCACCGTTAATTTCCGGCAACCACAATCTGCGGCCGAACACCGTTTCCACGTAACCTTGCTGTTTGGCCTGCTGGCGCGTGCGCTGCATGTAGTCGGCCACGCCGGGATAACGCATGAAATAGAGATCAATATATTGCTGCGCGGCGCTACGCTCGATATTGAGTTGAGACGCCAAACCGAAGGCAGACATGCCGTAAATAAGGCCGAAGTTGATGACTTTGGCATAACGACGTTGCTCATTACTCACTGTGTCTAACGGAGTGGAAAAAACTTCTGCCGCAGTGGCGCGATGAATGTCCTCGGCATTTGCGAATGCCCTGAGCAAGCCTTGGTCACCAGACAGGTGTGCCATGATGCGTAATTCAATTTGCGAATAGTCGGCAGAAACGATGCGACTACCGGGTGGCGCGATGAACGCTTCGCGAATGCGGCGCCCTTCCGTTGTACGCACAGGAATGTTCTGCAAATTGGGATCGCTGGAGGCCAATCGTCCTGTTACTGCCACAGCCTGCGCGTAGCTGGTATGCACGCGCCCGGTTTCGCGATTCATCACTTGCGGCAGCTTGTCGGTATAAGTAGATTTAAGCTTTGCCATACCACGATATTCAAGCAGGAGTTTGGGTAGCGGGTAATCCAGCGCCAGTTCCTGCAATACCTCTTCGTCAGTGGAGGGCGTGCCGCTGGGGGTTTTTTTCTTGACCGGTAAACCGAGTTTATCGAACAGAATTTCCTGGATTTGCTTGGGCGAGTTGAGATTAAATGGTTGCCCTGCCGCAGCGTGTGCCTGCGTTTCAATATTAATGAGTTTCTCGCCCAGTTCGCGGCTCTGTCCTGCCAGCTTGACGCTATCTACCAATACACCATTACGCTCCATGACATATAACACTTGTCGTGCGGGTAATTCTATATTGCGGTACACCTCATCCAACTTACCTTGCATCCTGATCTGCGGCATCAGTGTTTGATGCAGTTGCAGGATGATATCGGCATTTTCTGCTGCATAGCGTGTAGCGGTTGCCAAATCCACTTGATCAAAGCAGATTTGTTTCGCACCCTTGCCCGCAATTTCAGAATAGTTGATCGTTTTTACGCCGAGATGTCGCAGCGCAAGGCTATTCAAGTCATGCGATTTGTGGCTTTCCAACACATAAGATTGCAATAATGTGTCCTCGGCAATGCCCGCAAGCTGAATAGCATGATTGGCAAAGATGTGTTGATCATATTTGAGATCGTGTCCAAGCTTTTTATGCTGTGCGTTTTCGAGCCACGGTTTGAGTTTTAATAGTGCGTGCTCACGGCTGAGTTGATCCGGTGCCCCGGGGTAATGATGGGCGAGCGGCAGATAGGCTGCTTGATGCGGTTGGGTGGCAAATGAGATGCCCACCAACTGGGCGGTCATCATGTCTAATACGGTAGTTTCAGTGTGTATGCTCACTAATTCGGCTTGCCGGATTTTTTCCAGCCACGTGTCAAGTTGCGTTTCCGTCAGGATCGTTTCGTAATGTGCCGGGGCAGGTACAGGTGCTTCTTCGACAAACATACTGGCTTGCCGCATTCCATCCTCTTCCCCAACTTGTTTTGCTGAGGGCAAAGGTGCGGCAGGAGACAATTCGCGTAGCCAACTTTTGAAACCACAACGTTCAAACAGGGGGCGAAGTTGCGCGTTGTCCGGTGGCGGCGCTACCAATTCATCAAAATGTACGGGCAATTCTACATCGCACTTTACGGTAATTAGTATGCGGCCTTGTGGCAACCAATCCAGCGCGTTGCGCAGATTGTCCCCCACCACGCCGGAAATTTCGTGTGCGTGGGCCATTAAATTATCCAACGTGCCATATTGCGTTAACCATTTGACAGCTGTCTTGGGGCCGACCTTGGGCACACCCGGCACGTTATCTACCGTGTCGCCGGTTAAAGTAAGGTAATCGACGATGCGTTCCGGCGGTAAACCAAATTTAGCCAATACACCCGCTTCGTCCAGCGTTTCATTACTCATGGTGTTAACCAGTTGCACTTGGCTGTTTACCAGTTGCGTAAGGTCTTTGTCGCCGGTGGAAATAATACAGCGTGCGCCACCCACTGTTGCCTGTTGTGCCAGTGTACCAATCACATCGTCCGCTTCCACCCCATCAATCGTCAAAATATTCCAGCCGGAGGCGGCAATAAGCTGATGCAGTGGTGCGATTTGTGCGGCAAGCGCCTCAGGCATGGCAAGGCGATGCGCTTTGTAGTCGGCATATAAATCATCGCGGAAGGTTTTACCTTTGGCGTCGAATACGCAGGCGCTATAATCTGCCGGGTAATCGGCGCGCAAGCGGCGTAACATGTTAAGCACACCATAGATGGCCCCGGTTGGCTCACCATGCGGGCTGCGCAGATCAGGCATTGCATGAAATGCGCGATAAAGATAAGACGAGCCATCAACCAGCAGCAATGTTTTCATTTTTTGTAAAAGGGTTCTTCAATCATGAGTAATCAGTCCAAATTGCCTTCTTCGAAATTGCCGGAAGTATGGAATTCAAAAGAGGCATGGCGTGTATTCGGCATTATGTCAGAATTCGTCTCTGCCACTGACCGACTGAATGTGATCCAGCCGGCTGTCAGCATTTTTGGTAGTGCACGCACCAAGCCGAATCATCCATACTACAAAAAAGCCGAAGAAATTGCGCGGCTGCTATCCGATGCCGGATTTTCCGTTATTTCGGGCGGAGGCCCCGGCGTTATGGAAGCGGCCAACAAAGGCGCATTTTATGGCAAATCGCCCAGTGTAGGACTAAACATCCAATTACCGCACGAACAGCACAATAATCCCTACCAGAATATCAGCCAGACTTTTCAGCACTTTTTTGTGCGCAAAGTTATGTTCGTTAAATTTGCCAGTGCCTATGTCGTCATGCCTGGTGGCTTCGGTACACTGGACGAGTTGATGGAAGCACTCACTTTGGTGCAAACCGGCAAGACACGTCGCATTCCCATTATTCTGGTGGGAAGTGAATTTTGGCGCGGCATGCTGGACTGGTTCCGACAATCATTACTCACCGAAGGCATGATCAGTCCGCAGGACATGGATTTGATTCAGGTGATCGATAATTCAGCAGAAGTCGTCAGTGCCATTTTCAATCATTACGAGACCCGCGGCTTTGAGCTTTCCGAGGCTGAACGTGAAATGCAGTTAAACCTGTGATGAACACAAAAAGGTAGGGGCAAGCCTAAAGAATGGAGTGTTTTAAGAAGTCTTTTTCTTGCTTATCGGCTAGAATATGATCATGAAAAATCTCCGGGGGAATATGATGCGCCTGATTATCACCTTATTCCTGAGCGGCCTGCTCAGCACAACCTCCGCCGCACCGGTTCAGTTACCTGGTCTACAACCATTACCACCGCCGCCACCGCTTGATACCAAAGCCGCTGATGCCAATTTGCTGCCGTTGCCACTCCAGCTGCCCAATTTGCCCATTGATGACGACTCGCAGGATACTGCTCTGGGTCAAGAAATTACCCCCGCCAAGCCGGCTGAACAGACCGTGGAAGAATTCCGCATGGGCGGGAAACTCTATATGATCAAGATTACCCCGAAAGTTGGACCACCCTATTATTTAGTGGATGACCTTGGCGATGGCAAATTTTCACATTATCAAAATCTGGATCCAGGTTTTCGTCCACCACGCTGGGTTATCCATCGATTCTGATACGAGCTCCGAAATATGGCAGTTTTTACCCGTGTCACTGAGCCAGACCTTATCTCTTGGCTGGACGATTATTCACTAGGTCAGCTACTGGAATTGCAAGGAGTTGCCTCAGGTATCGAGAACACCAACTACTTCGTCACTACCGGCAATGGTCGCTTCGTGCTGACGCTGTTCGAGAAACTTGCTGCCAGTGAATTGCCGTTTTACCTCAATCTGATGTCTCACTTGGCTCATCACGGCATTCCTTGCCCCAGCCCCGTAGCCAATCGACATCATCAATTCTTGAGCGGGCTGAATGGCAAGCCTGCGTGCATTGTCAGTCGTTTGCCGGGCAAATCGTTGATGAATCCAGAGGTACTTCACTGTACCGCCATAGGCGAAATGCTGGGCCGATTACACAATGCAGCGCAGAGCTTTACGGGAACCATGTCCAACACACATGCTGCCATCTGGCGTGCGCGTGCCGCACCACAGGTAACACCGTTTCTATCACCGGAAGACACAGCGCTGCTGGAAAGCGAAGTTGCATTTCACGAAAAACACACACTTGCCACGCTACCGCAAGGCGTAATCCACGCTGATCTATTCCGCGACAACGTACTGTTTGATGGTACACGCATCGGTGGTCTGATCGATTTTTATTTCGCCTGTAACGATAGTCTCTTGTACGATGTGGCCATCACCGTGAACGACTGGTGCATGGGCGCAGACAGCACGCTGGATGAGGCGCGCACTCAAGCTCTGTTGCAGGCCTACCATGCAATACGACCAATACAAAAGGAAGAGCAGACCGCCTGGCCCATTGCCTTACGAGCAGCCGCGCTGCGTTTCTGGCTATCGCGCCTGTACGATATGCACTTGCCACGTGAAAATGAGCTGGTACACGCTCATAATCCAGATCAATTTAAATATATTCTGCAACGGCACATTGCCGCAAACAGTAACGTTATTTGGCTATAGAGGCAACAATGGAGGCACGAAAAGTAAGTATTGCCAATGGCTGGCTGTGGATAAAGCAGGGGTACTGGTTGTTCAAAAAAAGTCCAGTACTATGGGTGGTTCTGGCAACCGTCGGAGTAACCGGATTACTCGGTATTGCCACCATCCCGGTGATCGGCGATCCCTTGGCCACACTACTATTCCCGGTACTACTCGCGGGCTATATGTGTGGTTGCCATGCGCTGGAGCATGACAAAGAACTGGAGCTAGCGCATTTGTTCGCCGGATTTCACAACAATACTTCTCAGCTAGTCACACTAGGTGGTATCAGCCTGATTAGCCAAATGCTGATATTGGGCATCATGATGCTCGCCGGCGGCGATACTCTGGTAAGTCTTTTGATGAGCAGCAAGACAGCGAACAACCCGGAAATACTGGCACAAGCTGTTGCCAGTGCGGGCATTGCACCGATGTTGGGTATGGCATTTTTCAGTCTGCTACTGATGTCGATGCAGTTTGCTCCGATGCTGATAATCTTTGAGAAAATGTCGCCTATTGACGCGCTGAAAACCAGCCTGTCAGCCTGTCTGCGCAACATCCTCCCGCTGTCATTATATGGCGGGATGATGCTACTTTTCATGATGATCGCCACCATGCCATTGATGTTAGGCTGGCTGGTTTTACTGCCCGTGATGATTAGCTCAATGTACGCTGTCTATCGTAATTTATTTCCAACTCCGACAGAAATAGCCATGGCGCTTGAAGGCGAAATAATTACACGCAACCAGTAACAGCGCAGCTCGTCACCTAAATTCACTTACAAAAGTTGTACTTCAGAGTTGAATTCGCCGTTTGATTAACTGCGGTAACTGGCATTGATCTTGACATAGTCATAAGAAAAATCGCAGGTCCACACTGTGGCCACTGCCGTGCCGCGATCTAGCGTGACCCGAATGGTAATATCGCTTTGTTGCATGATGCGCTGGCCATCTTCCTCGATATAGCTGGCGGCGCGTCCGCCATGCTCAGCCACAAGCACATCGTCAAGATATAGCTTGAGACGATGTACATCGAGATCCTGCACATCAGCATAACCGATAGCAGCGAGGATGCGCCCAAGATTGGGATCCGAAGCGAAAAATGCAGTTTTAACCAAAGGGGAACGCGCCACGGCATAGGCAATTTTCTTGCACTCTGCCACGCTCTTGCCCCCTTCAATTTGGACAGTAATAAACTTGGTCGCACCCTCACCGTCACGCACGATGGCTTGCGCCAGCAATATGGCAACCTCCGTGACTGCCGCCTGCAATTGCGCGAACGCCGGACTTTCCACATCAGTGATGACTTGCGCACCGCTCATGCCGGTGGCGATCACCATCAGTGCGTCATTGGTAGATGTATCGCCATCCACGGTGATACAGTTGAACGAAGCATCACTGGCGTGAGTCACCAACTGTTGCAACAGCGGCTGCGCCACCGCCGCATCGGTGGCAATATAGCCGAGCATGGTCGCCATATTGGGATGGATCATGCCGGAGCCTTTAGCGATACCGGTAATCGTGACCGTTACGCCATTGAGTGTGATCTGCTTGGACACCGCTTTAGCAACGATGTCCGTGGTCATGATGGCCTGCGCGGCATTCAGCCAATTATCCTCGCGTAATTCGGCAACACAAGTTGGTAGTCCAGAAACCAACCGCGACAATGGCAACGCCTCCATGATCACTCCGGTGGAAAAGGGCAGCACCTGCTCTGCCTCGCAATCCAAAAGAGTAGCGACTTCAGCACAGGTAGCGCGAGCCGCAGCCAACCCCTGCTCACCGGTACCTGCATTAGCGTTACCCGTGTTAACCACAAGTGCACGCACACTTTTGTTCGCAACCAGATGTTCGCGTGCCACAATAACCGGGGCGGCGCAAAAACGATTTTGCGTGAACACCCCGGCCACCGTGGCTTGCGCACTCAAGTGCATCAGCAACAAATCCTTACGCCCGAGCTTTTTGATGTTTGCTTCCGCCGTACCCAGCAACACACCTTTAACAGGCAGCAGAGCAGTTGAAACAGGAGATTGTAGATTAACTGGCATACCGGTAGCCCATGCGTTTTATAAATTCGTACGATGAGTGCATGGCACTATTTACTCCGTAAAAATATGAATGAGCGGTGTGGATATTCATACAATGAATTAAACAAAATGTTTCATGGAAACATTTCCCAATTAAAGCTTCAAACTAGCCGCTAGTAGCGGCCACCTTGTTGGTAAATGTAGTTGCTCATTTCTACGGATTGCATGTTCATGCGCCTCACAATACCGTGCACATGGCGCACGATACCGCGCATTACGTAATAAACGATAGCGGGATTTGTGCTGAGGAAAGATTCTAAGCGGGAACGATCCAGTAATAGCATTTTGCTGTTTGTCTTGGCTACCACAGTAGCGCTAATCTGCGCGGCACTTCCACCAACAAATGTGATGATGCCAGCCAAATCGCCGGGCTGTAACAGATGCAAGGTCGCTTTTTCTCCACCAAGCGTGGCAGTCGCCTCAACCTCGCCTGTAGCAAGAATCATCAGTGAGTTTCTAAGCGTGCTGTTACCGGGCTGCAGGAGGTATTCACCCGCTTTGTATTCACGCACCGTAATAATATTTGCCAAATCTTCAATTTCGGCATCTCGCAACTCCTCAGTCAACGTGGAGTTACGCAGGGTCTGCAAAATCAGGTCATCCATCGTCATCGTGATCTCCCGCCAATAATATAACTACATCAATTTAATTTGCCGTGGCACTGCTTGTATTTTTTGCCGGAACCACAGGGGCATGGGTCATTGCGTCCGGCTTTTTTGTCCATGCGTACAAATGGTCTCTGCTCTTCATCACCGTCCTCCGTCGCCAAGGCCTCCTCGTAATCCGCGTGATGATACTGCACATTTTCCGGAGCGTGAGGTGCTTCTACCGCTTCAATATCGTGTTCGTTGCGGATGTGAACATTTATTAATATCCGCGTGACATCACGCTTGATTGAATCAAGCATAATAGAAAACAATTCAAATGCTTCACGCTTATACTCTTGTTTAGGATTTTTCTGCGCATAACCACGCAGGTGGATGCCCTGACGCAGATGATCTAACGCTGCCAAGTGCTCACGCCAGTGGGTATCCACGCTTTGCAACATAATGATGCGCTCATATCCGTGCATCATTTCCGCATCAACTTGCTCTATTTTGGCTTGATACTGCTCCTGTGCAGCCTGCACCACACGGTCCCGCAAGCCGGTTTCATCAAGTTGTTTATTTTGTTCCAACCATTGCGTAAGCGGTAGCATCAATTGAAATTCGGCAGCCAGTACCTTTTCCAGTCCGGAAACATCCCATTGTTCTTCCATACTCTGCGGCACGATGTATTCGCTAATGATGTCTTGCATTACTCCTTCACGCATTGCATTGATCGTTTCGGAAATATCCACGCTCTCCAGCAGCTCATTGCGCTGCTGATAAATTACCTTGCGTTGCTCATTAGCGACATCGTCGTATTCAAGAATCTGCTTGCGCATGTCAAAATTTCGCGCTTCGACTTTGCGTTGTGCATTCTCAATGGCGCGGGTAACCCAAGAATGCTCAATAGCTTCACCTTCGGGCAGCTTGAAACGATTCATAATGGCTGCCACACGATCGGAGGCAAAAATCCGCAACAGCGGGTCTTCCAGCGATAAATAAAAACGGCTGGAACCGGGATCGCCTTGACGACCCGCACGACCGCGCAATTGATTATCCACACGACGCGATTCGTGGCGCTCGGTACCGATGATATGTAAACCACCGCTCTTTACAACTTGGTCATGTATCGGTTGCCATTCAGCGCGCAATTGGGCGATGCGTTGATCACGCGTGGCATTGTCCAAACTCTCGTCCATGCGTAACCGTTCGATGGGTTTTTCCACATTGCCGCCCAACACAATGTCAGTGCCGCGCCCGGCCATGTTGGTTGCGATCGTAATCATCTTTGGGCTTCCCGCTTGCGCTATGATCTCCGCTTCGCGCGCATGTTGCTTGGCGTTTAAAACTTGGTGCGGCAACTTTTCTTTTTCCAATAATTGCGACAATAACTCCGATGTTTCAATCGAGGTGGTGCCGACCAGCACCGGTTGGCTACGTTGATAGCAATCCTTAATATCCAAAATAGCTGCTCGATATTTCTCGCTGGTCGTAAGATAAACTTTGTCCATCATATCCTTACGGATAGTGGGTCGATGTGGTGGAATAATGACGGTTTCCAAGTTGTAAATCTGCTGAAACTCAAACGCTTCGGTATCTGCCGTACCGGTCATACCGGCCAATTTGCCGTATAGGCGGAAGTAATTCTGGAAAGTAATAGAGGCGAGTGTTTGATTCTCTTTCTGGATAGTCACCCCTTCTTTGGCCTCAACCGCTTGGTGCAGGCCTTCAGACCAGCGCCTTCCTGCCATCATACGACCAGTGAATTCATCTACGATAATTACTTCATCGTCCTGTACTACATAATTCTGGTCACGAAGATACAGCGCATGAGCACGCAACGCAGCATACAGATGATGAATCAACATAATATTAGTTGGATCATACAAGCTGCCGCCAATAGGCAATAGTCCTGCTTGACTCAATAATTCCTCGGCATGTTCATGCCCGCTTTCCGTCAATAAAATCTGACGGTTTTTCTCATCAACACTGTAATCACCAAGGCCGTTTTCCTCTTGCTGACGCACCAGCTGCGGTACCAGCTTGTCCATACGGATATAAACATCCACATTATCTTCAGACTGGCCGGAAATAATCAGCGGAGTGCGTGCCTCATCGATAAGAATGGAATCTACCTCGTCCACGATGGCATAATTCAGCTTGCGCTGAGAACGCTCACCCGCATGGGTAGCCATATTGTCGCGCAGATAATCAAACCCAAATTCATTGTTGGTACCATAGGTGATATCCGCATTGTAAGCAGCCAGCTTGTCGGCATGGTCCATCTGCGAAAGAATTACTCCCACGGATAATCCAAGAAAGCGATATAGCCGACCCATCCATTCAGCATCACGGGCCGCCAGATAATCGTTTACCGTCACCACATGCACGCCTTGACCTGAAAGCGCATTAAGATATGCAGGCAGCGTCGCCATCAAAGTTTTGCCCTCGCCGGTACGCATTTCCGCAATTTTGCCGTGATGCAGTGCCATACCACCAATCAACTGCTCGTCGAAATGACGCATTTGCAGTACTCGTTGCCCCGCTTCACGTACGACAGCGAATGCCTCGGGTAACAATGTATTCAACACTTCGCCTTGAGCAAGGCGCTGTTTGAAGGCGTCAGTTTTAAGACTCAGTTCCTCGTCTGAAAGCTTTCCAACCTCGGCCTCAAGAGCATTAATCATCGCGACTGTCTGGCGATATTGTTTAAGGAGGCGATCATTACGACTGCCAAAAACACTTTTTAATAAAGTAGAAATCATTTTTTAATTTTTCTAGGTTTCAATTTTGAGTTTTGATTCTGGGTTTTAATGCTGGATTGGGTATTTAGGCTTTATTTATTATCAGTTACACCAAGCAAAAAGGGTGAAGTGCCACCTCACCCTTGTACAAAACCTGATGTTTATCGATTCTCAACGTTTCAAAAAAATGCTTGTATGTGACACTTTATAAATAGCTCACTTCTAAAATCATGGAAAAACCAAACCAAGCAAAGCAAATCTGTTCGCCTTAATAACTGCCAATCGTAGTCACCGGCACGGCGAACTTAACAATCTGTGCAAACTGAAACATCATCTATTACCATGATCAATCTTTATTATATTAGCATTTAGCATAATGCTCTTGATAATCTGAATCCATCCAAGCATCTCGAACCAAGATCAACACTAGACATGTTTCGAAACCTGATGGTGCATTGTTACCAAGCAGATGCAACGAGCTTTTACAAACCATGGAAATCAGCATAATATTCACGCTTACACTTTTGAATTAACCTGATGTAGTGTCAAATCGATTAAGTTCATACTTCAATGCCAGCCAAGAGCTGCGTCAGTTATCACATAAGGTAGACGCACTCCTCGCATTGCAGCGACATTATGAACAGATCGCTCCGTCCTCGCTAGGACGCGCTAGCCATGTAGTGCAAATTAACCAGCAGATTCTTGTTATTGCCGCAGATACTGGCACAGTAGCGGCAAAATTGCGTCAACTTGCCCCAGTGCTTACCCCATTATTCCAAAACGGGGGCTACGAGATTACTGGAATTCAGATTAAGGTGCAAGTTGCCTTACCGATCAACACACGACCTCCTCGTCCTACTTCACTCACCAGTATAGGACGTCAACAGTTGGTTGACTTCACCGTAAAATTGCAAGACTCACCTCTGAAAACTGCATTGCAACGCTTGGCAAAAGGCAATTAGTAGTGGCAACAAACTTTGTTCAGAGAGTGGGCAATTGTTGGCTTTACTTTTACCCAAGAGCCCGGCACGAACTCAGGTCGAAAGCTATGGCACAATATAATTGTGCGAGTAGACCGATTTCAGAATCCGACAATGTTAGGAAACAATCGTTAAAACCGGAGGACTTCTGTTTACCTTTATGTACCTTTTTAATTTCTGCTCATGAGCGGTTTCTTTGGAGTATGGTGGGATGAGTCGCGTATTAATTGTAATTGTAATCTTCATGGTCATCTACTTGCTGCTTAAGTATTACCGCAAGCAGATACCAAAAAAAGATGTGCCAAGTGACGAAAAATCGGAGCACAGAGAAAATATGGTGCGTTGCGCGCACTGCGGCGTGCATTTGCCAAAAGGTGAAAGCATTGCCGTCGATCACAAACACTATTGCAGTGAAGCGCATCGCCGTGCTCACATTGGCGAACCTGAATAATCCCCAAATACCAGATGAGTTTTGATGTGGGATAACCTACCTACCTCCGCGTGGCATCCATTGCACCCAAAATCCTATTCTGCGCCAGCACCGGACGCTATGTGGCGCTCAATCTACTTTTTCAATCTTTATCGCCTGACGCTAAGCGGATTGTTTATCTTTCTGGTAAGCATTTTTGGTCATGCTCTATCGTTAGGTTCAAGCGCTCCCTCACTGTTCTTTCGCACCAGTCTCCTGTACATCGTAATGACCTTGATTTCGCTTCTAACTATCAAGTTACGTCGGCCACGATTTGGTTTGCAATTAGCATTTCAGGTAGGAACAGATATTGTTTGCATAACAGTTTTATCACACGCCAGCGGGGGCATACAAAGCGGTTTGGGCGTGTTGTTACTCGTATCGCTGACCGCTACAGGGCTGATCAGCCGCGGCAAGATCACTCTATTTTTCGCGGCACTTGCCAGCATTGCAGTGTTATTGCAACATTCTTACGCCGTGCTCACCCAAGATGCGGCGGTAGCCCAATATGTGCAAGCCGGATTATTGAGCACTGCTTATTTTGCCGTTGCCTGGCTGGCGCATACCATGGCCAAGTATGCCAGTGCCAGCGAAAATCTGGCCGCTCTGCGCGGTGTAGATCTGGCCAACATGGCAGAAACTAACAGACTGGTGATTCAGGATATGCCAGACGGCGTGCTGGTGGTGAATGAAAGCGGAATGGTCAAGCAATACAATCCAAGCGTGGAACGTTTGCTTGGATACACATTTTCAAATGCTGATAATGCCTCGTTGGAAAGTTGCGCACCTTTGCTGGCAGATCGATTCACCATTTGGCGGTTGCATCAGGAGCGCGGACATGAAGTATTACGCTTGCCTATAACCAATCATCAAGTACGTGTGCGTTTTCTGCCAGTAGAGCGCGAAGGATTTTGGGGCGCAATAATTTTCCTTGAGGATATGCAACGCGTCCAGGCCCAGGCTCAACAGATCAAACTTGCAGCACTGGGACGATTGACCGCCAATATTGCCCATGAGGTGCGCAACCCGCTGTCATCTATCAGTTACGCTACTGAGCTGCTACAAGAAGAAAAGCACGATCCGGGGCAAACTCGTTTGTTTCAGATCATTATGGACAATGCCGCAAGGTTGAACCACATCGTGGAAGATGTGCTGCAGTTGAACCGACGCGATAGGGTGCAAAGTGAAGACTATAATTTAACAGACAAACTGCCTCTTTATATTGAGGGGTTGCGTCATACCCAAGGCGTGTCGCAGGAAATATTTTTAATTAAGGTTGCCCCGACTTGCGTAATCAGGTTTGATCTTGGTCATCTCGATCAAGTATTGTGGAATTTATGCCGCAACGCTCTACGTTATTGCAGCAAACTAGCAGGCAGTGTACAACTGAGCGTATGGCGCTCCAATGATGGGAGGACAATACTGGAAATTCTGAACGATGGGCCTCCCGTTACCCCCGAAACCGTTCAACAATTGTTCGAGCCTTTCTTTACCATGACGGCCGGAGGGACCGGTTTAGGCCTGTATATTGCACGTGAACTGTGCGAGGCTAACGGCGCAACGCTTGAATATAGACAGCCGGCAATGGGCGGTGCCTGTTTCCGTATTGTGTTTGAGGGTCAAAATGAACATTGATACACAAGCCAACCCTGCACGCGTCTTGGTGGTAGATGACGAACCGGATATATTAGAGCTCATCGAGTTGGCGCTGCTACGTATGGGATTGCAGGTAGATCGCGCCAGTAATGTACAAGAAGCTTTGCAACAATTAAATACTAAAACCTATCAGCTATGTCTGACAGATATGCGCCTACCGGATGGAGAAGGACTGGAGGTGGTGCAACATATTATTGCTCGCAACATGCATGTGCCCGTCGCGGTAATTACCGCGCATGGCAACATGGAAAATGCAATTTTTGCACTTAAAGCGGGCGCTTTCGACTATCTTCCCAAGCCAGTTGCGCTGATCCAGTTGCGCGCCTTGGTCAATGCCGTGCTGAAGTTACCACCGCCGACTGCCACCGTGCGAAAAGGCGTGCGAACATTGTTGGGACTTTCCCCGGCTATGGAAAAGGTGCGCGACCTGATTGACCGGGTGGCGCGGAGCCAGGCACCGGTACATATCAGTGGCGAATCAGGTAGTGGCAAGGAGCTAGCTGCGCGGCTGATCGTTGAAAAAAGCGCTCGGCGCGATCAACCCTTCATCACCGTAAACTGCGGAGCAATCCCGGAAACGCTTATGGAAAGTGAATTTTTCGGTTATCGCAAGGGCGCATTCACCGGTGCGGAAAAGGATCGCGAGGGTTTATTTCAAGCTGCCAATGGCGGTACGTTATTCCTTGACGAGGTTGCCGATTTACCGCTCTCCATGCAAGTAAAATTGTTGCGGGCAATCCAGGAGAAAAAAGTGCGTAAGGTAGGCGCCACGCAAGAAGAACCGGTGGACGTACGTATCATCAGCGCCACCCATAATGCGTTAGCGGAGCAAGTGCAGCAGGGGAAATTCCGTCAAGATTTATATTACCGCCTGAATGTAATTACCTTGCTTATGCCACCGTTACGCGCAATGCGTGACGACATCGCCGAGGTCGCCAACCATTTTTTAGCGCGTTTGTGCGGTGATGCAAAGATCGAATTGGCATCGTCAGCTTTGAAAGCACTTCAACAATACGATTTTCCGGGTAACGTGCGCGAACTGGAAAATATAATCGAGCGGGCACTTGCATTATGTTCGGACGATATTATCGTGCCCGCCGATTTGCAACTTACACCCACAGACTTTACTGAAATGACCGCCAAGCCAAGTGCCGCTGGCAAATACCCGCTTACCGATTATCTGGATAGTGTTGAACGCGCAGCTATTCTAGAGGCGTTACAACAAACCAATTTCAATCGAACAGCCGCAGCCAAAGTGCTGGGAGTGACTTTTCGCGCCTTACGTTATCGCATGGACCGCTTGGGCATCACCGACAAGGATGAATAAGCAGTGAAAGTTAGCAAAAATGGATGGGTCAGTGGACTACGCCGTCTTGCCTCACCCAACTGTGATTTCCGTCCACCCGGTACCGCCATAGATTTATTGGTGATTCACAATATCAGTCTGCCGCCGGGTGAATTTGGTGGCCAGGCGATTGCAGAGTTATTTACCAACACGCTTGATACGAATGCACACCTCTATTTTGTTCAACTCAAAGGAGTAAGAGTTTCTGCTCATTTTTTAATACAGCGCGAAGGCGGGATTACCCAATTCGTGTCTTGCAATCAGCGTGCCTGGCATGCCGGTGCATCGATGTGGCACGGACGCACGGCCTGCAATGATTTTTCCATAGGTATCGAATTAGAAGGCACAGATTTTCTGCCATTCAGCGATCAACAGTATGCTGCACTAATCCGGCTGACGCGAGTGCTCAAACGTACCTATCCGATTCGCGAAATTGCAGGACACTCAGACATTGCACCGGGACGGAAAACAGACCCCGGACATGGGTTTGATTGGCCACGCTATTTTGAGAAGGTGGGTTGAAAATGGGTCGACAATGAAATGTATCAATGCTCATTTTAAGTAAGGAATGTCGTGCTGTTTTTTAAATTTTTTGGACCTGTTTATTTTATTAAATAGGTCAATTTTTTCAGAAAAAAACTTGCATAATTTCCCCGATGTACTACAATTACTTTATACTAAACCTGCCTATATATAAGCTGCTGAATACTACATATAGTAGTTTTTGTATATCAGTTCTAATTGAAGCATAGAACAATAATTTTCAGATAAAGCGATAACTATAATGCTAGGTTTACCCCCTTCTTCAGTATCGGCACAGGATATTTCCGATACCATAACTATTCCCAGCATTCCTTTTGACCAACACAAGGTTATTCGCCGCAATGGTTCCGTAGTTGCTTTCGAGGCAACCAAAATTACCGTTGCCTTGACCAAAGCATTTATCGCCGTAAATGGCGAGGCATCCTCACGCGTGCGCGAACTGGTTAATCAATTGACCGGGACTGTGGTGAATGCGTTGTTGCGCCGCCACCCGCATGGCGGGACATTGCATATCGAAGATATTCAGGATCAAGCCGAACTGGCCCTAATGCGTTCCGGGGAACACGATGTAGCTCGCGCCTATGTGCTTTACCGCGAAGAACGCGCGCGTGAACGGGCCAAGGAAAAAGTTGCGCCGACACATATTCTTCAAATCAACGACAAAGGCGTGCTTCGCCCGTTGGATGAGGCAAGACTTGCGGTACGTATCACGGCAGCTTGTGAAGGGCTCGGCAACGCGGTAAGTGCTGACCCGATTCTTAAGCTGACGCTACGTGATCTTTATGATGGTGTATCCGTTGAAGAAGTACGCAAATGTACTATCCTTGCCGCTCGTGCAATGATCGAACATGACCCTGCTTATAGCTTCGTTACCGCCCGTTTATTGCTAAACAACATTTGCTGCGATGTTCTTGGCGAAGAAGCTGACATGACAACGCGTTATGCCGAATATTTCCCCTCATTCATCAAACGTGGCATTGAAGCAGAGCTACTTGACCGCGACATGGCAAATTTTGACCTGCCACGGTTGGCCAATGAACTAACTGCAAGCCGTGATTTACAATTCAGCTATCTTGGCCTACAAACTCTCTATGACCGTTACTTCCTGCACATAAACGAAAATCGCATCGAACTGCCACAGGCATTTTTCATGCGCGTGGCTATGGGACTGGCGCTCAGAGAGAGTGATCGCAATACACGTGCTATCGAGTTCTATCACCTACTGTCCAGCTTCGATTTCATGAGTTCAACGCCTACCCTGTTCAACTCTGGGGCCATCCGATCGCAACTTTCTTCTTGCTACCTTACTACCGTACCGGACGATTTGGCCGGTATTTTTGAAGCAGTAAAAGAAAATGCGCTGCTGGCCAAATACTCCGGCGGGCTTGGCAACGACTGGACCCCCGTACGCTCTATGGGCGCACACATCAAGGGCACCAATGGTAAATCCCAAGGCGTGGTGCCCTTTCTGAAAGTCGCCAATGACACTGCCGTAGCAGTTAATCAAGGAGGTAAACGGAAAGGCGCAGTATGCGCTTATCTGGAAACATGGCATCTGGATATCGAAGAGTTTCTTGAGCTACGCAAAAACACCGGTGATGACCGCCGTCGTACGCATGACATGAATACAGCAAACTGGATACCTGACTTGTTCATGAAACGTGTAATGGAAGATGGAGAATGGACACTGTTTTCGCCATCAACCTGTCCCGATCTGCACGACAAATTCGGCTCGGAATTCGAGCGTGCTTACATCGCTTATGAAGCCAAAACAGCAAACGGCGAAATCACCCTGTTCAAAAAAATTTCGGCGGCCAGTCTCTGGCGCAAAATGCTAACCATGTTATTTGAGACCGGCCATCCGTGGATCGCTTTTAAAGACCCCTGCAATATACGTTCGCCACAACAACACGTTGGCGTAGTACATAGCTCTAATTTATGCACCGAAATCACGCTGAACACTTCCGAATCAGAAATCGCGGTATGTAATCTTGGCTCGGTCAATCTCAAAGCGCATCTAAACACGGTCGGTCAGCTTGACCATGAAAAACTCAAGCGCACCATTACCACTGCCATGCGTATGTTGGACAACGTAATCGACATCAACTATTACGCCATTGAAAAGGCACGCAACTCCAATCTCCGGCATCGCCCAGTCGGGTTGGGCATCATGGGATTTCAGGACTGCCTGCATGAATTGCGGATACCCTATGCTTCGAAAAAAGCAGTCGAATTTGCTGATAACTCTATGGAAGCAGTATGCTATTACGCCTATTTGGCATCCACAGAGCTAGCTGAAGAACGAGGTCGCTACGAAAGTTATAACGGCAGCCTGTGGGATCAAGGCATATTGCCACAGGATACGCTGGAACTTCTGCGTCAGTCGCGCGGAGGACATGTAGAGGTAAATATGTCCGCCAGCATGGATTGGGACAAGCTACGTACACGCATTAAGCAGTACGGCATGCGCAACTCAAACTGCGTGGCCATTGCGCCCACTGCAACGATTTCGAACATCATCGGTGTATCGGCCTGTATCGAACCCACTTACCAAAACTTGTTTGTAAAATCGAACCTGTCCGGTGAGTTTACCATCATCAACGAATATCTGGTGAATGACCTCAAGCGATTGGGACTATGGGATGAGGTGATGATAGCTGATCTAAAATATTTCGATGGAAGCCTTGCTAAAATCGATCGTATCCCGGCTGAATTGCACAGTCTGTATGCGACCGCATTCGAAATCGAACCGCAATGGGTAATAGAGGCAGCTGCACGGCGCCAAAAATGGATTGACCAAGCACAATCGCTGAACATCTACATGGCTGGCGTGTCGGGGCGCAAACTCGACGAAACCTACAAACTCGCATGGTTACGCGGCCTGAAGACTACATATTATTTACGCACCATGGGTGCGACTTCGGCGGAAAAATCCACTTCGCGCGTTGGCGAACTCAATGCGGTGCAAATGTGCGCAATTGACAACCCAGAATGCGAGTCCTGCCAATGAATAACTATACCATCGCATCCAGCTCGGCTGGGCGGATACGCGTAGAAGACAAGCGTATCATCAACTGCAATGCAGACGTTAATCAGCTAGTGCCCTTCAAGTATAAATGGGCTTGGGAAAAATATATCTCCGCCTGCGCCAATCACTGGATGCCGCAAGAGGTCAATATGTCCGCCGACATTGCGCTATGGAAGAACCCCAACGGGCTGACCGATGATGAACGCCTCATGGTCAAGCGCAATCTTGGATTCTTTACTACAGCGGACAGTCTCGCGGCCAACAATATCGTGCTTGGCACCTACCGTCACATCACCAATCCTGAATGCCGCCAGTACCTGCTACGCCAAGCGTTCGAGGAGGCAATTCACACACATGCATACCAATACATTGTTGAAAGCCTGGGCTTGGATGAAGGCGAAATTTTCAACATGTATCATGAGGTTTCCAGCATACGTGAAAAAGACGAATTTTTACTACCCTTTATTGACACCCTAACCAATCCGGACTTCAAAACAGGCACACCGGAAACCGACCGCCAGTTATTACGCAGCCTAATCGTGTTTGCCTGCATCATGGAAGGACTGTTCTTCTATGTCGGCTTCGTGCAAATTTTAGCGCTTGGACGTCAGAATAAAATGACCGGTGCCGCTGAGCAATACCAATACATCATGCGGGACGAATCCATGCACCTCAATTTCGGTGTGGATGTAATCAATCAAATCAAGCTGGAAAATCCTCACCTGTGGACATCTGAATTTCGTGAAGAAATTCGCGGCCTTATGCAGCAAGGTGTGGAGCTGGAATACCGTTACGCTGAGGACACCATGCCACGTGGTGTCCTTGGCATGAATGCATCAATGTTCAAAGAATATCTGCGTTTTATCGCCAACCGCCGTTGTCAGCAAATCGGGCTGGATATACTATATCCAGGAGCTGGCAATCCATTCCCATGGATGGCGGAAATAATTGATCTCAAGAAGGAGAAAAACTTCTTCGAAACGCGCGTTACTGAATATCAGACAGGAGGCGCATTATCTTGGGATTAACAGACTTCGGTTACCACGCTGTATTTGGTGTGTACTGGGGAAGGTAGTAGTTGTTAGTGTTGTATTTCTTTGAACTTTGATTACCAAAGGAGGTTGAAATGACAGCAGTACAGAAAGCTAAACCAGCAGTAGCAACCAAAAAACCGGCAGCTAAACCAGCAGTAGCAACCAAAAAACC
>NZ_CAKMAA020000007.1 GCF_924101635.2 Candidatus Nitrotoga sp. HW29 | reverse complement strand
CCAAGCCAAACGCGTCAAGTACGCGGCTTAAGACTTCATCGGGCCGGAGCAATAGCGTTCGGGGTAAATTCAACGATACAGCCCTTGAAATTGTTTACGCAATTGCGTCAGCTTGGGCAGATCGTGGTAGACGATGTAGGGCTGGGTAGGATGCAAAGCCAGATAGTTTTGGTGATGTTCTTCGGCGGGATAAAATTGCTGTAGCGGCATGACTTGCGTAACGATGGGCGCAGCAAAAGCGTGTGTGGTGGCGAGATGCTGCATATAGCTTTGCGCAATTTTTTGTTGCTCGGCATTGGTGTAAAAAATCGCAGAGCGGTATTGGCTGCCGGTATCCGGGCCTTGACGGTTGAGTTGCGTGGGATCGTGCGCCACGCTGAAAAATACTTGTAGCAGTTGCTGATAGGATACCTGAGCCGGATTGAAATGAATGCGTACCGCTTCAGCATGCCCGGTATTCCCTTCGCTGACTAACTCGTAATGCGCTGTTGCCGCACTGCCGCCCGTATAGCCGGACACCACGTCCGAGACCCCTTTAATGTGTTTGAAAACAGCATCCACCCCCCAGAAGCAGCCGCCGGCAAATATCGCTGTTTGCTCGTTTGGAGATGCCGTGGCGGTTGATAATGTGCCTGAACTCAGCATGAGACAGATACTACTGAAAATAAAACCGCGGAGATTTTTGATGGTTAGCATGGTGGCACTCCTTAAAATTAACCAAAGGTAAAGGCAAACGCTTCTGCGCCGCCATCTAAAAATTCAATACGAAAGGTATGAAATCCAATCTTCCCGTTGTGGCGGATGAGCTGATACAGCCGTTGTTGGAGGATTGTACCGTTGCCTAGCGCATCAATGTCCCCACCGCGATTGGCACCGGGGGCGACTCCATCCAGGGTGACCTTAAATCGTACCGGCTTGTCACTGCGCGAACCCAGTACCAGATGCAAATCGCGTCCCCGGAATTGATAACTGATTGCCCCGCCTGCAGTTGGCAGTGCAGCGGATTGCTCGGATATCAGCCATTTTCCCTGCAATGCCCATTGATTTGGCTGGAGCACGCCCGGCATGCTGTACGTGCTGATTACATCCTTGCGTAATGCTTCGGGTGAAGCCAGGTTTTTCTGACGGGCATAGCCCAGATAGGTTTCCGGCGAACGTTCTGTATCGGCAGCAGCAGCCGTTGCGCCAGTCCCCGCTACATTAACTAACTTATCGTTCATTACCAGCACGCCTGGATACGTTTCTTTGAGTAGAGTCTGAATCATCTGCTCAGTTTCCTTATACGCGCCTTCGCCAAAATGTTTATGGCGAATCTTTCCATTTGTATCGAACAAATAATGTGCTGGCCAATATTCATTTTTATAGGCATTCCAAATAACGTATTGATTATCCATTACCACCGGGTAAGTGATGCCCAGATCGTGGATGGCCTGCTGAACATTACGTTGATCTTTTTCAAAGGCGAATTCCGGCGCATGGACACCGATGATGACCAAACCCTGAGCGCGGTATTTTTCATCCCATGCTTTCAGGTAGGGCAGCGTGCGCAAACAGTTGATGCACGAGTATGTCCAGAAATCCACCAGCACTACTTTGCCGCGCAGCATCTCGCTGCTCAACGGCGCAGAATTTAGCCACTGCGTTGCCCCGGTTAATGGCGGCATGGTGAAGGTCTTGTTGACGATAGGTGCACCAGGTTTGTGTGCCAATTGCGCAATCAATTTTTGCTCGGTGTTGGCGGTGTTTAAATAAGTAAACTGTGCAAGGAAGCGAGTATCCCAGCCCAACGCGATAACCACGACGCCTGTTACCACCGCGATACCCAATCCCCGTCGTACCCATTCCTCTGCACCCAGGCCGCGCTTCATCAGTTTAAACATTCGCCCGCCTGCCAACAGAGCAAGGCCTAAAGAAGTTGCGGCACCAGCAGCGAACACCAGCAGCAGTAAGGCGCTGTAAAGGTTCGCGCCGTTCAGTGCAGCGCCTGCTAATACCAGACCCAAAATCGGCCCGGCACAAGGCGCCCATAAAAAGCCGACGGCCACACCCAGTAGTAGCGAACCTTTGAAGTTGCCTTGCTGATCGGCGTGTTGTTGCAAACGCCCGCCCAGCGAGACGAATGGGCGCATCAGCCGTTCCGACAATGCGGGGAAGATCAGCGCTATCCCCAATAGCAGTAACAACAACATCGCCACATACCGGCCATATTGATTGATTTGGACCAGCCATGCGCCGCCCACCGCCGCAAAACTGGCGAGCAGGGTGAAAGTCGCTGCCATGCCGAGCAAGATTGGCAGACCGGAGTGGCGAAACGACTGATCCGAGCGGGCAAAGATAAACGGTAATACCGGTAGCACACACGGGCTAAAAATGGTTAGCAGACCGCCCAGATACGCCAAGAAAAATACCAGCATGGTGTATCAGTTTTTCTTTGATTTGGGCACAAAGCGCATTGCCACCGTGTTCATGCAATAGCGCAATCCGGTGGGCTTCGGGCCATCGTCAAATACATGACCCAAGTGCGCATCGCACAGCACGCATTGCACTTCGGTGCGTGTCATGCCGAGCTGGCGATCGGTGATATTACGTACATTCTCTGGTGCGATGGGTTGCCAGAAACTGGGCCATCCCGTGTCGGAATCATATTTGGTACTGCTATCGAACAGCGCATTATCGCAGCATACGCAACGATACAAACCTGCTTCATGCCTGTTATAACCGGGCACTGAAAATGCCCGTTCCGTGCCTTTTTCGCGGGTTACCCGATAGGCCAATGGCGACAGTACCTTGCGCCATTCGGCATCTTTATGCACCTTTAACAGGCTGACTCTGCCCAACGATTTTCCGTCATCTGAAAATTGCATAATGGTCACCTTGTCGCCACTGGGTGTTGCACTGGCAGAAGCTCGGGTGGCAAAAAATACGGTGGCGACACTGGATAAAGTGAATAAAAACTGTCTGCGTTGCATGATAAATTCTCCTGTGTATCAGTTTTGTCCGACTAGCAAATTCTGCATTCGGTTTAGAATAATTATCCGCCAGATATTTTATAAGGAGTAACGTAAACAGGCCCGATTGGGCTATTTATCACTTGTCGCATTTGAACGCCAGTTCTACGAAAAAACATTGGCTGTATGCGTGCGTTCGTATCCATTATTGACAACCGACCTCAAGCATTGGGTTTCTAGCCAAACAGTTAGCCCGGCTACAAAAGGATATTGACGAACACATCGACAAGCATTCGAATCTCCAGAAAGATAGAGCATTGCTCCAGAGTATTCCAGCAATTGGCCCGCAAATGGGCAAGATACTTGCTATGATACATAACCCTGATTTTGGTTCAGTTGAACAGTTGGCGGCTTATCCGGGACTCGTTCCGGTGGAACGACAGTCGGGTAGTTCGGTGCCAGGGCGCGCGCGAATGTCCAAGGCCGGCCCCGCCAGAATACGCGCCGTGTTATATATGGCTGCCGTCGTGGGAACACGCTACAACGCACACGTCAAAGCGGTTTATGAACGTCTGCTTGCCCGAGGCAAGTCCAAGATGTCCCCAGCTGTAAACACGATTACCTGAAAATGCTTGACGTTAGAAACGGTATCTACTGATTTTGGTGTCTCCAACTAGATTTTCTCTCCAAGCTCCTGCACATATACCTGATAGATATCTCTTAGCATTTCAACAAGCCCCTCAGCCTCATTCGCGAGATCATCATTCCTCTGTTGCTTTGCAAGGCTGGCTACTAGTTCACCTGTATCAAGCAAATTCTTCAGTGTGTCTCCCTGCACCAAAACCCCAGGATATTCTCGGGCTGGCAATTTGATAACAGCATTGTTCGTCTGCTCCCCGTACAACATAACTGTCAGCTCTTTCATGGCTACTCCGGAAAGAAACGAATAAATGGTCTCGTTTCATCAACCTGGCCTTTGAAAACATCCAAATTAGGCCTTATCCCCTCTGCGGTATTTCCGGCTCCAGGAAGAGAGCTCGAAAGGCTATTTCGTGTCTTCGCGTTGGCATCGATAACATAATCCCAATCAGATGCTGGCTTGGCCATTCCACCCGCCCTGCTACCAACAACCGATATTTCCTGACCACTGCGATTGGCTGCATTTTGTATTCGCGTGATTTCAGAGGCCCCTAAATTTTCAAGTCTAGCCCCACCACCAGCGATTGCCCCCTTTGCCACCCCACCACCGATAATTGGAACATCACTAGTCGCGATTTCATTTGCAATCATTCCTAATCCAAGCAACGGTAACAAAGGTCCAACTGCAACTTGAACCCCTTTAGACCAATCTAATTGACTTCCACTTTCAGATGCTGTGCTTGAAAGCATCGCCGCATCTGCGGCCGATAACCCTCTCGGATCCCTCCAATTAACCGGATTATTCCCCACATACGCATACCAATTCACCCCATCCCCATACCCGATCGGATCCGTCTCCAGAAACCGTCCCACGGTAGGTGAATACCACCTGGCCTTGTAGTAATACAACCCCAATCCGGCGATATACTGCTGCCCCGTATACCCAAATCGATTCGGCGCCGTGGTTCCATTCTCGCCAAATGGTCCATACGCATGTATTACCACCGCATTTCCCGCCGAATCCGCTTCAGCAATTATACTGCCCAAGTGGTCGGCATAGCGAGCGCCAAGTCTTGGTTGTTCCCGTAATACTCAACAGCGGCTCATCAATGCCGGGGCCGTGGATGTGTCGAGTAGTTAAATTCCCGGTTCCATCATATTCGGCGATCAAGTCGCTGCCGTCATAGAGCAAATCAGTGGTTTGACTATCAACCACGGTGCGTACCAATCGCCCAGCCGGATCGTAGCCCAAACTGACATTACTCGCCGGATTATTACGCACCGCACTCACCAGCCGGTTATCAAGATCATGGACGTAGCTCCACATTCCATCGCTTTGTAGATTGCCGTTAGCGTCTTGAGTGATGGTGCTGCTGTTAATGACGATGTATTGGTGTGAGGCCATTGGCACTGCGGCTCTGGGGTGGATTAGCAAGATTCCAGTTGCTTTGCGGATTGAGCGGGTTGCTCGTTGTGCTTAGGTGTAAGTGCACGTTCCGCAACTATTTTGACATCTTCAATCGCAATTGAGAAAAGCACACGGGTACGCAAGGTGTGCTGATACTGCTGAACATAATTGCCAGTTCGATTGAGTTGCTCTCAGCTCAATGCTCCAGCCTTGATGTAAAAAGCGAAATAAAATAATCGATATCAATGTGCGGTAGTCCCGCCTGTAAACGCTGAGATGATAGGGCACGGCTTGGTTCGACCTGTCATTTCGCATTCGTGAATTAAATGTGTGAGGATACTTTGCATGCGTTCAAGATCGACGATCCGCTTATTGATATCGCCAAGACGGGAATTTGCGATCTTGCGGATCGCCGCCCTGTCAGTACCGTCCTCCAATGTAAGCAAGGATGCAATCTCACCCAGCGTAAACCCCAGATCTTGTGATCGCTTGATAAAGCGGATGCGCTCAACGAGGGCCAGCGGATATTGTCGGAATGTCGTGCCATTTGGCGTAGGTGTAGGGAGTAAATTCAATTTTTGATAATAGCGGATCGTCTCAATACCCACTTCAGCAGCGCGTGCCAAGCGGCCAATTGTTAATTGTTCAACTGCTTTTTTCATGAATTTGTCTCGTAAGTAAAAAAAGATTGACTCTGGGGTCATGCACAGGGTGTAGGATGAGTCTGTCTCTAAATTTCGTCAAGGGGTTGAGCTATGAATCAGAAAAGTCAAAGCACCTGTTGCGGTCATACCAGTTCTGAAACAAGAGTTGTTGCAGCACCAGTCGACAGCCCAATTTCCGAAAAAACGTACATCGACCCCGTCTGTGGGATGAAAGTTTCAGTCAACAAAAAATCAGTCGAGCATGACGGCACCACATACTATTTTTGTAGTGACAGTTGTGTGGCCAAATTCCGGACTAATGCCAAGCAATACTTGAACAAACCGGCATCCAGCGATATCACCTCTAAGGCGTCTCAGAAAGCAGTCGCGAAGAACGCAATTTTTACCTGCCCGATGCACCTTGAGGTGCAGCAAGTTGGTCCCGGTAGTTGCCCGAAGTGCGGAATGGCTCTGGAGCCGATGGAGGCGACTGCGGAAGAAGATACCACCGAGCTTGACGATATGACCCGTCGCCTGTGGGTGAGTGCTGCATTGACCGTACCGTTGCTGATTTTGACAATGGGGGATGTGATTCCAGGAATTGATTTTCACAGCTGGCTGGGAACGACTGTGTTTAACTGGTTGCAAGCTGCGCTTGCGGCACCTGTCGTTCTGTGGGCGGGCTGGCCATTTTTTGAGCGTGCCGTGGCATCATTTCGCACTTGGAATCTTAATATGTTCAGTCTGATTGGACTGGGCACCGGGGCAGCCTTTGTGTTCAGTGTAGGCTCGCTATTGTTTCCTGAGCTACTTCCGGCTGCTTTCAAAATGAACGACATGGCGCCACTTTATTTTGAGGCTGCTGCCGCCATTATCACGCTCGTGCTTGTGGGGCAGGTACTGGAGTTGCGGGCGCGTTTACGTACCAATAGCGCGATTAAATTGCTTCTGGGGCTTGTGCCCAATACGGCTGTTCGTCTCAGGCTCGACGGTAGCGAAGAAGAAGTACATCTGGACGAGATTCGTGTGGGCGACCGTCTGCGTGTGAAGCCGGGCGACAAAGTGCCGGTCGACGGTGAAGTGGTCGAAGGTAGATCAAATATCGACGAATCGATGATCACCGGCGAACCGATACCCTCCGAGAAAACGGTGGGAAGCAAAGTGTCTGCTGGCACCGTTAATCAAACCGGTTCATTTGTATTCACGGCGCAGAAAGTAGGCGCGGAAACCTTGCTTGCGCACATCGTAAAAATGGTTAACGACGCCAGCCGCTCGCGTGCACCCATCCAAAAAATTGCCGATGCGGTTGCCGGCTGGTTTGTACCGGTGGTAATGGGCGTTGCCCTCATAGCCTTCGCTATCTGGGCTTTTTTCGGACCACCGCCCGCGCTTGCGCAGGCACTTGTAGCAGCCGTCTCGGTACTGATCATTGCCTGCCCTTGTGCGCTGGGTTTGGCCACGCCGATTTCGATCATGGTAGGCATTGGTCGTGGCGCGCAAGAAGGTATTTTAATTAAAGATGCAGAAGCGCTGGAACTGATGGAAAAAGTGGATACCTTGGTAGTGGATAAGACTGGTACGCTTACCGAAGGACGCCCCAAAGTTCAAGACGTAGTCGCTGTCAATGGATTTACTGAAAATGAAATTTTGTCATTGGCGGCTTCTCTTGAACAACACAGTGAACACCCGCTTGCACAGGCTATTGTCGAACATGCTAAAGAAAAAAATATCAAGGTTGCAGAAGCCAAAAATTTTGATTCGATTACCGGTAAGGGGATACGGGGAGATATTAATGGCCAGTCGGTTACTGTTGGCAACGCCATGCTCATGTCAGATGTTGGCGTCGACATTGCGGTACTTCAAAGTAAAACACAAGAATTGCAGGCGTTAGCAAAGTCGGTAATGTTTTTAGCCATTGATGAAAAGGTAGCGGGACTGGTGAGCGTTGCCGATCCCATCAAATCTACGGCAGCACGTGCTATAGCAGAACTGAAGGCTGCTGGTATTCGGATAGTATTACTCACGGGCGATAACGTTGCGACCGCTGTATCGGTTGCACGGCAATTGGGCATTGATGATGTTAAAGCCAACGTCATGCCAAGTGATAAATATCGACATGTACAAACGCTACAGGCGGCGGGCCACATCGTGGCGATGGCGGGTGACGGGGTCAATGACGCGCCGGCACTTGCTCAAGCGAATGTGGGCATCGCTATGGGGACCGGAACCGACATTGCGATGAATAGTGCGCGCATTGTCTTAGTGAAGGGCGATTTATTGGGCATAGTGCGTGTACGTTCGCTCAGCCAGGCAACGATGCGAAATATTAAACAGAATTTATTTTTTGCTTTTGCGTATAACCTGATTGGTGTGCCCATTGCTGCGGGAGCACTGTACCCCTGGTTTGGTCTGCTGCTAAACCCAATGATCGCGAGTGCTGCGATGGCGTTAAGTTCGGTATCTGTGATAGGCAATGCTTTGCGGTTACGTAGTGTGACTCTATGACCACACGTGGTACGGTTGCTATCGTTAGAACCAAGTCAATGGGCGGGCGGCCCTGCCCACCGCTATTCGGATAATACGGCGCAATCGCTTTTTCCAACTCAACCCACGGTGTGATTGCTTCAATTTCGCTTAAAAATAGATCACGGCGGATCTATTTCTTCTTGGCAGTGTATTTTAGTTCAGAAAACCCCGTTTGGATCCCTTGTCGCCTAACTATATGGCACTCCAGTTATTCGCTGCGGTGAGTGCATTTTGCAATGGCGTTGATGCCCCCTTTATCGGCTGACAGCGAAGACATATCGTGGGCAGATGACAACTATTTGTTCAGTACTATTCAGATCAGTCTTGCACGATCGGCGTTGCACCTAGTAAAATACAAATGGTTCTCATTATCTGCAAGGTCTGCACACGTGCTCGACCAATTACAAGGAGGGTATCGTGCCGGCGGATGATATTGCAACGCAGCAGATTCACATACTGTACACCGACCATCACAGTTGGCTGTACGGTTGGCTGCGTCGCAAGCTCGGCAATGCTTGCCACGCCGCGGACCTGGCGCAGGATACTTTTATGCGCGTGCTCACCCGACAGCAGCCCCTGTATCTTGACGAACCGCGTGCCTATCTTTCCACTATTGCGCGCGGTCTGGTTGTGGATCATTGGCGGCGGCGCGAGCTGGAGCTGGCTTGGCTGGAAATCTTGGCTGTTCTGCCTGAGACCGAGGAGCCTTCGCCTGAAATGCGGCTGATTTTTCTGGAAACGTTGATCGAGATTGATCGGTTGCTCGATTCGCTCAAGCCCCAGGTTCGCACCGCCTTTCTGCTGGCTCAACTTGATGGGCTCACTTGCCCGCAGATTGCTGAGCACTTGGGCGTTTCGCTGTCTACCGTGGAACGTTATATCGCCAAGGCTCTGCGCGGCTGTTACGCTCTGCGGTTTGAGCTATGAGCGAACGTGCTATGCCACACGGCGGTACAGCGGAAGTACCGGACAAATCGTATCACGCCTCTGATTTGTCACCGCCTGATCGGCTACCCGAATCTGTCATCGATGCCGCCATCACTTGGGCGATCCGGCTTAACTACAACGCATCTACTGCCCAGGATCGATGCACGTTCGAACGCTGGCTGAACGCCGATTTTTTGCACGCCATCGCCTGGCAACGCGTGCACTCCTTGAAAGGTTTTCAGTCTGATCTGGGCGCGCTGCCGCCCAAATTGGCGCTTGATGCGCTGCAAACGACGCAGGCCTCTCGTGCACATCGCAGTTTGAGCCGCCGTAATGCCATGAAACTGCTCTCCCTGGCGGGCTTTACTGTGACGGCGGGTTGGATTGTCCGTGAGCAAACGCCGTGGCAGCGTCTGCTGGCCGATGTGAGTACCGGTATCGGTGAACAAAAAACGCTGCAACTCGATGATGGCAGCGTAATTGTGCTTAATATCGATAGCGCGATTAACACCGACTTGGTCGGTCCGCTCCGTCTTGTTGTGCTGCGGCGGGGTGAGATTCTTATCACCACGGGTGCGGATGCCGACATGCCGGCCAAACGCCCGTTCTGGGTCTACACGCCTTTTGGCAGAATGCAGGCCTTGGGTACGCGCTTTGTTGTGCGGCTGGACAAGGAGCGTGCCCGCATCAGCGTGCAGGAAGGCGCCGTGGAATTGCACCCGGCGAACGGTGGGGTGTCCACCGTTGTGCAGGCTGGCGAAAGCCGTTGGCTCATGAACGATGGCACTGCACCGGCCGAGCTGCAAGGCTTCGAGGCCGACGGCTGGGCGGAGGGCGTTGTCGCCGGCAAGAACATTCTTTTGCAAGACCTCCTGACCGAGCTGGCGCGCTACCGGCCGGGCCACATCGTCTGTGACCCACGCGTGGCCGATTTGCGCCTGTCCGGTCTTTTTCATGTGAAAGAGACGGATCGAGCGCTGCAATTCCTCGTCCAGACACAGCCGATCAGCATCACTTATCGCACGCGCTTCTGGGTCACGGTGGGGCCACGAGAAGCCCACTGAGGAAGAAGAAATCAGGGTGTAAAATTTTTTTAGAAATAGTGAGGGGATTTCGATTTTCGACCGGCCTCCCAAGTAGGAAGCCATTAATAACCTACCTTGTCGAAAGTGAGAAATGACCTTAAATCGTTCGCAGTTCCCCGGTGTAGAGCGCCAGACCCGATTCCTGTCCCCATCATTTCGCCCGCAACTCACACTGCTGGCCATTGCCCTGCAGGGCATACTGTTGAGTCTGGCTGTTGGCGTGGTGCTGCCGCACGCTGCCCAGGCCCAGGCAGCCACGGCACTGCCCGCCGGTGACGAAATCCGCAGCTTCAACGTGCCAGCCGGTGCACTGGTGGCGGCGTTGGATCGCTTTGCGCGCACCGCCAGAGTCAATCTCTCTTACGATACTGCGCTGCTCAGCGGCCTGCAATCTCGAGAATTGTCTGGTAGCTACAGTATTGCTTCGGCGCTGAGCATGTTACTGGCTGGTAGCGGTATTGAAGCGGTCGCTCAGCCGGGTGGCGGCTATTCGTTGCGCAAAGCGCCTGTGGCTACGAATCTATCTTCTGAAGTGGATTCGTCCGCGGCGGCGAGGAAAGCTGAAGCGACCATGCCGGAAGTGACGGTGACAACTAGCACCGAGCGCGATCCTCGTACTGAAGGCACGCGTTCCTACACCGCAAGCGCGGTCAGCATCGGTAAAACCCCGCAGGCATTACGCGATATCCCCCAGTCGGTGAGCGTGATGACGCGTCAGCGTATGGATGACCAGAACCTGTTCCAGGTTGAGAGTGCGCTCGATCAGATGACTGGCTTGCAGTTTGACACCAGCACTGGGCCAGCCGGTTCGGCCAACGTTATATCACGCGGTTTTCTCATCAATAATTATCAGGCCGATGGGGTGCCACAGACTTTTCTCGGTACTTCGTTTACCAGCCTCGATTTGGCATCCTATGACCGGATCGAAGTTATTCGTGGTTCGGCCGGACTGCTACAAGGGGTAGGCAATCCTTCGGCGACGGTAAATCTGGTGCGCAAGAAGCCAGGGCACCAATTTGCCGCTTCCGTAGCAGCCAGCGCGGGTTCTTGGGATTTCTACCGTGCCGAGGCCGACATCGGCGGCCCGCTTAATGATGCCGGCACACTGCGTGCGCGGGTGGTGGCAGTGCATGAAGACCGTAACTACAATGTTAAGGTGATGGAATCCCGCAAGGATATGTTGTATGGGGTTATTGAGTTGGATCTTGGCCCTGCCACCATGCTTTCGCTGGGCCTGCAGCGGCAGCAGACCAACGCCGTGCCGCTGATTTTTGGTCTGCCGCGCTATAGCGATGGGCGCAGTCTGGGGTTACCACGTTCGACCTTTCTGGCGCCAGCCTGGAGTCGTTGGTCGCAGGATATTGACGATGCCTTTTTTAATATTGAGCACTATTTGGCTAACGGTTGGAAGCTTAACGTAGGCGGTAACAGTACGCCACAGGATCAGGATTTCAAGCGTACCGTGATGCGTGGTACGGGTGCCGGCTTCGGTGTTAATCCAGCCAACCCGGCCGCCTCTATTTATACCGGCGTGAGTTGGCAGTCTGAAGGCACGCGTCGCAACTTCGATGCCAACGCCAGCGGTAAGGTCACACTGTTTGGACGCCAGCACGAGTTGACCATCGGTGTCAATGCCCAGGATTACGTGTCACGAACCCGGCAATCGGCCTTCTTTGCTGCCGTGCCGGTACCAAATATCTTTAATTCTGACCCCTACAGTGTGCCCGAACCAAACGAAGGGCCATTCATCTCTGGAACCACATTGCGGACTCATCAGCATGGCGTATACAGTAGTGGCCGATTTACTCTGGCCAAAGACCTGAAACTGATTCTTGGTGCCCGCGTGAGCTGGTATGAAACCAGCACCGACAATCACAATCTGCTCACTGGTACCACCGTTCAGGGCAGAAAGGTGCGCTACGATCGCGAGCTCACGCCCTATGCAGGCTTGATCTACAAACTGGATCCAACTTATTCGCTGTATGCCAGTTATGCCGACATTTTCCTGCCGCAGAGCGCACAATTTACCGCCAGCGGTGGCGAATTGGATCCAATCGTCGGAGCCAATTATGAGGCCGGTATTAAGGGCGAGTATCTGGGCGGTGCCGTGAATGCCTCGCTAGCGATGTTCCGCATCAACCAGTCTAATCGCGCCTTCGAGGATCCCGCCGCGCCGTGCGCGATTGCGGTGATCGTCAATGGCTGCTACCGCGCCGAGGGTAAGGTACGCAGCGAGGGCATCGAGACGGAAATATCGGGGCGTTTGGCTCCTCAGCTGGACTTATTTGCTGGCTATACTTTCAATATGACCTCCTACTTGAAGGACAAGGCTAACCAAGGGCTGGCGTTTCGCCCACAGACGCCGCGCCATATGTTCAAGCTGTGGGCGCAGTGGGGTTTGCCGTGGGATGCCAGCCGCTGGTCTTTGGGCGGTGGACTCAATACGCAGAGCGGTTACTACGCGCTCAATGGTGCGGTACGCTCGGAACAGGCAGCCTACACCATTACCAGCCTGCGCTTGAGCTACCGGCCGACCCAACAGTGGCAGCTTGCGCTGAATCTGAACAATTTATTCGACAAGACCTACTACTCCAGCATTCGCGGGATCGATTTCGGCAACGTTTATGGCGAACCGCGCAACGCTATGCTGACCGCGAGAATGCGTTTCTGAGCCATCCGCCGAACATACCTTTTATCATCAATTTTATTGAAAAGGCACGCATGAGATCCCTCTCCGCTTTATTGAAAAAGAACACCAGGACATCCCGTTTAACAGAGCGCGCTTGCCAAGAACTATTGGGATGTGAATCAGCACGGCCAGCTTATTGTAAGCGTGCTGCCTCCGTTCTCACTGAGCAACGTATTATTTCTAATGTACTGATGTAATAGATAGGAGAATTCGAATTATGCGTCGAGTTTTTGGATTGCTGCATCGTTGGGCTGGCCTGTTAATCGCAGGCTTCCTGCTCGTCAGCGGCCTGACAGGTGCAGTGATTTCCTGGGATCACGAACTAGACGACTGGCTCAACCCGCACTTAATGGAAGCGAAGTCAGCTGGCACTGTGCTACCCGTGTTGGACATGGTCAAGCAAATCGAAACACGCCACTCGCAGGTGCGCGTCACCTTTCTTCCGTTGAAAGTTGAACCCGGTGAATCGTTGCACATTGGTGTTCAGTCCCGCGTAGATCCAGCTACTGGCAAGCTCCACGTGCCGGGCTTTAACCAAGTCTTTATCGATCCTGCAACGGGCGAGGAGTTGGGAAAACGGCAATGGGGTACGGTATGGCCGATCACCAAAGAAACATTTGTCTCGTTTCTCTACCGGCTGCACTACACGCTACATATTCCAGAGCTGTGGGGCATAGACCGTTGGGGTCATTGGCTGCTGGGTATCATCGCTATCGTCTGGACGATTGATTGCTTTGTTGGTTTCTATCTGACACTGCCCGCGCAGCGTCGTGCCTCCTCCGTGCAGACGATAGACGACATTGGCGAAGATGTGCCCGTCCCCGTTGCACGTTCATTCTGGCAGCGCTGGAAACCAATGTGGAAGGTGCGGTGGAGGGGTGGGTCAACGAAGCTCAACTTTGATCTACACCGTGCTTTTAGCCTGTGGACGTGGATATTATTATTTATCATCGCATTCACCGCATTCTCGCTTAATCTCTACCGTGAAGTATTTTTCCCGGCAATATCGCTGGTGTCGAAGGTGACGCCATCGCCTTTTGATCAGCGTACGCGTACCCCTAAGCATGAACCTATAGAACCACGCCTCGGTTTTGGCGAAATCCTCGAACGTGCGCGTGCCGATGCTACGTCTCGCGACTGGAAAGAACCTGCAGGAAGCGTGTCGTATTCGCCTAACTTTGGCGTCTACACGGTACAGTTCTTTGCGCTTGGAGCTGACCATGGAGCCGGTGGCGTCGGTCACCCTCGACTCTACTACGATGGCCAGGACGGTCACTACCTTGGCGACCGCCAGCCGTGGACCGGCACTGCGGCTGATATTTTTGTACAGGCGCAATTTCCGCTGCACTCCGGGCGAATTCTTGGTTTGCCTGGGCGTATATTAATTTCCATTATGGGTTTAGTCGTGGTGATGCTGAGCGTGACCGGTGTCGTAATCTGGTGGCGCAAACGCAAGGCGCGCACCCTGGCGCTGACACGGTTCGAAGTATCTTCGTCCAGAAGTTTTCGAACACAAGTTGGTCAGCGCGCGGCCTATGAACGGTAATACCAATACAGGCACGACCAAGACCAGAATTCCCAGTAGCGAACTTTTCGGCGACAGTGACGCGTTGTTGATCGAGCATGCGGAAAGATGGTATTTATTGCGCAAAGTTGCGAGTGGCGGGCTCTTGCTCACCCGCTGGACGGACAGTCCACGTTCATCTATCTTCAGAACGCAATCCTCTCCGATCTCTGCTTCCAAGCAAGTGAGGCACCGTATTGGGCTATTTGACCGTATCTGGCTAGGTGACTAAGTCCATGTGGATATAATCGGTAATTAGCGCATTCAACTTCGCGCGCTCCAATCGTGATCCAGCAAGCGAGAAGTACCAAATGCACGCGGCTTGTTTAGATATTGGCTTACGCTGGTCTGTCGCCTTGGCTGTGGATCGGCATAACCGGCAGGTATGGTATCGCAGTGTCTCCAATCGCTTGCACGTACTGTTGCGGTTGGCGGGCATGGTCGGTATTGGATTGTCGCTCACAGTGAGTGTCGCGCATTTGGGTGGGAGCGATGGCATCGTGTTGGGCTGAGGCTGTTGGCTGTTGCTGCCCTCGCAGTCGCGCTTATGCTCACCTATCATCCGCCCCTTCTAAGCGATACCGGGGCGGCCAACAGGAAACGCCACTAAGTGGAATTGCGCTTCCTCTTTGTGTCATTGCTGTCGCTAACGGCTTATATATCGGGCGTGCGGCTATGGAATTAGTTGCAGACGTTGCTCAAACAAAGCATTCAGATTAAGAATGGGAACGTTTTCGTCGACTAATTGGAAGCAGGAGTGGGCAATAGATGGCCATGCGGGCGAATCCTGGGGTAACAGACACGCTGCATCGTCGCTGACGCTCATCATGCGAAAATAGGTCGATAGCCCTAGGGCACCCCATCGCTGCTCGCCGTTTGATTGGGCAAAATAGGTGACGACCAGCGCAAGACTGATTTTTTTCAGAGTGCGTTGGCCGATAAGTGGTGCCAGCTCTACGAATGGAATGGCGCGGTCTTGCCAAATACAAAGCGAATGGCAGTAGTCAGGCGCCAGCGGTACATTTACAAGCCTTGGCGACATGACGAGTTCGGCGACTTCGTGCAGACCAATTGCTGCGTGGCGGCCGTTTGTAAACTCGAATAAAACGGCGTTATGCCCCGCATTCATGCCTGCTCTCCGAGGAATTGATGTGTCCCCACAGTGCGCCGACATCGCAACAGAATGCGATGCGCTCCTCGATCTGTACGTAAGCTTTAATCGGTGATTCGGAGATGTTCATGCATACGGGTAAAGAATGGAGTGTTGGATCTTGAATAAGGAGCGACTGTACCGAGTCCGCTGTAATGCCGAAGCGCTGCTTATCTGCTTGTAGTACGACAATGTAGCGGCACCGTGTATCGACCCTGTTCGCCACGCTCAAATGTGCAGTTAGCGAATGGACTTCGCATGCATTCCCTTCAATGATCTCGCTCGCCTTTACTTCATCATCCCCGTCCCGTAACGTAACCATATTTTCGAGGGAGACGATCGCGTGTTGGTCGATGAGCAGATTCAGACCGTCAAAACAGATCAACGCGTATCCGGCTGCCGCAGCGTTCATTGCACTCCGCCGATCGCGCTGTGGATGTGCCCGAGAAGGTCGATGTCGGTGTAAGGTTTGGTCATGTATACGCTAACCCCTGCCAGCTCAGCCTGTTTACGATGTTTATCCATGGAGCGTGAGGTGATCATGATTACCGGCAACTCGCGAGTGTCGGCGCGCGCACGCAGATGCGAGGTGAATTCGAGTCCATTCATATTAGGCATTTCAAGATCAGTGAGTATCACTCCGGGTGTAAAATTCTTGAGGAGGGTGATCGCTTCTAATCCATCTTTCGCTGCTTGCACGTTGTAACCTGCGTCGCTTACGAGTTGTACTAGCGATTTGCGCACGCTCAGGGAATCATCCACAACAAGAATGCCACTTCGTGCCGATGTCATGGGGTCATCTAAAGCCATGGAGGGGGCGATTTCTATCAGTTGTGGCATGGGAAGGCGTAGTAATTCGGCTAAATCGAGCAGTGGCGCGACTGTGCCATCACCCAGTATCGCGATACCGCCCACGCCATTAATTTTCTTTACATACCGACCTGGATCCTTGAGGATCAGGTCACGACCGTCAATGATACGATCGACCAGCACCGCATAAATATCAAGGTCGACGTGCACAAGCAATACGGATTTTGAATTCATGATTGCTGATGTCATCACACCGCTGTCATAGCCGATCAGTGCACTTAATGCCTTAACCGGGTAAGTGCGTTTTTGATAGCGCAGGTTTATTTCGTTGCCGATCGATACGAACTCTCCCGCGGCGGGTGGCAATGCTTGATCCAGCGCGTAGCTGGGTACCGCAAAAATTTGATCGGAAGATTCTATGAGTAATGCGTGCTGAGTGACGAGTGACGCTTGGAAGCGAAGTAGAAATTCGCAGCCTTTTCCGAACTCGGATCGTACTTCGACCATTCCTTTCATGACAAGAAGCCGGTCGCGTACTACATCAAGTCCGACCCCCCGTCCCGATATTTCACTCGTGCGTTCTCGTGTGGAAAAGCCAGGAAGTAGAATGAAGCGTGACAGTTCGTCATTAGAGGTATCTTGACTGGCCTGTATCAGGCCACGCTCGATCGCCTTGTGTCGGATCGCGCTGTAGTCGAGTCCGTGCCCGTCGTCCCGGCAACGTACCGTGACCGTCTGGCCGCGTCGCGAGAATACAAGACGGATGGTGGACACTTCCGGTTTTCCGGCACGTGTGCGTTCGTCTGGTGTTTCAATGCCATGATCGATGGCGTTTCGCAGTATATGCAGCAGCGGATCGACGAGGTTATTCAGCATGTCTCCGTCGATCAGGATGTCTTCTCCTTCTATTACCAGCTTTGCTCTTTTTCCTGTTTGTTGTGAGGTTTGGCGGATGTTGCGGTGCAGACGAGGGGCGAGGCTTCCCACCGGACTCATGCGGGTTGTCATGGCCATATACTGAAGTTCGCGTTGTACTCGTTGTGTTTGCTGAAGTACGGCACTCATCTGTGCCACGTCCTCTTCAATACGCCGACTGAATTCCCGTGTGTCGGCCGCTTCTTCTGTCAGTGCGCGAGTGTTGCTCTGAAGTTCGGTGTACTGTTCCATTTCCAATGCATCAAATATTTGATCACCGTGAGAGGTTTGCGTGTCGCGCAAATTCGCAAGGCCACGGATGTCAACCAGATTCTCAAGATCAAAAATACGTTGCTGTACTTTGAGACTCTGACGTAATAAACCGTTGGCGCGTTGTTGGGCTTGCTTTGCTTGCTCGGTAAGCTGTCCAATTTTTACAGATAGTTCGCCAGTGAGCCGGAAGAGTTCGTCCATCGTTGTAACCGGGACGCGTATTGTTGGAGCGACAGGTACCTGGTTAGTTACATTGCCGGACAGTGCTGTTTCTTCTTCCCTGAAGGTTTCAGTCAGTACTTGAGACGCTGCTTTGCGGGGGGCTGTTTCAATTAAAATTGGAAGTGTCGCATCGGGATCTGCATTTTCAGCCTGAATCGGGGGTGTCGTGTTGAGATCGATGGTTTCTGTTTGAATCGCAAACGTTGCATCAGGATCAGTGATTTCAGTTGGTATCGGGAGCGACGCGCCGGGGGCAGCAAGCGCTGGCAATTCGGTATCGATTTCATCCTCAATATTGCCTGAGTGAATCCGGCTCGCCCAATCCAGAACAGATTGCAGTATTTCCTTTGCTTGAGTCTGTGTGGGGGCATCCTCAATGCCGAGCAAGGAGCCTATCATTTGTTCCAGGCACGCGGTTGCGTCGAGTAGTGCATTGGTAAGCGCCAACGGTGGACGTGTCCGGTTCTGCTCGAACCATTCAAGAATGTCTTCTGTGTGGTGTCCGAGCGTTGCGATGCCCCGGATGCCGACGATGTTAGCCGAACCTTTCAACGAGTGCGCAATGCGCTTTGCTGCAGCCATATCTTCGTTCGTGGCTTCATCGTCCACAATATTGCGGATGTAGGCGGAAAGCTCGGCGGCCTGCGTGGGCGCTTCTTGCAGTAGCGCTTCGTACACGCCTCGATCAACGTCGGACGGCAGGGTAAGAGAGACGTCTTCATCAGTCGCTACACGTGGGCGTTCCAGTTCCTCGGCTTCTGCTTCGGCGCGTAAATATGCCGCTAGCACAGGCTCGGCGGTGAGTTCGATAATGAGTTCAAGGTTGCGCTCGGCATCCACGGGTGCCGGGCAGGGGGGGTGGGAAAAGTGTTCTGCCAAGTGTTCAGCAGATTCGAAGTTGGTAATGTCAGCAAGGTAAGCGAGGGCAAGATCAGGCCAGAGATCGAAGAAGGTTTTTGCCGCGCTGCGTTCTTCGGCTGGTAGCCCAACAGTGACCACCAGGCATTCCTGTATCTGAGTGCAACAGGACTCCAAGCCGCGCAGCCCGAGCATTCCGCAGGTTGTGGCCGTGCGCTCAATCTGGCTTACATATAGATCGAGTGCGTCGCCGAATGCGGGATCCTCGGGGGCAGCCGAACAGATTGTTGCGATCCAGCCGGTAAGGTCGGTGCGTACCTCTCCGATTTCGGTTAGTAGCGCTTCGATGAAATCGCTCATTTGCATTGTCTATCATCCTCGGGTCGAAGCACGACGGCACCATTGTGCCGCCGTTATTGCAGGTTTAAACAACCGCTTGGAGCTTGGGCATGGCGCTCGTACGCTCTGGCATGATTGACAATCCAAGTGTTTGTGCACTCGGTAGCTTGAATACGCCTACCGTTCTCACCAATTGCTCGGCGGATCGGGAGAGCAGGTTGGTTTCGGCCGTCTGGGTTGTGATTTGTTCTCCGGTTTTTTCTGCGCTACGGCCAATATCTTCAACTCTGTTTTGCAGAATTTCTGCACTCTTGATTTGCACCTCCAGACTGACGGCAATCTGCAGCACTAAATCCACCAAATTATCAGTTGCCTTCTGTGTTTCTGCCATTTGAACGCCTGCTTTTTCAGCGAACTCGGTTCCTTGTACTACTTGAGAGATCGTTTTGTTCACTGTATTGATTGTGTCGTTCGTTTCGATTTGAATGTTATTTACCAACGTGCCAATTTGCGCGGTAGCGTTGCGGGAGGATTCGGCAAGGCGTTGTACTTCTTCGGCCACGACCGCGAAGCCGCGGCCTGCATCGCCAGCGACTGCGGCCTGCACACTCGCGTTCAACGCAAGTACATGAGTACGCTCCGCGATTGTATTGATCAAATTCACGATACCACTGATTTCCTGTGAGCGTTCACCAAGGCGTTTGATTCGCTTCTCGGTTTCGGCAATCATTTCACGGATTGAGTTCATACCCTTCATCGTTCCGGTTACGGCATTAAGTGCAGAGAGGGTTGAACGGGTCGCATCACCGGATGCAATGTGGGATTTCGCGGTGAGCTGTGCCACGTTATTCATGGCTTCGGTTGAAGTGGCGAGCTCACGGATCATTTCTTCGACGCCTTTTCGTTCTATTGCAGCGGTTACTTGTACTTGATCTGCCTGCCCTTTTAATTTGACCGAGGAATTTTCCACTTGGCCAGCGATTTGCATGACTCGGTAAAGTACTTTGCTTGTCTCTTCCGTGTGCTGATTTACGGCATCAGACACCGTACCTACGATGTCTTGCGTGACAGGCGCCTTGACCGTGAGATTTTTTTCCGAGAGCTTTTGCATTGTTTGCAGGAGTGAGATTACCGAGTCATTGAGCGCTTCAGTTTCCGCTTCAGCCTTGCGTTGCCCGGCCATGCGTTCTTCCAGTAGTTGATTAACTGTCCGCCCCAAATCACCGACTTCGTCTTTTGCATCGATCGAGCCTAGTGCTGTGTTATCTCCACCACGCACTTTTTCGACCGATAGCTGTAATAAACGTACTGTGTCGGTAACATTTCGTGTGATCAGCAAGGCGAGAAGCGCTGCAAATAAAATGAAGGCGAGCACCACGCCCGACAGTGTTAATGAATGCTTGAGCAGGTTTGCAACCTTGAGTTGCAACTCGTCGTTCAACGCCACCATCGCGATATCAATTAATTTGAATTGTTCGTTGATACTGGCAGTGAATTGCTTGACGTACTCTACGGAACTGAATTGCAGCCGCTGCGCATTGCTGATTTCAGCGGCGGCCAGATCGGCAAGATGTTTGATTTGTTCTTCAGCGATTTGATCTCTGCCCGCAATCTTGTCCTTAATTCGTGCTTCCTCGATTTGTGCTTTACCTAATTGATTGGTCGCTTGATTGGTTTTGGCGGTCAAAGCCGAGATTAAAGTTGCCATTGTCGCGCGGTCGGTCGAGGTAATTGTTTCTTTGTCTAGTTCGGTACCGGATTGCTGAGCGATGATTAAGCGCTCGGCTTCCGCGAGCCGGGCGACGCCAAACGCCCGTACCTGCCCTAATGTCTCAGCGACTTGCGGTAGATCTGCGAGTGTGGCTTGAATCAGGAAGTGTGTTGCGGCGTCTGATTCGAATGAGAGCTTGTAATGATCCATAAGAAGATCAAGCAGAGTCAGTTCGGTAGTGACCAGTGCAGAGTGATCAGCAAATGATTTGCGCGTGTCTGCGCGTTGGCTCGCGGTTTCGGATGCGATTTGTGTCCAATCAGATTTTACTTTTTCCCATGCCTCGGTTTGTTTGGCATTGTTGTTATTTTTCATGTAGGGATCGAAGGTACTGATCGCCTGAGCAACCTCTGCTTCCTTGGCGGCGCGATCGGCAGCTACAGAAGCATTCCCGCCAATGAAAGCGGCGGCCAAGCCGCGATGCTGTTGGGTATTCTGGATGACCTTAAGCAGCTTTGTTGCGGGATCAATTCCACTCGCCTCGAGCTTGGCGGTCTGAATGGCGGCGATGGTCTGCGTCAAAAACAGGTAGGCTGGCACTCCGGCAGCGGGTAGCGCGACGACGCCCAAGAGTAAGAATTTCTGCCACAGCTTCATCCGGGTAAGGAAAGTGATGTTCAGCCTGCTTTTCATGTTGTTTCTCCAATAGGGTCGTAAGTTGGGGGTGGGTACGTCAGCCTGAAATTTTGTGTGCCATCATTTCGAAGAAGCGAACATGATCGAGCTCCAGCCACACCTGTTCTTTTTCTGCATAAGCGTTAGGTATGTAGTCGCGAATTGGCTCTGGAACTGCCGGCAGCGAGGTTCGATTCGAAATTCCGAAACGCTTGCGGTTCGGAATACCGTTAATTACGATAGCTGCGATCGCATCACCGCGACCAAGCACGAGGAGCATCGTTTTCGATTTTGTGTTGCAGACACCGCCGACGAGTGACGCTAAATCAAACACTGGTACAAGATTGCCATGAAGATTCACTAGGCCAAACAACCAGCGGCCCGTGTTAGGAAGCCGAAAAACAGGCGGCATTTCTGAAATTTCGTTTACTTGTGTGTGTGGAACCAGAAATTTAATATTTGCGACTTCAAAATCTATCCATTCCTGGGTTGCGGCGAGTGAAGTCTCGTGCCGTCGCGGAAGCCCAATGGTCATGAATGCGCCTGTCGTGCGTGCCGGGTGCAATGCCACGCTCGGCGCTAGCAGCGAATCAGCAGAATTGATTTCGTTTTGCATGGCTGTCTGGTACAGAATGGGTCAACAAGAAGACATTCCAATGTGTGAACAGAGTAGTCATAATGTGTTGATGAGCCTGACAATATCATCGGATGTATAGGGTTTGACGACATATCCGCTTCCTCCTTGCATTTGCCCCCACATTTTGTCTGCTTTTTGGTCCTTGCTGGTTACAAATACGACCGGAATGTCCTTGGTTGCGGGATCTTTTTTTAAAGCGCGGGTAGCGGCAAAGCCATCCATATCCGGCATGTTTACATCCATAAAAATCAGATCCGGTTTTTCGGATTTGGTCTTCTCGATCGCATCCTTGCCGTTAGCGGCGGTGACGACAAAGCGGCCTGTGCCGATTACGATTGTTTGAATATTGACAAGATCAGTATACGAATCGTCGACGCAAAGAACTTTTTTGATGGTCATGGTTGTTACTCCTTAAATAATTGGATTGAGCAAAATGTAATGTGATCGGATCAGGCATTCGTTGGCAGGTATTTGCTGATTACTTCCAAAAGGCGGTTTTCGTTGACCGGTTTTGTGAGGTAAGTATCGCAACCAGACATAGTGCCTCGGATCTTGTCAAAAGTTGAATCTTTACTTGAAAGCATCACCACCGCAGTTTTTGCGGCGCCTTTCTTGGACTTGATAAGTTTGCAAACCTGATAACCATTGATTCCTGGCATTACAACATCGAGAAAGACACAGGTGTAGTGTTTGGTACCGGTGAGTCCAACTGCCTGTTCTCCTGTTTCGGCGTAATCGACATTGAAACCAAATGGCGCGAGCTTGATGCGCATGAATTCACGCACAGTCATATTGTCGTCGCAGACTAAAACCCAATTAAATGGGCGATCCGGCGGGGACGCGGAGGCCATGTTATTCGCCAAGTTGTGATTTGCTGAGGCTAATTTCTGTGCCGCTGTATCTGATATTTGTGGTGGAGTTATTGGAGACACCGATGGACGCAGGGCGGATATTGCGATTATCGGTTGGGTTTTTTCGTAGGGGGCTGTTATACGAATTGCAGGCTCTAGTTTAGGTGCTTGGTTGGGTAGGTTAATTCCTACTGCGAGATCGAATGCTTTGAACAGTTTTGTCCATTGCAAAGGTCGTGACAAAGTTGTTGTGCACGCAATACCGTGATCGGTGTCACCAATCAGGATTGCAGGCCGAGCGTTACTGGCATTTTTTTGACGAAAATCTGCTATCGCACTTGCGTCTTCAGCATCCACGAGAAAAACGTCCGGTGCTGAACCCATCGTTGAATCCACTGCCGGCATAAACTCGACAAACTTAGGCGCACGACGCGCGGATAAGTTGAAAATACTCTTCAAGATAATCCGTTCGGTCTGGCTAAAGCCGTGGACATCTATGGTGTATTGGGATTTTGCTGGGGGCATGGATGTGAATGCTTCGATCATCATAGATTTCCGATCAAGCCGGAGGAAATCACGTATTCGACGACTGCGTCGGCGCTTTCAAAGCGTGCGGCGGCCGATTTGGCCATCATGCGATTCAGGATGGGTTGAAAGCGCTCAAGACCCACGGGTAATACAGGTACCGGAAGGTTGACGTGTTGGTAAAGAATTGCCTGCACGGAGTTTCCATTGTATGGCGGCCGTCCGGTCAGCATTTCGTAAAACATGGCGCCCATGCTATACAGATCCGTCCGTTCATCGACAGGCAGACCTAACGCCTGCTCGGGCGCAAGATAGGATGGTGAACCCATAATCTCACCGGGGCGGGTAGATAACTTGCTGACGTCGGAATGCTCGGCAATTCCGAAATCGGCAAGTGCGAGTGAGCCGTCTCTGCGGATCATTACATTGTCGGGTTTCATATCGCAATGAATGATGCCCAGTGCATGGATGGCGGAGAGTCCACCCATGATCTGAAGCAACGAGGCAATTGCGATTTGCGGGGTGGGCTGCTCCGAGATCAGGTGCCGTAAATCTCCACCGGGAAAAAACTCCATAGAGATATAAGCGTGGGTCGAAGTGAAACCCTGTTTATAGATGCGTGCGACGTTAGGATGATTAATCTGCGAGATAAGTGCGAACTCATGTAAAAAACGTTGTAATGTATCGTCGTTATCAATGTCAATGGCTGTCGTTGGAACAAGTTTTAGAACTTGTTGAGTGTGCGTGGTAAGATTTTCTGCGAGAAAAACTTCAGACATTCCGCCTTGTCCCAGCTTGCGCAGTAAGCGATAGCCTTCCAGTTCGATTGGTTGATCTTGAGGAGCTGTCTCAAGCGCGCTTCCGGCGCTCGAATAATGGTTTTGTATCGAGTCGGTTTGCTCTCGTGCCAACTCGAATATTGCCGTATTCACAGCTAAAGACTGATTCAGCTTATCGTAGAAAAAACTATCATTACAATTGGTTGAGGTACACGGATTAAGCCCCGCAATTTCTATGGCTTGAATTTGTACCGCTCCCCCCTTCATTGTTACCGTGCTATCACGGCCAAGTTGAAAACGGTCTCCGGCTATATTTGCGCAGGAGCGGCTCGTCGCTATGCTCCAACCGAGAGTCTTGGTCATTAATTGCAGGCGAGCAGCAATGTTTACCGTATCACCGATTATGGTGGTTTCGATTACGGTGCCACCGCCCATCTGGCATATCATCACTTCGCCCGAATGTATGCCGATACCGACTGCGAATTGAGGGAATTTCCGTTCGGGGAAGCGCTGCGCGATCCAATTACGGAAGGAGTCGGCGGCGAGCACTATCAGGAGTGCCACTTTAAGTGCACGTTCGGCGTGATCATCGGGTTGTTCTGCTTTCGGCTCAAACATTGCTACCATTCCATCGCCGAGGAATCTTACTACCCATCCACACTGCTGGCGCACTGGCTCATACGCTTGTTCAAAAAATGTATTCAAAAATTCAACTACTTCCCCAGCATGGAGTTGGTCGGCGAACATAGTAAAGTTACGAATATCGACGAAGAGCACGGAGCCATTTACCGTGCTCTGGGCCGCAGGAATTACAGCATTGCCGCTGGGTAGTTCACTATGGTGCAATTTGGTATTGATGCACTCATTCGTTTTATATTGCAATGAATTATCGCGGGTCGGCGCATATTCGGTGATATCCTCGGCAATTAACTTTTGTATGGTTTTAGCCTGCTTCAAGTGCCCGGAAACGGGAAATGTGATACGGCCTATTTCTGATGATGTAATCATTTTTCCACACCGACATATAAAATTCTGTGGATAAAGAAACGCTCAAAATTTTTGATAACTGGACTCATGGCTTGCATTTTTATGCTTGGATGATCAGGACAATGTCGCTTCGATTTGCTTTATACGCGCAGGCTACAATTAGCCGCTGCTATTTAAAATAGCGGATGATTTTTGAAAAACTTTAGTTCGACTTTGTATCTTTCTTAGCTCAATGTGATCCCAAAATGAACAAAAAATAAGATGAATAAAAAATATCCTGCTAAAAGCCTATTCGTCATTAATTTGTTAACAGATGAGCCGATGAGTTTTTTGCGAGTGGCGAAAGTTGATTACCTGCTTTGATCTCACATAGTGTTTTTATTTTATTTGTGGGGTGTGCAGTAACATGTTGTTACGTTGATTTTGCGTAGAGGTTCGGCAGTATTCCAATGCACCATTGGTACGCGTGTGCTGTAAAAAATGGTACGCTAAGAAAATGATGATCTAGAAAACTTGGAGCTTTGAATGTATAGAGATGCCCAATATGGATATTGAACAGGCGCTAGAAATCGTTAGTCAGACTCACCCGGGTGTTGCGCGTTCGCACAATGAAGATAGCGTGGCTTATGAAGCGTCGTGTGGATTAGTGGTGCTGGCGGACGGTATGGGTGGGCATAATGCTGGTGAAATTGCGAGCGGCATTACAGTTTCTCTGATAACGACCGAAATAAAGCATAGCTTGGAAAGCATGCGTCCTGAAGATAGAGGTGAAGGCAGTGAAGATGTCGGTGTGGCACTGTTACGCGAAAAAGTGCGAAAAGCCAATGCCTCTATCTATCATTCGTCGCAAAGCCAGCCGCAATACGCTGGTATGGGTACCACGGTAGTAGCCGGGCTGTTTTACGATAACCGTTTAGCAGTTGCTCACGTCGGCGATTCGCGGATGTATCGATTGCGTGGTGAAATATTGGAGCCTATTACTCGTGACCATTCACTGTTGCAGGAGCAAATTGACAGAGGTTTGCTAAGTCCCAAAGATGCGCGACTATCCAAAAATAAAAATTTGATTACGCGCGCGGTTGGCGTTGATCCAGCCGTCGAGGTGGAAATTCAAATTCATGCGGTGCAAGTGGGCGATATTTATTTAATATGCTCAGACGGCTTGAACGACATGATCGAAGACGATGAGATCAGAGACACGGTGCACATGCTGCGAGCCAATCTAAAATTGGCAGCGAAACAATTGATTGAAATGGCAAACGATAATGGCGGGCGGGATAATGTATCGGTAATACTTATTAAGGTTAATGGTGAGTTTGCCGTGCAACGTGGCTGGCTCGCAAAAATACTGTCCTGGTTCAAGAATTAAATACGGGGATTGATAATATGGCGGCGAAACTGATATTAAGCATGGATGGTGGAGTGTTGCAGGAATATGTTCTGGACAAAGAGCGTATGACGATAGGGCGCAAGCCGCACAATGAGATCGTTATTGATAATCTTGCAGTTAGCGGCGAGCATGCAGCGGTAGTGACCATACTGAATGATTCTTTTTTGGAAGATTTGGATAGTACCAATGGAATTTTAGTAAATGGTACTGCAATTAAAAAACATTTTTTGCAAAGTAATGATGTAATTGAAATTAGTAAATATAAGCTTAAATATGTAAATGATCAGAAAAGCCAATCTACTGCGGCAGACTTCGAGAAAACAATGGTATTTCGTGCGTCTTCCCGTATTGCATCTGCCCCTCCGGTAAAAGCCGAGCCGCATGAAATATCAGGGAAATTAAAATCCAAGGAGCAAACCCCATTAACACCTGCTGAGAGAACATCTGAGTTGCGACAGGCTGAGGTTGTTACATTATTGCAGCCGCAGCCGGCTCTTGTACCCCCCGCCCAGAAAATGCCTGATTTGCAGCAAGCAATAGGTGTAATACAGATATTAACCGGACCTAATGCAGGAAAAGAACTTGAACTAGTGAAGAATCTGACTACGGTAGGGAAGTCCGGCTTGCAGGTCGTTGTATTTACGCGTCGTCCGCGTGGTTATTTCATTACTTATGTGGAAGGGGCAAGCTACCCCAATCTTAATGGTAAGCCGCTGGACGATCAACCGTGCCAGCTGAATGAGCATGACATTATTGAGTTGGCGGGGATCAAAATGGAGTTCTATCTCAAAATTTGAAGGCCTGTATGAGTGAGTTTTACGCAGTAGATCGAAGCCGCTTTTTTCAATTCAGAAAAGGATGGGCGCTGTGTGCCACACCATGCAAGAAATCAGTGAATGCTTCTTGCATAGATTCACACTGGTGGGTGTTTCAAAAAGATCAAACGTTCAGCTTCTATCTCCGCAAAAACAATAAATAAAGTTGTATCGTTTTCCATTCCGGAACACCACAACCTTAAATACTAGGTGGCATAACCCATCTTTGTTTCAAAATCGCATGGAGAATTTTCGCCAAATGCCGCTATCCGGATAGCAAGTAACAAAGTTATGCAATCTCACCATATGGCAAGTCACACTTGGAGTGATCAGGGAGAAGTGGATGGATAATGCACCAATAATACAGCGGGAGCGCCGGGCCAATGCTAGCCAGATTGAGGCGCAACTGGTGTTCACGAAAAATCTTAATCAGATCATAAGTAACATTCATGATCACGTCATCAGCAAGATCAATACTGCATACAATTTCGACGAAATTATGCTGGGGGTTAGCAAGGATATATGTACGATATTCAACGCTGATCGTCTCACTATTTATTCACTGGATAAAGACAAGGCCACGCTGATTTCAAAAATAAAGACGGGGGCTAACTCATTCAAGGATCTCAAATTACGTGTTACTGAGCAAAGTCTTGTTGGGTATGTGACGCTACACAAAAAAGTACTAAACATCACGGATGTGTATGACGAAAAAGAATTAGCTTCGCATAGTTCCAGCCTGCGCTTTCTGCAAGACGTGGATAAGCGCACGGGCTATCGTACCAAGCAAGCTCTTGTGGTACCCATACTTGATCCCGAGAGCAAGGACTTGGCCGGTGTCATCCAGGTTCTTAATAATAAGGCCGATCAACCTTTTTCGAGAATGTTAGTAGATGGGATATTAGAACTGGCACAGAACTTGGCGGTGGCGCTACGCCAGAGTCAGCAGCAACCTACTGCTAAAACCAAGTACGATCATTTGGTTTATGACGCGGTGTTGTCTGCCGACGAATTGGATCTGGCTGTATCTACAGCGCGACGTAAAAATGTTGACATCGAGGATGAGCTGCTTGATGAATTTCAGGTTAAACCGGCGGCTCTTGGTAAAGCACTTGCACTCTTTTTCGGAGTGCCCTATGAACCCTTCAGCCCTGATCGTATCAAACCAACCGAATTACTTAAAAAACTGAAACGGGAATATGTAGAAAGTAGCCAATGGGTTCCGATAGATGAGGTGACGGAAGGCTTGGTAATTCTGACTACTGATCCAGAGTGGATTCAAACCTCACGCGTGGTAAACAATGTTTTTCCGAGGAGTCGACTGGTTTACCGGGTTTGCTCGCAGCGCGAATTTAATGCAACCCTCAACTTGTTCTTTGGTGGAGGTGGCACCAGTGGTATGTTCGGCAGCTTGGAAATGGACGGTACCTCAATGGATGAGATGCTTACCGCCATGGGAGGGGATGAAGAAGAGCTTGATGAGGTTTATCAGGAGGACGTCAGTGCGGCGGCAGACAATGAACTAGTCAAACTGGTGAATAAGATTATCATGGATGCCCACAAAATGGGTGCTTCCGACATTCATGTCGAACCCGCGCCGGGCAAGGGCAAAACCGTGATTCGTTTGCGCAAGGATGGTTCTCTACTCCCTTATATCGAAGTCCCCTCATCTTTTCGGAGTGCGCTGGTTACGCGTATTAAGATCATGTGCGACCTTGATATTTCAGAGAAGCGCAAACCCCAGGACGGCAAGATCAAGTTCAATAAATATGCGCCTCTGGATATTGAGCTGCGCGTCGCCACTATTCCTTCTCAGGGCGGCATGGAAGATATCGTGATGCGTATTTTGGCTAATGGAGAGCCGATAAAACTTAATGAACTAGACTTGTCGGCTCGAAATCTTGAAACCCTGAAGGCGGTCGTCAGCAAACCCTACGGCCTGTTTTTTGTATGCGGACCAACTGGATCCGGTAAAACAACCACTTTGCATTCTGTGCTTGGCCATATTAATAAGCCCGAGACCAAAATATGGACGGCAGAGGATCCGGTAGAAATTACGCAGAAAGGCCTGCGTCAGGTGCAAATCAACAAGAAGGCCGGTATGGATTTCGCTACCATCATGAGGGCTTTTTTGCGCGCCGACCCGGACGTGATTATGGTAGGCGAAATGCGCGATAAGGAAACGGTTTCTATTGGTATCGAAGCTTCTCTTACCGGCCATTTGGTGTTTGCCACCCTGCACACTAACAGCGCGCCGGAATCCGTCGTGCGATTATTGGATATGGGTATGGATCCGTTTAATTTTTCCGATGCTCTGCTAGGCGTTCTGGCGCAGCGTTTAGCCAAACGTTTATGCAAGAAGTGCAAGAAACCCCATACCGCCACTCAAGATGAACTCAAATTATTACTTGTTGAATATGCGACGGAGCTTATGAATTGCGCGTCCTGGAAACAAGATGCCAATGCTGCTTACAAGGCACTGTACGCCGAATGGGTCAAGCTGTTTGCCGATGAAACGGGGAAATTCACGTTATATGAACCGGTAGGCTGTGATTATTGCTCCGGCACCGGTTATCGCGGACGGGTAGGTTTGCATGAGTTGATGGTGGGTACCGACCTGATAAAAAAGAATATTCAAGAACACGCTCGCGTCGCGGAAATGTTTGCTAATGCACTCAATGACGGCATGCGCACCCTGAAGCAAGATGGTATTGAAAAGGTATTATCCGGCATCACCGATATGCATCAGGTGCGTGTCGTCTGCATGAAGTAACTCCCGCACACACAGAAGGAATAAATCCGTTCGTCCTGAATTTCCCGAAGGATGAATGGATTTACTTTTTTCAATCTCTCTCAGAAGAAGTAAATCTCCAGAGCATTATCTATTTTTATTCTGCCTTATGCGAAAACCAGAGTGACAAAAACCGTCACTTTCCTGACGTAAATCAGCTGTTCTCTTCAATGTGAAGTTTAAAAAGCATCTCTGAATTGTTGCGTGAACCCGGTCCAGGCGGTAATGCTTGAAGAAATTTTTTCTGGCATGAATACTGCTTATAGTAAACCGCACACCCCGTGTACCAAATTTTTAACACTTGAAGGAGTATCAATTATGAAACAAATGCAAAAAGGTTTTACCCTGATTGAATTGATGATCGTGGTTGCGATTATCGGTATTTTGGCTGCGGTAGCGATTCCTGCCTATCAGGATTATGTAGTTAAAGCCAAACTTTCTAAAGTCGCGACCGCTGTGGATCCGCTTAAAATGGCGGTTGCTATGTTTATCCAGGAGAATGGTACTGCCGCTGCTCTGACTACTGATAACTGGACTTCCTTGGGGCTTAGCGCCGCGCCAACAGCAACAACAGAGGTTGCAAGTTATTCTGTGACGGCTGCAACTGGCGCTATCGTAGCTAATCTTTGTACTAATTGTATTAAGGGTGGAATCGATGCAACGAGCGTCACTTGGCTTCCAACACCAGGAGCGTCGGCTATAACTTGGGGAGTCACTTCAACTAGTACAGACCCAGTTTTGTTGAGCACCATTTCCAAGTGGAAGTAGTATGAAATAAAAAGCTTTTCTTCGAATCAATATTGTCATTTGTAGAATTGATGATTTCCTGAAGACCCGCGTTCTGTAATGGATCGCGGGTTTTTTGTATGTGGCTGATATTATATTGGTGTGTTTGATGAGTTTTTTTTCTAAATTTATTTACCCGCTTGACCGAATAAAAGCGCTGTCTTTGGCGCTGATGGTTATTGTGGTGTATGCCCCTTTTTTTAATAACCCTTTGATATTTGATGATTTTGCGTTTTTTGATACAGCGATAGATCATTACGCCAATACACTGTTTCGTTTAGATTTACGCTGGTTCCCCTATACGACATTTGGTGTAACGTGGGTTTTTTTCGGTGAGGCCACCCCTGTTTTTCGCATACAGAATTTATTGCTGCATGGTATGAATGTGCTGTTGCTATTGTTGGTGTTGCGGATGTGGATCAAGCTGTTTATCACTGACATGAGCAAAGAAAATATCGCAAATTGGGGCGCGTGGTTGGGCGCGCTAATATTCGCATGCCACCCTCTAGCGGTATATGGCGTAGGCTATTTGATACAGCGCAGCATTTTGATGGCGACATTGTTCACATTGGTAATGCAATTGGCCTATTTATGTGGTCTGCTGGAAGGTGATAAACGCTATATGGCGCTAGCAGTCCTGGCATATTTTTTGGCGCTATTCAGCAAAGAACATAGCTTGATGGCTCCCGCCATATTGTTACCTTTGACATGGGCGATTCGTGCCCAAAATAAACTTTCGTCCCGCGTTTTGTTAGCAACTTGGCTAGGGTTCGCATTGGTTGGGCTGTTGGTGGTGTTGCGTATCAAAGGTATATTTGGTGTGCCCTATGAGAAGGATGCGGCGGCATTGTTTGGAGAACAAGCGCTGCTTCAGGGAACTTCATCGTTGCATTTGTTGAGTGTGTTGACGCAGGCAGGGCTTTTTTTTAAATACTGCTTGTTAATGCTTGTGCCCAATCCCGCGTGGATGTCGATAGATATGCGTGAACCCTTTATCCTCACCTGGAAAGAGTGGACAAGCTGGGTCGGCCTGGTTGGTTTTGTTGCCTATGGCGCATTTGCGCTGGTTTCTTTGTTTCGCGGTGGGCGTGCCGCTTTATTCGGATTGGCTTTATTGTATCCGTGGTGTTACTTCATGGCGGAATTTTCAAGCATACGCGTTCAGGAAATTTTTGTACTGTATCGTAGTTATTTATGGTTGCCTGGCTATATGTTGTTATTGCCATTAGTACTTAGTTCGCTTCCCAGTCGAAAAATTATGCTGGTGGGTGCATTAGCGGTTTTGTTACTCGTGCCGCTGGCATGGGATCGATTATGGGTGTTTGCGGATAAATACCGTCTATGGAATGACGCGGTGGGTTTGCTGCATGGGGAAGATCGCCTCGGTGCTCATCGTACCTATTTTAATCGCGCCCAAGCTTTGGCTGCGGTTAAAAATTGGGATGCGGCCATTGCGGATTACCAAAAATCGCTGGCAATTAATTCAACCTACCCTGAGGTCAATATTGCGTTGGCTTCTGCGTATTCAAATTCAGGACGGTATCCGGAAGCGCTGGCAGAGTTTGATAAAGTGATTGCTGGCAATCCTAAAAATGCCAGTGCTTATTACGGAAAAAGCTTCGTTTTAAAAAATTTACACAACATGACCGGGGCGATACAGCAAATGGAAAAAAGCTGTCAGCTGGGATTGAAGCAAGCTTGCATCATCGTGGCATTGAATCGGCAACAACATGAGAAGGTTTCACCGTAAGTAATGGAATTTCAGGCTGAAATATGAAATTTATTTTTATGATTGTATAAATGTTGGATAAGAAAAACATATCAATTCTTCTTTGCACGTGTCGCCGCGATCTCCTTGAACTGTTTCAGTTCGCTTTCAATGATCGATAATTCGTGAAAATCAGTGCCCGCTCCTTTGGCTAATTCCAGTTGTTCAATTGCATTAATCAAGTTACCGCGCAGAATGTTAGTGTAGGCCAGCGCGTGGTGCTCTTCTTGTCGTTTACCCAATGCGGCGTAATTGCGGGCCTGTAGCTCATACAGACGCAGGTCATTTGGGTGAGTGATAATTTGTTCGTTGAGCAGTTTGAGCGCGTCTTCAAAACGATTGGCTTCCAGCAGCAGTTCGATATAGTCATAGGCTAGCGCCCGGTGCTGGGGAAAATTTTGTGTGGCATTACGGTAGAATTCAATGTCATTTGTGCTGTTTTTGTCTTTACGCCTGATTTGTCCGGCCAGCGTCGCGATCATCGGATTTTGGGATATCAGTGTCTGTAAAGGGGCGAATTCTTGCGTGGCCCGTGTGACTTGGCCAGTGCGCAGCAATGCCAGTACCAGGCCGTAACGCTGGGCTGTCTGATTGCCATGTTTTTGTTCGCCAATTGCACTTTTAAAGAAGTTTACCGTTTCCTGAGAGCTCTTTTGTATGACCCGCAGTTTGGCGCGCACCAACTGGAAGCTGAGGCTGTCCGCAACCAGGCGATAGGGAGTCTGCTGCACGCGGTTGGCGACATCGGCGATACGGTCGCTGGTGATTGGATGGGTGCGCAGGTAAGAAGGCATGTTGTTGTCCAGCAGGCGTGTGGATTTTTGTAAGCGTTCGAAGAAGATGGGCATGGCGTGCGGATCGAAGCCAGCTTTTTGCAGTGTGGTGAGGCCGATGCGATCCGCTTCTTGTTCATGAACACGGGTAAAGTTCAATTGCCGTTGGATGGAGCTAGCCTGCATTCCGACGATGGCCGCCTGTGAGGTTTGCGGGTTGCTGCGCGCTGCCAGGATAGCTACTGCAAGCGCAGCTATGGCAGCCACTGAGTCGATTTTTTGGCCGGCTACCATACGTGCCAGGTGATGCTGGGTGACGTGAGCGATTTCGTGGCCCAGTACTGAGGCGAGTTCGGATTCGCTTTGTGCCATGAGCATCAGCCCGGTATTTACGCCAATGAAACCGCCGGGCAGCGCGAAAGCGTTGATGCTGTTGTCGTTGATGGCAAAGAATTCAAACGTCTGCCATGGTTCGTTGCTGTTGGAAACCAGCTGGTATCCAAGTTGATTTAGATAATCGTTGACTTCAGCATCATCAAGGTAGTCTTTATCGGAGCGAATTTCAAACATGCTCTGCTCGCCGATTTTTCGCTCTTGTTGCGGTGTCATCGCCTCCTGCGATACGTCGCCTAAATCGGGCAGACCTTCAGCGCGGCACAGCATTGACCATGCATAAAGCACTATGTACAGCAAATTTTTCATGACAATATGATACCCGCTTTGTCCGGTGGTTCCCAAGCCTGGAGCGCATGATTTTAAAGTGGCATTCAGGCGAGGATACCTGTGTTTACTGATTAGCAAAGTATAATAAGTACAGGTAGGGGGAAAGTTGTAAATGCTGGTCGTTGCTACTCCTGTTATTGCCTTTATACTATCTTGATGATCATGATAGTCCGCTTAATTACTGAAAAAGTAATCAACTATAACGATATGAATATTAACAAGACAGAATTGCAGGTTCAAAGAGACGAGAATGCAGCAAATACTTCGAGTTTCGCCACAGTGCTAAGTTTTGCTGAAGCGCATAAGCTGCAAAGCGGCGCTATTAATTGGACGCAAGCAAGTGCGTTACCCATAGGATGAGTACAATGGAATTCGATGTCGAATTGGACGCCCGTCAGTTGAGCTGCCCTTTGCCCATTCTGCGAACCAAAAAAATGTTGTCGCAGATGCAAAGCGGGCAAATATTGAAAGTGGTTGCAACAGACAAAAAATCACCGGATGACTTCACCGATTTTTGTAAACAAACCGGGAATGATTTGTTGTCTGCTGCACAGCAAGGTGATGAGTTCGTATTCTACTTGCGTCGTCGACAGATTTAACCCAGTTTGTCCAGCTGTGCTTGTAACTGGAGCAACGTAATGTTGAAATCGTCCATACGCCTGCGTTCTTGGTCCACCACCTGCGGTGGTGCGCGTAAAACGAAACTGGCATTACCCAGCTTGCTTTGCGCCTTGGTGATTTCGCCCGCAAGACGAGCTATCTCCTTGTCCAAGCGCTCACATTCTGCGTCTACGTCAATTTCAATTTCCAGCATCAACTTGAAATTACCGACGATGGCGATTGGCGCATCGGTGTTAGGCAGATCATCCACCAGGCTCACGCCACTTAATTTTCCCAACGCTTGCAGGTAAGGCGCAAAGCCGTGCAGGATGGTGGTATCGCCGCTCATAATCAGTGGTACTCGTTGTGCGGGAGACAAATTCATTTCGCTGCGTAGCTTACGACAGGCGGTGACCATTTCCTGTAGCAGGTTGATTTGTTGCAAGGCAGTTGGGTCAATCAATTTGGGATTGGCTTGCGGATAGGGCTGTAGCATGATGCTGTCACCTTGTTTTCCGGCCAGCGGCGCAACTTTCTGCCACAGCTCTTCAGTGATGAATGGGATGATAGGGTGTGCCAGACGCAGTATGGTTTCCAGTACACGCACCAGGGTGCGCCGCGTGGCACGATGCCGTGCGATTTTTAAGGCGACTTCTTCCGCTGAAAGGGCGCTGCTAAATTGAGGGCTGAGTTGTACCTTGGCTAATTCCAGATACCAATCACAATACGTGTCCCACACCAATTCGTGCAGCGTGCGCGCCGCCATGTCGAAACGGTAATGGTCAAAATGGTCCGCCATTTCAGTTTCAGCGTGTTGCAAACGACCGATCAACCATCTGTCTGCCGCGCTGAATTTAACCGGCAACGATTCGTCCAGCCCGATATCCTGACCTTCGCAATTCATGAGTACAAAGCGCGTGGCATTCCATAGCTTGTTACAAAAATTGCGGTAACCTTCACAGCGTTGCAGATCGAATTTGATGTCGCGTCCATGCGAAGCAAGGCTGGCGAAGGTGAAGCGCATGGCATCTGTACCGAAGGCCGGGATGCCGTCCGGGAAATGTTTGCGTGTCTGTTTTTCGATACTTTCTGCCTGCCTGGGGTTCATCAGATTTTGCGTGCGCTTGGCCACCAAGTCTTCCAGTGAGATACCATCAATGAGATCCAGCGGATCCAGCACGTTTCCCTTGGATTTGCTCATTTTTTGTCCCTCCGCGTCGCGGATCAGGCCATGTACATACACTTCGCGGAATGGCACTTTGTCGGTGAAGTGCAGCGTCATCATCACCATGCGCGCCACCCAGAAGAAGATGATGTCGAAGCCGGTAACCAGTACCGAGGTCGGTAGAAACGTCTTGAGTTCTTTGGTGTAGTGAGGCCAGCCCAGTGTTGAGAACGGCCACAATGCGGACGAGAACCAGGTGTCGAGCACGTCCTTGTCCTGGCGTAATTTAGAATTTCCTGCTTGCTTGCGGGCGTCTTCTTCATTGCGAGCGACAAATATATTGCCTTGTTCGTCATGCCATGCCGGGATGCGATGTCCCCACCACAGTTGGCGCGAGATGCACCAGTCTTGAATGTTGTTTAACCACTGGTTGTAGGTGTTGGTCCAGTTTTCCGGCACGAATTTAATTTCGCCATCCGCCACCGCTTGTAGCCCGCGTTGTGCCAAACCTTCCATTTTCATGAACCACTGGTCGGTCAGCATCGGTTCAATTACTGCATGGCTGCGGTCCCCGCGGGGCACCATCAGCTTGTGCGGTTTGGTGTCTACAAGCAGATTTTGTGCGGACAGGTCGGAAAGGATTTTTTTGCGCGCATCGAAACGATCCAGCCCTTGATAGATGACGGGTGCATATTCGTTGATTTTTGCATCCAGCGTGAATATGTTGATCGGGGTAAGGTTATGGCGCTGCCCCACGATGTAGTCGTTGAAATCGTGCGCGGGCGTGATTTTTACGCAGCCAGTGCCGAAAGCCGGGTCCACATATTCATCGGCAATGATGGGGATAGTACGATTGCACAGTGGCAGTTGCAGGCGTTTGCCGATCAGATGCTTGTAGCGTGCATCTTCCGGATGAACCGCTACCGCTACGTCGCCGAGCAGCGTTTCAGGGCGTGTGGTGGCGACAATTAAAGCGCCCACACCGGCTTCCAGCGGATAAGCGATATGCCACATGAAGCCGTCTTCTTCCTGCGCGACGACTTCCAGATCAGATACTGCGGTACCCAGCACCGGATCCCAGTTGACCAATCGCTTACCGCGATAGATTAAACCTTGCTCGTAGAGCTTGACGAATACTTCGGTGACGGCTTCGGACAGACCCTCGTCCATGGTGAAGCGCTCCCGCGACCAATCACATGAGGCGCCGAGGCGGCGCATTTGGTGAGTGATGGTAGAACCGGATTCCTCCTTCCATTTCCACACGCGCTCAATGAATTTTTCACGGCCAAGATCGTGACGTTTAATTTTTTGTGCATCCAACTGGCGTTCCACCACGATTTGTGTGGCAATTCCGGCATGGTCCGTACCCGGCTGCCATAGCGTGTTGTCTCCACGCATGCGGTGATAACGGGTGAGCGCGTCCATAAGCGTGTCCTGGAAGGCATGTCCCATGTGCAAAGTGCCGGTCACATTGGGTGGCGGCAGCATGATGGCGTAAGCGGGCTTGTCGCTCTCTAATTTAGCCTGGAAGTAACCCGCGCTTTCCCATATGGGATACCAGCGCGCTTCAATTGCTTGCGGTTCAAAGCTTTTTGTGAGTTCCATGTTGATAGTATTTAATTTAATTCTGTCGGGTACAGTGAGAAGGGGCGTAATTATAGCGGATGGAGCGGGTACGGGCGGTGTGGAAATGTGCGCCTGAATCAATTCGGGCAGATTTGATTTGGCCTGGTGCCAAGCCTCTTGCCATAGCGCATCAAATTGTGGCGCAAGTTTCGCGCGTAGTAGTGTTTCCAGCTGCGGTGCAATTTGTGTTGCGAGATGCCGGTATTGTGCGTCAGATAAGGTAGTAAATTCTGTATTTGTTTCTGTATTTTCTTTTTTATTTTCTGCTGGGAGAGCCGAAGGTTCTTCAGCCACGATTTCTGTCAAGGTGGGAATTTCCAGGGAGTCGGCATCCACTACATCTGTAAGTACGGGAATGTTGCTTAATTCATTTAACTGTTCGGGTGGATAGCTCATGGGTGTCTATAAAAATTTACAATAAATTTCTTGAGGGCTGCTGTGTGATCAATGCGCTCAAGTCTGGATTTTTAAAGATGCCTTTATGCTCAATGTTCGAGTTGTTTACTCAGGTCGAAGTGGCGCATTTCATAGCCGCGGTCTCGATAGAAGCTGAAGCGTTCACGGCCCAAGCGTGCATCTTCTGTATTTTGGCTGACGATTTCAAGTACGCGTTCGAAACGACTGAAAAATGGCAAACAAACGGTATGCAAACTGATCAAAACTTCATTGTGTGGAAAAGTTTCGCCGTGATGATCTATCACGACCTGCATCTCAGCGGCGGCTGGTTCGTCGCTGTAGCAGTGCGGTATAAAGGCAGTAACGGGGTACTGCCACAATAGTTTGTCCAACGCTTCAGCAGTGCTTGCGTCCGGGGTATGCAGTAGCACACGCAGTCCGTTTTGCATGGCTTTGTGGCTAAGGTGGCAGGCAGTGCGCAGTTTGTCATCCACACCGGTATAAAAATCAACCTTGGTCATTTAATGGATTTACGAGCGATCGTGATGGTTTAAAGTAATTATTTATGGTTATTGGGTGGGCGTACGGTAGTTCCTGCTCTGTAGAACAGGGATTGCCATACGCTGTTACCTGAATTTTCACTTTGACCAAAACAGTTGTGAGCCTAATTAATTATCGGCTTCGACACAATTGATCAAATACTGTGTCAGTAGCGGTACAGGACGTCCGGTGGCGCCTTTTTCCTTGCCTGATTTCCAGGCGGTACCGGCGATATCCAAATGCGCCCAGCGATAGTTTTGGGTAAAGCGTGACAGGAAGCAGGCGGCGGTGATGCTGCCGCCTGCGCGTCCACCGATGTTCTGGATGTCGGCGAAATTGCTATCCAGTTGCGGTTGATATTCATCCCACAGCGGCATGTGCCAGGCACGGTCACAGGTTTGTTCGCTTGCTGTCAGCAGCTCTTGTGCCAGGGTATCCTGATTGCTATACAGTCCGCTGGCAACATGGCCTAAAGCAATGACGCAGGCGCCGGTAAGGGTGGCTATGTCAACTACGGTGGTTGGTTCAAATTTGGCCGCATAGGTTAATGCATCGCACAGAATGAGCCGACCTTCTGCGTCGGTATTTAGAATTTCGATGGTTTGCCCGGACATGCTGGTGACGATGTCGCCCGGTTTTGTGGCAGAACCGCTGGGCATGTTCTCACAGGTGGGAATAATGCCGACTACATTTAGCTCGAGTCCAATTTCAGCAATGGCTTGTAATGTACCTAACACGCTGGCTGCGCCGCACATGTCATATTTCATTTCGTCCATCTCGGCACCCGGTTTGAGCGAGATGCCACCAGAGTCAAATGTAACGCCTTTGCCAACCAGTACGATGGGTTTTTGTTTTTTATCGGTTCCGCGATATTCCAAGGTAATCAGCTTGGCGGGTTCATCGCTGCCCCGGGTGACAGACAAGAGCGAACCCATACCAAGTTTGTGCATGTCTTTTTCTTCCAGCACGGTAACTTTGAGGGATTTATGTGCCTTGGCTAAAGCGACTGCTTGTCGTGCCAGATAGCTTGGGGTGCATATATTACCTGGCAGATTGCCTAAGTCCTTGGTCAGTTTCATCCCTTGTCCGATTGCTGCGGCCTGTTTGAGCGCTGCATTCTGAGGGGCGGTTGATTTGCCGGACAGCAAGCCAAACTGAATTTTGCATGAAGCTCTTTTATTTTTTTCTGCTTTGCTTTTAAGCTGGTTAAAACGGTAAGTCGTCTCGAATGCGGCAAATACTGCCTGGCTGATACACCAAGCGCTATCGCGGCCTGCCACTGGCAAGTCAGCGAAATAGAGCACGGCATCCTTGGCGCCGGTGGTAAATAGTGTGCGCATTGCGGCACGGATACTGTTGAGATATTGGCGTGCAGCAAACTCCTCACGTTTGCCCAGCCCGACTAGCAGTACCCGTTCGCTCGGAATATTGGGCACATTGTGCAGCAGCAGCGTGGTAGCCATTTTGCCACTCATGTCGCCGCGCGCGATGATATCGCTGAGCGTATTTTTGGCTGCTTGGTTCAGCATTTGTGCTGCGTCCGATAGTTTGCCGCCCTCAAATACACCGACTACCACGCAACCACAACGCTGTTTTTCCGGGTTGCCCAGTTTTATGCTAAATTCCACTTGTCTCTCCTTAATGATTTTTGTTTTACACAAAGTGCCGGATTATCTGCAGATTCCAAAGCAAAAGTCAAAACCGTCACGCTTTAAGTTATTGCGTGTCAGTATTTTTCATCGTGAGCTAGTGCGCGAGTCCGCTGGCATGGGGTTATTGGTATTTGCCATTCTACTCGGTATTGTTGTATTCACTCAGTTGGTTCGTTTGTTAGGTCAATCCGTTAGCGGTTCTTTAGCGGTGGACGGCGTGTTGGCATTGTTGGGCTTTAGCGCCTTGAATTATCTGCCGGCTCTGCTTTCTATAAGTTTATTCCTGTCGGTGCTGTTAACGCTGACGCGTAGTTACCGTGACAACGAAATGGTGGTGTGGTTCAGTTCAGGGATAGGACTGACACGTTGGATACGTCCGGTCATGTGGTATGCGCTGCCGGTGGTGTGCCTGATTGCACTGTTAAGCCTGGTGTTGTCGCCTTGGGCGATGTCTCAAGTGGAAGAATTAAAGCGCAGACTGGATAGCCGCGATGACGTAACTGCAGCATCGCCCGGAACATTTCGCGAATCCAAGCAGGCTGATCGTGTGTTCTTTATCGAAAACGTGGATGTGGGCCAAAATCGAGTTGGCAATATTTTTGTACAATCGTTGCAGCACGGCAAGATGGGCACCATGGTGGCTAAGCAGGGGATGCAGGAAACTGCCCCTAACGGTGATCGTTTTCTGGTATTACTGAATGGCACGCGTTATGAGGGGGCACCCGGGCAACTTGATTTCAAGATCGTTGAATTTGAGCGCTATGCGGTGCGCATTAAGGCAGTGGAGGCGAAGCAGCGACCTGTTCCTGCCGATTCATTACCCACGTTACAATTACTACAAAATCTTAACAGCGGAAATATATCCGAACTGGAACGGCGGCTGAGTTTTCCACTTGCCGCGCTGATCTTGTCTTTGTTGGCAATCCCGTTGAGTTTCGTTAATCCCCGCGCGGGACGTTCGCTCAATCTCATCATGGCGATAGTACTTTACATGCTTTATAACAATCTGATCAGCGTTACGAATACATTGGTTGGGCAGGGGAAATTGGGTCCAGTTATTGGTTTCTGGGGTATTCATGTGTTGATGTTGATGTTGATGGTATTACTGTTCTATCGTCGTTTGTTGGTGTTTTCCGTGCGGCGGTGGGCGCGATGAGGCTGTTGACCCGTTGTCTGGCGCGTGAGATATACGCCAGCATCGCGCTGATTTTCACTGCCTTGCTGATGTTGTTTTCCTTTTTTGATCTGATACATGAACTGAATGTACTGGGCAGCGGCAATTATCACCTAGGCTATGCGTTGCTGTTTGTGTTGCTGACAGTGCCGGGCCGAATCTATGAGTTGTTTCCAGTAGCAGTACTGATAGGCGCAATTTTTGCGCTGACACAGATGGCTGCTAATTCGGAATTGACTGTCTACCGTTCTTCTGGCGTTTCACTGCGGCAAATGGTCATAGCGTTGTTCAAGATAGGGCTGCCGCTTGTTCTGTTGACTTATCTGTGCGGTGAAATGATTGCTCCTCTTAGTGAACGCATGGCGCAGGAATTAAGGCTTAAAGCCCAAAATGCAGAAGTGTCGCTGAGAGAATTTCGTTCGGGTGTGTGGGCTAAGGATGAACGCAGTTTTGTAAACATAAAAAACGTGCTGCCAGATACCACCCTATTAAATATCAGCATTTATGAATTTGATGAGAGTTACCATCTGCGTGCTATTACTGCAGCAAAACGTGCTGCTTATGTGGAAAAGAATCGTTGGCAACTGGAAGAGGTGACGCAAACCCTTTTCAATACACAGGGTACAACAGTCAACCATCAGGCCAGCATGGAATGGCGCTCGGCGCTTAATTTGGGTATTCTGAGGGCGATACTGGTGGGGCCGGGGCAGATGTCGATATTGAATCTTTACCAATACATCGAGCACCTGCGCGACAACCATCAGAAGACCGTGTCTTATGAAATTGCTATGTGGAATAAGCTGGTCTATCCATTTGCAGTACTGGTGATGATGCTATTGGCCTTGCCTTTTGCTGCGCACCAGCGGCGCGAAGGCGGAGTTAGCGCCAAAATATTCTTGGGTATTATATTGGGGCTCGCTTTTCACTTTGTGGGTAAGCTATTTACCAATTTGGGCGCGCTTAATGAGTGGCAACCCTTGCTGAGCGCTGTGGCGATGCCACTATTGTTTCTGTTACTGGCGACGGGCATGCTTTGGTATACAGAAAGGCGGTAGCGCTGTTTGAGTATTCCCGAATAGTCCAGATCTCTCGCCCTTGGCGATTGGAGGTAATCTTGCCATTCGATTATCGTTCCCAGTTCCACACTAATTTAAGCGTCACTGATGTCTGTGATGGCATTTGTTTGGGCTCATCAGTCGCGCTACTCGCTGCCGCCAAGTAGTTGGCAGCAAGAAACACTTCGCGTCCGGGCACAATGATCCAATGCACGCGAGCGATGGCGCCAAGTTGTTTGGATACATTGTCCCACTGAAATGTGAGGCTCTCCGAAAATCGATTCGATGCGGCATGATTTAATCGTATCTTTGCAGTGTGTACAACGAAGCTTCCTGTCGGTAAGTCGATGTCACTACGCTCCAAGCCACTACGTAGCCCCCAGTGTTTATTGACGTTCCAAATTGTGTTTATAGATTGATCATTACGTCGGCCATCATAGTAACCTCCAATCCGAGCATAGGCTGTCATTGAAAAAGGTCGAGACGGCGAAGAGCCCGCTTCAAGCGAGAAGTAATTCCAGCGATAGCTTCCAGCCGGAATAACAACGCCGGGCAGTATGTGGAATGGAGCAGCGAGCCGATCACTTTGTATGAAAAACTCAGGAAAGATGAAATCTTCGGCCGCATTTGCAATGTAGAGCTCCGGATTGAGTAGCACTGAACTTTCCGTCCCATCGAGTTTATGGCGGGTTTGCCAATCTAGTGCCGGGACAATATCCCCTCCCTTTGGGGTGCGTGTCCACCAGCCGATTTCGCCTCCAGTACGATTGACACCCGATTCGGTTATGAAGCCTAGCGCGGGCAGAAAACCTGCGTCAATGTATTGCCAGTTTGCATTGCCGGACAATCCGATATTGGGATAATTGATACTGCCACCAAATGCTTGACCTGTACCTAGCCCGGGATTACCGGATTTCTGCATCCAGGCAAAGGCATCAAGGGTACGATCACCGGGAAGACTGGTATTGCGGTATTGAAAATCCGAGCCTACAAGGTAGCTACCGCTGGTGCCTTCAGGATTACCTTGTGTTGCGATCATACCCATTCGAGTTTTTTCCGATAACGCACCGGTTACTCGCATGACTCCGACTTGGGCTGCCCGTTCTGCTTCGCCTTTTTCCACGCGTGTGCTAAGCACTCCGAAATCCAGGCCTGCCACAGTGCCGGCGACTTTTGCGCCAAAATCCAGGTTCGAAACGATGCCTTGTGAGTTAATACCAATTCGACGAGAAAAGAAGGGGATTGCTGTTTCTGATAAGCCGCCAAAGCTGAAACGGCCCGAGTCCCTCAAGAAAAATTCGCGTCTTTCTGGTCGAAAGAGAGGAAAGCGAGTCAGATTAACGATGCGATCGTCCGCTTCCGCCTCGCCAAAATTCAGGTTATAAGCGAATGCGGCAGAGAGGTTACTGCGTCCTTGATAAAATACTTCCAACCCGGGTTCCAAATTAAATTCATACTTGGCATCAGTCTTTTCGGAGCTATTTGCATTGAGCCGTATGGATGGTTTTATGCGTACGCCGAGACCAGTCGAGTCGGGTTTAATACCATTCAGATCTTTGGCATCACCCAGAGAGGTGAGGTATTTATCTGCTGAAATGCCATATAAGCGTACTTTTTCACTGGCACGAGCGATCCAGCGCTCAGCATTAAACTTCCAAGGGGTGTCACTATTAGCTGCACCGACTGCTGACAAGGGAATAGACAGTTCTGCGCTCCATCCGGCATCGTCGATACGGGCTTCAGCGTTCCAGATAGCATCCCAGTCACTACGTTCTTCCACACCGTCATAAACCAGGCTATCAAGCCGTGCACCATTGGCATTGACACGGAAAACAAAACCGTTACGTCCGCGACCTTCCGGATCAAAAACAAGGGCAATGTGATCGTCGTACTTAATGCCATCGGCATCACGCAGCATCTGGCGTGCGACGATCTCTGTGGGAGCAGTGTCATAAGCACGAATAGCAACGAAGAGCATGCGACCATTATGAACCATTTGAATTTCAGTACGGCGGGTAGGAGTTGTACCGTGAGTGGGTTGAATTTGTATGAAGTTACTTATGGGGATTGCTTGCTTCCAGGCCAGATCATCGAGTACACCATCGATTACCGGAGCCGATGTAATACGAATCACAGTTGGACTTGAGAGATTAGCGGTGGCTGCTAATGCTAGAGGAGAACCGAATAGTAATCCGGTGGTCAGGGTACGAACAATCCAGACGCGCAGAACCGGTGATATAAATAAACACGACTTCACGTGCCCGGCCTAACAACTAATAGGCTGCGATAAAGCTGCCGTCTGTTTAGTTGAAATATGTCGGGTATGTGATAAAAAATTGCTGTGATCTATCTTCGAGGGCAGAATCACATTTGATTCACTTGTAAAAATGGCCGTTGATTGCTTTGATCTATTTCTACTGATTTGAAGAGGTGTCTTTGTTCGCTCATGGATTTTTGTAAGGCTGCATAATTATTACGTGGCCACAGTATTGGGTATTTGACGCGTGCGTTTAGTAAGAACCGCACGACCGCGATGTTTTTTCCACCATATATAAACGCCCGTTACGGAGAGCATCGCTACGGCTAATCCCATGAGGGAGATAAGGATGCGTCCTGGTAGACCAAGAATGCGACCAGAGTGCAGTGGAAATTGCATCTGCATAAAGATATCCGCTACTGAACCCTCCCAAGGTTTTCTATCACCTAAATAGCGTCCATCTTCTGCATCAAAGTAAAGATTTGCCGGGCCAACTCCTGCTGCCCCGTGGTCATCACCCGGATAGAAAAAAGCGACTTCATAGATGCCATAATCTTCTGCATAGAATATGCTGCCAGCCGGTTCTTTCCAGCCTCTACGCGCGGATTCTGCGTGCGCTTTGGCAAGTATTGATTCGTAATTAACCTTGGGAATAATTGGGTGGTGCTTATCCCTCGGTACCCGTAGATCAAAGGGGTTGGGGGTTACATTCGATACGAGCGACATAACGGGGAAAAACACTTCACGGTTCAGGTTTAATGAAAACGCGGTAAAGGCCATGATAAAGAGCAACGCCCAAGTCCATAAGCTCGTTGCCCGATGCAGATCGAAATTGCGTTTATATATTCCGTTTTTCCAGCGCACTTGCCATGCTGGGAGCCATCTTTCCCACCAGGTGTGCTCTGTTCTTTGTGTTGATAACTTCAGTTGCAAATAGGCGTTGGGAATGGCTCCATTGTGTAGCGCATTCGTTTCAGGAAAGCGCTGACGTCGCCGCAATGGCAATGTTAAGTAAAATCCAAAAAAACAATCCAGCGCCCACATCATGGCGATGATTCCCAACAGCCAAATGCCCCATCTGTCTATGCCCCATATTTCCGGGATATGCAGGCTGTAATGTAATTTGTATAGAAAAGATATTAAATTTTCGCGTGATAATGACACTGCTCCCCATTCACGTTTCCCCAATTCCAACCCTGTGATCGGGTCTACAAATATTTGGTTGTACCCAAGTTCATACGCTTGTCCGGTGTTGGGGTTTATGCGCGGGGAAATTCCAAAGGTTGCTGATTCGCCATCTTGTGTTAATAGAGGAATGAAAGTAATCCACGCATGAGGATTGGCGGCCTCAATGCGTTTGATTATTTCCAGTGGAGGGATTACGGGCCCCCGACTTTGTACCTCGGTGAGGTGCGGATTAAGTAACTCGTCAAGTTCATGATCCCAGGAGATGATTGCGCCAGTAATACCGGAAATAAATAAAAAACCGGCAATAATCAGGCCGAGCCAGCGATGTAAATGAACGAAGACTGAGCGCATACGATATTCCTAATATTCAAAGATCAACTAAAGAGTTTCTGAACAGCCTATGAAACTCTTTGTTTTTCCTTTTCGAGAACGGGTTGAATTACCACCGGTACTTCACGCTAGCGATCACAGTTCTCTGTGTGCCCAGGAAATGAGTAAAGGTATTTTTTGTAGAGGTGTATTCTTTGTTGAACAGATTGGCGGCATTCAGGGCATAGCGCCAATGGCCTGATTCGTAGCGAACTCCCGCATCAAACAAAGTAAACGAAGGTAAGGACGAGGTATTGGTCGGGTCGTTAAAGCGACTATCGGTATATCGAACGCCGCTGCCGAAACCAAATCCCTGCCAAGCTGGTCCGGATGGCTTGTAGTCCAGCCAGAGTGAGGCCGTTGTTTTAGGTACCCGCGGTGGAACTTTACCTAAATCAATATCATTGCTCTTGGTTACTTCAACATCGTTGTAAGTGAAGGCCCCGATAGCATTCAGGTTACGGGTAAGTTCCGTTCTTGCTTCCAGTTCAAGTCCGCGTGATCGAATTGCCCCCGTTTGAATGCTGGCAAAAGGATTTAGCACCAGATGCTCAGGGTTCAAATCTGGCGTTGCGACATTCGTTTTGGTCAGGTCAAATATGGCGGCTGTATATAGACTGTTACTATTTTGCGGCTGATATTTAACGCCAATTTCATATTGCCTGCCGCGACTTGGATCAAGAAGTCTCCCGTCAAATGTTGAAGCAACTTGAGGTACGAAAGATTCTGCGTAGCTTATGTAAGGTGCCCAGCCATCGGACGCAAGGTAGGTTAACCCCGCGCGACCGCTAAATGCATTTTGTGTCGATGCTTCTGCGATGCCCTGCGGGACATCGTTATGTACAGTTTTGACCCTATCCTGACGTCCACCCAAAGTAAGAATCCAGCGTTGATTAAATTTGACCTGATCCTGAAGGTAGAAACCAAGCTGCTGGACCCTTTGTTTACCATTCGCAGCCAATATGTCAGGCTCGGGTATTACCTGATTGTAGACAGGGGAAAATACGTTCAGAGTAGGGGGGGTATCACCAATAAGTGCGTGGAGTGTCAGATCGGCACGGTTAGCGTCGAATCCAAACAGCATGGTGTGCTCTGCCATTCCAGTACGTAACTTAGCCTGTAACTGGGTGTCAACAAGCGTCTGTTTAACCCGTTCTTTAGTATATGTCGTGGAGCGGAGTAGTGTCTGACCGTCTTCAAGGAAATCAACTGCATTAACCTCTCTTACCTTGACACTCGTTTGCGCGTGACGAAAATTTTGCCGGATCGTCCAAATATCATTGAAATGATGTTCGACTTTGTAGCCAATAGAACCCTGATCCTGTTTATATTGTACAAAGCTCGGATCAGCGGCCATCGTGCGGGTTAAGACTCCATTGGGGGCAACCAGATAAAAAGGAGAGGCTCCGGTCGTATTTTTTAGCACATCCGCAAGCAGGGTAATTGACGTGTCGGCTGAAGGTTGCCATGTCAAGGAAGGAGCCAGATACTGTCGCTCAAGGGAAGGACGCTCTCCACTAGCGTATTTTACTTGCGTGTTGGTATCCAGCCCCATTCCCACAATGCGATAAAGCAGTGTTCCGTCCTCATTGATTGCCCCACCCACGTCAGCATTAATTTGTTTGCGGTTAAAATTGCCGACTCGGACTTCGATTTCACGCATGGCATCCCGGCTGGGAAGCTTGCTGACACGATTCACCACTCCGCCTGCATCACCCTTGCCAAACATAATGGAGCTTGGGCCGCGCATAACTTCGATTCGCTCAACGCCATAGGGTTCACTCAGAAAAGACGAGTACCATAGTCCTTCGGTTAGCTGGTGCAAGCTGTCCCGGAAATTGGCTGAATTGGTTCCATTGAAGCCACGCATAAGGATATATTCGAAGCCTCTGGGTTCGTATCCAAAATTGTCGACCACTACGCCAGGTACATATCGTAATGCTTCGGTCATTCCTTGAACGCCGCGATCGTCGAGTTCGTCACGGGTAATAATGGAGATTGATTGCGGTATTTCGATAATCGGGGTGTCGGTCTTGGTTGCAGTAGTGCTACGTTTGGCAACATACCCTATTAGCGGGCCATGGGCCGACTCTTTAATACCTGGTGTCGCTGATACTCTAACCTCGGGTAATGTCGTTGCATTTGGTTCAGCTCCCCGTTGGAGCGGAACAACAGATAAGGTTTTCAGGGTGTACCGATCACCTGAAATTGCAACCGCTTCAACATTCGAACCGGCCAATAGTCTTGCAAATGCATCGGGAAGCGCATAGTTACCTGATATTCCATTAGTACGTTTGCCTTCCGCGAGTGCGGGGTCGAACGACAACAGCACACCTGCTGCCCGGGCGAGGTCATTCAAACGGGTAGCAAGCGATCCGGCAGGAACATCATAGTGTTTGAGTGTCGTCTGGATCTGTGCAGTATCCGCTGCATAGGCAAAGGGTGCTGCCACCGTCATACTGGCTAATGTCGCCAAGCCATAAAACATAGTATGAATAGCGTGTGAACATTGTGTGAGCGTCAATATTGCTATGTTTCCGACACGACGATTGGATTGCTTGCTGCGATTTTTCCGGATTCCCATTGTTTCCTCTGTCCAAATTTTGTAAGTGGTACGAATGTGTGCACTGCTGTTGGCAGTGACTTATTTGGTAGGCCACTTGAAATGGAAAAAAGGACAGTAATTATTTAAAATAATTTTTATGAGAGGGTTTTGTCACTTGTGTACTACGGTCGCCCAGAATCGGGTTCGATAATGGATGCTGACTGGCAGCGAATCAGTGAGCGATGCCAAGACACTGTCCGTATCTTTCAATGGAAAAACGCCGGAAACGAGCAGATTCGCCGCTGCCGGATCGCAGATCAGATATCCATTTCGATAACGGCGCAGGCTGTCGATAAAGTCGCCCAAGCGTATTTTTTCGGCGACGATCATGCCGTCGGTCCAGGCGATAGCATTTTCATCGGCTGGTAAAAAGGTATCCCTGGTGTGACGGGTAAAGCTGAGTGCTTGTCCGGCGGGCACGACGATCTTTTGATCGCGGGCATCAAAAGGTGTAATTTCAACCGCGCCTTCATATACGGCCACATGGCTGCGGTCGTCTTCTTGCCGGATAACGAAACGCGTGCCGAGCGCACGTACCGTACCTTCTGCGGTTTCAACAACGAAAGGTCGCATCAATGTTGCCGTTGGCTTATCCTGAGCAGTGGTAATAAACATTTCACCAGTGCGCAGCTGTATTAATCTTAACGTGTCGCTGTAATCGACATCAATGGCGCTAGTGGTATTGAGCACAATGAGTGTGCCGTCTATTAGCGTAAGCTTGCGCTGTTCACCGGTACCGGTTCGATAGTCGGCAGTCCATGCACGCCAGGGTGTTTCCTGTCGGACGAGCAATCCTGTTCCACTGGCCAAGAGCACTACAGTGAGTGCCTTAATAAAGCGACGGCGATTTCGCAGGGCATTGGGAGCTAAAGTTTTGAGGACAATATCAGTTGGTATGCCGTGAAGACGTTGATTGATATTTTCAATGTGACGCCAAGCACGACCATGCTCTGGGTCGGCGTTGCGCCACTGTTCCCAGGCATGGCGATCTTCATCGGTGGCAGTACCGGAAATTAGCAAGACTAGCCATTCTGAAGCCTGTTGGGCAACATGAGTATTGAATGGTAATCCATCCTCCGCAAAAGCAGGGGCTTGTTTAAGCATAGCAGCAGAACTAATCGTATTCTTGCTGGCCATGGCCTTAGAGCGAGCGCGAAAAATAGCACTGGTGTGTAGCTCGCAACATATATTGTTTGACCATGCTGACGGATACACCCAATTGCTGAGCAATTTCCGCATAAGTCAAACCTTCGAGTTGCGCCAGCAAGAACGCTCGACGTGCTTTCAGGGGCAAATTGTCGAGTAATTGATCAATTTCAATCAATGTTTCCAACAAAATAGCGCTATATTCCGGAGAAGGCGTTTCCGGCTCTGGCAAGTTGGTCAGTGCATCCAGATAGGCTTTTTCAATGGCGCGCCGGCGATAATGATGTGCGACTAATCCGCCTGCGACCGTGGCGAGATAAGCGCGCGGCTCGCGGATACAAAATAGGTCGCGTGAAGTAAGAATACGCAGAAAAGTGTCGTGTGCAAAATCAACCGCGTCACAGTGTGCGCCCAGTTTTTTGCGTAGCCACCCGCAGAGCCAACTATGATGACTACTGTAGAGTGATTCAATTTCATGAGACATAGTATCTGCCGTTGTCATGAGTACTGGATTGTTTCAGATTTTTATGAGAATGATTATCATTGTATGATAAATAGTATGATTCAAGCAATTAGGAAATGGCATATCATTTTTTGTGCGGTTTCTGTTTTTTTAAATATCTTTAATCTCTACGGGTTCAATTCCCCGCTCCTTGGAGCGAAGGCTGGTTGAAAGCCAGCGGCTTGAAAAGCGTAGTTAATACCCCGTAGCTTGCTGCGGGGTGCTTTATTCATCGAATAAAAATTCACCATGTTTCTGTATATTTTTCAGCAATATTTGGGCTTGAGAAGCAAAGCCTACCCAGGATTTCGACCAATTTGTTGGGTGGTCTACGCTAGATGTTGTCTCAAGCTTTGATTAAATTAGCCGATGATTTAAGGAAACGACGGTAGATCAAATACTCAAGAAATATGGTCGGTATGACATAGGCAAAATTTAACTGGGTGGTGTTCGTGTAATTGGTTATGTTTCCCTTAATCGTTTGTCAATGCTTAATTGACAGTGCTTAATGATAGGGATAAATGTTGGTCAGATTGAGTGTGTGGTTAATAAATTCATTAAAATTCAATTTCCTGTACATATGCAGTACGGTCTTGGTGTTATTTGTGACCTCATCGTGAGCGGGTTCTATCTTGGGATTAATGAGGAAATAATCATTCTATTAAAAACGATGTATTAGACTATCGAGTGTTTTACTTCGAAGTTGAATCGGTAGCGTGAAATTTGTAAACATGACAAATGCGAATCCCCACAAAACTTCCGGGTTGCGTCGATTGGTGAATGCCCTGCGTTATTCGCTGTCTGGATTATTTCTCGCATGGCGAGATGAGTCCGCTTTTCGTCAGGAAGCTATTTTCGCCATTGTTCTTGTGCCGGTGGCCTTCATGGTGCCGGTGGACGTGACTCAGCGGGTGCTGTTGGTGGCGAGCGTTATGCTGGTGTTAATGGTGGAAATGATCAACTCGTCCATTGAAGCTGTCGTGGATCGGATATCACTGGATATCCATCCATTGGCCAAGAAAGCAAAGGACATGGGTAGCGCTGCTGTTTTGTTGGCACTGATGAACGCCATTTTGATTTGGGCCATGATTTTATGGCCCTTGAGGTAATGATGAATATGTTCGGGCGATTCGTGTCTTCGATCATGCGTTTATTGCGTAAAGATAGTACTTTGAGGAAAGACGCGATTGATCAGACCCACTTGGGAGTGTCTGGGTTACCTGCCGATGTAGGCCTGTGCGGCGCTGGTTTGGTAAGCGTTTTGTTGGTGCGGGACGAGGTGCTGGGGCAGTGTTGTGCACTTTCGTCAGCACGCAATTTCAGACAGGCAGGGCCGTTGTCTATCTTGGCATCGGGAGAGACAGGCCGGAAATTTATGGATCAGTTCGCCCGTAGTCTCGATACTTCCGGTCCAGACAATTCTGGAGCACTTATTTTTTTTCGTGTGACCGATGATTGTGTCGAGATCATCAGACGATTGGGTGTTAATCGTTTTTTTGATGAGATTGGTGTTTGCGGCGTGACAGCACAACACACTTTGCTGGTTCAGGAGGGCCAGGCGATTTTTGATTGGCAGAACCAGGATCTATTTGTCAAACAGTGGCAAGCCTGGAAGGCATGGGCTGCAGATCATCATGCGCCTATTTTGCTAATAATCAAAGATATTAAAGGGGCTCGTGGTTTTTTGCCATTGCTGCGAACTTTGCCGGAATTGGTGCCCAATCTCGCTGTATTGGATGCGGATTGCGGAGCTGGTTTGTTAACGGTTGAACGGTGGGCGGGACAGGATAAAAGTGTGCATCGGCAGTTTGGCTTGAAATTGCCCGTACAGGATAAGTCTTTGAGTGTGGATGGTGTTGAAATAGATGCCGGAGAACAGGTGGTTTTTTATGCGCCTGATCAGAGACGAGTCATCGCGACAGCAGCTACCGTGGCGGGTGTTAAAGGTGTGCCCGCAGAATGGACGGTAGTAAGTGATCTGTCTGATATGGAAGTGGCCTGTGATAGTGCGGTGGCTGCTACTATCCTGTTGCATGCGGATGGTGACCAGGAGTTTGAAGCGCTATCGCGATTTGTCCATCGCATGCGCTCGTCCCATCCCCGTTCCCTGAAAATTGTTGTACGAGAAACTACCAATAAGCTTCGTTACAACAACGAGTTGATGCTTTTTCGTTTGGGGATCAACTTGATGGTGTACAAGGAAATTCCATTTTCTCGTGTAGTGCAAGTTATAAATGATATCTCTGACCAGGTATTCAGCCGCCCGGTTGAGAATGAATATCTTCTTGCTGTGCAGGCCGCTGAGCCGAATCGGATTGCGGGTTACCTATCGCCGTTCACTTTTTGTCGCGAAGTGGAGGCAATGCTCAAACGTTCCGAACGTATTGATCTGAGTCATAGTCTGGTACGTCTTCCAATTCTGTCCAGGGTAGCACAACTGGATGCGCTTCAGGCTTGCCATGCGCGAAGGCTCGGCGATATTTTTACCGCCGATCAGAATAGTATTTATTTGTTTTTGTTTGCTTGCCGAGAGTCGGATGTAGATTCGACTCTCGATCGTCTTTTTTCCGTGCCGGTAACGGAGCTGTTTTCTTCCCATATTATTGAGCCGACACCAGAGTTGATTTTGGAATCTGTAGGTCAGTTGCGGCGAAGCAACGAAAACTCGCCTATGTTCGATTATTCATTAGTCCTGCAAGCCGATTTGCCGATTCTGGAAGACAGAGCCAAGCGTTCGACCGCAACAACTGGCCTCCGAAAGCAAGTGAGACAAATTTCTCCGTCTTCATCGGTTGAAATCACTGAGGTTAAGTTGACATGCCCAGTGGACAAGCACCGTACCATGCGACCTTCTCCTTTGCCGCGGCGTGCAACGACGGACATGCTTTCTACTTCGTTTGAACAAATTCTTTGATGATGCTTAAAAACTTTATATTGTCCCTCCTCTCAGGCGTACTGTTAGCTGCAGTTGCCTATTATGTACTGAAGTACCGGCTGCTACGGCGCCTGTTCTTGCGTTGGCATTTGCGTTGCATCGTGCCCTATAAGCCAGGTCATACCGAACGGGTGCCCGGTGCGAGGGACTGATATATGTTCAAAATTGCCATTGTTTCAGCTGCAGGCGGGGTAGGACGATCCACCCTGACGGCTAGTTTGGCCACCTTGCTAGCCCAGCGTGAAATTGCGGCCCTGGCTTTGGATTTCGATCCTCAAAATCTATTATCCACGTTGCTTGGTAGTGATGAAGCTAGCCTAGGCGGGCTGCTGCCAGATTTTTTAACAGGAAAAGAATTTGGCAAGAGTGCGCTTGTCAATTCAAACGAAGTGGTTTGTTTGCCATTTGGCCGGGCTAATGAAGCTAGCTTGGTCACTTTTGAGCAACACCTGCGTGCAGAACCCGAGTGGCTCAAGAAATGTATCGCTCAGATTGATTATCCGTCAGGGGCTTTTCTATTAATGGATACGCCTCGGTTACCCTCTCCTTTTGTACGCCAGGCCATGGTTGCAGCAGATCTGGTGCTTGCTGTGCTGGCGCCAGATGTTCGTTCCCTGGCTTTGCTACCAGCGGTGGAAACGACGCTATCCCGGTGCGCTCCAGAGAGTCAGCTCATCTATGTGGTAAATGGTTTGGATAGCACCCGGGCAGTGCAGAGCGATCTATTGGCACGATTTCGGTCAACTTTACAAATGCGACTCTTTCCTTATCCGGTGCATCGAGATGAAGCGATTCCCCGTGCTGTTGCAAATTCAATGAACTTACAGAGCTTAAGCCCGGATTCTTTGGTCGCTCATGATTTGAACGGCTTGCTCAACTGGCTGCTTGTCGGGCCTGCAAGCAGCCTCGACGGAAGGGTGCAAGTTTGATGCGCCCGATTGTCCTCTGGGTTGCTCGTCATCTGGGTGTGTTTCGACCAGATCAACCAAGTCTATGGCTGAAACGACTGTTCTGGTTGCCGAATGCTGATGAACTGACTGAATTGACTCATCCACAGGTTGATACGCGCTCTGACCCGCTGGACTGGCTAGCTGAAAAACTGGGTGTGATTGACAAGCGTAATGTCTGGCAGTGGTTGTTATATTTATTTATTATCCCTCCGGGCAACGCCGCACGCACTGAAACCTCCGTTTGGCGTACCTTTTTAACGTTGACGGTTAACACGATCGGTCTATTGTTTTTATCAGTCGAGTGGATGGTACTGGCAGGCGTGCGAGCCCTGAGTTGGCTTTGGCAGCAGCTACTTTCTTTTCTGCCGGCAGTGGACCACGAGGCTGTTGGTCATCGCTTGGAAGGCTGGCTGGAGACTTCGTCTTTTAAAAAGCCTTGGTTATTGTGGGTATTGGTTTTATTTTCAACATTCTTTTTTTGGCTGATAGTCACTACTCCCTTTACCTGGTTTGGACAGTTTTTATTCCTTATTATCTTGTGGGGAGTTGCCTTATTTGTGCGGCGTATTCCCGGTAATCTGCCCGCTCTGATATTGATCGCTCTTTCAGTGCTCGCTTCATGTCGTTATGGCTGGTGGCGATTGACCCAGACCATCCCGCTGGATTCCGGCTGGGAGACTTTTCTTGCCATTGGTTTACTGCTTGCTGAGATATACACTTGGCTGGTACTTCTGCTTGGCTACATCCAGAATGCCTGGCCGCTTAAACGGCAAACCTTGAGCCTGCCATTGGATACTTCCCTGTGGCCCAGTGTTGATGTCTTTATTCCTACCTACAACGAACCGCTTAAGGTGTTGGAGCCGACGGTTCTTGCAGCCAAGGGGATAGACTGGCCCAGTGATAAGCTCAATATTTATATTCTTGACGATGGACGACGGGATGAGTTTCGCCGCTTTGCCAAGGAAGCCGGCGTGGGTTACATTATTCGACCCGATAACGCTCATGCCAAGGCGGGTAATCTGAACCATGCGCTAAAATTGACCCACGGTGAATACGTGGCCATTTTTGATTGCGACCATCTACCTACCAATTCCTTTCTGCGGTCTACAATGGGCTGGTTTTTCAAAGATAAGCGTTGCGCCATGCTGCAGACGCCTCATCACTTTTTTTCTCCCGACACTTTTGAGCGCAACCTCGGTACTTTCCGCCGTGTTCCTAACGAGGGGGCATTGTTCTATGGCTTGATCCAGGACGGTAACGATTTCTGGAATGCCACTTTTTTCTGTGGTTCTTGTGCGGTGATACGTCGGGGACCACTCGAAGAGGTAGGGGGGGTCGCCGTGGAAACGGTGACCGAAGATGCCCACACCGCCCTTAAACTCCATCGACTTGGCTATACCACTGCTTATATTAATATTCCCCTGGCAGCAGGGCTGGCTACCGAAAGCCTCTCCAGCCACATTGGGCAGCGTATTCGCTGGGCGCGGGGTATGGCGCAGATTTTCAGAATCGATAATCCATTTCTGGGTAAGGGGTTGAGTTTCTTTCAACGCATTTGTTACAGTAACGCGATGCTGCATTTTTTCTACGGCATTCCGCGTCTTATTTTTCTGACGGCCCCTCTGACCTATCTTTATTTTGAAGTTCATATAATCAGTGCGGCGGCCGCTATGCTTGCCCTTTACGTGCTGCCGCATATGTTGCAGGCCAATTTGGCTAATGCACACATTCAGGGGACACATCGGCACTCGTTTTGGGCCGAGGTATATGAATCCGTTTTGGCCTGGTACATCATCCTGCCTACAGCTGTTGCTATCTTTAATCCGAAAGCCGGAAAATTCAATGTTACAGCTAAAGGCGGCTTGATTGAGCACTCCTTCTTCGACTGGACTATTTCCAAGCCATATATTGTGCTAGCTGCCCTTAATATTGTCGGATTGACCATCGGTCTGGGGCGGTTTTTTTTCTGGAACACGTTTGAGATGGGAACCGTGTTGCTCAATCTGGCCTGGACAGCCTATAACCTTCTGATATTGGGCGCAGCTATTGGCGTAGCAACTGAAGCCAGGCAGGTGCGCGTATCTCACCGAGTGACTTCCAACTTGCCTGTTGCATTGCATTTTATGGATGGGAGTACAAAAATGTGTCGTACAGAAGACTATTCCATGACTGGACTTGGTCTGTTACTCGATCGCGAATTTGCCTTGCCGGTACAAGAACGGGTTTGGGTTTCACTTTGGTATGGTGAAGTGGAGTTCGCCTTTCCTGCAAGGGTAATTGCCAGTCATGGCAACAAGCTCGGCGTTCAGTTCGATAATTTGAGCATCGAGCAGGAAGCAAATTTGGTTCAGTGTACTTTTGCCCGGGCCGATGCTTGGCGCAATTGGTCGGACGGGCAAGACGTGGATCGCCCACTACAGAGTTTCAAAGAAATCGCCATCTTCGGATTCAAGGGTTATCGTAGTCTGTGGCGTAATTTGAGTAAAGGTTTGGCAAGACAGCGTCAGTCAGTTCGAGGTTGGCTTGGGAGACAAATGATTTAATGGTTGCAAGTCGTTAAATTTAGGGGGCGATAGCACTCATGGGTTACTGGAGTATTTATTTTATTGCCAAGTTGGGCTTGTTTTATAGCGGGTTTATTGGCTTTCACTGGCTTCCAAATCTAGCCTTCGCTATGGTACTTGCGCTGCCTCTGGCGTCTCCCCGGTACCGCCTGGTTCGTGCGATGCTGGCCATTCCGACGGGGTTGGCCTTGTTATACCATGATTCCTGGTTGCCACCGATTTCACGGGTGCTTTCCCAGAAACAAGCTCTGGCAGGGTTTGGTAGTGATTACTTGCTTGAACTCCTGGGCCGCTTTGTGAATATCTGGGTGATTGCTGTTATGGGTCTCCTGCTGGTAGTTTATTTGCTGTTACGTCGCCGTCTACGTTTTGCTACGTTGGCTTTTCTTGGCATCCTGAGTGTGCCCTTTTCTAATCTGCAGGGTAGTAATGCGGTCTCGGTTGTTGCCGCGCCTCATCCGACGACGTTAGCGAATGGAAACATCACGGCTTTGCCCAAGCAAGAGCCGACTGCCCAATTGGAAACTTTTTACGCCGTTGAACATGGCAAACGGGTGAGCTTTCCGTCTATTGCAGATTCTGCCGCGCCTTTTGATGTGGTGTTCCTGCATGTCTGTTCTCTTTCATGGGACGATATGGATTATGTGGGCGAAAATAATTCAACACTGTTAAATCATTTTGACGTTGTGTTTCGTCGTTTTAATACTGCCGCCAGCTACAGTGGTCCAGGTGCTTTACGTTTGTTTCACAGTAATTGCGGTCAGCTTCCGCATCGCAAGCTGTATGAACCGGACACGACCCAATGCAACCTTTTCCGTAATTTTGAGGCTGCCGGCTTTGAAGTGCGAGGCCTGCTTAACCATGATGGGCACTTCGACCAGTTTGCAGATATGGTACAAGAGTCATCGGGTATCGGGGTAAAACTGGATGACAATCGCTTTGCCCCCGTAGTGATGCACAGTTTTGACGATACTCCTATTTATGAGGATTTCCCGTTACTTTCGGGGTGGTGGGCACGCCAGCCGCCGTCAGCCCGGCCTCGAGCCTTGTACTACAATACCATTGCCTTGCATGATGGGAATCGTGTTGCTGGAGTTAAGTCACGTTCCAGTCTGGAAACTTTCAAACCGCGGCTGGATAAATTGATGTCAGATTTTGATCGCTTTATTACTTTTCTAGAGGGGCAAGGAAGACCCGTGGTAGTGATTCTAGTGCCGGAACACGGTGCTGCTTTGCGGGGTGACAAGATACAGATTTCCGGTATGCGTGAAATTCCCAATCCCAAGATCACACTGGTGCCCGCCGCCATCAAACTGGTAGGCTTCAAGGGTAAATCCGAGAATGTGCCACATCAACCCTTGCAGGTAGATAAGTCAGTGAGTTACTTTGCCATTAGTACACTCCTTGCCGACTTCATCGCGGACAGTCCTTTTGCCGGAACGGGTGGCAAACCGCTTACAGAACGGGTAAAAAATCTGCCGGGTACCCCTTTTGTGAGTGAAAATGAGGATATCGTTGTGATTGAACGTGACAACGGTTACCTGATGCGCTCTGAAGGCACATGGATCGATTATCAGCCTGGGTTATGATTAGAATTAGAAGCGGGAGTAAGGTCTAGCCGTTATCGGCGGGAAGCGTACTAATTCTGAATGAGCCTTAAACAGGTAGCGCAGATAGACGAAAGTTAAGTTTGGCGTATAAAAAGCTGTGCGATCTACATTGTGGTATCCACCAATGGCCAGATGGGGCGTAACCTGATATTCGGCTGCCAATCTTAGAGCATAGCCTTTTCCACCGCCGTCCCCCCCCGAATAAAACCCAGGGTCGATGCTATTGCCGCTATTGACAGCATCGCTCTGTAAGATACTGTTTGTTGGGTAATAAGGCATACGTTTCTCATTGGTCCACGCGTAGGAGGCTGAACCTCGCGCAAAATAGGAAAACTTCCCGCTGCGGCCTGACCATTCTACCGGCAGATTCACTGAAGTGTAGGTTTGCGGGCTGTAGTACCCACCATGACCAAAAGTATAGAAAGACTCGTTTTCCTTGTAGCGCCAGTAAGTTAGCGTTAGTCCAAGATTGACCCACATGTTTGGCTGGCGTAGTACATCCTTATCGATGCCGGTACGTAAAGCCAGACGATTGTTATCAAGAACATTTTTGCCTCGTAATAGGCCATACTCAGCGCTGGCGAAGGTATTAAACTGGCCAAAAGTGTGGGCGACTCGACCGCCAATTCCGGTATAGGTGACCCCCCCCCAGATTTCACCTGTAGCGGGGTCGCGCGTACCGGCATAGGAAAGCAGGCTGTTCGTTTGCGGGCGACGGAAAATCTCAAGGGCGTAGTCCACTTTGTTTACTTCCCAGGCTTTGCGTATGCCTCCGACCATATTCTGAACTGGAAAATCGATACCGACCATGCCCAAATCCCAGCGTAATGCATCACCTTCATAGCCCACACCTACTGAGGTGCCATTTACTTTTTGCGCGATTGGAAAGGGAAGTGAAGAAGGTCTTACGCCCAATTTGCCGAAGAGAGGGGCTTCATCTTGGGAGAGCTGGCCTGCATCGACACTGACCTGATCCAAGTGGACAAAACCGTGCCCATCGTAGCCCACTGGCCACCACCCGACTATTGGAATTTCCGTTCCGTGGTAGGTGGATGTACCATTTGAAGACTTTCTGGTGAGCTTTTCGAACCCTATTTCAATGCGGGGATCTCGTCTGGCCTCAATACGAGTAATTTCCTCTTCTGCCCTGGTGAGGGGGCGAATTAAAGTTGTATTGGTTAGCTGTGGTATGGATGAGGTGAACGGGATATCGGCCGCGGATTTTTGTTTGTCAGCGCTGTCTGTATTCTTAATTGTATTGGGATACCCTATGGCGTAATCGGGTTGTGGTGCTAGATCGATTGCTGGATGTTTGAGATCCCGCTCGAGTAGCGGGATTGATTCGACGGTTGTCGCCGCGCCCGGAGTGCGTCTCTCTAAGATCAGCGCTTGGCGGAAATAAGCCAAGGCAGCAGGGTACTGTCGGTCACTGCGCTCGATAAGACCTGCCTGAATCAGAACATCCGGATTATCGGGGTTGCTGGCCAAGAGTTTGGTCGCTATTTGTCTAGCGCGATCCATATTTTCAAGGCGGGTTTCCAACCGGATAATGGACAGCTTCGTGTCCACATCATTCTCATGCAATTGAGGCAGTAGTTGATCAATCACCCGCTGAGCAGCCTGTTTTTCCCCTGCCTGAGCGTGAGCTTGTGCGAGATTCAGACGTGACTCCAAGTCGTCTGGGTGCTTATCTAATATCGCCTGTAAAATCGGCAGGGCAGCTTTCCAGTCGTTAGCCTCCAGCAGCAGGCGGGCTTGTGCTTTCAGCGTCGAAATGTCGCCTGCTCGCCCTGTAACGACCGCTCGGGCAGCGAGAGTTCGAGCTTGAGTTATTTGGCCACGCTGTAGCAGCTGTTCGATTTGTCGGACAGTAAGGTCAGTTTCAATCGTCAGCATCGTTTCGCGTTGTTTGTCATTCCAGTCGGGACGTTGCTGTAGTTCCGGCAGGAAAGTGCTCAGTGTGTCATCTTGTTTGGCCCGATTGAGTAGTGAGGCGTAATAAAGCTGGCTGTCCATCGTTGCTGATTTCGCGTCAATCAAGCGCCGTTTCATCAGGGCGAGGCCGCGAGCCGGTTGCTCCAGGCTAAACCAGCCTTCCGACACTTGTTCGATTGCATTCGGATTGTTGTCTGCGGTATGTTGTTCGGCAAGCAGTAGCATTCGGATTGCTTCGTCTTTCCTGCCGCTAGCCTGGAATTTTGTAGCCTGACGGATGCGCAATTTGATCCAGGCGCGTGTTTCCAGTTCATTCATGGCGCTGGAACGTGCTGACGGGGGAATACGGGCCAAGCGCTGCAGTGCTTCTATTTCCCGCTCCTGGGCAGCCAGTACCAAAGCATAGGCGTAGTTCATGGCGGGGTCGTTCGGAACCAGTGCGATACCCTCTGCCATGACACGGCGACTGAGGATCTGCAAGCCCAGACTTTCATATAAATTTGCCAGATCATGGCGAACCCAGGCATCACGAGGGGCGAGTTGTACAGCGGTTTCCAATGCCAGCATGGCGTGGCTGGGACGGCGAGCGCTGATGAATGCATCGGCTTCATCACGTAACAGGCTAGCTTGATTTTCGTTGAATCGATTGGCTTCCTTGGGGTTATTCTGGCGGAAGGTGGCAATTAACGCTTGGGCTTCATCGCGACGTTCGCCACGGGAGAGTAGTGCCAGTAGACCGCGCATAGCCGAGGTATTGCTCGCATCCCGTTTGAGTGCCTCACGGTAGAGTTGTTCGGCAACGGCCAGATTTTGGCCACGAGTGAGAATATTGCCCAATAGGGCAAGCCCATCAGCATTATTGGGGTCGATATTCAGCGCTTGTCGTGCAGATTGCTGTGCTTCAGTCAGTTTTCCGGCTTCGAGTAGCGCCTCGGCCTGTTTTATTTGTCCCCAGAAAGTTGCAGTACGGATCAGATCAGCCCATTTTTTGCTGCCCGGTTCGGCCTTGGCTGCGCGCTGAAACCAGCTTTTAGCCTCTTCGTGATGTCCCTGGCGCAAGCGAAGCAAGCCCATGCTACCCAGTACTTGGGGATCTTTAGGGCGCTTTGATAGCGATTTTTGCAACTCACGCTGGGCGTCTTCCAGTTGTTCGCGTTCCAGAAAGGCGATCCCACTTTGGCGAGCACGTACCGCAGGGTCGTTGGCGATACGCAACGCTTTCTCATGCATTTGTTGTAATTCTGCCAGATATTCGATGGCATTCTGATCATTCGGAAATTCTTTTAGATAGCGACGAACCCAGGGTAAGGTTGCGGGTGCTGTCTCGAGACGCTTTATGGCTGCCCACCAGTTTTCGCGTAATTTTTGTCGGTTAATGTCGGGTGCGGCGGCTAAGGATTCATAACCTTGCAGTATGTCCTGTTTGTTGCGCTGATTATTTTGCAACTTAAGCCAGGCAAGACGGTAGCGTGCTTCTCCTGTTTCCCGGTAAAGCTTGTTGAGAGCGGATTTTGCTGTTTGCTGATCTGCGGCGGTGTTACTCACGAGTTGGTAATATTCAAGTCCAAGTTCACCCGGAGGAGGCGCTTCTGAAAATAACCGGCGCATGATTTTGGCAGCTTCTTTGGTATTGCCTGCTCTGGCCATTAGGCGTGCGTTTGCCAGAGTCTGTTTTTCAGTGGTGTTAACCCGATACAAGCTGCGCAGGCCTAGAGTATTGGCGTGTTGAGGATAACGCTGTTCCAAGCGACGCAAATATTCTCCGGCAAGTTTTATATTTCCTGACCGTAGCTCAAGGCTTCCCAGCATAAACAGTACTTCTGGAGTAGATTCGATGGTCAGTAATTTTTCCAGCATGACACGCGCCAAGTCCGGGCGATCCTTGGCTTCCCACATGTGAGCGCTGCGCAGCAGGTCGGCACTTGCACTATTTTCTGAACGGGCAAGGGTTGGAATATTTAGCAACCCAGCCAGAGTCAGTGCGAAGGTAAGCGGGAGGAGGCGGAGCCGCATGGTTTTTGCCAAGAGGGCAGCAGGCTGCCATTTGTTGCGAAACGATAGTGTCCGTCCATCCAGCCATAGGCGAAGAGGGAAAGCGCTTGTTCATAGTAGGCATCCGGCCGAGGTGGACGAGCTGTCAGACGATCGCGTTGTGCCTGCAGGGCAGCGCTATCTTCCCGGGCGGCCAGGAAAGGTAGTAGTGCGGAGGAAAATCCTGATGGCCCAGGGCCATTGGCTTCACCCGTGATTATATTGACGGACTCTGGTGGATAGCCGTGGCGCATGACAAAGCTGGCCATGGGGGAAAAAGCAGTGAGAAGTCGTGGTCGGGCAGACGCGTCGGGGGCAAGCATACCGGCCCACAGATAGACCCGAATGGCATTATAACCGCCGGTGCCTTTTTCTTTTCCTGTGCTGTCTATCCGAAATCCTTTGCTGTCCTGATAGACCGTCCAGTCAGGCGAGAATCCATTCGGGGCCGATTCCAAAAGGATTCGCTGGGAGGATTCTGAGATTCGCTGCCAAGTAGAATCAGAACTCCGACTGCTTAGCCAGTCCATTAGCTGCATGGGCAGGTAGCTGGGATTGAGACGCCAAGTTTTTACTCCTGTTTGGAAGCCGCGCGGTGCAGGTAGTAGAGTGGGGCCTAGACCAGGCAGGTCTGCGGTTTCCTCGCGCAAGATACGGCTGGCCAACAGTGATGAAAGCGCAACGAAGCGGCGTTCGCCCCAGAGTCGGCCAGCTTCGCCTAATGCATAGACTATCCACAGATCGGCATCAGATGCCGGATTACTGTCCAACACCCCCCAGCTACCATCATCTTTTCGACCCCATAGCCAAGCGGGTAGATGGCTGGTCAGGTCACCATTTGCCAGGTTGTTTTCGGTCCATCGCAGGATTTTGTCAAAGGCTTTGCGATCGTTGGCTACCAAGGCGAAAAATAGCGCATAGGCCTGTCCTTCTGACACGGTCTGTTTACGAGGGGTGCTACCATCCACTACCCGCCCGCCCTCGCTAATGAATTCTGACTTGAAATTTTGCCAAGCAGGCCAGTCTGTCAGGCAAGTGGGCTCGGCTGCTGCTGCCTGCGCAGTTCCCAAGCAGAAGCAGAACGTAGTAAGAACTTGGTATCCCCAATACAGAAAAATATTTGCTTTGCGCTTGGTATCCACGAATAAGTATTTCATTGCTGGTTGCTTATTTCTTGTGCTGGCTGAGTCGTTTGCTAGCCAGATTACGCAGGGCACCAAAGGCAAGCAGGGCAATAAAAAGACCGATAGCGACGCCGATAATAGTTAGGAGCAGTGGATGGTGATTCAAGTGGAACCATATCCAGCGCCACCATGGTAATTCGCCTATGTAATACACATTATTAACGCGAAAGCTCTCGACACTTTCGCCACGCATTAAAGCGAGGTCACCACGGATGTATTGAACTTTCCCACCATCATTCAGGGCATCAAGAGCTGAGGTCAAAGCTGCGGGGGTATTGGAAGTAAGGGCGATGACACTACGTGACGGGCTGAGTGGTGATTCAAAACCGATGAGGGCAGCCAAAGGTCCGGAGCCTAGAAGTATGGTGCCTTCTCCAGATTTGGATGTTTTATTGTCACTTAGTCCGAACCATTCATAAGCCATATCCATGGCTTTGCCTAAAGGCGTAAAGGTGCGACTTCCTGCTTCCAGAAGGGCCGGAAGGGATTTTCCCCAAGTCGCGAGAAGATCCTTGTTGGCACCGCTGGCAATCACCAGCAGATCTAGATTTTTTGCATCTTGTACTGATTTTGTTTGTAGGAGTTTAAAGTGCAGAGCGGGAATTCCGGTGGAACGGCCCATCTGGCCCAGTAAAGCGAACATCGCTTCCATGTCAAAAGTGTTAGGCTGGTCGGGGATGATGATCGCGGTCTCGGCGAGGTCGGCGTACTTGGTGAATGGAAATCCACTATTAGCAAAAAATGCCAAATTTGGCATCGCTGCATAGTGATATAAATGGCTTAGATCTAAAGTTGAATCTGGATCGATTGCCGCATGCATGTTTCCTTGGGGTGAAGATTTACAACGACCATTGTCACTGGAAGGAATGGAAAACGAAAACTGTAGCTGGTTATTGCTGCCCAAGTGGAAAGCGGGAATCACCACTCCGTTTTGCTCCCGTAAGGAACCATCATCCAAAAGAGGCAGTATCAGACGATTTTTTTCTCGGGTTCCTGCACCGGATAGTAGCGGTATTGCTTCGATAAATTGGTCATTTATTTCAATTTTCAGATTGGCATCACCTTGTTCTGCCGGTGGCATGTAACGGTATTTGAGGTCAATCGGTACTCCCTTCACTTCCCAAGTAAATAGATCGGCTGGCAAGCGGGCATTGATGAGAATTGGTTCGAGAGGCTGACCTTGGCGTTGTAGGTCGACGGGGCTATTGACGAGTTGGCCTAATGGTATGGGACGGCCTGATTGCAGCCAGTTAGGCGCATCGTAAGCGACACGGCGCGGTGGATATTCCAGTGTCTTAACGGTAATTGAAGTGCCAGTCATGACAGCTTTGCCCAAAACCAAGGCATCTGCGGCTAGCTGCAGGTCAGCAGCATTACGACCAAGGATGAGGAGTAGCTTGCCTGTGGGATTTTCCGGGTGTTGCATCAGAGAGATGGTCGGCGCGTCCACTTTGGGGTATTTAGCGAGAAATTCTGGTCGTTCGTCATTGGTTGCGAAAACTACTCCATAGCGTTCTGGTAGACGATTCAAATAGGCTGGGAAGCGGGCACCACGATAGCTTGCCAAAGCACCAAACCAAGAGGCGATGCCGCCCGCTGCTCGTAGTGAATTTAGCGAGGGTTGGGTGGCAAATATGAAAGGCAAGTTAAGTAAGCGATTGTCCCGTTGATCGAAGAAGGGTGCTGGTAGCAGAGCAAGATCGTTGCGCAGAGCGATAGATTGCAAATTTATTTCCAGCGTGCTCATGTTACTGATGTTAGCCCATAAGCTGGTGTGGAGAGGGAATTCGCAATCATTGGTGTAATGACCGATGAATTGTAAGTGCAGTTTGTTATAGTCAGTAAAGAAACGCGGATCAAGATCAACATCAAGTTTTTGTGGGCCAGTCGGACTTTCTTTGGTCACTGGTAACGTGGCCAATACTTCATCGTTCAGATATATCTTGAGATGTGAGATAGTAGGTAGCAGTGCGGGAGATAGCGTGTAGTTTAGATGCAGCTTGGCTTTAGTGACGACCTCATCCAGCCGCACACCCAAAGAAAGATAAGCGTTGCTGTTTACGCCTTTCAACTCGATTGGGCGGGAAGCGCCGATGTCCTTCATGGTTAATACTGACTGGCGGCTGGGGATTGTTGGGGTTTCTGTCTTTGGCACAAGGACAGATGGATCTGTTTGTGCGGTCCATGAAAGAGACGAGAAGCTTAAACAAAGGGCTGCGAACAGCACTAAAGATTGGTTGAGGTTGGCAATCACAGAAACTTTCATTTTAGGTTTTGTCTGATTTTAATTAACAGTAAGTTTAATTCTATGTTTTTTAATTTGTTTAGTAGTATGTTTTTACCATTACAATTTATTGCTTCTAATTTGAATTATCAGTGAAATTCAATCGGGATGATAAGTAGAATAAGGTGGAAAATTTCCTCTAGCTTGGCATTTGGTAATGTGCAAGTTTGTAGTGAAATTCTTGTTGCATTGTGTTTCATCGAGCGAAATTGTATTGCCCTTAGATAATCTAATCTAATCTAATCTAATGATTCATAATGGCGGCGAAACAGTGAGGATTTATTATTTTGGTAACCTACTTTATTGTTGCTTGGTAGCGATCTGTTTTGTGTGATGGGTCAGTTTTTTTGTTGTTTGCAGTGGAATGCAATGGTGTTCGGATAAATTTATTAGCGGCTAACATTTTAAGAAGTTTAGGTTCCTGTGCTATCGCATCGTTACAAAATCTATATCTAGGCTATCAGGTAATTACTAAATATATCGATATACTAAAAACGACAATATATGTAGCCTCAGCTAGGCTAGCTATGGCACTCATTACATTGAAACGTTAATTTTAGCGAATAAAAATGGAGTATGACTAGCAATGCAAATGAGACGGCGATATCCTTCTACGCGTATTGACTGGCTATCCTCTTAAAAATTCGATCCATTATGTCTTGACTGATTGACTTGCTGTAGATTAGTGTCATAAATGAAGATTTACATTTACTCTAGAGGTTAATAATGAATCCACAAAAGATAGTTATTGCTATGCCAACCGAAGAAGAATTTATGCCAAGTATTTCAAGGTGGGGACATGAGTACGGCTGGACTAAAAGAGAAGTTTACTTCGTTCATGTGATCAAGAAAGAGATTAGTGTTAGTGAGATGAGTTTTGAGGAAATTCCTGACAAGATAACGGTTGAAAATATGAAACAACAAATGCTAGGTTTCATTAAAAATAAAGCAAAAGAAATGATGCCTGAACGTGCATTTAAAAAAGCTCATTTTGAAGTGCTATTTGCGCAGTCTCCAGCTGATCGACTGGCTGAGTATGCTAAAGAAATTAATGCAGGTATGATCGTAGCAGCGACAAGAAATAAGAGAGGTTTTTCTGGGCTTTTTCTTAGCTCTTTTGTGGATCGCCTTTTAAAATTATCACCCTGTGATGTATTGGTTTTGAGACCGAATTAAAAATTAATATTGAGTAGTAATTTGTAAAACACTACCGACGATGGAAATCTGAGGTTTTTTCGGACGCGTTTTAAGATCCAAACAGTTGTATGAACCGTTCAGTTGTTTTTATATATGAATCCGCAAGTCTGCCCCTTGGAAACATGTTGGCGCAGAGCAGTTTGTTAATAATCGTTCAAACGTTTTGTCACGGGTTGCGTGAGCAGTAAGTGCTTTAGTTTATTAGTCAGTGAGTGTATTTGCGCATCTTGCGCTTTTGAGTCGTAGATGAAGGTTTTGCGTGGCTCTGGCGGAATTGAACTGAGCAATTCACGGAATTTGTCCAAGGTCGATTGTGTCTTTTTCGAGTCAAAAAGGTTTTAGTATTTACTTTAGATGTTTTAAAAAATTTGTAATTTTTTGTGAGAAATTTGATGACCTCTGATATCTGTGATCTGCTTACGCCGGAAATGGCATTAAAAGCTCTAAAAGATGGTAATGCGCGCTTTGTGAATAACCTTAAGATCAGCCGTAATGTGTTACAACAATTGAATGAAACCTCAGATAGGCAATGTCCATTTGCCGTTGTTTTGAGTTGTATCGATTCGCGCGCATCAGCTGAACTTATTTTCGATCAAGGTTTAGGAGATCTTGTCAGTATTCGAGTTGCGGGAAATGTTATAAATGAAGACATTTTAGGTAGTATGGAGTTTGCTTGCAAAATTGGCGGTGCAAAAATTGTTGTTGTACTAGGTCACAGCCGTTGCGGCGCCATCAAAGGTGCGTGTGATGATGTCAGGCTGGGTAATCTTACCGCGCTAATTGCTAAACTCAAGCCAGCAGTGGCAAGTGTTCGCGAGCCAACAACAGAGCGGAACTCCAAGAATTCAGAGTTTGTGGAAAAAGTTGCAGTGGCTAATGTGCACTTGATGATTGCTAACATTAAACACCGGAGTGAAATTTTGCGTGAAATGCAGAACAACAACGAAATAGCTATTGTAGGCGGCATGTACGAAATTCAGACTGGAAGTATTGAGTTTTATCAATAATAAATATAGTGAAATAAGCTAAGCTTTTAGCGTTTATTTATGTTTTTGCTCAAATAGTCTTGATTGTGATAGATAAATTTTTCATAAAAAGTGTCACCATAACCTCATATTATTGTTAAATATACCGTAACATAATGCCATCAATATGGAGGTGGAAAAATGACCCAGCACCCTATGCAGTATTATTTTAGACATCTAAAAGATGATTTGCCTGCGGGTATCGTAGTTTTTTTAGTGGCTTTACCGCTATGTCTTGGTATAGCTCTGGCATCTGGCGCACCTTTATTCGCAGGGTTGATAGCAGGAATGGTTGGTGGTTTGGTTGTTGCTTGGTTAAGTGGTTCACAACTTAGTGTCTCTGGGCCTGCGGCCGGATTAACAGTGATTGTTTATAATGCGATCGAAACATTAGGTAGCTTTCAGGGATTTTTAGTTGCAGTGATCATTGCAGGTATGATGCAATTGATAGCAGGCTTTCTCAAAGCAGGCGTGATCGGAGCTTTTTTTCCTTCCTCTGTTATCAAAGGGATGCTAGCTGCTATTGGATTGATTCTTATAATTAAACAGATTCCTCATGCGACTGGTTACAACGAGCATTTTGGAGGGCCTGAGGCCTATACGCATGAAGATGTACATGAATTTTTCTTTCCGATATTAGATGCATTTAGCTCTATTTCACAGGGCGTTGTACTGATATGCATGGTTGCCCTGCTTATATTAATAATCTGGGAAAGACCATGGTTTAAGAACCAGAAATTTTTTAAACTAATTCCTGGTCCATTGGTCGCTGTAATATGGGGCGTTCTCTATAATTTAGCTGCTGAACGATGGGCACCGGATTGGTCTGTCAGTGCAATTCACTTAGTGAAGGTTCCTGTCTCAAATAATATCGGCGAATTTTTGGATAATTTTATATTTCCAGATTATAGTTTTTGGACTAATCCGCAGGTTTATCTTATTGCAGCAACGCTCGCTATCATCGGTAGCCTTGAAACATTATTAAGTCTTGAGGCAGTGGATAAACTGGATCCCTTAAAACGTACTTCCCCAACTAACAGGGAGCTGAAAGCACAAGGTGTTGGCAATATTCTTAGCGGATTAATCGGAGGGCTGCCAATCACTGCGGTCATTGTGCGTAGTTCAGGCAATATTAATGCGGGTGGCAAAACTCCTTTATCCTGTTTTATTCACGGTTTATGTATATTGCTGAGCGTGATGTTCTTCGCGAAATACATAAACTATGTTCCACTGGGTTGTTTGGCCGCTATTTTGTTGCATACTGGGTTTAAGTTGGCTAAGCCAGCCTTGTTTGTGGATTTCTATCGCAAAGGATGGAGTCAATTAGTGCCTTTTGTTATCACAATAACAGCGATTTTAACAACTGATCTATTAATAGGAATGTCAATTGGAGTGGTAGTTGGTTTATTTTTTGTTATTAAGGCTAATTACCGTGCTGCCATTACTTTGACTCAAGATAAATCATTTTATATATTAACGCTTAACAAAGACGTTGTATTTTTGAATAAGTCTTTATTGAGAAAACTGCTTTCACATATTAAGCCAAACAGCACGCTCACTATCGATGCCAGTAAATCTCAATTTATTGACCACGACATTATTGAAACAATTGATGACTTTTTAGTGACCGCTCCAAATCATAATATTGCTGTTGAAATTTATGATCTTTATGGGAAAGAGAGTTTAAAGAAGCATGAAGATTTTGTCATATTGAAAGACCATTATGATAAAAGCCCATCTGGTAACAACATGATTATTGATAATAAGATAATGGGACTGTAAAACTAAAGTTGAGTTCCTCAATAGCCCAACTCTGAAAAGTACTTTTTAATAAGTAACATGAATCAAATAGCTGAAAAAACTTAAAGCGGATTATCAAGGGTAATGGTATCTGTCCTTTTCGAGTATTTTCTCAAAATACGTGGGAGCCGTGAGTTTCGCTGTAAAGCTGCTTAATGTTTTTGTTGCCTCGTTGATGTTCTTTTGCCGCGTATTCGTCTTATTAGCTGTGTCCTGAGTGAGCGGCGCGTCGTAATCTGTCATTGATTGCAATCCACTCTTGCGTTGCGGGTGGTGTCTCAGCTAAAAGGCGATCGAAATTGATGTGATCAATACGATGCAGTGTTGCATAAAGGTCGTGCCCATACTCATCAGCCAGTAGCGGCATCTGAAAGCATTTGATCCCACTGCTGTTTATGTACTTGCTTCCATCACTTATTTTAAGAACTGCTACTTTATAGCCCAGTTTAGCCAATTGATGTGCGCGATGCCATAATTCGTCTGCCGGATGGATTTCAATTGGCGTTGTGGGGGCATAGTGTGAATCCAGGGTGCCGGAAGCCCGAACCTTGGGAGTAGCCGCTTGAGTTAGCAAGACCTTCTTATTAATTGTGTTTTCAATAGCTTCGATAGAAAGCCCTCCGGGCCGCAATAACACAGATTGGCTATGCGTTAAGCTAACGATGGTGGATTCCACACCGATACGGCATGGACCTCCATCCAGAAGCATGCCCACCTTAGATCCCAATTTGTCATGCACGTGTTGTGCTGTGGTTGGACTGACCTGTCCAAAACGATTGGCTGAGGGGGCTGCAATTCCGCCGTCGAATGCATGCAACAGGGCGGTCGCGATAGGGTGGTCTGGTACACGTAGGCCTACGGTATCTTGTCCTCCGGTAACCTCATTTGGCACTTTACTGGAGCGTTGCAGGATCAAAGTTAGTGGCCCCGGCCAAAATGCAGTTGCTAGTCGCCATGCGTCGTCGGGGATATTTTGCGCCCAAGTTGACAGTTGGGCGGTTGTGGCAATATGAACGATCAGCGGATGGTAGAGTGGTCGACCTTTGATCTCAAAAATCTTTTGTACGGCAAGCGGATTAGAGGCATCTGCCCCCAAGCCGTAGACAGTCTCTGTGGGAAAAGCCACAGTTTCACCTGACCGCAGTAATACTGCGGCAGCTTGTATTTGGTCATTCGGGATAGTATAGGGATTCACTGTGGCAGTGTCTGGTTTTCAATCCTGTACTCGGTCGATTTGTCGTGGTTCCGTTGATGATTCATCGTCCGAATAGGGATAACGTACATGACCAAAGCGAATCAGAAACACTGCTAGCGTTAGCATCAGGATAGAGCCAGTTACCGCGAGCATACGCCAGTCATCCATGGCTTTCATGTCCAAGATCAGGTAACGCGCAAGTGCCACCATACCGATATAAAGCGGGAAGCGCACCGGTAGTTTGCCTGAGTTGTAATATAGCCCAACCATGGCAAGTACTTCTAAATAGAGAAAGAGCAGTAACAGATCAGTCAGCGTTACTTGTACCGCTCGTACCATAATCATGGTCTCGCTCGCCATGGCGAATACTGTGGCAATGGCGATGACTAGTAAGCCGATATGCTCGACCAAAGAAAGAAGTCGTTGGTTGAATCTTTTAATGGCAGTTTTTTTCAATCCGTTAGTACCTTAATAATATAAATATGTATTTATTTTCTGGGTATAGGGATGCAGCAGTGGAAGGTGAGCTTACCGTTTTTATTGTCCTTGATTATCAAGGATCAATCGTTATTAATATAACTTGCATAGAAAATATTAATTATATTGATAAGCGTAGGTAGACCCTAGATATAGGGATGGCTACCACTGGTTCACGCTAGAGATTGCGTTCATCAAACTCTAGCGCTGTACAAATGTCAATTACTGAAGAAGTGTTTATACGTCCATCAACAGTCGCCCGGCTTCGTTATATTTTTCCGCAGTCTTTTGGATTACGTCGGCAGGAACTTTCGGTGCTGGAGATTGTTTATTCCAGCCAGAAGCCTCCAACCAGTCACGTACGAACTGTTTATCGAAGCTAGGTGGGTTGCTACCCACTATGTATTGATCGGTTGGCCAGAACCGTGAAGAATCGGGCGTAAGCGCTTCATCGATTAAATACATTTTTCCTGATGAGTCCACACCAAATTCAAATTTGGTGTCAGCAATGATGATTCCGCGGGTAGCCGCATATTCCGCTGCCTGGGTATACAGCGACAAGGCGGCATGACGTACTGCATTAGTACGCGGTACACCCAGCAATTTCACGGCTTGATCAAAAGAGATGTTTTCATCGTGTTCGCCTGCGGGTGCCTTGGTTGAAGGTGTGAATAAGGGTTGTGACAATTTTTGTGCTTCCTGTAAATCGGCAGGTAATTTAATGCCGCATACCATGCCCGTCTTTTGATATTCCTTCCAAGCGGAACCGGCCAGATAGCCGCGCACGATGGCTTCAATGGGCACGGGCCGCAAGCGTTTTACTACGAAGGCCCGACCAGCCAGTTGCGCGCGTTCTTCATCAGTTTTAACTAAGGATTCTGGCTTGATACCGGTAAGGTGATTAGGGAGAACGTGATTAAGCTTGCTAAACCAGAAATTGGACAGGGTGGTGAGTACCTGTCCTTTCCCTGGTACTGGAGTCGGTAAAATCACATCAAACGCAGACAGGCGATCAGTTTGCACAATGAGCAGGTGGTCATCATCTACTTCATAAATGTCACGTACTTTGCCCCGATGTAATAATGGCAAGCTGGTTAAATTGGATTCAAGTAATACGGAAGACATAGGATTTTCCTTTTAGCTTAGTGATGGCAGCTTGATCGTAGCAATTGCTTCGGCCTGTTGTTTGCGGTATGCGCTGAGGCGCTTGGCCAATTCTGTATCGTTAAGTGCTAACATGGCTATTGCGAACAGGCCAGCATTCGCTGCACCTGCCTCGCCGATAGCAAATGTGGCCACCGGAATACCCTTGGGCATTTGTACGATGGACAGTAGTGAATCCATTCCTTTGAGGTATTTGGATGGAATGGGTACGCCCAGTACTGGTAGAGTAGTTTGTCCGGCAATGACACCAGCCAAATGCGCCGCACCACCTGCTCCGGCGATGAAGCACTTTACACCTCGTTCACTCATTTCTTGAACATAGCTTAGCAATAATTCAGGTGAACGGTGTGCGGAGATTACGCGTGCATCGTAGGCTACGCCGAAGTCATGCAACGGACGTGCGGCCTGCTGCATGACTTCCCAATCATTTGAACTGCCCATCAAGATGGAGATTAGTGGTTTGTTCATATATTTCCTTTTTAATATGGTTATTTTAACTGGTTATAGTTTTTGCTAGTTCATTTTTTGTCGTTTGTTGAATTTCGCTCGTAGTAGATGGATGACTTTAAGAGGTCTGATAATTGATATTTATCAACTAATTATTATTAATAATTAGTGTGTTATGTGTATTAAAAGCAGAAAATTGGGTGGTCTGTTAGTAATGCTTAAAAAGCTCGCTATAGCTTAGTATCAGTCCTTCACAGCCCTGTTATTTTCTTCCGTTTAACGTAACCCTTAGCCTATGACTATTCGAAAACATGCGGTTGGCATAGATTTTTTTGTTTCGATAGTCTTTAAAAATAAACCTGATGAAATTTTTAAATTCGGTGTCTAGGTTAATTGAAGTGTTGGGATGAGATTTATTGAGATTCGTTCATTTGTATAGTCTGGAAAATCAGTCACCAGTTAAGGCCTTGTCGTGTAATTTGACATATTACGAGTGAGGAGCATCTGTATCAGATATTAAGCAATGTAATATTTAAAGTACATTAAGTACGACTATTTACGATAAGAGTCATGGGCAAGTCTAACCAACATGATTGGTACGATATAGTAATAAAGTTATAGAACAGTCCAAATGGATTGAATTATTTTTTGTTTTGGTTGGAAGTGCTTATATTGCGGCCAAAATTATACCGTAGTTTAAATTTAAGTGAATGAGCAATGTTCAATTGTTGTTTCTTTTTAGAAAGCATTTTACCCAAGAAGATACACAATCGTGCATATACTTGGTTTGGGTGTACTCTGGATTTTAACAGCGTCTAAACTTCATAATTATTTTTTAAATCCAATAAGATAGATACCGATAGTGTTACCTCCTTTATCTTTAATAGGGTCATAACAAGTGTAGAAAGAGTTACCTAAAATATCGATATCACCGCAATATACTTCCCCCTTTATCGCTGCGCTATAGGCATTGTTATGAGCCAGTTTAGTACCAATCCCGCGAACTCCTTTAGGTGTTAGTACATTCGTACTCACGCGAATAAATTCCACGCCATCTTTAACAAAAACAGTAGCGTAAGCACCCGACGTCTTTTTAATTTCATCAACAACATCAAAAGTATTGTTAATTTTTTGTTTGCCGAAATAAATGACTGGAGCCATTATATTTCCAGATTTTTCTGCTCCTTCTATCCTGGGTTCGCCCATTTTTATAAATTTTGTTTTGAGTTCATCCACTGTTTTTCTGGCGTTATCTGCACTTGCAGTGGTCATAAACAGTAATGTTGTTAGAAACAAAATTGTTTTTTTCATAAAAAATATCCTTTATTTTAAATAAATCGATTTAAATGAATGTGTTTATGGGTATTGAATATTTAAGTATTCATTATGTGATTGTACATATTTAATCAAGATTAATAACGACAATAACGTACATATAATGATGTTTTTTTAACTTGAATCCGCGCTCTAATTTTTTAAAAAGCATTCAAATTTCAGCATTTTTGGAAGTACGATTGTTATTACTAGCTAACGTTTTAGAGTTTTTTAACCTCATCGATGTCGACTGATGACTGTTTATACGCCAAGTAAATTAAATTTGGTTTTTCTGTACTCTTTCATTGGCGGTGTTTGTAAACTATATGGGTAGCTCATCTGATGAGCCACTATGACGTGCATACTATATGTCACGGTACGTGTGTACCGGTTCATAGAGGAGACAGCATGAGAAGGTTGGAGTTGACAAGTACTGCCGCGTTGCGGTACCTGACGCCTGATCAGCGTAAGAATGTAGCGGTTGAATTGACGGTACTGGATGTTCCATCGGCACTGACTGTGTGTGCTATCGCTGAATCCGGTTGACCATGAGGTAGGCGGTTTATTGACAAAATGACGAACAAACCCAGAAAGGGCGAAGCATGACCGAACCTACTATCACCTGTCCAAGCTGCAAGACTGAGATCAAACTCACCGAATCACTGGCAGCACCTCTGATCGCGGCGACACGTAAGCAATTTGAGCAACAATTGGCGCAGAAGGACAATGACATCGCACAGCGCGAACAGGCGATGCACGACAAGGAAAAACAGCTTGCAGAAGACAAGCGCAAACTCGACGATCAGGTGGCCGATCAAGTTGCAACACAGTTAAAAACGGAACGCTCTCGCGTTATTGCTGAGGAATCCAGGAAAGCTAAACTTGCCAGTGCCGTCGAAATGAATAATAAGGCACGTGAACTTTTCGAATTGCAAGAAGTGCTAAAAACAAACAATGAAAAACTGGCCGAGGCACAGCAGGCACAAGCCGAACTCATCAAGAAACAGCGTGAGCTCGATGATGCCAAGCGCGAATTGGAACTCACGGTAGCAAAGCGGGTACAAGACGGATTGACTGACGTCCGTACGCAAGCCAAAAAAGAAGCGGAGGACGAACAGAAGCTCAAGGTAATGGAAAAGGAGCAGACCATTGCCGCGATGCAGAAACAGATTGAAGACCTCAAGCGCCGGGCTGAGCAAGGATCACAACAATTGCAGGGCGAAGTTCAGGAACTGGAGCTTGAAAATCTGTTGCGCATTAAATTTCCTTTCGATGGTATTGAGCCAGTACCCAAGGGGGAATTGGGCGGGGATGTCCTGCATCGTGTAGTCGGCGCAGGCGGCCACTCCGGCGGCACCATTTTGTGGGAATTCAAGCGCACCAAAAACTGGAGCGATGCTTGGCTGGTAAAGCTTCGCGGAGACCAACGCACCGCCAAGGCAGAAATCGCCGTGATCGTGAGTCAGATATTGCCGAAAGGTGTTGAAACTTTTGAAATGGTAGACGGCGTCTGGGTAACACATCCTCGCGCTGCATTGCCGGTAGCGATGATTCTGCGCCAATCATTGCTGGAGCTTGCCCTTGCGCGGCAGTCCACCGAAGGTCAACAGACCAAGACCGAGATGGTCTACCAATACCTCACTGGTCCGCGTTTCCGCCAGCGCGTTGAAGCCATCGTTGAAGCCTTTTCCACCATGCAGGAAGACCTTGACAAGGAAAGAAAAGTCATCATGAAGCAATGGGCCAAGCGAGAAGAACAGATTATGCGAGTGATGGGGGCGACGGTGGGTATGTATGGAGACTTGCAGGGAATTGCGGGGAAGTCGTTGCAGGAAATAGATGGGTTAGAATTGACAGCATTGGTAGATGGAACCTGTTCAAGAGATTCATTATGATTAAAAAAGTAAACGATTCAAACCAGCTTTCCAGACTGATATTGCACGGCTACAAGTCAATTGCGTCGTGCGAGATTGAATTAGGCAAGCTCAATATTTTGATTGGCGCTAACGGTGCGGGAAAATCGAATTTCATTGGTTTTTTCAAGCTCATTGGCAAGGTTCTGGATCAGCAGTTGCAGTCAGCTGTTGGAACGTCTGGTGGTCCTGATGCCATGATGCACTTCAGTAGGAAAAAAACAGAAGAACTGAGTGCCGAACTTTATTTTGGTAACAACGGGTACAAATTTAGCCTGAGGCCCACTCAAGATAACCGGATGATGTTTTCTCGCGAGTGTTTGTGGTGGAACGTACATGGTGATTGGGGACCGCATTCTGGACATTTCGAATCCTATCTGGAAGGGCAAAAAGAGAAAACCCGTATCTATGAATACGTTGTTCCACCCATGCGCAGTTGGCGTGTCTACCACTTTCATGACACCAGTGACAGTGCTACGGTCAAGCAGATTCACGGGATAAATGACAATGAATATCTGCGTGCCGACGCACGTAATCTGGCAGCATTTCTTTTTCGTCTGAAGAACCATCATGAAGCGCATTACCTGCGCATCGTCAAATCAATACAGTTAGTCGCACCGTTCTTCGGCGATTTTCATTTGCGTCCAACGGTAGATAACAAGGAAAAAATTCAACTTGAATGGACCGAAGCCGGTCAAGACGTACCTTTCTCTGCCAGTGCGCTTTCGGACGGTACGCTCCGCTTTATCTGTCTGGCCACAGTGCTGCTGCAACCCGAGCAGTTCATGCCTGCGGCTATCTTGATTGATGAGCCGGAGTTGGGTTTGCACCCTTACGCTATTGTTGTTCTCGGTGCGTTGATGAAATCGGCCGCCGAAAAACATCAACTGATTGCCTCTACACAATCGGTCGAGCTGGTGAACGAATTCGATGCAGATGACCTGATTGTGGTGGATAAGGAGAATGGCGCATCCATCTTCAAACGTCCCGATAACGCTATTCTTGCCGAATGGCTGAATGATTACAGCCTTGGCGAATTGTGGAAGAAAAATCTACTAGGCGGGAGACCGGCGCGATGAGTCGCATGTATTTGCTGGTGGAAGGGCAGACGGAAGAAACCTTCGTAAGAGAATTGCTCGCGCCGCACTATGCCAGAAATGGGCTATTCATCACGCCAATCATTGTGCGTACCAGCCCGGGCCATAAAGGTGGCGTAACTGGCTATGGCAAGATAAAACCCCAGTTAAGTCGATTGTGTAAGCAGGATCGTCACGCCAGCGTTTCAACCCTGTTTGATCTGTATGGATTGCCGGGCGATTTCCCCGGCAAGAGCGCGGCTGGCTTTCCTGCCAATGGGACAGGCGAACAGAAAGCTATTTTTCTGGAAACCTGGCTTGCCGAGGATATCAACGAACTTAATTTTATTCCCTATTTGATGGTTTATGAATTTGAAGCGCTGCTGTTTGTGAAGCCGGAGGCATTTTCTTCCTGGACGGATTCGCAAGGGACGGTTGATGCTTTGGTAGCTATTGCGCAAGCCCACGAAACGCCCGAGCATATCAATGATAGCCCGCAAACCGCTCCGTCTAAACGTATTAAGCGATTGATGCCGGAATATAAAAAGACATTTCATGGTCCGCTGATCGCGGCGGAAATTGGTCTTGACCCACTGCGACAGGCTTGCTCGCACTTCAATAATTGGTTGTTGCGTCTTGAACAGCTTGCAGCATGAAGCTATCAAGCAACGACCCAAGGCAGCCATGAAATCAGTGCAGCCATGAACAAAAATTTGAACTCACCTGGATTGGCAAGGAGAACCGGCCTAAGCTGGAGCCAAAGGGCAGTAATCAGATGGAAGATGCCATTGTTCTAGCCAAGAAAGGAGCGGCAATCAAGTGGTGCAAGAATGCTTCGACTACGCAGCAGCCAATGGTGGTAAGCCTTGGCGGTATGTGTTGATTCCGCATATTGCGATTGCGGTGAATATGATGCTGGGTAGATTGGCGGGCAGTTTGGATGCTATCAGGACATGCGAAGTTGATGATGCCGTATGTATAACGGCAATTGCTTAAACCGTGAATTGTATTTTCAATGAATTTCGACTTTGCCACGCTTGATCTATTGCGCCAAAGCCATCCAGCGTGGCGTTTGTTGCGCTCGGATCATGCACCGCTGGTAGCGAGTTTTTTGCAGCGAGTGTTTATCGTGCCGAATGTGCGCGTTATGGCGCAAGCGGATTTGGCAGAATCACTCGAAGACGAACTGTTTGCCTTGCGCGAGAGCCTGGGCTCAGATGCTTTTCCCAAGTCTGCACTTGAATACCTTAACGACTGGGCGAGCACTGAGAAGGGGTGGTTACGCAAATTCTATGTCCAAGGTTCGGATGAACCGCATTTCGATCTTTCCCCACCGACCGAAAAAGCGATTACCTGGCTTGCAACGCTCACCCAGCGCAGCTTTGTTGGCACTGAGTCCCGCTTGCTGACGCTGTTCGAGTTGCTTAAGCAGATGAGTGAAGGATCTGAATCCGATCCTCAAACGCGTGTTGCTGAATTACACAAACGGCGTGATGAAATTGATAGGGAAATCGAGCAAATATTATCGGGTGATATTCCGCTGTTAGATAACACCGCATTAAAAGACCGCTTTCAGCAATTCACGCAATTGGCGCGGGAGCTGCTGAGCGATTTTCGTGAGGTAGAGCATAACTTTCGTGGTTTGGATCGGCGCGTGCGGGAGCGCATCGCACTGTGGCAAGGCTCAAAGGGAGCGCTACTGGAGGAAATCATGGGCGAACGGGATACAATTTCCGACTCGGATCAGGGGCGCAGCTTTCGCGCATTCTGGGATTTTTTGATGTCCAGTCGACGGCAGGAGGAGTTGTCGGAATTGCTCGAGCGCGTGTTGGCCTTGCCACCTGTCATTGAACTCAAGCCTGACAGTCGAACACGTCGTGTACATTATGATTGGTTGGAGGCGGGAGAACATACACAGCGTACCGTCGCCCAACTTTCGCAACAGTTGCGGCGTTTTCTGGATGACCAGGCCTGGTTGGAAAACCGCCGCATCATGGACATTCTGCACGGTATTGAAACTAAAGCGTTGGCAGTGCGCGAATCTCAGCCGTCAGGTGTAATGATGGGCATTGCAGATACGGCTGCTGATATCGAGTTACCGATGGAACGACCACTCCACACCCCTTCCATCAAACCACAAATCGCCGATATTGTGCTGGAAGAGGGGGATGTTGAAATAGATGCAGGAGCTTTGTACTCACAAGTCGTTATCGATAAGGCGCAGCTGGTTAGACATATCCGACATGCTTTGCAGGATCGTTCGCAAGTCACGTTGCGTGAGCTGTGTGAAATGCAGCCGCTACAACGCGGACTGGCAGAACTGGTGGCCTACCTCCAGCTTGTGGGTGACACTTTCAAGGCCGTGGTGGATGAAGAGGTGACCGATGAAATTTCCTGGTGCAGAGAAAAATCAGATGGGCAAGAACAAGTGAAACGGGCACGTTTGCCACGCGTGATTTTTGTGAGATGAGCATGACAGAGCAAGCACTTAATCCAGAAAATAACGCTGCAACGAATGAGTTATCAGTCTTGATCATCACTTTGCTCAAAGGCGTGATCTATCAAGAAGGGGAAGAGTCTTTGGAATGCCTTGCTTAATCTGCAAGCTCGCGTGCGTGATTACGTGACCGTGTTGGGTCTGGAATTGGTGCTGGATGAGTCAGAAGGGTATGCATTTTTGCGAGCTCGCAAAGACAGTGAAGACGAAGGTATTGCCAAGTTACCGCGACTGGTAGCGCGCCGTCCGCTGACTTTTCCGGTGAGCTTGTTGCTGGCATTGTTACGCAAGAAGTTGGCCGAGTTCGATGCAAGTGGGGGTGACACACGCCTCGTATTGACTCGTGATCAACTCGTCGAGCTGGTTCGCGTGTTTTTACCCGACAGCAGTAACGAGGCGAAGCTGATCGATCAGATCGAGACGCATCTCAACAAGATTGTCGAGTTGGGATTTTTGCGCAAGCTTAAAACTGGCGCAGGACAACCTATCGCATTTGAGGTGCGTCGCATCATCAAAGCTTTTGTAGATGCGCAGTGGCTGAGTGATTTTGATACCCGCCTGTCAGCGTATCAGGGCCAGATCAATGCAACTTCAGCAGGTGATTCCGATGGCTGAGATGCAAACATTGGGGCTGGATTTTGTTAGCGACGATGCGCTATCCGGATTCCGCTTGCACTGTTTGGAAGTGTTCAACTGGGGCACTTTCGATGCGCGGGTATGGACGCTGAACCTCGACGGAAAAAATGCCTTACTCACGGGCGACATTGGCTCGGGGAAATCAACGCTGGTCGATGCCGTTACTACACTGCTGGTTCCGGCGCATCGTATCGCTTACAACAAGGCTGCCGGTGCTGATAACAAGGAACGCACGCTGCGCTCTTATGTGCTGGGGCACTACAAGTCCGAACGCAATGAGGTGAGTGGAACGGCCAAGCCTGTGGCACTGCGCGATCACAATAATTATTCGGTGATTTTGGGTGTCTTTCATAACGCGGGCTATGACCAAACGGTGACGCTGGCACAGGTATTTTGGATGAAGGATGCCCAAGCACAGCCTGCCCGCTTCTTTGTCTGTGCAGAACGGGCGTTGTCGATTACGACTGATTTTGTACATTTTGGTTCGGACATCGTTCAGCTTAGAAAGAAATTGAGAGGAATGGGCGCGGAAATATGCGACAGCTTTCCTTCCTACGGGGCATGGTTTCGGCGTCGCTTTGGCATTGAAAACGAACAGGCACTGGAGTTATTTCACCAAACCGTGTCGATGAAATCGGTGGGTAACCTTACTGATTTTGTGCGCAGCCACATGCTGGAGCCGTTTGATGTTGCACCGCGTATCAGCGCTTTGATTGGCCACTTTGATGATCTTAACCGTGCACACGAGGCCGTACTGAAAGCCAAGCGGCAAGTCGAGATGCTTGCCCCGTTGGTTGCAGACGGAGATCGTCATGCATCGCTGGTTGCCCTGGTTGATGAATTTCGCGCTTGCCGCGATGCGCTCAGTTCCTACTTCGCTGGATTAAAACTTGGCTTGTTGGAAAAACGCGCAGCTAATTTACTGGAGGAATGGACACGACAAGACACCCACGTTAAACGTGCTGAAGCACAACGTGATGCACAACGCGTCGAAGTGGCTGAGCTCAAACGCAACATTGCTGATAACGGGGGGGACCGTCTGGAACGGTTGACGATTGAGATCAGCAAGAAAGAGCAGGAGCGCGAGGTGCGTGAACGTAAGGCGCAGCGTTATGTTGAGCTGGTGCGCGCCGTTGCTGAAAGTCCCGCACAGGATGAGGACGAGTTTTTGCGGCAAAGACAACGATTTATTGCATCGGCTGAAGCCACGCGGACGCGAGATGCCAGTTTGCAAAACAATTTAACTGAACACAGCGTGATTTTGCGTCAAGGTAAACAAGAGCATGATGCGTTGACCGCTGAGATCAACAGCCTGAAAGCGCGCCGCAGCAACATTTCGTCGGAACAAGTGATCATGCGGACAGCCTTATGTAAAGCACTCAACTTGTCTGAAGAGGAGATGCCCTTTGCCGGCGAGTTGCTCCAGGTACATGAAGACGAGCGTGACTGGGAAGGCGCGGCCGAACGGTTATTGCGCAGTTTCGGCTTGTCTTTGCTGGTGCCGGATGAACGCTATGCAGCGGTCGCTGAGTGGGTTGATAAAACGCAATTGAAAGGCCGTTTGGTTTATTTTCGTGTGCGTCAGCATTCGCGGAGTGAATTGCCTGGCCTGCATCGTGATTCTTTGGCGCGCAAGTTGGCAATTAAGCCTGATTCTGCTTTCTATGATTGGTTGGAACGTGAATTGGTACATCGTTTTGATGTGGCCTGTTGCGTCACTCAAGAGCAATTTCGCCGCGAGACGCGGGCTATCACGCGTGCAGGACAAATTAAGGTAGGGGGTGAACGGCATGAAAAAGACGACCGCCATCGATTGGATGATCGTAGTCGTTACGTGCTGGGCTGGACCAACGCAGCCAAGATCGCTGCGCTCGAAGCTAAAGTCAGAAGCTTGGAGAAACATCTGGGCAAGGTGGGTAGCCTTATTGGCAAGATTGAATCAACTCGTAGAGAGCTTCAAGCGTTTATTACGGTGCTTGTGAAGCTGGAGGAGTTTACTGATTATCGTGAAATTGACTGGCGGCCCCTTGTACTGGAGGTGGCGGCGTTAACCGATGAGAAGCACAGGCTGGAATCGACTTCAGATGTGCTCAAACAACTGGCAGAGCGGTTGAGTGCGGGTGAGGCAACATTGATAGCTACGGAAGGGCAGCTTGAAGAATACAGAGATAAACGATCCAAAGCAGAGCAGAAAAAAATAGATACCGAAGCATTGCGGATGCAAACGCAAGCAATACTTGATGAACCGGCCTATGCAGCTCACTCGGCGCGTTTTGAGCGCCTTGATGCGATCCGTGACGAGGCGTTGGGCGAGCATCAGCTCACGGTTGAATCTTGTGATAACCGTGAGCGAGATTTGCGTGAATGGTTGCAGACCAAGATCAATGCAGAGGATGCAAAACTTAAACGTTTGCGCGACAAAATCATTCAAGCGATGGCAGCCTACAAAGAGGCGTTCAAATTGGAAACTTCAGAGGTGGATGCCAGCATCGAGGCTGTTTTTGAATACCGCGCCATGCTCAATGTACTGCAGGCCGATGATTTGCCGCGTTTTGAAGCGCGCTTCAAAAAATTGCTGAACGAAAATACAATCAACGAAGTTGCCAACTTTCAATCGCAGTTGGCGCGCGAGCGAGAAACGATCAAGGAGCGTATTGCGCGCATTAACGAATCGTTAACGGGGATTGACTACAACACGGGGCGATACATACAGCTCGAAGCTCAGCCTACGCCGGATGCCGACATCCGCGATTTTCAAACTGAACTGCGGGCTTGCACTGAATGGGAAATTACCGGTTCAGACGACAACCAATATTCAGAAGCCAAATTTCTGCAAGTAAAGCTTATCATCGAGCGCTTTCGCGGACGTGAGGGAATCTCTGAGCAAGACCGGCGCTGGGCAGCCAAAGTAACCGACGTACGCAACTGGTACGTGTTTGCAGCCAGTGAACGGTGGCGCGAGGACGGTAAAGAGCACGAACATTATTCTGATTCGGGCGGCAAATCGGGCGGACAAAAAGAAAAATTGGCTTACACCATTCTTGCCGCAAGCTTGGCCTACCAGTTCGGTCTTGAATGGGGGGCAATACGATCTCGTTCTTTCCGGTTTGTGGTAATCGACGAAGCTTTCGGACGAGGCTCTGACGAGTCTGCGCAGTATGGCTTGCGTTTGTTTGCCCAACTCAACTTGCAACTTTTGATTGTCACGCCTTTGCAGAAGATCCACATCATCGAGCCTTTTGTGTCCAGTGTCGGATTCGTCCAAAACGAAGATGGTCGTGCCTCCAAGCTGCGCAATCTTTTAATTGAGGAATATCGGGCGGAGAAGGCGAGAGTTTCGGGATGAGTTGGACAAGACCGAGAGACTTCCGTACCCAGCTGGAAAAGCTATGGGAACGAGGGGAAATACTGTCCAGCCTTGTTACAGGAGAATCACTGTTCCCGCGACGTTTGATACTTAAGTGTCCCACTTCGGCTGAGATGGCTGATCGCTTTGACGAGGTTCGTGCCTGGGTCAGAGAAATTCGCGCCGTTCCGCACTGTCGGGTGGTGGCCCGGGAGTTTAAGCACCGCATTTTAGGGATGAACTCCGTTCCAACCGAGGTGTGGATTGACAGCTTTGATGATGCCGCAATATTCATATCCAAGCGCAAAGAGGCTGCCCGATTTGTTGCGTTGGTAGAGGAAACAAAACAGTCCCAGCCGAAGTTGTTGTGCTGGCTGGCGGAACGTCCGATCCGTGCGCTGGCTTTAGCAGATGATTGGAGCCGGTTGCTGGAGATTGTCGTTTGGATTCAGACTCATCCCAGGCCAGATGTATATCTGCGTCAGGTCGATATCCCGGGCGTTCATAGTAAATTTATCGAAGCGCATCGTAGCGTGCTGACTGAGTTGTTTGATCTGGTTTTAGATCCCGAAACGGTTGATTTTACTGCGTCCGGTGTGAGCGGATTTGCAATGCGCTATGGATTCCGCGACAAGCCGCTGCGCATTCGTTTCCGCTTGCTTGATCCTGATCAAATTCCATCGGCACACGTACAAGACATCACTCTTGATGCCGCGAGCTTCGCTCAGCTTAATCCTATGGTTTCACGGGTTTTTATTGTTGAAAATGAGATCAATTTTTTAGCCTTTCCGCCGCTAAAGGACAGCTTGGTAATCTTTGGTGCGGGGTACGGATTTGAAATGTCTAGACACGCCAATTGGCTATCGCGCTGTTGCATTTATTATTGGGGTGATATTGATACACACGGATTCGCAATTCTCGATCAACTTCGCAATCTGTTCGCGCACGTGGAATCGTTACTGATGGATCGAGTTACTTTATTAAAATTCGAACTGCTCTGGGGTGAGGAAGAGAAGCAAACGCTGCGCGACTTGCCTAGATTAACTCTCGAAGAGCTTTCTCTTTATAACGACTTGCGTGATAACCGGATACGTAAAAATATTCGGCTTGAGCAAGAAAGAATCGGCTTCGGATGGTTCGAAGCTGCATTAAAAAAGCTCTCAGATAATCGATAATTTTAGTTTGATTGGATTAGCGACGGCAGTGCTGATTCCCGCGAGCGCGGGGGAAACTTTTCGGAAGGGCTAAGAGTCGCAGGCGTGAGGGGCCTATCCCCGCGAGCGCGGGGGAAACACTAGCCCGTACACCATTGAAATGATCCCAATGGGCCTATCCCCGCGAGCGCGGGGGAAACTGCACAGAATGCAGTGCCGTTCCGTTTGATTTGGGCCTATCCCCGCGAGCGCGGGGGAAACTGTTTCATTCAGCTCAACAAGACGAGCCTTAAGGGCCTATCCCCGCGAGCGCGGGGGAAACCGACCGGAGGTTGCAGTAATGGCCGCCAATGAGGGCCTATCCCCGCGAGCGCGGGGGAAACTGGGTGCGATCGCTGCCCGTGTCGGCATGATCGGGCCTATCCCCGCGAGCGCGGGGGAAACTCTTTCATACAACATTGACATTGATTTTCAGGGGGCCTATCCCCGCGAGCGCGGGGGAAACCAGGGGTCAAAATTGCCAGCCCATTCCGCTGGGGGCCTATCCCCGCGAGCGCGGGGGAAACGCGCGAGGATATGGGCGCGGATTTAGGTGTTCGGGCCTATCCCCGCGAGCGCGGGGGAAACTTCCAAGCTTTTCATTGAGGGGGTGACGAAGCGGGCCTATCCCCGCGAGCGCGGGGGAAACTCTTTCATACAACATTGACATTGAT
>NZ_CAKMAA020000006.1 GCF_924101635.2 Candidatus Nitrotoga sp. HW29 | reverse complement strand
ATTGCCGGGCAAGGGCGCTGTCTTTGGCACGCTTGGTAATTACGAAGGCTTGGGCCAGTGATTGATGCAAACTGTCATCAATCAAACTATAGCCACCTTGTTTAACCATTGCAGGATTAAGTGCCAGCGACAGCGGGATCAGTCCGGCATCGGCGGCTCCGGTGCTTACCATCTGTGCGGTATGTTCAACATTTTCACCAAAGACGAGTTTATCCTTGATTTTCCCCCACACTCTGGCTGCATTCATCGCTTCCTTGGCACGCATACCGTAGGGTGCCAGATCGGGATTAGCGATAGCCAGTTTACGAATGGCGGGTTCAGACAATTTTTGCAGGGTCAGCTTAGTGGCATCTGTCGTTGAAGACCAAATTACCAGTTTACCCGTCGCATAAACGACTGGATCAGTGCTCGTTAACCCCTCTTTCTTCAATATCTGCGGAAAGTTAGTGTCCGCCGCGAAAAACATATCAAAAGGTGCACCATTTTGAATTTGTGAGGTGAATTTTCCTGATGCGCCATAAATAGTTTTTACCTCATCATTGCGGTGTTCGGCATTAAATTTATTCACGATGTCGGTCATCGCAAATTTCATACTGGAAGCGGTGACGACCGTAATGGTTTCCGCCATTGCGATGCCGGATCCAATCGCGAATGCTGCTGCGATAACAATTGTGTGAAAAATTTTAGTCATGGTAAAACTCCTTTTTATTAGTTAACTTAGAATGCGACTACAGTAGCGTCTATCCATACCAGGTGCGAGTTTTCTCCTCGCCCGGGCATAATTTTCTGGGACGTCGCTTTGGCAAAATCTCCTGCCATAAAGTAGGAGTAACCTACAACCATCGATAAGTGCTTATTGACTGGAAATTGTGCACGCATATCAAACTCATCACCTATGTTCTTGCCGCTTTTTCCTGTTGCGTCGCGCAAGTTATTTCCACCGGACCAACGGTCTGTAGCACTGGCTAATTTGTACCAGCTATAGCCAAAATCAAGTTTTAAGGTAGCGGTAGGACTGAATTCTCCGCGAACCTTGGTGGCGCGGACATTTTCCATCTGAATATAATCTGTGTGGGACCATGGTCTGGCAAAGCCGAATAAACGCTCAAAACGTTGACTCTTATTGTCATTTGGATTTTTATCGCCGCTGGCATAGCCTAAATTAGCCATAACACGAGGCTTCCATGCATGGCTGAAGGTGTAGCCTGATTCCATGTTATAGCCATAGGCATCGTGATCCTGCCCGTTATCGGTACCCCATTGCTTGACGTAGTTTAAGTCCCAATCGATGCCGGTATTAGCTATTATCCCGTAGGCACGCAAGCCCCCGGTGTTAATTTCGCGATTTGTTTTGTCGGCTGCGGAGGCAAGTGCGCCCGACGAGGCATATTTTACCTTACTGCCATTTTGTTGTAATAAGTAGTAATAAGGTTGAAATGTGGCCACTTTTGACCATTTCCGCACATCAAATTTAGCGCCGTAGAACCACTGGGCTTCATTGGCTTTATCCGCTTGTTCCATAAAACGAACGATTGGATTAAAGGCAAAGACAGTTCCTTCCCAGTCGCTATTTCTCTGGCCTAAAACTACACGATAACCTTGAAAATTGTTCGTGGTATTACGATATTCATTTCGTGCAATTAAGCGTTTGTCTGTTAACTCAAAAGCCATACGTCCCACTCGCAAACTGAGTGGCCTGTCGTTACCCAATGCGTCTACACCCAGTGCATCCTTGAAATACAATTCTCCAAAACCTTGAATAAATTCTGTTTTATTGACCTCCAAATTGGTATAGGGGTATCCCTGGTTAAAGCGTCTGGAATCTTGAAATTCAAAGGTAGCGCGTAATGGATCAAATTTGTTTTTTACAGCAGCATAAAGGCGTGTCCGTAATGAAAAGGGTTCATCCACAGTATCTGTTTTTCGGCGAAAATCATTTTCACGAGACTCGTAGCGAAGCCGGGTTTCTGCACCAATGTCCAACCAATTAACATCTTGCCAACCGTCAATATCTTTAAGCCATGTTTTATTGGCTTGCTTGACATAGCGAGGAGGTTCAGTTTGTATGGTTAATCCGGAACTACGGAATTGAACATAATAACTAGGTGGCTGAGCCGGAGCCTTAGCTGGCGCTTTAACTTCTGCTGTTTCAGTTTTAGTCGTTTTTTGTGCTTGTAAGGCAGTATCCGCTTGGGCAGTGATCAGCGGTGGGTCTATTGCGAATACTTCCAGGCCTGACTTCTCTTGTTGCGGTTTTAATTGCGTACTTTCCTGCGCCGCGGAATAGGGGGATGCCACTAGCAAACTACTCGCCAAAATACCGACTCTCAGACTTGATTCAGACATTTTAATTTTGAAAATATCCGAATCTCGAAATTCTATTAGTTTTGTAACTTCCTTGAAACTGATAGCCTTATTCATCATTTTGCCTAATGGGTAATAAAAAGTTTTGATCATAATCTCCCCTGAGTAAACCAACTATGCTCGAAATATAAAAACATATACAACGAATATTAAAAAAAACCGCATTAGCTGCGGCGGTATTGCTTACTTATTACGACTATTCATTAACGGCAAGAAGAACATGAGAAGCCTTGATCAACGCACAAGCTGGATTACCAATCGAGAACTTGAGCAAATTTTGCGATTCATTGGTGATAATTGAAACCAGACTATTATTATTGCCAAGATCAATTGCCACTTCAGTGTTCACAGCACCCTTTTCGATGCGACTGACTATCCCGCAAAGTCGATTACGCGCCGAGGTTGTAATCTTTTCATCTGCCAATGCCAATATCACCCACGATGATTTGATTAGCGCATAGGCAACTTTGCCTGGCACAAGACCCAGTAAGCGCGCGCTTTCGAGTGTGACGATAGCGTACACTGCCATGCCGCTTTCTAATCTGAGTGTGACTTCTGAATTTACTGCCCCTTCAATAACGGTTTCAACAATTCCTTTCAACGTATTACGGGCACTTGTTCTCATTTAAATTACCTTGACAACTTATGAAAATAATCCAGTGTTATTAATCGAACTCGTCAAGTACTGCTACCGATTGAAATAACTGCGTTTGTAATGCACTGAGGCGACTTAATTCAATTACCAGTTGCTTCCCTACTTCGGTTAATTCTGCCCCGCCACCTCCGTGACCCCCTTGCCACGATTTGACCAGAGGTACTCCAGCAAGACTGTTCATTTCTTCCACTGCTATCCACGCTCCTCGGTAAGTCATGCCGATCGCTTTTGCGCCATTACTAATTGAATTTGTTTCACCAATTGCGGCAAGTAATTCGAGTCTTCGAGGGGAAATCCATCCGCCACTGTTTAAGCAAAGTGACAGTGATGCCCTAAAATTTCCAATTTTATTTTGGTATGGCATTAGCGAAATGTACCACACTAAATAACGCATGGCAAAAAATCATATTCTCGTTATGCGTGCCTGATAAATACGCAGAGAAAATGAATCCCAAGCTAGACTGATCTGTTTTTTCGTGTTATCGGTAATGCTTATAGAGACAAGAATCAAAGGCACTAAAATTTCAAGGTTGAACCGTCATCTTCAAAAATGCCATGCCTTGGGCAGAAGAAAAAAGCTGTATATTTTAAGGTGTCAAAAATATTCAGTGTATTGGCAATCGACGATGCAACTGTCTACTTGGCTGCAAAACAGGCAGTGTTTGATTTTTGAATGCGTCCTGGTTTGACGACCTATTTAGCCAGGAATACCTTGAAAGCTACGTTTTAGTCCCTATGATTACGCTGGATGCTTTGAAAATTGCGGTCGCTGACATACCAACAGCGAGCCCGAGCAACTTGCAACTTTCGTTGGTGATAATAGCCGCAATAGAAGCGCCACCCTCAAGTACGATTATTACTTCAGAATTAACGCCACCGGATTTCACTTGTGAAATGGTACCTTGTAGATGATTACGGGCGGCAAATTTTGCACCTTTATAGTCAGTTGCAACAATGATTGATGAGGACTTGAGGAGTGCGAATGCCTTTACCCCAACTTGTAATCCAAGTCGATCTGAGCTCTCATGAGTGACGATAGCGATGATTTTCTTTCCGCCTGCCACTTCCAGCTCAATTTCGTCGTTGACAGCGCCTTGCTTGACATTCGTTACCTTGCCTTGAAATTGGTTATGGACACTGGTTTTCATATTCATTATTAGTCACCGGCGCCCTCAGGGACAGAGGGCACCGCCGAAAAACATACGTTTAAACTGGACGCGCACCCGTGTGAATGATCGTTCCGACGTGCTCGCCGCGCAACGCGGCAGTAAGTCGGCCCGGGACGAGTCCATTCACGACCTGCACGCGCTCGATGTGGCGCGCAGTCGCCATAACCTCAAGGAGGGCATGATCGAATGGCAGGGTGCCCTTGAGCTTTGCGAGATCAGCAATGCTCGTTTCGCGGAGAAACTGCGCCTGCTTGCTATTGGAATCATTGGGATCGGCGGTATACACACCATCCACATCCTCGACTATCGTCAGGCCGGCCGCCCCGAGTGCGTCGGCGAGCAGAAAGGCGCCCGTGTCGGCCCGGTGGGTCGGGATGCGCGAGTTCGGAAACTCGTGATGATGGTACGGCGGGAACGCGCTGCCCACGACCGCACGAGCCGCAGCAAGGTGAATCGCGAGCTGACTGGCAATGGTCGGGTGTTCAACGTAAGAGACACCTTCTGGTGCCAGCAGCGAGGCGAGGATATGGCCGTTTTGACCGGCTTCGCTGGCGGCGAGCGGAGCGAGCGAACCGACCGGCAGGCCAAGATCGAGGCCGACGCCGTAGAGATGGCGAGCACGAATACCGGCGCCGGTCAGGATGAGCAAGCGGTGCTCGGGCAAGAGCTTACGCAATTCATCCACGATCGGCAGGATCGCTTCGGCACCACGATCCATGATGGAGCGCCCGCCGATCTTGACGACCTGCAGCCAGGGCAGGATCCGGATCGGGCGTCTGCCTGCGACGGGGCGGGTCAGATTGCTATCCTGGAGGGTCTGGTGTGCGAGCGGCGAGGCGACGTGCTTGATGGTATTGGTAGTATTAGTCATGGCAGTGCTCCTCAATTGGCGGTGATAATGGTGCCGACGTGCTCGCCGGCAAGTGCGCGGGTCAGGTTGCCGGGAACGAGGCCGTTTACAACCTGTACCTGGCGAACGTGGGTTGCTGCCTGGAGGAGATCGAGCACCGGGAATTCAAGGATCGAATCATGTAGTCCTTTCGCTTTCATCTCGTCGACTGAAATCCTCGGGATAAAGGTGGGGTTTTTCGAGGTCTTCGGATTGGCGGTATAAAGGCCATCCTCGTCTTTCACGAAGATCATTGCCTTGCAGCCAAACTGCTCGGCGAGCAGGAAACAGCCGGCGTCGGTACGATAGGGCGGGATGACGCCTTCGGCGGGTGGACGCATCCAGAGTGCGTAGGGCGGCATGCCGCTGAAAATGACGGCGTTAACCTCGGCCAGAAAGAGCGGCACTGCCGATAACCCTGCACCACCGACCGTGCAGATACCGTGCTTCGCGAGGAGTTGCCCCAACATGGCGGCGTTCTGGTCGGCCACCGAAGCGCCAAGCTGTGAGAGCAAACCCGCCGGCAAGCCAACTCCCGCCGCGATCGAGTAAAGGTGCCGGGCCCGGGTACCGGCACCGGTACCAATCAGTAACTTGTGAGTCTTGCGAGCCTCGACAATTTCGTCCACAAGCGGGTAAACGGCCGCGCGGCCGCGATCAATAATGCTCTGCCCACCGATCTTGATCACCGTTGCATCCGGCAATATCCGGAAATTTTCTGCTGTCGCCGCCGCTGTTTGAAGCTGTGCATCAGTCAGCGATGCGTTGCATCAGGAGCTCTTCGAGTCCCACTGTCGTGCTGGTCATAGGTTTCCTTTCGTTGTATTTGTTCACTGCGCCATTTCTCGGAAGATCCGCGAGCCAGTTCGGCAACAGCTTGGTTAACCATCCAAAATGGTAATCGAGAGGTGTTATCAGTGATGCCACGAAGTGCCTGTAATAGAAACTTCCTGACTGATTTATTATGCTACATGGTTATATTTGAGTCAATACAACCAAAAGAGTGCTACCCGTGGAATGGTCAATACGATGGTAAATCCGCGCCTGGCGTTACTCTCCAACATCGTCATGTGATTGTTGGCAGAGGTAAAGTGCATTTCGCAGCCTGGTAAGCTCAATGAAGCGTACCACTTAGATTTGCTTATGCTGTGATACCCAAAATCACACTGGATGCTTTGAAAATTCCCGTGGCTTTCACTCCAACAACAAGTCCGAGCGAAGTGGCGCTTTCGTTTGTGATGATGGCAGCAATTGAGCCTCCGCCAGCCAAATCAATAATCACTTCCGTGTTGACTATCCCCGGGTTCACGCGAGAAATGGTACCGCGTAAGCGATTGCGGGCGGAAAAATTAGCGTTTTTATCATCGGTCACGACAATGACCGAAGATGACTTGATGAGGGCAAATATTTCTGCGCCGAGGCACATCCCAAGCGTCTCTGTACTTTCGTGAGTAATGATAGCGACAATCTTCTCTCCCCCGACGATTTGCAGTTCGATTTCGTCGTTGGCGACCCCCCGTTTGATTGCTGTTACCTTGCCTAGAAACTGATTGCGAGCACTGGTTTTCATATTCATTCGTTTAATCAATAAAAAATCACTTGCGACTCCTTCAGCCTGCCGACTGAGTCGATCAACAAATTCACGATGTTCCCGTTCAATAATTCTAAAGCTCTCTACCAATTGCTCTCCGCGCCGAGTCAAACGGGTACCGCCACCGCCCTTGCCACCGGTTACCCGTTCCACCAATGGTTGGCCTGACAAATTGTTCATGTTGTCAATGGCATCCCAAGCGGCTTTGTAACTCATTTTGATAGATTTGGCTGCTTGGGAGATGGAGCCGCATTCGGCGATTTTAGAGAGCAAGCCAATGCGGCCCGGCCCGCCAAAATTCTCACCTCCTACCGTCATCCATACTGAACCATGTAACTCAATCGAATTTTCTTTTGGCTCCATATCTTAAATACCCACCCCGTTTAGTGATTTAAAGTATCTCGGGAACTAATTGTATTGACTGTGTGCGTCATGGTAACAGGTTATTTTACTTTGTAATTAACCTAAATCAATGAGGAGAAATAAGGCTGCGGGTGCTTAATTACGAACACAGCTTGAATTATCGTTATATTTAAATGTATATTACGATTTAACGAACGGCTTGTTGTATCGCGATTGAATTTAGCTCGCATATTGATCATGGCATTTCGCCTTGATTTAAGAAGCAAAAAATGCAGCCGTCAAAATAACCCGTTAATTACTCAGGTGATTGTTATGAATGCAATTTTAATCGGTGCGGATCGTCTGGGAAATATTCCTGAATTACTTTCTGACTGGAATATAAATATTACCCGTCATATCACTGGAAGGCATGTATCACATCAGCGCAAACAACATGAATTACCAAGAAATACAGAGCTTTTGATATTATTCACGGATTTCCTGGGCCATAACGTGATGCGCCATTATCGTGATGTAGCACAAGTTCAAGGTATCCGCTTTATAGCTTGCCGTCGATCCACAAGCTATCTGGCGCAATCGCTGGAATGCTGCTTTAGCAAAAAAAATGAACGATCACAACGTTCAAATTATTCATTACATTCTTGAAATTTTTCGTTTACTGATTCGGTAGTAACGCAGCTCACCACCTAAATTTACTTACAAAAGTTGCACTTCAGAGTTGAATTCGCCACTTTATTTTCGGATTAACGGGTTAGACTGCTATAGGCAAAAAATCGCCACTACAAAAATGCCTCGAACCTCTCCATAATGAAACGCTTCATCCTCGTTCCATTCACTTGGCTGGTTGCTCTGTTTTTTTGATTGAAGAGTTTATCTGGGATCAAATGGCACGGCTGATGACTCGGCTTGGAATGCTATCTTTGATCCGCGCGATAGAACGTCATATCGCGGCACTGCCACCCCGCTGGGCTATGTTTGTTTTTTATTACCCAGTTTAATATTAATTCCGACTAAATTCATTGGCTTGCATGCTATCCTATCCGGGCATTGGCTTTTTGGTGCCGCAATTATTGTAGCGGCCAAACTGCTTGGCATGGCACTGTTTTCCCGTATCTTCAATTTGACTCGCCCGGCACTCATGCAAGTTCGTTGGTTTGCTAAGTTATATAACAAGGTGATGTTTTATCTCAATCTGATCCACTCTTACCTGGACCAATGGTCAGCTTATCAGCGGGTCAAGTACGCTATCAAATCGTTGATTTCTCGAGGTAAGGCAATAATGCGGTCGATATAGCAATTACAACAGGATTATTGATGGCGGCTGCTTTTTAGGTAGATAATCAATAATGGATCAGGGAAGTCGATCTGTTGCATATGTAAAGTTGCCTGAAGCGAATCCAAAATCGAACAAGGAAGAACAAAAGTTAACGGATTTTATTTCAGTAATACCCGAATAATATAGAAATTTTCTATAGGAAACTACCCGATTAAAGGAGAAATCCATATGTGTTTCGTGTATTCACCCATAGCAAACGAGGTGATATACTTTATAAACAATGTGGGTCAACATCATTCCCTGATCTAATCCGGCTTTCCGTGCTTTTACGCAATTAGTTGCGTGATCTGTATTCAGGATCATTCCATGTTTCAACAGGAGACTATATATGCCTGTTAGCAGTTTCAGTGTTTTTGTTCTCGATTATGGCACTGGAAGTCTCCAACACTTGTGTTTATCCGATTCGAATCGAATCGTGATTCAAAGTTATTTGTCTATCTCTTTAAGACAATGCTTGGTAAACATCAGGTTTCATTTTTTTCTATTTGTTATCCGCAATCAATTGTTAAGCGAATTGCGAGCAAAATATCATGTTTATTGCCAATTGTAATTGCGGTGGCGGTGGCGGTGGCGGTGGCGGTGGCGGTGGCCGAGTCCATTATATTTCCTAGAGGAATTAACGATGAAATCTGTTCGGCCTCCCATTCTAAAGATGGCAACTGAAGCGCCGACTGGTTTTGATGAAATCACAAACGAAGATTTGCCGCACGGCCGCACGACGACATTAAATGCATTAACCGTACACAGTGTGGCGGAATGGTTAATTGACTGGCTTAAGGCCACTGGCATTACTTTGGTTTGCACCAGCCTACTCAATGAAATGCCCAGTCAATCGGAAGGCAGTTCATCCTTACAAATTTCGAATACCTATACTACAAATGGTGAGACTTTAATGGGCACGTTGCGCGAGCAAAAGGAAGGTACCCACCGGATCGCGAACGAAGTTAACGAAATCGCCCGGACACAGACCGTATTACATACTTGGAATCTGGGAGCTGTCGCGTTATGAACCCCAAAGACCCGTCATCTTTAGAAGATGCGAACGAGAAAATTTCTGCATTAATCGAGACACTACGCCACACCGAGCAACGCCTGGAGGAATTAACAGCAGGCGGTACGGCAGCGGGCCAGGATGGTCGGGCATACTTGCTGCGGCGCGCTCAGGATCACATGCGTCACAGCGAGGCTGCTATTCTCAACGCGTTGCCTGCGCATATCGCTTTGCTTGATGCTCAAGGAGTCATTGTATCGGTGAACGAGGCATGGCGGCGCTTTACCAGTAAGAATGCGATCCAGGGTCAAGGGCATGGAGTCGGTACTAATTATCTGGATATTTGCGATAGTGCACGGGGAGAGGGCGCATCTGAAGCGTACCAGACCGCCACCGGAATTCGATCGGTGCTGAATGGCGAAGTTAAACGTTTTTCACTGGAATACTCCTGTCATTCGCTAACAGAACAGTGCTGGTTCCTGTTGACGGTAACTCTACTCGCTAACGATCATCCGAATGGCGTTGTGGTTATGCACTTGAACATAACGGAACAAAAAAAAGTGGCGCAGGAACTGCACGAAAGCGAACGTCGCTTTAGCGACCTGTTGGAAAATATAGAGTTAATTTCATTGATGCTCGATTGCGAAGGGAGGATTACGTACTGCAACGAGTATTTATTGCGCCTGACCGATTGGCAACTCGGGGAAGTTATCGGGCGAAACTGGTTTGAGCTTTTCATACCACCAGAAATTAAAGATTTAAGAAGTTCTTTTTTCGTGGCGCTCCTTGCTAGCCGGCCCGAAACAAGACATCACGAAAACGAAATCCTCACACGTTCTGGTGAGCGCCGGTTAATTCGCTGGAACAATTCGGTGTTACGATCGGGAACCGGTGAAGTGATTGGAACGGCTAGCATCGGTGAAGACATCACTGAACGCAAAAAAGCGCAAGCCAGTATCATCTATCTCAACCGTGTATATGCCATGCTCAGTGGTATTAACGCGCTCATTGTACGGGTGCACGAGCTCGACGAAGTGTTCCGGGAAACGTGTCGGATCGCGGTCGAAGTAGGTGGGTTTCGCATGGCCTTGATAGCCATCGTGGATCAAAGCCCCCTGAACATTGTCCCGATTGCCTCTTCGGGTAAAGATGAGGCACTTCTGACTGCGATTACAAGCATATTGTCATCCAGTGAGACGGCACCCAACACCATGCTCGCGCGGGCGGTAAAAGAGAAAAAACCCGTCGTAGCCAACGATTCAAAAAACGACCCCAGAGTTCTGTTTAATCATCACTATACCGAATCAGAGGTTCGCTCGATGGCCGTTTTGCCGCTTATTGTTTCGGATGAAGTAGCGGGTGTATTTGCGTTGTACGCGAGCGAAAGTGAATTCTTCCATGAGGAAGAAATGAAGCTGTTAACCGAACTAACTGGCGACATCGCGTTTGCGATTGATCACATTAAAAAAGAGCAGCAGCTAAATTATCTGGCTTATTACGATGTCGTCACCGGACTGCCCAACCGCACTCTAATTCACGATCGCCTGGATCAAATGGTAATGGTAGCACGGCGTAACAAGTGGCTATTGGCTGTAATCTCAGTCGGTCTGGATAATTATAATGTAGTCAATGACACACTAGGGCACAGTATCGGTGACGGTATGTTGCAAGAAGTCGCACGCCGTCTCATAGCCTGTTTTGATGATGCTGGTACAGTAGGATGTCTGGGCGTGGATGAATTTTGCATCATTCTACCGGAGATTGCCCGTAGCGAGGATGCGACGGCGGTAGCGCGTAGAGTGATCGATAATTGCGCCGTGCCGTACCTGATTGACGGCAACGACCTATTCGTATGTGCTAGTGCTGGCATCACCTTATTTCCGGACGATGCCGACGATAGTGCGTCTCTGATCCACAACGCTCATACAGCGATGTGCCGGGCAAAGAATCAGAGGCGCAATACCTACCAGTTTTTTACCATGGAGATGAACCGGAACGCACAAGACAAAATACGGTTGGAAACGGACCTGCGTTATGCATTGATCAATGGCGAATTCCTGCTCTACTATCAGCCTAAAGTGAGTTGCACCACAGGGAAAATTACCGGCTTCGAAGCGCTGCTGCGTTGGCAGCATTCTACGCGTGGACTGATAGCACCCGACGATTTTATTCCGTTACTGGAGGAAACCGGCTTGATTGTTCCTGTCGGCAAATGGGTATTAACTACTGCCTGTGCACAATTACAATGTTGGCACGATGAGGGGTTGGGAACACCGAGCATGGCAGTCAATGTCTCCGAAAGGCAGATCTATGTTGACGATCTGTGCGAGACGGTGCGACAGGCACTAGCGGCGAGCGGGCTGGCACCGATTCACTTGGAACTGGAGCTGACCGAAAGTCAGTTGATGAACGATGTCGATAGCGTCATCGGTGTGCTGGAACGAATCAAAGAGATCGGTGTGAAAATTACGGTGGACGATTTCGGTACCGGTTACTCCAGCCTAGCCTATCTTAAACGCTTCTCAGTCGATAGTTTGAAGGTCGATAAGACCTTCGTTCAGGATATTATCGCCGACCCTAATGATGTTTCAATAACACGTGCCATCATCACTCTGGCACATAACTTGAAGCTTAAGGTGGTAGCCGAAGGGGTCGAGACCGCGGGACAACTGGGTTTTCTGATTGCCAACCATTGTGACGAGATCCAAGGCTATTATTTTAGTCGTCCGCTACCGGTCGAAGACGCAACCGCTTTGCTGCACGAGGATCGATCGCTGGACAGTCGGATGATAGCCGGTCTGACGCCGAACCGGACACTGTTGTTGGTCGACGACGAAGCAAATGTTCTTTCTGCGTTGAAACAGCTGTTACGCCGTGATGGTTACGACATCCTTACTGCCATGAGCGCAGAGCAAGGGCTGGAAATGCTCGCCAGCCATCGAGTCGACGTGATCATTTCCGATCAGCTCATGCCCGGCATGAGCGGGGTTGAATTTCTGCGCCGGGTTAAAACGTTGCACCCGGACACAGTACGCTTGGTACTTTCCAGCCACACCGATCTACAGGCGGTAACGGACGCAATCAATGAGGGAGCGATCTACAAATTCCTGTCCAAGCCCTGGAATGACGGCATCCTTCTGGCCAACATCGAGGAAGCTTTCCGGCACAAGGAAATGGCTGACGAGAACCGTCGCCTGCACACAGGGTTGGCGTTGGCCAACAGCCAAATGATAGTGGTCAACGAACAGTTGCAAAAGATGCTGGCGAACAAAGATTTGCAAGTAATGCGTGACGAGTCTTTGCTCGACATTGTGCAAGAAGTGCTGCAACAACTACCTTGGCCGATCATCGGTGTCGACGATGAGTATATTGTTGTCTTGGCTAATACCGCTGCCGATGTGATTTGCGGTGAGGGCAAATCGCTTCTGGGCCGGAATATATACACCTCGCTACCGGCCCCGCTCCTCGCGGCATTGGCTCCGTCCATGATGGTAGAAACGGATATTGATATTAATGGTATCCGCTATCGTTTGCGCGGCAATAGCATGGGTGATCACTCCCATTCGCGTGGAGTCTTGCTCGTGCTGCTGCCACTTGTTCTCTGATTAAGCTTAGTAATGATTAAAACAATTCCGCTCGAGCAGACATTACCCGGTATGGTGCTGAGTGAAGAAGTGATGAGCGGCAGTAACATACTGCTGCCACTCGATACGGTAATCAACGATGAACATATCGATAGTTTGCGGCGTTGCAGCGTGAGCGAGATAGTTGTGCGGGTATCGAGTGAACTTTCTGCTGTGAAGCTAAACAAGCAGCGTGAACGGGTAGAACATTTGTTCAGACGGGCAGATTCAAATGTAACCATGCAGGCCCTGCGACGCGCGGTACTTGAATACCGGCTGGAAAAATTAAAGTGAGCACGATCACACTACAAATGGTAGTGGCAGATTTAGACCGATTGCCGGCCTTGCCTGAAGTGGTACAGGATCTAATAAATTATTTGCAGCGCCCCGAAGTAGATGTTGGCCAAGTTGCCTATAGAATCGCGCGCGATCCGGCTTTGGCAGCTAAATTGTTGCGCCTCGCCAATTCTTCTTTTTACGGCTTGCAGCGGCAGGTAGCAACAATACGGGATGCCTTGACAGTACTAGGGTTACGTGCCGCGCGCACCCTGGTTACCGGGGCTGCTGTGATGACCCACTTTCAGACTTTGGTCGTGGCGGGCTACGATCAACGTGCTTTCTGGCTGCACAGTGCCGGAACCTCACTTTGCGCCCGTGCACTGGCCCGCGAGCTTGGTGCCAATATGGAAAACGCCTTCACCGCTGGCCTGCTTCATGATATAGGCCGACTGATCCTCGCAGCACGCTTCCCAGCGAAATATCGTAGTGTGATGGCATACCGTGCCGAGCACGATTGCTACCGTATCGAAGCAGAGCAAGCAGTTTTGGGCTTTGAGCATACTCAGATCGGTGCGGCACTCGCTGAGCGTTGGAAGTTTCCCGCCGAGATAGCAGAGGCGATCGCCAACCATCACAACCCGATGGAGATATCCGCAAATTCTCTCGTCGATTTGGTACATCTGGCCGACGTGATGGCGTATGCACTGGAATTTTCGGATAGTAGTGATGATCTGGTGCCGTGTTTATCCGATGTCGCCTGGAACAGGCTAGGTATCGGCTGGGTGGAATTCAAGCGCCTGTTGGGCGAGGTAGACGCTCAACGCAATGAAGCGGAATGGATACTAAGCTAAAGAAGGGTAGCAATAGCAGACACACAACAGGATGGGTTAAATGTCATCAGGATTTCTATAATACTTAAAATAAGAAACAATACGGCTTTTCAAAATTATTAAGAACTCTCTTATCCTGCGTGAAGTAAATGACTGTTCATGGAATCAAGATGAAATGATCATCGAGAAACAAAAGGATGAAAATGAAATTCAAATGCTTATGGGAAGTTTTTTCTTGGCTAATTCGCACCATCAATATTCTGTGAAGGGATAGTAGGTTGATGTAGTTGCGGCGATTTCTAAGGCTGTGTTTCATCGTAAGCGTCTCTCAGGCTATTATCGTATTCTACAATCGCCCACATTTCCTTCTATCGTATGCTGTCGATTGGCTATGTCACTTTGCACTTGAAGCCTCCCTTTTGGGCGTGCATTAAATTTAGAGCAATAATCGTTTATGGATACTCGTGGCAAAATTTATTAGTAATTTTTTATTTGATCGCTGGTTTCTATTGTTACTCCTGATTATTACATTTGCTAATCAGTCTGTATCAGCGCAATCAATCTTCGAACAGTTAACACAGCCGTTATTTAACAAAAAGAATTTATCCAACGTAACACTGTCTGCACCACATTCAGTTAATGCCTTACTACAGGAGCATTTTGAACTACCTCATGAACCACTCGTTGATGAAACATCAAAACGTGTTTTTTTACGTCGAGCTAAACGTGAGATCGGTGAATTATTAGCGACTGAGGGCTATTTTTCGCCTACAGTAACACTAACCCGTAAATTGCCTGAAGACTTCGAGATTGTTGTTCAACCTGGGCCACGCACACTTGTCAGCGAGGTAACCATTGAGTTCAGGGGCGAACTCACGGCCAATACAAATACACAACAAAAACGGATCCAACAGTTACGTGAGGCATGGCCATTAAAAACAGGCAAACCTTTTCGCTCTCACGATTGGGAAGAAGCCAAGGCCAAATTATTGTCAGACACTAAGCAGAATGATTATGCTGCAGCAGAGATCATTGATAGCAAGGCTGTTGTAGACCGCGAAAATAAGCATGCACAACTGACCGTCGTTGTTGATTCTGGACCTGTCTTTTACTTTGGGAAATTAATCGTTACCGGTCTGAAGCGTTATCAAGATACTAAAATTGAGAATTTTTCACCCTTTAAGCCTGGCGATCCTTATCGCAGAGAATTACTTTTCTCATTTCAAGAATCCCTGCAAAAAGTGCCCAATTTTAGTTCTGTCACCGTGAGTATTAATCCTGATAGATCATTGCACAAAGCTGCGCCTATTCTCGTTCAACTGAGTGAAAAAAAATCAAAAAGCATAGCATTGGGTGCGGGTTACAGCTCAAACAATGGTGGACGAGGCGAGATCAACTTTCAAAACTATAATTTTCTTGATCGCGCTTTGAATCTCAGCTCCACATTGCGGTTAGAACAAAAGCAGCAAACCTTTTTTGCGGGTATTGATACCTTGCCAAACCAAGACCACATTCATTACTCTTTAGGTTCACGCCTACAGCTAACAGATATTGCGGGCCTGGAAACCATCAACCAAAGTACCAACTTTACAAGAAGGTATGTAACCAAAACTACTCAACATCAAATAGGTTTAAGCTGGCAACGAGAAAAAAGAATCCCTTCCAGTGGTATCAGGGAAAACAACGAAGCACTTGTCATCGATTGGCAGTGGCGCAAAAATAAAGTCGACAATCCACTCAATATTCGACAAGGTAGTATTTCAGAAATACGCATTGGTGGTGCCAGTCAACAAGTTTTGTCTGACCAAACATTTTTACGTACCTATGCACGCCAACAATTTTGGTGGCCTGTTGGTAATCGTGATGTGCTATTCCTACGGGGCGAAGCAGGTTATACACTGGCTGAATCACGTTTTGGTATCCCGCAGGAATATTTATTTCGGGCAGGAGGAATAAATTCTGTACGTGGTTATGATTTCCTGAGTTTAGGCGTCCATGAAGGGAATGCCATCGTGGGTGGACGCACAATGGCATCCGGTACCATTGAATACACTCACTGGCTATTGGACAAATGGGGGGGGGCGGTATTTACCGATGTTGGTAACGCTACGGATAGTTGGAAAAAATTCAACCCTGCAGTTGGATATGGCGTGGGATTACGCTGGCGTAGTCCGGTTGGTCCATTGACACTGGATTTAGCCCGAGGGCAAAAAACAGGCTTGTTTCGACTTCATTTTTCTATAGCGGTTGCTTTTTGATTTTGTCAAAACAAATAACCACAAATCCGGGCACTGTAAAAAAGAAACGCAGAATACTGCGCTGGATTGTTACTGCATCACTTATTGTGACGTTATGTGGCGCAGCCTTTGGTACTTGGGTATTAACCACCACACCTGGCTTGCAATGGTTATTTGCAACGGTCTCATCGATCAGCTTGGGAAATTATAAATTTTCTGGTGTAAGCGGCACGTTTAGCACTGTTAAGATTCAATCAATTCATATCACCAGCCAAGATAAGCAATTCAAACTTACCGAGTTTGTATTTGACTGGCAACCGGGCGCACTTTTCTCAAAGAAACTTATTGTCAAACGATTATCTGCGCGAGAAGTTGAAATACTCACGCCGCCTTCGTCAGCCCCCTTATTATTACCTGAACACATTAACCTGCCATTTGCTATTTCAATAAAAAATATTGAAATTAATTCTTTAAGTTTATTCTCCAGTAATACAAAAAAAGCTGATTTCACTCTATCAAAGTTAAAAACAGCACTAGAAAGTGATGGGCAACAATATCACGTGCCCCATTTAAGTCTCGATTCAGAATTTGGGTCACTTCATGCTTCAGCTAATCTGGAAGGAAATAAGCCTTTTAAATTAACCGCTCAGGCCAAGCTCGTCGGCTTAACAGAAATTGGAAAAACATCATTATCCGAGACCCGTATCAACGCAACGATTAAGGGCAATTTATCTCGATTGAATTTATCCATTACTGCAGCGGGTGACGTTCTTAATGGTAACGGTGAGATATTGATACAGCCTTTTGCATTATTTCCGGTTGGCGCATTGCGGTTATCTTTGGATGGATTTAATCCCCAACAATTTTCACCCAAAGCACCCAAAGCTGATTTACTGTTATCCATTAACTTGCAAGAAAACAATCCGTCGCAATTAGCTGGCAATTTACTGATTAAAAATAAATTAGCAAAAGCATTCGATCAAGGAGGCTTGCCGCTAAGTGATATTAAAGCGCGTCTTAAAATAACCCGGAATTCACTAAAATTTGACGATCTTTTGTTACATTTAATAGATGACGGAATGATCTCGGGTAATTTTGCATGGAACACTAACCTAGCTTCCGGCTCAGCTAATTTAGACATTATCCAACTTAACCCGCTTAAATTGGATACGCGTTTGCAAGCTGCCCGGCTTAATGGTCATATCAAGCTGAGTGGTGATACGAAAAAACAACATGGCATTATTGTCCTTAAAGACGAAACACTAAATCTGAACGCCCAATTTACACATACAGCAGTATCCATCTATTTACAAGAACTCAAGCTAACTCGCAACCAATCTACGCTGACTGGACAGGGTGAAATTGGCCTTGGCGATCAACAACAATTTAATTTTAACGGCCAGCTAGCGCATTTTAATCTCGCTGAATTTATTCAAACATTTGAATCTGATCTCAATGCGCAGCTGACTCTGACTGGTAATCTCAGCCCGGAGCCAGCCGGTTTGTTAAGTTTTAAATTCGAAAAAAGCCAATTCGCCAAGCAATCAGTGGCAGGTCATGGCGATATTGATTTCGTCAACACTGGCCGAGGCAAAGCGGATGTTGAGTTTTCCATTGGTTCAAATCACCTTCGTGCGCAGGGCAAAATCGGTGCACCAGATGACCGTATGCACTTTGAAATAATGGCGCCCATGTTAGCTCAAATAGGCTTTGGACTCGGCGGTGCACTCAATTTACAAGGCAATTTTGGTGGGTCTTTAACATCACCAGCCTTACAGTTTGATCTCACGGGTGATAAATTTTCTCTACCTGGCGGGCATTATTTAAGCCATATAACTGCGCAAGGTAACCTACAAAATAGTGCCATTAAACTTAATTTACAGGCAAATAACTATCGCAAGTCCGATAAAACGCTTGCGCAACAGTTAAACATCATTATTGCTGGCCAGCAATCTGATCATCAGATTAATGCCAAGCTACAACTTGATAACGAAAATAAAATAACTTTAAAAGCATCCGGTGGATTATTACCGACTGATAAAATTAATCCCGCATATAACTGGGCTGGCAAGTTAACTGAGCTGTCGTCAAGTGGTGTCCTACCCCTTGGTTTACAAGCTGCTACACAACTCCAGGTCAGTAAAAATAGCGTATCACTAGACGCCACCCGGTTATCAATTGGCAAGGGGCAAATACTATTGAACACCACCCAATGGACACCTGATAAATGGCATACTCAGGGTCGGTTCACCGGGATTTCTTTACGCCAAGGCAGTGATACTGAAGAAACCCAAGGAACGCTAAAACTGCGCGGCGACTGGGATGTGAAAGCGGCCCAGCAATTAACCGGCAACTTACAAATTACACGTGAAAACGGCGACTGGACTTTACCCGGGAAACTCCCATTTTCATTGGGTTTGGAACAATTACAAGTCACCAGTCAAGTAAATAATGGCAACCTGACGGGAGAATTAGTTGTCAAAGGTAAGCACATTGGTACAACCCGAGCCAGCATCGCATTGCCACTTACGTTATCAGGCTCGGACTGGAGCGGCTTACTTGACACGGCAATTGCAGGTAAGCTGGCCCTCAAAATGGATGATATTTCCCGTATCGGAGCATTATTCGGTGGCAATATAAAAAGTGGGGGTCAGCTCGATTTACAAACAAAACTAAGCGGGACGATAAAGAAACCTCTGTTTTTTGGCAATATTCATGGAACAAATTTAACCTTCGGGTTAATGGATCAGGGATTACAGCTACAACAAGGCCAACTCGACGCTCATTTTGACCGCACTTCTCTACACATAGATACATTTAACTTTACATCACCTTTCGTCCCCAATCCCCGCGATAACTTACTGGCGAAAGTAAATATTCCAAATAAACCTGGCAACCTTGATATAACCGGCACGATAGGTTTGGTTGGCAATGATAGTCGTTTAAAAATTAAACTCGACCATCTCCCTTTGGCACTAAAATCACAGCACTGGATTATTGCGTCAGGAAATGGTCAAGCCAACTTCAATGGTAAAACACTGACATTAAATAGCAACATCACTGCAGATGCCGGTTTTCTGATACGACCACCAAACGACCGGCCACAGTTAGCCGATGACATTGTTATAAGCGGGCAATCATCACAAACCACACAGAAATTCAACATCAATTTAGATTCGACCATTGATCTTGGTAAACAGTTTTATATACGTGCGGCAGGACTTGAAGGGCAACTAAATGGTGCATTACATCTAAAAACAAACGACCAAAACAAGCTAACAGTGACAGGCACCATAGCGACTGACCAAGCCAAATACTTGGCATATGGGCAACAATTAACCGTTGAGCGCGGCATCGTAAATTTTAATGGCCCTTTGGATGATCCCGGATTAAGCATCCTTGCGATGCGTAAAGGGCTCGCTATTGAAGCAGGCGTTGAAATTTCAGGCTCGGTTCGTCGTCCCGCTATTCGCTTGGTCTCCTCATCCAATGTATCGGATGCAGAAAAACTTTCCTGGATTGTATTTGGACACGAACTCAATTCAGGCAATATGGACACATCACTGCTACTCACTGCTGCTAAATCAATTCTCGGCGGACAATCATCAGGCGAAGGATTCACGCAACAGTTAAATCGAGCGTTAGGCGTCGATGAAATATCTTTCAGGCAAGACACTAGCAGTACTAGTAGCAACCCCCTTGCCAACCAAATAGGCACTATCGGCAAGCGCATTTCTTCACGCGCATATCTTAGCTATGAACACGGCCTCACCACCACAAACATTGGTATTACAAAACTCACTTACGGTCTCACGCCAAAAATTAACGTTGTCACTCAAACCGGATTAGATAGCGCGGTTGATGTATTTTATGTGTTTAAATTTGATTGATATAAAACGCTTAACAAACAACTTGAAAGGCAAGTGCGCTGTCGAAATAATAAAGCCACGTCTATCGAAGATTCCATGGATGCAAAGGCTGACGCAGCATTGATAAACGAAATGTCCAATTAGACGTACTATGCAAAGCTATTCCGAACTAATAGGCGCTGCATTGGATGCCATCGACGAATCCATAATAATAGTCAAACTCAAGGCTTGCTATCACGCAACCGCCACAACCACAATACTTTTGCAAATCTATTGAATTCTCCAAAACCTTGGCGATTCAGAAACCGGCACCGCCCTCAGCCGAGCTAAAAATCTTCCCGGCAACACAAGCGCATGCGCCGCAAAGGACGGCCTCATGCTTGTACTGAACACCGCTGAGCGTCATGCGCTACGGATCGCAGCTAAAAAGTTACGCTATGCAACAGAGTTTTTCTGGCATTTACCCACATAATAAACGTGCGCACCTCTATCTCGAGGCTCTGGCTGCGCTACAGAATGTGTTTGACATACTTAACGATGCCTCTATCACACAGCAATTGTAGCGAATTTATCTGTACAACGCGGACAAGGAACAAGTATTGTGATTGGGCGGGCGGCCTACTCAAGCGAGATACACTTGCAAAAATCACATCACGCATGGCGTAATTTTATGCAGCAAAAGATGTTTTGGAAATCATGCAGCAACTAGTGAAAATGCTGCTGTTTTCCGCATTGCATGGCTTGAACGTTGATGAAGATCAGATTGTTAAACCACTGAAAAATCCCCAGAGTATTACGTAGAAAATAGTCCTCGTATTTAACGTCAAGACTTTTTTGCTTTCATTCTGTTTGCGATTCTCCAAAAATAGGCAGTTTCCGACATATTTCATCAGAAACTGATAGCCAATGCTGTTGTCACAAACGTATTGTTATTAACGTAATTATTATTTTTTTTATAAATAGTGTCGTTGCTGCTTAGTGTCTTGGCTTCTATTCTCCACACAATATTATTTGCAATACTATAGTCAAAATTGGTTGAAAAGCCCCATGTTTTAAAACCATTAGGTGTATTAGTTGTAATGATTACTCCATTTTTATCATCATAATATTCGACTCTTATTGCAATAGCAGTTTTTGTTGTTGGCGTATATTTCAAGATGATCGTGGGGTTAAACCACGTGTTCATGACCGAAGAACCTTTGCTTTTTTCTTCGGCACCTATATCAAAGCCCAATACTGCGGCGAACTTGGTATTCAGCTGAAAAATTCCATAAAAATTATGGAAGTAACGCATTTTTTTAATACTGTCAGGTTTGTCATTTCCGATAAATGTGCTGCTATTCAAGGTGAGTTTTGAGGATGGCTTATACGTTACCTGCGTGCCAAATGAGGGGGAAGAATTTCCTTCAACGCGTTGAATATGTTGCCAACCATTCAGAACCAATGCGCTTACAAACCATACATCATTCTCTGACGTATAACTGATTTTGGCACCCGTTTCATAATATGGTGTGTTATCTGCTCCCATGCTTCTGGTCAAAGCCCAATTATCTTTACCAATCGCGCTTTCAAAACCTATATGGGAAGCAAAGACACCCACATCAAGCCACAGGTTATTTTTATTAAAAAGCTTCAGGCCAACATTGCTTTCATAGATATTATTTAATATCCCCGGCTCCGATGCATAATTGGCATTCATATAACTCCCACCGGCTAATGCGAGATTAGCTCTGACACGATCCGTGTTGTATGATCCTTTCACAAAAGCCAAATTCACTGAAGTTTCATTACTTTTGTTATAGCCATAAATAAATGGTGGCTTAGTATTGTTGATTGGTTTATTAAAATCATAGCTATAGTATGTTTCAGCATAGCCGTTAAAGGTTAACGCCGTATTTGGTTTATTGTCTTCTGCATAGGTAATGTTGCCTGCCAATCCAGTTATCACTACAACAGCGAGAATCAAGTTTTTCATGAATTGTATTTATTAAAGTAGTGATTTTAGTTGTATAGATTTTGCACATTCGCGAGCTGTGATATTCCAAGCTAGGCAAGCAAATTCCCACACATTGCATTTTTCATCTGCGGCTGAGCGGGTGAGTAACTTTCAAATGCTGAATAATTTTCAATGCCAGCTTCCCATTTTGTCTTAGCTAGATTTATCATCACACCGCAAGGATAATTTAATCATGCTTGCAATGATTATCGTCAGAGATTCGCAATTCATTTGTATTATCTAGGCAATTCAATTTGTGTGATCGGTTGAGTGCAATTTGTTTTTTTGATTAATTACGCGTAGAGTTTGGCCCCCTTTAAGTAAGGTGAAAAGTAGAATATATGAGTAGCCCACAAACGCAGCAAAACCTCTCCTCGCTTATGTTGTGCGCAATTGGCGTCGTGTATGGCGACATTGGTACCAGTCCCCTCTATGCGTTGAAGGAAACCTTTGCGGGGCATCATCCGTTGCCCATTACCGAAGCCAACGTTCTTGGTGTTCTCTCGATTATGTTCTGGACTATCATGGTCTTGGTGTCACTGAAATACGTGACCATTATTATGCGAGCCGACAATCATGGTGAGGGAGGCTCATTGGCTTTGCTAGCCTTGGCTAGTGAATTAAATGCTAACAAACCCAAATCCAAGTGGTTGCTCGCGATGCTTGGAATATTTGCCGCAGCATTGTTTTATGGCGATAGCATGATTACTCCCGCCATTTCAGTGCTATCAGCCGTCGAAGGTCTGAATATTATCGCACCCCAACTAGATAGCTATGTGCTACCGATCACCATCATGGTGCTCACCGCATTGTTCTTTGTTCAGAAACGAGGTACCGGCGCGATGGGAATGGCATTCGGCCCCATCATGATCCTTTGGTTTTCAATCTTGGGCGTTTTGGGTATTTCATCTATAGCACACAGCCCGCACGTACTGTTGGCACTCAATCCTGTTTATGCCTACCAATTTCTTTTTCTCGATCCTTGGCTTTCATTTTTCACTCTTGGCTCAGTCGTGCTTGCCGTTACGGGTGGCGAAGCTTTGTATACCGACATGGGGCACTTTGGACGGTTTCCAATCAGGCTGACTTGGTTCTCTTTCGTACTCCCCGCGCTGGTATTCAACTATTTCGGGCAAGGTGCGCTATTGCTAGATAATCCACAAGCCGTCAAAAATCCATTTTTTCTGCTGGCGCCTGAGTGGGCCATCATTCCAATGGTGTTACTTGCAACTGCGGCAACAGTGATTGCTTCGCAGGCCGTGATTTCAGGTGCATTCTCAGTGGCAAGCCAATCGGTACAGATGGGTTTTTTGCCACGAATGGAAATTCGCCAAACTTCCAGTAAAGCACATGGCCAGATTTATGTCCCATTTACTAACTGGACACTCTATCTAGCGGTGATTTATTTGGTCTTGACGTTTCAAAGCTCCAGCAATTTGGCAGCAGCCTACGGTATTGCTGTTACTGGAACGATGATGATCGACACCATATTGATTGCTTTTGTGCTCATTGCTTGGCGTTGGTCCCCATTACTGGTTATTCCTCTAATAGGTACATTCTTTTGCGTTGACTTAGCCTATTTTACGGCTAACGCTATTAAGATTCCGCAGGGGGGTTGGTTCCCTATAGGTATTGCTCTTGTTTCATTTATTGTTCTCACCACTTGGAAACGTGGAAGAAAGTTGTTGTTCGAAGAAATTTCCCGTCGATCCATCCCAATACAGACAATTGTCGACCATGTGGGCGAAGTCAACCGGGCGCACGGAACCGCCGTCTTCCTGGTCGGTGTTAATGAAGGGGCACCTGCCGCATTACTACACAACCTAAAACACAACCAAGTATTACATGAACGCAACGTTTTGCTTTCCGTCATTATTGAAGATAAACCTTTTGTTACGAAGGGCAACCGTATATTAATTAATGATCTGGGCAAGAGTTTTTATCGAGTGAAGGTTTTCTACGGGTTTATGCAAACGCCTGATGTACCTGCCGCTTTGGGTTTATGTATGCCGCTGGGGTTATCATTCGACATGATGGACACCACCTTCTTTACCTCTCGCGCTTTGATTGTCTCAGCGTCAACTCCCGGCATGATGAAATGGCGTGAATGGATATTTATTATTATGTCCAAGAATGCGATGAACGCGACGGAATTCTTTAAGATTCCAACGAATCGAGTTATTGAAATGGGTACTCGTATAGAAATATAGCTGCCACACATATCGTTTGGGGATAGCGCTGGAAACGGTTAACCCATCATCAATTTTTGCAATTGTTTTCTCTTCGAAATTAAAAGGTAGCGCCATTACAAGGCGAATTTGAGCAAGATTCAACGCGTATTGGTCGACAGCAATTAAGATTGAGGGCTAGGCTGTCACGGTGCAGATTACCAAGCGCGAACACTGCACGCCTTCGCGGTAATCCCCAAGCGCTAGGTAGTGGAGCGCAGCTTTGCCTGGCTGGAGAAGAATGTAGGCACTGCGGAAGAACTGGAAGTAAAGGCTCGACACCAGCCTGCAGTCATTCATCTCGCATTTCTGGTGCTACTGCCCAGAAGACCATAAACGCGATCTAAATGCGTTGAGAGTGCAGATTATTTATTTTCGTCTGCAGCAAAAGATTTCATGGTAATGTCAGCGTGCTTCTTGGCATCCGCAAGATATGCTTGGAACATTTCCTCACTGGTTATTTGACGTAGCTGTTGCATATAACCGGCATGCTTGGTCTCGTTAATAGAAGTCGCTTCTTTGATTGTATCGATACGAACCAATTCATAGCCATGCTGCGCATTTTCAATACCCACATATGCCGGAAGAGTAGCCACGTTTGCTTGAAATACTTGACGAGCCAAACCGCTATCAAGCCCAGCATGTTGTTCACGAGTAATAGTAGTTGGCACTGTCCATACCACGTTAACCTTCTCACCACGTTGCAACTGTGTCAACACCAATTGACCCTCTTTAACCGCAAACTCCAACGCTTGCTTACGCAGTAGTTTCTGACGGATACCTTCACTCACCTCCTTCAACGAGCGAGTGCTAACGGGCTTATATTCCAGCAATCGTGCTGCGAACAAGGTATTCGGTGCGATCTCTATGGCAGCGCTATTGCGCTTTTTCTTCGTTACATCCTCAGCAAATACAGCTTGCAATGCTTTGTCCGTCCAAGGCAATGCTCCAACCTGTTTTTTGCTCAACCAACCACTTTGTTGTAGCGGCATTTTTACCAATTCTGCAGCTGGTTTTAACGTGTCACTCTGTTCATATACAATATTACTAAATTTCTCCGCCAACTCTGCGAATTTATCATTTGCTTTTTGTAGCTTTAATCTCTGCGTAATAGTGCCTTTTGCTTCAATCAATGGAAGAGTTTTAGCAGGATTCACCGCCAACAGTTTAATAATGTGAAAACCAAAATCCGTTTGTACTAAACCGCTAATCTCGCCTATTTTAAGCTTGAATACGGCTTCCTCAAAGGGCTTTACCATCATTCCGGGGCCAAACAGCCCAAGATCCCCTCCGTTCGCAGCAGAGCCAGGATCCTGAGAATGTTGTTTAGCTAACTCGGCGAATTTATCTGGTGACTGCTTAACATGCTGTAGTACCTGTTCTGCCTTGGCTTTGGCGGCCAACTTATCCGCATCGGACGCCTGCACCGCTGACGCAATCAGAATATGCGCCGCTTGGCGCTGTTCAGGTGAACCAAACTCATTCTGATGTTCTTCATAATATTTCTTAATTTCACCATCATCGACTGTCACTTGTGATTGCAAGACATCGGCTGAAAATGTCACATATTCCACCCGCACCTGCTCATCTGTCTGAAATTCTTTCAGATTCGAATCATAGTAACTGCGCACCGCAGCTTCATCCACTTTCGCTTGTTTTAGGTATGATTCAAAAGAAATTTTTGCCACAGCAACAACACGCTGTTGTTCATTCAAGCGTATTAAATTATCCGCAGTAATACTTGATGCATACCCATTCCGCATATACGCATCAATCAACTGACGCATATATAGTTCTCGTGCCACGTTTGCCTCAAATGTTAGTGGGGACATTTTTTCGCGGCGCAATACTGATTCGTAAAGCTGCTTGTCGAATTTCCCATCTTTCTGAAACACTTCGATGCCAGCGATACTCTGGGCCAAAAATTTCTCGCTCACAGTTAACCCGATGGAACGCGCCTGCGACATCAACAAACGTTGACTAACCACATTCTCCAGAATCGAGCGTTTAATCTCCGGCTTATCAAACATAGTTTGATCATAGTTACTGCCCATCACTTTACGCATTCTGTCCTGCTGCTGACGCACAGCTTGATCGAACTCCGTTTGATTAATTTTTTCACCGTTTACCGTAGCAAGAGCCTCACTCTGAGATGACTTGTTGTAAGAATCCACACCCCAAAATGCAAACGTAAGAATGATGAGCAACAATACGATTTGTACGAACCGCCTGTTCCCATGCACGAAATCAAACATAATATCCGCCCGATATAGTTTATTTACAATAAATGAAAAAAAGGCGAACTTTCGTTCGCCTTAATGTGGCGGAGTGGACGGGACTCGAACCCGCGACCCCCGGCGTGACAGGCCGGTATTCTAACCAACTGAACTACCACTCCAATAACTAAACAGCTGGTGGGTGCTGAGGGGCTCGAACCCCCGACATTCGCCTTGTAAGGGCGACGCTCTACCAGCTGAGCTAAGCACCCAATAAAAGTAATATTTTACAGCATTTTTCAAACCTTTACTAGCACAGAATTTCAATACTTCACTATCTGAAACTTTATCAACTCGCCAGTATTAACGTGCATCAATGCTTAATCACAGTAGCACGACTCTCGTCCGCCACCAAGATTGGATTGACTACTGGCGCAGCCTCAGGTAGTGATTCCGGCTTGCGCTCTAATGCCATTTCCAAAACCTGTTCTATCCATTTAACCGGATGAATGTCCAGCTTATTTTTCACGTTATCAGGAATATCAACAAGATCCTTGGTATTTTCTTCCGGAATCAAAACAACTTTAATCCCACCACGTTGAGCCGCCAGCAATTTCTCTTTTAATCCGCCAATCGGCAGTACTTCACCCCGTAGCGTAATTTCTCCGGTCATTGCCACATCAGCACGCACTGGAATTCCCGTCAATGCCGAAACTATCGACGTACAGATACCTACACCTGCACTCGGCCCGTCTTTTGGAGTAGCACCTTCAGGTAAATGAATATGCAAATCAGTTTTTTGATAAAAATCATCAGCAATACCCAAACTACGAGCGCGACTACGCACTACGCTAAGTGCAGCTTGAATTGACTCTTTCATAACTTCACCCAACTTACCAGTGGGAGTGATATTACCTTTACCCGGCAATACCGCAGTTTCAATGGTTAGCAACTCACCACCAACCTCTGTCCACGCCAATCCAGTTACTTGTCCAACTTGATTATTTTTCTCTGCGATTCCATAGCTATAACGCCGCACTCCAAGATATTTTTCCAGGTTACGAGCATTCACTGTTACCTTACTATCACGCCCTTTAAGCAACAGCGCTTTCACCACTTTGCGGCAAATTTTGGAAAGCTCTCGATCCAACCCCCGTACCCCTGCTTCACGGGTGTAATAACGCAATATGTCACGAATTGCGCTTTCTGAAATACCGATTTCTTCAAGCTTCAATCCATTATTTTTAAGTGCTTTTGGAATTAAATAATGCATCGCAATATTTACTTTTTCGTCTTCGGTATAACTTGACACGTGAATAATTTCCATACGATCCAAAAGCGGAGCAGGAATATTCATGGTATTTGCAGTCGCAACAAACATTACATCAGACAAGTCATATTCGACTTCGACATAATGATCGACAAAAGTATGATTCTGCTCTGGATCAAGCACCTCAAGCAGCGCCGATGAAGGGTCACCACGAAAATCCATGCCCATCTTATCGACTTCGTCGAGCAGGAATAACGGATTTTTCACGCCAACTTTGGTCATGTTCTGCAAAATCTTACCCGGCATAGAGCCAATATAAGTGCGGCGATGACCACGAATTTCTGACTCATCACGCACCCCGCCTAGCGACATGCGAATAAACTTACGGCCTGTAGCTCGTGCAATAGACTGGCCAAGCGAAGTCTTACCAACACCCGGTGGCCCGACCAAACACAGGATAGGCGCTTTCATCTTGTCGACGCGTTGCTGCACCGCGAGATATTCCACGATGCGTTCCTTGACCTTCTCCAATCCATAATGATCTGCTTCCAAAACTTCTTCAGCAGATTTCAAGTTATTATTAATTTTTGTTTTCTTTTTCCAGGGCAAACCAACTAATACATCAATATAGTTACGCACTACAGTCGCCTCAGCAGACATAGGAGACATTAAGCGCAATTTTTTCATTTCGGCTTCAGCCTTGGCACGCGCTTCCTTAGGCAAGTGTGCAGCCTTGATTTTCTTTGCCAATTCCTCGAAATCTGCACCATCCTCACCTTCACCCAACTCCTTCTGTATCGCTTTTACTTGCTCATTCAAGTAATACTCGCGTTGGCTCTTTTCCATCTGCCGTTTGACGCGTCCACGAATACGTTTTTCTACTTGCAAGATGTCGAGCTCGGCTTCCAGTAGGCCCAGCAAATGATCAAGGCGCTTTCGAACATCAAAGATTTCCAATATTTCCTGCTTCTGCTCCAATTTAAGCGGCAAATGCGCTGCTATGGTGTCTGCTAACCGTCCGGAATCATCTATGCCAGCCAAAGACGTTAGTGTTTCTGGCGGAATCCGCTTGTTAAGTTTGACATATTGGTCAAATTGATTAATTAAAGCACGACGCATAGCTTCTGCTTCATTACCCAAACTGTCATCTAAAGGAACAGGATCAATGTCCGCATCGAAATGACTTTTTTCATCCAACACGCTCAATATTTTTGCACGCTGCGTTCCCTCCACCAAAACCTTAACGGTTCCGTCAGGCAACTTGAGCATTTGCAAAATATTAGCAATACTACCAACACGATATAAATCATCCGCGGCCGGCTCATCTTTAGCGGCAGTTTTTTGTGCCACTAATACGATACTCTTACCCGCTTCCATAGCGGATTCCAGCGCTTTGATTGATTTCGCACGCCCAACAAACAATGGAATGACCATGTGTGGAAAGACAACTACATCCCGTAACGGCAATAATGGAAAAAAACTGGAAACAAGTACATTAGCATCATGCTCAGTCATGGCAGGAAACTCCTCTGTGGATTAACTTGATAGTTAGATGAGGGCGCAGCAAAATAATTCAAGTCAAGATACAAAATCGCCACGCATCAATTTAATTAAGATGCCACTGTAAATAACTAAGCTGCTCTGGATGTATCCGCGTATATCACAATCGGTTTAATTTCGCCATTTGTGGCACTTACATCCAGCACCACCTTGCTCACGTTATCCATCGAAGGCAGATCATACATAATATCCAGCAAGGAATGCTCCAGGATGGAGCGCAACCCACGCGCACCCGTTTTACGTTCCAGCGCTTTCTTGGCGATAGCCTGCAATACTCCCTGATCGAACTGCATATCCACGCCCTCCATCGCGAACAATTTATTATATTGTTTGGTCAAGGCATTTTTTGGTTCAGTCAAAATTTGAATTAATGCCGCCTCATCCAACTCCTCTAGTGTAGCCACCACTGGCAGACGTCCAACAAATTCCGGGATCAAGCCAAATTTGATCAAATCTTCCGGCTCCACATTACGCAACACTGCGCCTACATTCTTCTCGTCACCACGCTTGGCAAGGTTTGCGCCAAAACCAATACCGGCTTTCTCTGAGCGATTGAGGATGACTTTTTCCATGCCATCGAACGCTCCGCCGCATATAAAAAGGATATTGGTGGTATCTACCTGCAAAAACTCGGTATTGGGATGTTTACGGCCACCCTGTGGTGGCACAGATGCCTTGGTACCTTCGATCAGCTTGAGTAGCGCCTGTTGCACTCCTTCGCCCGAAACGTCACGAGTGATCGAAGGGTTGTCTGATTTACGGGAAATTTTATCAATTTCGTCAATATAAATAATACCGCGCTGAGCGCGCTCCACGTCATAATCGCATGCTTGCAATAGCTTCAGAATGATATTCTCGACATCTTCTCCAACATACCCCGCCTCAGTCAGTGTAGTAGCATCGGCCATCACAAAAGGTACATCAAGCAGACGTGCCAAAGTTTGCGCCAACAAGGTTTTCCCAGAACCAGTGGGACCAAGCAGTAAAATATTGCTCTTAGCCAGCTCTACTCCATCATTGTCAGTACTTTTCAAGCGCTTATAATGGTTATAAACCGCCACAGACAAAATTTTCTTGGCATGTTCTTGACCAATTACATATTCATCAAGACGCGCCCGAATTTCACGGGGTACAAGCAGGTCAGCCTTGTCTGTCTTGCCGGGCACAACACTATTCACTTCTTCACGTATAATGTCATTGCAAAGCTCAACACATTCGTCACACACAAATACAGAAGGTCCTGCAATCAATTTGCGAACTTCATGCTGGCTCTTGCCGCAAAATGAGCAGTACAATAGTTTGTCGCCCTTGCTTTTATCCAGCACCATTCATACCCTCCTTTTTGTTTATCACCTATATTTATTTATCTACGATTAAACATATATTTTTTAAACACGTTTATCCAGCACTTTATCTACCAGACCATATTCAACTGCTTCAATCGCACTTAAAAATTTATCGCGTTCGCTGTCACGGGCAATTTCTTCAACATTGCGACCCGTATGCTGAGCCATCAGGGCATAAAGTCGCTCCCGCAGACTCAAAATATATCTGGCATGAATCTCGATATCTGTCGCCTGCCCTTGAAATCCTCCCAATGGCTGGTGGATCATCACCGAAGAATTAGGTAAAACAAAGCGTTTTCCCTTTGCACCGGCCTGCAATAAAAAAGCCCCCATTGATGCCGCCATGCCGATACATAACGTAGAAACTTCCGGTTTTATGAATTGCATAGTGTCATAAATCGCCATGCCTGCCGAAATAGACCCCCCAGGCGAATTAATATAGAGATGAATCTCTTTATCCGGATTTTCAGATTCAAGAAACAACAATTGTGCTACCACCAAATTAGCGGTCACATCATTAATATTACCGACCAAAAATATCACCCGCTCTTTAAGCAGACGTGAATAAATATCATATGCACGTTCCCCACGCCCGCTGGTTTCTATCACCATCGGAATCATTCCGATATTTTGCGGGTCCTCACTATTTTGAGGTATTTCGCTATACATCACGCAGCATTCTCCATCAATACGTTAAATTCCATTACTTTTTCTATCACCTTAACAGTATCCGTCACCCAAACCACTACATTATCTTCCAGCACCAAGTTTTCTGCGTCTTGCAAGCGTGCTGGATCATTATAGTGCCACTGCACCACTTCTTCCGGGTTGTCATAACTTTGTGCATAATCCTGAATCAGCGCTTTAACCTGCTCAGGTTTAGCGTGCAAATCATATTTCCCCACTAGCTCCGTCAAGATCAAACTTAATTTGACACGCTTTTGTGCACGCTCAGTAAACAATTCAAGCGGTAACGACTCTTCCCCCTTCGGCATTTCTATTCTGCGCTTTTTCATATCGCGCAAAGCTTGCTGCATTAAGCTTTGCGCTTCAGCATCCAATAGCGCCTTAGGTATCTCCAATTGAGTAACCTTCAACAAGGTAGCCATCACACTATCTTTGTTACGCAACATTAAGCGACGCTTAATTTCTCTCCCCAAATTATCGCGGATTTCAACTTTAAGTTTATCCACATCACCGTCTTCTATGCCGAGTAACTTGGCAAAGCTGGCATCAAGCTCTGGCAAATGCTGCTCTTCTACCTTGTGCAAGGTAATAACGAAAGTCGCTGGTTTACCAGCCACTTTTGCTGCTTGATAGTCTGCCGGAAAAGTCATATCGAACGATTTCGTTTCCCCAGCTTTCATGCCAATGATGGCATTTTCAAAATCTGGCAATAGGCGCCCCACGCCTAGCAACACAGCCAAATTTCTGGCTTCACCGCCTTCAAATATTTTACCTTCCAGTAAACCACTAAAATCAATATGTACTCTGTCTCCATTTTGTGCCGCACGATCAACCGCTGCAAATGTCGCGTGCTGCTTACGCAAAGTAGCAATCGTGGTATCAACATCAGCATCGCTCAGGGTATAAACCGCCTGTTCAATACTTTCAGCACTGATATCACCTAATACGACTTCAGGATAAACCTCAAAAGTCGCACTATATTCAATCCACAACGCGTCTGAATCGGTGGCTTTTACCTCAAAAGCAGGATATCCAACCACTCTCAGCTGGCTATCCTGCGCTTCTTTGGCAAAGGACTGCCGTAAAGCATCTTGCAGTACTTCCTGCTGTATTTGTGCACCATGTTTTTGCTCCAAAATCTTGAACGGCACCTTACCTGGCCTGAAACCAGGCACCTCAGCGGTACGTGCCAGATTTTTCAGGCGCGTTTCCATTTCACTGCTCACCAATTGCAGAGGGATGGATGCATTAAGGCGGCGCTCCAACCCGCTCATGATTTCTATACTCGACATGCTGACTTTCCTTAGGTTAATAGGTGAATTCTTCAGTTGGTGCGAAAGGAGAGACTCGAACTCTCACGCCTTGCGGCGCTGGAACCTAAATCCAGTGCGTCTACCAATTCCGCCACTTTCGCTATTCCAATTACGCGGTTATTGTAGCATAGGATACGTAGATAGTCGGTAACCGTAGAAGGGAAATGTCAGTCTATTTTTAAGATGGTGCGCCCACATGATAGTCATGTAACACCTTCTGCAATATTTCAGGTAATTACGAAGCGCCGTTAGAAATTCAAAAAGCGCGAAACATTCAGGTCAAATATGGATCGTACGCTTATCCACCGCCAACGCCGCTTCATGCATCACTTCAGACAATGACGGATGTGCATGAACAGTACGCGCCAAATCTTCACTACTGGACGAAAACGCCATCGCCAATACTGCCTGCTGAATGAGTTCAGATGCCATCGCACCTATAATATGCACACCAAGGATGCGATCTGTATTAGCATCGGCGATTATTTTAATAAATCCCGTCGTATCACCCAAGGCGCGGGCGCGCCCATTAGCAAGAAAAGGGAATTGCCCAGCCTTGTAAACGACACCCTCCGCCTTGAGCTGCTGTTCAGTCTTACCCACCCAAGCGATTTCCGGGGCGGTATACATCACATTCGGCACTAAACTCAAATCGCTACCCCCCATCTGTCCGGCGATCAATTCTGCCACCATCACGCCCTCCTCCGACGCCTTGTGCGCCAGCATCGGGCCCCGCACCACATCACCTACCGCATACACATGCGGCAGGCTGGTACGGCACTGCTCATCCACTTCAATGCGCCCAGCAGCATCCAGCTTAAGTCCAACCGCTTCTGCACTCAGACCTTGCATATTTGGCACACGCCCAACTGCAACGATTAATTTGTCTGCAACCAATTCCTGCGCTGTTCCCTGTATATCGTGCCAATTAATTTTTACAGCTCCAGCAGACTGAATGACGCCATCAATCTGTGCTCCCAAGTGAATAACCAATTTCTGCTTGGTAAAAACACGCAACGCTTCTTTCGCCACTTGCTCATCAGCAGCGGGAAGGAATACGGGCGAAGCTTCCAGTAGCGTCACCTCCGCGCCCAATCTACGCCACACACTGCCCAGCTCCAACCCAATAACCCCCGCACCGATGATAGCGAGGCGCTTGGGCGTCTCGCTAAAATTCAAAGCCCCTATATTGTCCACAACCTGCACCCCATCCAACGGGACTTGCGGCAAGATGCGCGATGTCGAACCAGTGGCAACGATAATATGCTTCGCTCTCACTTCCTCTCCATCTGCAATTCCGACACGCCAGATATCGCCATCCCGACCGAGAAGTTGGGCCCTGCCATGCAGCGAATCTACTTTGTTTTTTTTGAATAATTGACTAATGCCCAGTGTGAAATCGGACACGATCTTATTTTTGCGCGCCACCATCTTTTGCACGTCCACACTCACATTATCGGCATAGATACCGTGCGCCGCAAAATCATGCGTCAGACGCTCAAAGTTTTCCGAAGACTCCAGCAAAGCTTTGGATGGAATACAGCCCACATTAAGACAAGTCCCGCCTAAACTGGGTTTACCTTGAGCGCCTTTCCAATCGTCGATACAGACTGTACTCAGCCCTAATTGAGCACAGCGTATCGCCGCCACATAGCCTCCGGGACCGGCACCGATCACGACAACATCAAATGATTTCGACATAGTGAAATCCTTTTATTAAGCTCTAAACCCACAAGAAATTTTTCATCTCATTCCGGCCGGAATCGGAAAAAGTGCAATTACAAATCCAGCAACACTCGTCCAGGATATTCTAACGCCTCTTTGATAGTGGCGAGAAATAGCACGGCATCACGCCCATCCACGATGCGGTGATCATAAGACAACGCGAGGTAGTTCATCGGACGAATAACGACTTGACCATTTTCGGCCACCGGTCTGTCTTTGGTGGCATGAATACCGAGGATGGCGCTCTGCGGCGGGTTGATAATCGGGGTAGAGAGCATGGAACCGAACACGCCGCCATTGGAAATGGAAAAAGTGCCGCCAGTCAATTCTTCCAGCGTAATCTTGCCGTCCTTGGCACGCGCACCGAAATCAATAATTTGCCTTTCGATGTCGGCTAGCGAAAGTTTGTCAGCATCACGGATAATAGGCACCACCAAACCGCGCTCACTGCCGATCGCCACGCCAATATCGTAATAGCCGTGATAGATGATATCCGCTCCATCCACCGATGCATTCACCACCGGAAATTTATGCAACGCAAGCAGCGTGGCCTTGATGAAAAATGACATGAAACCGAGCTTCACACCATGTTTCTTTTCAAATGCATCCTTATAGTGATTGCGCAACTCGATCACCGGCCGCATATTCACTTCATTAAAGGTAGTGAGAATTGCAGCATTTTGTTGCGATTGCAGCAAGCGTTCGGCGATACGCTGACGGATGCGCGTCATCGGCACGCGCTGTTCCACACGCCCGCCCGCTGCAGGTTGCGGAACCGCAGTAGCAGCTGGCACAACCGCCTTTTCCTGCATCGCAATCAATACATCTTCTTTGATCACACGCCCGTCACGTCCGCTACCACTAATCACAGCAGTATCAATTTTATTTTCTGCTGCAAGCTTCTGCGCCGCTGGCATCACGGCAACCGGCTCCCTGGCCGTCACATCTGATTGCGCGATTTTGCTCACAACAGGTTTGGCCTCGGTATCCAGTAGCGCAATCACCTCATTGCTAACAACCTTGTCGCCATTCTGCTTAAGTATTTTGGTCAGCACTCCAGATTTGATCGCGGGCAGCTCCAATACCACTTTGTCGGTCTCAATGTCGATCAGATTTTCACTTTCAGTTACAGCTTCACCCGGCTGCCTGTACCAAGATACCAGAGTGGCTTCGGAAACCGATTCGGAAAGCTGCGGCACTTTAACTTCAATTTGCATGCTGTCTTACTCCTGATTTGATGTCGAGATCGCGGCGGAATGCAGCGTCTATCACCGCCTTCTGTTGTTCATTATGCACTGCCAAATAGCCGGCTGCAGGTGATGCCGAGGAAGATCGCAGCGCATACGCGAGCCTCATGCCGTCACGCAAATGGCGCAGAAAATAATGCTGGATACGATGCCACGCACCCTGATTACCCGGCTCTTCTTGACACCACAGCAATTCCGTCGCATTGGGATAATTGGCAACCTGTGCTTCGAAAGCATCATGCGGAAAAGGATAAAGTTGTTCTAACCGGATAATCGCCACCTCTTCCGGAGACAAGGACTTTGGCAAGGCATCTTGAATGCCGCGTTCATGCCGTGCGGCCTTAAGCTCATAATAAATTTTTCCGCTGCACACAATAATACGCCGCACCTTGGCAGCGTCCAGCGCATCCACTTCTCCCATCACCGGCTGAAATGAACCTTGAGCTAACTCATTCAACGGCGAAGATGCATCCTTGCTGCGCAACATGCTTTTGGGCGTAAACACAATGAGCGGCTTGCGTATCGGGCGTAACATCTGGCGACGCAGCAAATGGAACAGCTGGGCTGGGGTGGAAGGAATGCACACTTGAATATTATAATCTGCACATAGCTGCAGATAGCGCTCAATACGCCCGGACGAATGTTCCGGCCCCTGCCCTTCGTAGCCATGGGGCAAGAACATCACCAGCCCGCACATGCGCCCCCACTTGGCCTCCCCCGACGAGATGAATTGATCAATTACCACCTGCGCACCATTAGCAAAATCACCGAACTGCCCCTCCCATATCACCAGCGAATTGGGTTCAGCGCTAGCATAGCCGTACTCGAATGCAAGCACCGCCTCTTCCGAAAGAATGGAATCAATCACAATGAAATCGGCCTGATCCGGTGCAATATTTTGCAAGGGAATGTGATAACCCTTGTCCCACTGCACACGATTTTGGTCGTGCAGCACGGCATGACGATGGAAAAAAGTACCGCGCGCACTGTCCTCCCCGGATAAACGAACCGGAATACCCTCGGCTACCAAACTGGCATAAGCCAGATTTTCCGCCATACCCCAATCCAAAGCGAGTTCGCCGTTACCCATGGCACGGCGGTCGGTAATAATTTTTTCGACACGCGACTGAAGCTTGAAATCTGTCGGCACGTCTGTCAGCCGCTGAGCTAATTTTTGCAACTGTTCATACGATACGGCAGTATTCACCGCCACGTTCCAAGCCACATCACGCCTGAATCTAGACCAATTTACTGCGTGTTCTTTATTAAAATCATTCAGTACAGGTTGGATCGGATTAATGCCCTCATCCATCGCACGACGATAGTCCGCGATCATCGCCTCCGGCTCCCCTTCCGCCATCACGTTTTGTTCCAGCAAATGTTTAGCATACAAAGCACGTGTGCCCGGATGCTGATTAATATAGCGGTACATGAACGGCTGCGTGACCATTGGCTCATCCTGCTCGTTATGACCCAACTTGCGAAAACAGACCATATCAATCACGACATCCCTTTTAAAGGTCATTCGGTAATCCAATGCAATTTCGGCAATTAACAATACCGCTTCCGGATCATCCCCGTTCACATGAAAAATCGGGGCTTCTATCATCTTCGCCACATCGGTACAGTGCAAAGAAGATCGGGCATCACGTTTGTCCGAAGTCGTAAAACCAATCTGGTTGTTAATAATGATATGCACTGTTCCGCCCGTGTGATAACCGCGCGTTTGGGACAAGCTGAACGTTTCCATGATCACGCCTTGCCCGGCGAAAGCCGCATCGCCATGCAGCAAAACCGGCAAGACTTCGCGCCCTTCCTTGTCGCCGCGACGATGCTGGCGTGCGCGCACTGAGCCTTCTACCACCGGATTAACAATTTCCAGATGCGAGGGATTAAACGCTAACGCCAAATGCATTGCTCCACCCGGCGTAGAAATATCTGAGGAAAAACCTTGGTGATATTTCACATCGCCGGAAGTCAGCTGCTCACTGTGCTTGCCTTCAAATTCAGCGAATAAATCACTCGGCAGCTTGCCTAACGTGTTTACTACCACATTCAAGCGCCCACGATGCGCCATGCCGATAACTGTCTCGCGCACTCCCTGCTCGCCTGCACGTTGCAACAAATGTTCGAGCATCGGAATAAGCGATTCCCCCCCCTCCAGCGAAAAACGCTTCTGACCGACATACTTGGTATGCAGATAGCGCTCCAATGTCTCCGCAGCAGTCAATCGCTCCAGAATACGATGCTGCATATCAGCACTGTAATTTGACTGACCACGCACACTCTCCAGACGATTTTGAAACCAGCGCTTCTGCACAACATCATTAATATACATATACTCCGAACCTATGCTGCCGCAATAAGTCTGGCGCACCAATTGCAGAATTTCTCGCAACGTCATGCGTGGCGATCCCACCAGAGATCCCGTCTCGAATGTGACCTCCAAATCCGCCTCCGTAAGCCCATAAAAGGCTGGGTCCAGTTCGGGTACTTCAGGCTTGGGATGCCGGTTAAGCGGGTCAAGGCTGGCACGATACACCCCGAGGAAACGATGAGCATTGATAATTTGTAGTACTGCCACCTGCTTGCGCGCCATATCAGCTTCTAGCATTGCGCCTTGCGCACCACTTAACGGCAAGGTAGCAAAAGCACGCACCACCGGGCTATGCGGAAAATCATGCAGCACTGAGCTCGGCGTGTTTTGCAGGGCATCAAAGTAGGCGCGCCACTCATCCGAAATCAAATCTGGCTCGCTCAAATACGCCTCATACAGACCTTCAATGTACGGCGCATTGGCACCAAACAGCATAGAGTTGCCTAGCATGGCTTGCATTACCGACGTCATAATATTATTACTCATCTGTTTATATCGCCATACCTTTGCGCTTCATTGCTTCATCAAACTTCCACATTTGGATGCCAAATATATTCAATCTGATATAACACCGAAGCGCATGCACATCCTCCAGCTTCTATTTTTCCATGCGTGAATTTTTGCAATCCGATTTTAGCGCTGGGCAAGCGGTATAAAATCCCGCTGTGTCGCACCCTCATACAACTGACGTGGACGACCGATCTTACGCTCACTGTCAGCAATCATCTCATTCCACTGCGACACCCAACCTATCGTGCGTGCCACAGCAAAGATAACCGTGAACATATTACTGGGGATACCCAACGCACGCAGCACAATACCAGAATAAAAATCCACATTAGGATACAGCTTACGCTCTATGAAGTATTCGTCCCGCAACGCTATCTGTTCCAGTTCCAGCGCCATTAGAAATAGAGGATCCTTCTCCAACTTTAGCTCTTTAAGCACCTCATAACACGTAGCGCGCATCACTTTTGCACGCGGATCCATATTTTTGTATACCCGGTGACCAAAGCCCATCAAACGGTATTTTTTGTCCTTCACACCCTTTATAAAATCATCCACACGCGACACATCACCAATCTCTTCCAACATCTTCAACACTGCCTCATTCGCACCGCCGTGCGCTGGCCCCCACAATGCTGCTATGCCGGAAGATACGCAAGCAAATGGATTTGCTCCGCTGGAACCCGCCAGTCGCACAGTCGAAGTCGAGGCATTCTGTTCGTGATCAGCGTGCAATATTAAAATTCGCTCCAGCGCACGCACCAGCTTCTGATTCGGCACATAGTCTTCTGCCGGAGTGGCAAACATCATATACATGAAGTTTTCCACGTAGCGAAATTCATTTTTAGGAAACATGAACGGAAAGCCGGTGTAGTATTTGTAGGTCATGGCGGCGATGGTCGGCACTTTGGCCAACAGGCGTAAAGCCGATATTTCGCGATGTTCCGGGATATTAATATCTAGCGAATCATGATAAAAAGCCGACAGCGCACCCACCACCCCAACCATTACTGCCATCGGATGAGCGTCGCGGCGAAAACCGTTAAAAAAACGGGCAAGCTGATCATGCACCATCGTGTGCTGCATAACCTTTCTCTTGAACCCGATTTTCTGTGCTGCATTCGGTAATTCACCGTGCAACAGCAAGTAGCACACTTCCAGAAAATCTGACTTTTCCGCCAGTTCTTCGATGGGATAACCACGGTAATACAATAACCCGGCATCGCCATCAATAAATGTGATACTGGAAGAGCAACTGGCAGTGGAAACGAAAGCCGGATCATAAGTAAACATACCGAGCTTACTTAATCCGCGAATGTCGATCACATCAGGACCCAGAGTGCCAGACAGTATGGGCAGCTCAATACTACGACCATCATCCAGCATCAATGTTGCAACGCGATTTTCTTTCATTACACCTCCTCCTGTTCTCACATCTTCAATGTAAAGCAGATCACACTGCTAAAGTTCAAACCGCTTGAAGTAATTCTAGCACCGCACACCGTTCACTTTGCACCGGCGAAAGCCGCGTGTTGGTAATCATATCCCAGAGAGTCGGATCGGGCATATCTAGCAATCTATCAAATGCAGCCCGTTGCGCCTTATTCAAACTTGCATAATGCTGCTCGACGAATCGGCCCAGCACGATGTCAAGTTCCAACAAACCGCGCCGGCAACGCCAACGCACACGTTCCAATTCTTTCATACTGTGCGCTTCACCATCAGCGCTTTAATTTTCCCTATGGCTGCCGTGGGATTCAAACCCTTGGGACATACATCCACACAATTCATAATAGTGTGACATCGGAACAGTCGGTACGGATCTTCCAGATTATCCAGTCGCTCGCTCGTTGCCTGATCGCGACTATCAATGATAAAACGATAGGCTTGCAACAAACCCGCAGGCCCTACAAACTTATCCGGATTCCACCAAAAAGACGGGCAAGCAGTCGTACAACAAGCGCACAAGATACATTCATACAAACCATCCAACTCCGCTCGCTGTGCTGGCGACTGTAAGCGTTCAGTTTCTAGCGGCGGATCGTTATTCACCAAATAAGGCTTGATCGAATGGTACTGCTTGAAAAACTGCGTCATATCTACGATCAGGTCACGTATCACTGGCAGACCGGGCAATGGACGCAACTCGATTGGTTGTTTCAAACTGGATAGCTGTGTGATGCAAGCCAAGCCATTGCGCCCATTTATATTCATTGCATCCGAGCCACACACTCCTTCACGACAAGATTTACGCAAGCTTAGACTATCGTCTTGCTCCCTGATAAGAAGCAGTGCATCCAGCAACATCATGTCGCCCGCCTCTATGTCCAGCTCATAATTGCGCATATACGGCTGTTCATCGGTTTCTGGGTTATACCGGTAAATTTTAAACTTCATGGTTTATTCCTCTGCTAATCGCTTCGAATAATCTGTCTGTGCCGTCTTTGCACTTGCCAACCAGAGACCTCAAAATAATTACAGGTTCACCGCCTATTTTTGAATAGCGTCCCAGTAGATAACTACGCTGTCACGCTTTCATTTTTTAACTGAATTATATTGAATGCTTGAGTCACTAGCCGAACAGCAAATAGTTGTCTTGCATATGACAAAAAAACTTTTCACACAATAGCGAAGGCCATAGCGGCTTGCACCACTTCGACAAGACTAATCAAGCCCCAGCACTGGCAGCCGGACAAGATGATAATTTATATCAATTTGATTTCATGACAAAAAATTCATGTCAAAGCTAGCACTTTCAAAATTGTAACCATTTCCTGGTATCTGTTTTTCCAGCTTATACAGCGGGACGTAGTAGCGCTAATTTTTTTATCAGAAAAAGCACTACGAAATTCATCATCGCTAGGGTAAACAAATTGCATCGCCTCTAGTACAAGCGTTGCAGTACTAATATCACCACGTGAAACTTTCTGTGCCACTGAATAATAAATATTCTCTTGTTGGTTCGTTGGTTGGCTGCCAATTACAATGTAACGAAAGGAAATCGCTATACAGTTACGTAACACACGCTCGAAATCATTGACCGATAGCATTCGATGTGCTGCCACAAGCAATGGGAAAGAGTGACGTACTCTAAGTAAGTGCAAGTCGCGAATATACTCCTTATGATTTACAGGCCATCGTGATGATTCCACTTGGGTAAGTGCCAGATAACTATTAATATCCTCTTCCATACCTTGCAACAGTTTGAAAACTTCCTCACGGCTAGTGACGCTAAAACGTATGGTTCTGAAAAGTTCGGACTGTCTGACAAAAGCATGGCGGCTAATCCAGTGTACTAGCAAAAAATCGGAGAAATTCTCGCTACCCAAGCAAATGACCATTGCTTCCCAACGATCTTCCAATACCTCCATTTCATGAAGATGATCTTTATCATCATACAGCACAGAAAAAAGATGATTCCTCAACAAATCCGCTGAAGATAGACTTAAACCGCGCGCATTGAATGTATCAAACACTTTATAGGCATTAAGCTTATCAGTTACACTAATCACAGTAAAAAATAGCCTATCACTGATTGACTCTACCAAACTGGCCAACGTTACTCCCTCGTCCCCGCCAGCTATTTTTGTATATTCACTCATTTTCATCGCAAACCATTCAAATGCTTTACACAGCCTGCGTTCTGATTCCCTACAGCCGCTCTGGAAAAACTGATCTAACGGAATCAAGTAATTTTGAAAATAGACATCGTTATTACGATTAAGCGTAAGTTTAGTTCGCGACACCAACGTTACAGGATCAAGATACGTAATATAGGTTTGACGAATTTGATCCATTCGTCTCTGATTACTTTCCGGATTATTTTTTTCTGCGATCAATCGCGCTAAATTCTTGAGCGCTGCTAACATTATCAGCACAAGGGTCGTCAAACGCTGCTGCCCTTCAATCACATCAAATGTTTTGTTATCTTTCGATTGCAATACAAGGCGGCCCATATAGTGCACGGATTCGCCGTCAGCCTGAACAACCCCCATAATATCCGCCCACAAATCTCCCCATTCGTCTTCTGTCCAATTATAGTCCGGCTGAAAATAAGGTATGCGGTAACTCAAGCCACCACTGATCAATTTGCGGTAAGTATTATTTTCCGTTTTAAAATCCGCTGCAGACACGTTTTAATCCCCTGATTAGTACACTCGCGCCTTAAGCGGAAATGATTCCACACTCAATGGCTTCAGCCGAACCGGCTTGTAGTCCAATTTTTGCCCTTCGCTGAAATATAGTGAATGCCTCAGCCAATGGTCATCGTCGCGTTCCGGAAAATCATCACGCGCGTGACCACCGCGACTTTCTTGTCTCGCCGCGGCAGAAACCATAGTGGCTTGCGCCACTTCGATTAAATTATCGAGTTCCAATGCCTCCACGCATGCCGTATTGAATACCTTACTTTGATCATTAATCATGGTATTTTTAACACGCTCGGCCACTGCACGAATTTTTTCCACGCCTTGAGTGAGCAGATCAGGAAACCGAAATACACCACAATGGCTCTGCATCACGCGCCGCATTTCTGCCCCCACTTCGGCCACACTCTCACCATTTTTTTGGGATTTCAACCTTGCAAGACGTGCCAGCGGACGCTCTGTAGCATCGTGCGGCAATGGTTTTGGATGCGGGTTACGCTGTAAGTCCTCTATAATCTGCCGCGCCACCTCACGCCCAAACACCAACAGATCAAGCAATGAATTACAGCCCAGTCGGTTAGCGCCATGTACCGACACGCAAGCGCATTCACCCACCGCATAAAACCCCTGTACCACTTCTTCTGGCCCTGTTTTATAAGGAGCAACCACTTGTCCATGATAATTAGTGGGAATACCGCCCATCATATAGTGCGCGGTAGGTACCACCGGAATGGGATTCAAAGCCGGATCAACATGCGCGAACTTTAGGGAAATCTCACGAATACCGGGCAGGCGTTGACGGATGACCGCATCACCGATGTGATCCACTTTCAATAAAACGTGATCCCCATGCTTACCACAACCGCGCCCTTCCTTGATCTCAGTAGCAATAGCCCGCGACACTACGTCGCGACTGGCAAGGTCTTGAGCGTTGGGCGCATAGCGCAACATAAAGCGCTCACCATCTTTATTTATAAGATAGCCGCCCTCACCGCGCACACCCTCTGAAATCAGCACGCCCGCACCGTACACACCTGTCGGATGAAACTGGAAAAACTCCATGTCCTCCAGCGGGATCCCGGCACGAGCTGCCATACCCAGACCATCGCCGGTATTAATATAAGCATTGGTACTGGCCTGAAAAATGCGCGCCGCGCCTCCGGTAGCAAACAGCGTGGCGCGCGCCTGCAAAACCATTACTTCACTGGTTTCAATTTCCATTGCCACCACGCCGAGAACATCTCCATCTTCGTCGCGAATTAAATCCAGAGCCATCCACTCCACAAAAAAAATGGTATTACTCTGCATATTTTTTTGATACAACGTATGCAACAAGGCATGACCAGTACGATCCGCAGCGGCACAGGCCCGCTGCACCGGCGTCTTGCCATAACCTTGCATGTGACCGCCGAATGAGCGCTGATAAATCTTGCCATTTTCCAAACGATCAAACGGCATACCAAAGTGTTCCAGCTCATACACCACTTCCGGTGCCGCGCGACACATAAATTCAATGGCATCTTGGTCACCCAGATAATCCGAACCTTTCACCGTGTCGTACATATGCCAATGCCAATTATCCTCGTTGATATTACCCAACGATGCCGCAATACCGCCTTGCGCCGCAACGGTGTGCGAGCGAGTAGGAAAGACCTTGGACAATACTGCCACCTTCAAACCGGCCTCAGACAATGCCAAAGCCGCACGCATCCCCGCGCCACCCGCCCCCACGATTACCACGTCAAATGTGCGTTTCGCCACTGCCATCACATTCCCCACAAAATTTGTACTGCCCAGATCGAATACAGCAGCAGCGCCATGATCACCAGTACATATATAGCAAGGCGGATTCTTGCCGACTTGACATAATCCATGACAATGTCACGCACGCCAATCCATGCATGAAAAAAAACAGCAAATAGAAACAGTAATGAGAACGAACGCATCACCAAGTTCGAAAACAATTCTGTCCAAGTATTGTAATCAAGTCCGATCCAGGTATCGCTTACAAAGCGGGAATGCAGCAGCACATAGCCCGCAATGAAGAGCGTATAGGCCACCATCAAAACAGCGGTAACACGCTGCATCAACCAATCCCGCAATCCATAATGCGCGCCGGTTACGATACGATCTACCATATCCACACTCCTATCAGTAAGGTTAGACCCAAACTCACAAACAACACCAACTTACTGCTAGCACGCGCCTGCGTCAGTCCAACGCCAATATGCATATCAACCGCAAGATAGCGTATTCCAGCACAAAGATGGTGTAAAAATGCCCACAACAGACCAATCAAAATTAATCTACTTAAGGGATGTCGTAGCGTAGCGACCAATTGAGTATATGTCTCAATAGAAAATAAGCTGTACTGCAGCATCTTCAAAAACAACGGCAAGGTTAAAAACAGTAACAATCCGCTGACACGATGCAAAATAGATACCAAGCCTGGCAAGGGCAATTTGATCAAGCGCAAGTCAATATGTATAGGACGATTTTTATTCATTGGCGCACGAGAAGTGGAGTTATAAACCAACGTTTGCAATTTTACACATGATGAGCAATCAATTATAAATCAGAAATATAAACGCTCCATGGATACCTGAAATTAAAGAGCAAGCATACCCTAATTGTTAGCCATAAATTGCTGCTGCATACCCCTTATATTGCCGTACCTTCCACTCTAAAAATAATGTTATTCAGTTAATTATCAACTGATTAGAAAATAAAATTTGACGCTTATGTCAAATACCAAACACGAATCGACCCAAATCAGAATGGAGCGCGACCTGCTTAAAATGGCGACCTAGTTTCAAGGTACATCTACAAAACCCATCGTCAAAGTGATGAATTCACTATAGATTCGATTAGTCTTCTTGTTTTTCATTTGAACAAAACTTTGCGATTTGCAAGTCGATTTTGGGATTCATTAGTACAATTCGATTTTGGGATTCATTAGTACAATGGAGTTAAGAGGGGTTGTCGGTTCAACGGATGCCTTGTTAATATAGAAATATGTGGCTAACGATATGAATGGCACTGTTCAGTTATAGGTGCGTTAGGTTCTTGGTAACAAAAATTCTTAAAATAATTAAATAAATATGCTTCATTCAGCCCGTAAATCAAGTTTTTCATTACCAGTACGGGTGTTTTTCCAAGACACCGATGCAGGAGGGGTGGTATATCATGGCAGCTATGTGAACTTTTTAGAGCGCGCGCGGACTGAGTGGTTACGGGAATGTTATGGCTACAGTAATAAGGAGTTAATGAGCGAATTCGGTATGGTATTTGTGGTTCGTTCACTAAGACTGGATTATCTCAAACCCGCTTTGCTTGATGATTTACTGACTATCAGCGCGCAACTGAAGGATGTCGGGCGTAGTCGTGTGACCTTGTGTCAACAGGTGCTGCGCGGCGAGGATGTACTGGTCAAAGCGGAAATACATCTTGTATGCGTGACAATGGATAATTTCAAGCCGGTGAGTGTTCCGGAAGCATTGCGAAAGCAATGGAAAAACTAAAGGATATTGTGAATATGGATGTAACACAGAATTTATCGTTTATCCATTTAATTCAGAACGCCAGCGCACTTGTTCAATTGGTAATGGGTTTATTGTTACTGGTTTCATTGATGTCATGGTGGTTCATTTTTCTTAAAATGTTTACTGTCAGACAGGCGGTGAGGCAAAGTGAGGAATTTGAAGAATCATTCTGGAATAATGATGACCTTAACAGGTTGTATCAAAATACTTCCGTAATGCGTGGCGATTCGGGCAGTATGGGACGAATTTTTGCGGCTGGCTTTACCGAGTTTCTTAAGCTTAAAAAGAAACATGGGATGGATAATAATGCGGTGATGGATGGTACGCGTCGTGCCATGCGCGCCACTTATCAGCGCGAAATGGATACGCTTGAATCGCACTTAGCCTTTCTAGCTACAGTTGGCTCGGTGAGTCCTTATGTTGGATTATTCGGCACAGTGTGGGGAATTATGAATGCATTCCGCGGGTTGGCCAATGTTGGCCAAGCCACATTGGCACATGTGGCACCCGGCATAGCCGAGGCGTTAATAGCCACTGCGATGGGTTTGTTTGCCGCTATTCCTGCCGTAGTTGCTTACAATCGTTACTCGCATGATATTACGCGCTTGGCATCACGTTTTGAAATTTTTATGGAAGAATTCTCTAACGTACTGCAACGTCAACCATGACTCCCCGCCGTTCTGCTATGCGTCCAATGAGTGACATTAATGTCGTGCCCTACATCGACGTGATGTTGGTATTGCTAGTCATATTTATGATTACGGCACCACTGATGAACCCTGGGCAAATTGATCTGCCCAGCGTGGGTAAATCTCTCGCACCACCTGTTGCACCATTAGAAGTAATTATCAAAAAAGACACCACGCTGGCGTTAAATGATCGAAGCAAAAAGAGTCAGGAACAGAGCGTTACACGCGAAGAATTAATTGAACTTCTTAAGCAAAAACAAGCACAGAACGCGGATCAGCCCGTTGTAATTTCAGCCGACAAAAATGTGCGCTATGAAGAAGTGATCAGTATTATGGACGTGTTGCAACGGCAACAGATTAAGAAAGTTGGTCTGTTGGCGCAAACCACGGGGCGATGAGCACGATCGTGCACGCCAAACCCTATAAGCTTCGTGCTGGGGCATTGGCACTGGCTGTTCATTGTGCATTTTTCGTACTGTTATATTTTGGTGCCAGCTGGAAGGCCGAGCCCCCACAGGGCATGGTGGTGGATATTTGGGATAGCTTACCTGGAATAGAGACAGCTCCATTACCAGTTAAAGTTGAACCTTCTAAACCACCGATTGAGCACCCCAAGTTGAATAAGCCTGTGGCACCACCCAAGGCTGATATAACGTTATCTGAGAAAAAAAGGCCGCAGGAAAAATCCAAGCCGATAAAGACGGAGCCTAAGCAGCAAGTAGAAAAAGTAAATGTACAGGCTGAGCAAAAGAGACAGGAAAAGTTGAAGATACAGACTGAGCAAAAAATATTAGCAGAGCAGAGAGCGCAAGCTGAGCAAAAAATAATTGAAGAACAGAAAGTGCGCGCTGAAAATGAACGAGCTCGTGCCGAACAAGCGAATATTGTTGCCAAAATACGTCGCAACCTTAAAGCTGAATTAGAGAAAGCCGAGCCATCTAAAGTAATTGAGCCGATAAAATCTGCAGCTTCACTTAAAGCCGATTTCGAATTGGCTGAAAAAAAACGGTTACAGGAAAAATTTCAAGAAGCGGTAAAGTCTGAAACGAAGCGTCAAATTGAAAAGACGGATGCTCAATCTAAATTGAAAGCCCAAGCTGAACATAAGATTGAAGCAGAACAGAAGATTGAAGCGGAGCAAAAAGCTCAGGCCGAGCAGAGAGCCTTGGCTAAACAAAAGGCACAGGCGGAACGAAAAGCCGAGGCCGAACGAAAGGCTGAAATAGAACAAAAAGCTGAAGCCGAACAAAAAGCTGAAATAGAACAAAAAGCTGAGGCCGAACGAAAAGCTGAAATCGAACAAAAAGCTGAAATCGAACGAAAGATGCAGGCGAAACAGAAAGCCCTAGCTGAAAAGAAAGAGCAGGCCGAGGAAAAAGAGCGAGCAAAACAGAGGGCGCGTGCCGAACAAAAGCTGCTAGCAGAACAAAAAGAGCTGGCTGAGCAAAAAGCACAAGCCGAACAAAGAGCGAAAGTTGAACAGGAGCGCGTGCGCGCTGAGCAAAAAGCACAGGCTGAGCAAGAGCGCATGCGTGCTGCACAAGCAGCAGCCATAGGTAAAGAGGTGTCTGAATATAAGGCCAAGATTATTGCCAAAATACGCCGCAATATCGTGATGCTACCGGATATACCGTATAATGCACGTGCAGAATTTGACGTGACCTTGCTACCCGGAGGTATGGTATTGAATGCAATATTGGTCAAACCGAGTGGGAACGCGGCGTACGACAGCGCTGTGGAACGCGCCATTAAGAAAGCGGAACCGTTGCCCTTGCCGCCAGATGCAGCGCTATTCAACAATTTTCGTGAATTGCATCTCAAATTTAGTCCAAAGGAATAGTTTATGAGAGGAGTGTATATGTTACGTTATTGGATTTTGCTGGTTTTGCTTTGTGCCGCTCTACCCGCTCGCGCTGCCCTGACCATCGATATTGTAGGGGCGGGAGAGCGCCAGATTCCGGTAGCCGTCGTGCCATTTGCCAACGAAGACAAACTTGCTCAGAGCATTACTGAAATAGTATCCCTTGATTTAAAGCGCAGTGGATTGTTTCGGTTGGTTAACCCGACAAGCAAAACACCACATGAGCCATCCGAAGTTGCATATGCCGATTGGCGTGGCGTGGAAGCTTTAGCCATTGGCAGTGTGGAGACACAGCAAGATGGTCGGGTTACGGTCAAATTCCGCTTGCTCGATGCAGTCAAGCAAACCGAGTTATTTGGTCAAGCCGTAACTGCCAAAGGTGATCAAATGCGCGCCATTGGTCATCGCATTGCCGACCTGATATATGAAAAACTCACCGGCAATCCTGGGGTATTCAGCACGCGTATTGCATATGTAAATCGGCAAGGTAAAAATAATCGTCTGGTGGTAGCGGATAGCGATGGTTATAACGATCGAGTTGTTCTATCGATCAACGAGCCTATTATGTCGCCAGCATGGTCGCCGGATGGCAGCCAGCTTACTTATGTGACATTAGAGCAAGGCCATGCGGTTGTATATGTACAGTCGTTAGTAACGAATCAACGAACGGTGCTTTCTAATGCTCGTGGGAGTAATAGTGCCCCAGTATGGGCACCGGATGGCAAACACCTCGCTGTTGTGCTGACACGAGATGGTAGTCCGCAAATATATCTAATTCGTTCGGATGGCACTGATTTGCGACGCCTTACGTTTAGCGGTGCGATCGATACAGAACCTAATTTTTCTCCAGATGGACAATACCTGTTATTTACATCTGATCGCGGAGGCAGTGCGCAAATTTACAGGATGCCAGTAGAGGGAAAGGCTGCTGAACGGTTAACTTTTGAGGGTGGCAATAATTTCTCCCCACGATATAGCCCAGATGGCAAAAGTTTTGTTTTTGCACATCAAAGTAATGGGCGATTTAATATCGCCATTCAGGATTTTCAGACTAGGCAGATGCAGCTGTTGACTGAAGGCGGGTGGGAAAAACGGCCAAGTTTTTCACCTAATGGAAAGCTGATCCTGTTTGCAACTGAGGCGCAGGGCCGTGGTATACTGGCAATCGTTTCCAGCGATGGCAGGGTTAAGCAAAAGTTGTCCTCTCAGGTAGGCGATGTTCGTGAGCCGACTTGGGGGCCTTTTTTGAAGCAGTAATATTATTTAATTAGGGATAAGGAATCGGGGATGAAAAACATAGTGATTGGAGTATTGTTGACGAGCCTATTAGCTGCTTGTGCCAATGACGAGCCGCCTGTGGGTGACCTCAAAAAAAGAGGGCGGGCAAATGCACCTCAATCAGCAGCGGTGGATTCTGCTCCTGGTGCATCCGTGGCGGTTGATGGCTTGAATGATCCAAACAACTTGAATGATCCAAACAATACGTCTCAAACTTCTAGTTCAGCTTCTAGTTCTAACGGGGCGGCTGATGAGACAGCAGCAAAGGCGGCGGTTGAAGAGGCCGCATTAGCAGAGGCTCGTGTTGCCGAGGTTAAAAATGCTGAACTAGAAGCTGCCAAAGTAGTTGCTGCAAAAGCGGCAGCTGAAGAGGCTGCATTAGCAGAGGCTCGCGCTGCCGAGGTTAAAAATGCTGAACTGGAAGCTGCCAAAGCAGCGGCTGCAAAGGCAGCAGCTGAAGAAGCCGCATTAGCAGAGGCTCGCGCTGCTGAGGTGCAAAATACTGCACTGGAAGCTGCCAAAGCAGCGGCTGCAAAGGCAGCAGCTGAAGAAGCCGCAATGTTAGCAGCGGCGCAGGCTGCTGAGGTGCAAAATACTGCACTGGAAGCTGCCAAAGCAGCGGCGGCGCAGGCTGCTGCTGATGCAGCAGCAGCTCGAGAAGCAGCTAGTGCAGCCGCTGCGCGGGAAGCAGCTAATACCGCCAAGGCTGCAGAAGAACTTGAAGCAGCCAAGGCGGCAGCGGCGCAAGCTGCTGCTGATGCAGCAGCAGCTCGAGAAGCAGCTAGTGCTGCCACTGCACGAGAAGCGGCTAACGCAGCCAAAGTTGCTGCAGAACTTGAAGCAGCCAAGGCGTCTGCCGCACAGGCCGCTGCCGATGCGGCTGCAGCACGAGAAGCAGCTAATGCAGCCACTGTACGGGAAACGGCTAACACCGCCAAAGTGACGGCCGAACTTGAAGCAGCTAAAGCGTCTGCTGCACAGGCTGCGGTTGATATGGCAGCAGCACGAGAAGCGGCTAATGCATCTGCTGCACAGAATGCAGCTAAGGCGAATGCTGCTCGGGATGCTGCCAAGGCGGCTGTAGCGCGGGAAGCGACCACTGCTGAAGATTCTCTCAATATCCCGGGTAGCTTGCTAGCTAAGCGTAGTATCTTTTACCCAAACGATATTGATGCCGTACCGGAGCAGGATAAGCGCACTGTACAAGCTCATGCCAAGTATTTAGCTGAACATCAAAATCGATCAGTGCGTCTGGAAGGGCATGCCGATGAACGAGGAAGTAGTGAGTACAATTTAGCCTTGGGTCAACGTCGTGCCGATAGTGTAAAGAAGATGTTGTTAGTAGGCGGTGTTAAAGAAGGCCAAATTGAGACAACTAGTTACGGTGAAGAAAAGCCGATGTCTACTGCACATAATGAAGCTGCTTGGTCACAAAATCGTCGCACCGACTTAAACTATAACGCCAAGTAAATCAGGTATGACGTTTCAAACCTTGCTGTTTGCAGGATTGTGTATTGTTATAGGGCAAGCTCAAGCTGCACTATTTAGTGATGATGAGGCACACAATCAGATCCGACAACTAAGGGAGCGCCTGATCACTCTGGAAGATACTGGCAAACAGCAAGCTGAAACTATCAAGCAACAATTCCAATTGTTTAATGAGCTGCAAACACAGATCGAAATACAAAAAACGGAATTACGTAAGTTACATGGGCAAAATGAAGAGCGTGTTCACAACTTACAGGATATTGAGAAGCGGCAAGCGGAAGCTAATAAAAAACAGGATAGTTCTGTATTAGATCAACAAACACAAGTAAAGGTGCGCATTTCTCAATTAGAAGAAAGCAGTAAACAACAGATCGAAACTATAAAACAGCTTGAGATCTTGAAACGACATTTTAGTACGATGCTAGATCAGCAGACGCAGCTGAAAGCGCATATTTCTCAGATAGAAGAAAGGGGTAAACAACAAGCTGAAACCAGCCAAAAACAAATCGAAATACACAAACAACAAGCTGCTTCTCTTGTCGGTCAGCAAACACAACTTAGTGAGCGTATTTCCCATCTTGAGGAAACGGGCAAGCAACAAATTGAAGCCAGTAAACAGCAAATCAACTCTTCTCTTAGTCAACAAACACAGCTCAATGAGCGTATTCTTCATCTAGAAGAAACCTCTAAGCAGCAAGCTAATTCTTTACTTGGCCAGCAAACACAGCTCAATGAGCGCATATCAAATCTCGAAGAACATGGCAAGCAACAAGTTAATACCATGCTTGAGCAGCAGCAATCCCAATTCAAAATTCGTATTTCCCAGCTGGAGGAAATCAGCAAGCAACAAATTAATTCTGTTATCGATCAGCAGCAAGCCGAGTTTAAGATAAGCACCGCTCAGCTGGAAGAAAGTAGCAAGCAACAAACCCAAGCTATGCTGGATCTCCAAGTACAGATCGACGCTCAAAACGCAGAATTCCGTAAGTTGCAAGGCCTCAACGAAGATTTGGATCACAGATTACAGGATGCGAATCAACGTCAGAAAGACGTTTATACCGATCTGGATACTCGCATGCGCCATTTTGAAACAGTATCTCCGCTTGAACTACAAAAGCAGATTCAGGTTTTGAACGAAGAGTTATCTAAGTTACGCAGTCACAACGAAGAAATATTAACACGTAGCTTGCAGGATCTGGAAAAGCGGCAGGCAGGGACTAATAAGCAACAAATCAGTTCCATACATGATTTCCAAGGAAATATTGAGGCACAGAACGCAGAGTTACGCAGTCAGAATGAAGAACTGATGCACAATTTGCAGGAAATAGAAAAAAAACAGAAAAGTTTCAACAGTGATTTAAATAACCGCTTGCGCCATGTTGAAACGGTAGCTGTTTTTGATCTGAAAAAAAAGATTGGAACCCAAGATGATGAAGCAAACATGTTACGAGATAAAAATGAAGAGTTGTTGCATAACATGCAGGAAGTGGAGAGGCGGCACGCAGAAATTAGCAAGCAACAAACCAATTCAATACACAAGTTGCAAACGCAGGTTGATTCACTGAACATAGAATTACACAAGTTGGGTAGTCAGAATGAAGATTTACTGCACAACTTGCAAGAATCGAAACAGCGACAGGCAGAAGCCAACAAGCAACAGACTAATTCAATGCTTGATCTGCAAACGAAGATTGATGACGCTCAAAATACTGAGTTACGCAGGTTGCGCAGCCAGAATGAAGATCTCTTGCGTAATTTGCAGGATGCGGAGAAACGGCAGAAAGATTTCTATATTGATATGGATGCCAGCCTGCGTCATTTTGAATCGATAGTTGCTGGGACATCAGCAGTGCCATCTGTTTCTCAGTCTACCAAAGTGACTGGAAATGTATCTCCATCATCTTCGTCTATCAAGACTAATGGAAATGCCTTGGAATCAGACACGATCAACATGGAAAATCGTGCTTATGAGTTAGCACATGGTTATGTTAAAACCGGTAATTATCAGACTGCTATTAATGCTTTCCAAGAATTTATAAAAAAATATCCTGAATCGAAACACGTGGCTAATATCCACTATGAAATGGGTAATACTTATTTTGCATTAAAAGATTATAAGAGTGCATTGGACAGTTATCAGCTGTTAGTGAACAAATATTCGTCCAATCCCAATGTGCCAGACGCTATGCTAAGTATTGCTGATAGTCAGCATCAACTAAAGGCCATAGTTAATGCCAAGAAAACACTCAACCAAATAATCGTTAAATACCCCGGAAGCAAAGTAGCTGATCAGGCCAAGAAACGTCTCGACACCCTCAAGTAAGTGCGTCCTTGTCCGATATTTCGCAATAAGTCGCCTATTCTTTGGTATTTTGTCAATTTACATGTGAGAATAACCATATGTTAGCGGCAACAGAATTAATAAGCGATGTCCTGAAAATCATAGATGTATGCGGCTAACGTTAGGACTTTTTAGAAGTAGTAACTTTGCGAGAGCTGATATTATGAATACAATGAAAATTCTTAAAAAATTAGTACTAGGCGTATTACTAATACATTTTCTAGTTGCTTGCGCCAAACCTCCTGGAGCGGGTATAAAAAAAGATGGAATCAATGATGCATCCATGGATGCAACCTCTCTTCCTGATTCATCAGTAACTGCCGGCGATCACCCGCTTACAAGTGCCTCCGGTGTGACAATTTATCCTGGTTCTGGTTCTGGTTCTGGTTCTGGTTCTGGTTCTGGTTCTGGTTCTGGTTCTGCTGAATCAGGAGTAAATGACCCCTTTAATAATCCGAACAGCTTATTGGCTAAGCGTGTTATTTATTATCCAACCGATGTAGATACCATATCAGAGCAAGATAAACCCATTGTGCAAGCACATGCTGAATACTTAGCTGAACATCCAAGCCGTACAGTGCGTCTTGAAGGAAATTCGGATGAGCGCGGCAGCAGCGAATACAATTTGGCTTTGGGGCAGCGTCGTGCCGATGGAGTAAAAAAGAGGTTGCTAATGGGAGGCGCCAAAGAAGGCCAGATTGAGTCAATCAGCTATGGTGAAGAAAAACCTAAAGATAAAACGCATGACGAGTCATCCTGGGCTCAAAATCGCCGTACTGATTTAAATTACCCCTCGAAGTAGATCGGTATGAAACTTTACGTTTTACTCTTTGCTGGATGGAGTGCCATTGCAACATCTTCTGCACATGCTGCCTTTTTTACCGATGAAGAGGCACATAATCAAATCCGGCAACTAAAAGAGCGGGTTTTCAATCTGGAGGGTAGCGGCAAGCAACAAACTGAAACAATCAAACAGCAAGCTGATACTATAAAACAGCAGATTGAAATTCGTAAGCAGCAAACTCGTGAAATACTTGATCTTCAAGCACAACTCGAGACTCAGAAAGATGAATTGCGCAGGTTGCGTGGACAGGACGAGATGCAGGCGCATAGCCTGCAAGAAACAGAAAAACGACAGAGAGATTCTTATATTGATTTAGATACTCGCTTGCGTCGTTTTGAAAAAATTGAAGCAGTTATGCCATCCAGACCGATAAAGCCATGAAACGGTTGTCGAAATATTAAATAGAGCACATTTCCATGGTTACGTGCTCCGTCAACGAGCAGTTGCGCATCACCGAAATTTTTTATTCCTTACAAGGCGAAACGAGTCGCGTTGGCCTTCCCACCGTCTTCGTACGTCTGACGGGTTGCCCGCTACGTTGCTCATACTGTGATACGGCTTACGCTTTTAGCGGCGGACATAATATGACAATTGCGGAAATACTCACTGCCGTAGCAGGACATCGTACGCACTATGTTACGGTTACCGGGGGTGAGCCACTGGCGCAGAAAAATTCCTTGTCTTTGCTAAGCGCTTTGTGTGATGCAGGTTATGAGGTGTCGCTGGAAACAAGCGGGGCGCTGGATGTATCTAGTGTCGATATGCGTGTGATGAAGGTTCTGGATATTAAGACTCCAGCATCAGGCGAAGTGACAAAGAACTTATGGAGCAATCTTACTGCGTTGCATACACACGACGAAATCAAATTTGTCTTATGCGATGAATCTGATTATATGTGGGCCAAGCAAGTGCTACGAGAACATAATCTGGCTGGCAAATACACCGTATTATTTTCGCCCGCACAAGATCAATTGTCGCCTACAGTGCTGGCCGATTGGATTCTGCGTGATCACTTGACAGTGCGCCTGCAAGTACAATTGCACAAACTATTGTGGGGCGGTCAGCAGGGAAAATGAATAATGCCGTAGTTTTGTTGTCAGGCGGTCTGGATTCAGCCACTGTAATGGCCATGGCAAAACAGCAGGGCTACATTTGTTATGCGTTGACTGTGGACTATGGGCAGCGCCATTATGCTGAACTTGCTGCAGCAGAGCGTGTAGCACAAGTATTGGGGGCAATTGAACACCGAGTTATCAGCGTTGACCTGACTGGATTTGGTGGTTCTGCCTTAACAGATAAGCGCATTGCAGTGCCGGAACAAACAACAACAGGTATTCCACCGACCTATGTGCCAGCGCGCAACACCATCATGCTGTCACTCGCCTTGGCTTGGGCGGAAGTATTGCAGGTGCAGGACATCTTCATTGGGGTAAACGCAGTTGATTTTTCCGGCTATCCCGACTGCCGTCCAGAATATATAGCTGCCTTCGAAAGCATGGCAAATCTCGCCACCAAAGCAGCGGTAGAGGGTAAATCTTTGACATTGCACGCGCCTTTACTACATCTATCCAAGGCCGATATAGTTAAATCAGGCACGAGACTTGGTTTGGATTACAGCCTAACCGTGTCCTGCTACCAAGCAGATTCAAATGGTCGTGCATGTGCTTTGTGTGATTCTTGCCAACTGCGCCGGGCCGGCTTCAAGACCGCTGGAATAATAGATCCGACACGCTACCGCATTACAGGATGATGAATCCTGTCGCGTTGACAGAGCGGGTAAAGTCCGTATAATGCGCCCTTCTTTAGGGATATGGGTCGTTAGCTCAGCCGGTAGAGCAGCGGACTTTTAATCCGTTGGTCGCCAGTTCGAATCTGGCACGACCTACCAGTTTTAATGTACGGTTCAGTTGACTCAGAGCATCTGAATGACACACCAATAGTTTTATCGCCGCTTTAGCTCAGTTGGTAGAGCAACCGCCTTGTAAGCGGTAGGTCGTCAGTTCGAATCCGACAAGCGGCACCAATATTTACAGGGTTTCCAGAGGACAAGCCCCATTTTTAGCTAAGCGATTTTTTCTTCATGTAGGCATGATGTAGGATTTTTTGGAATATATGGCATTGATTAAATAAGTGTCAAAAAGAAAATCCGGTAAATCTTTCTTGACACATCTTGGTTGTGGCGCTACGGTCAAAATCATTAGTTTTTCCAATGATTGAATATGTGCTGTGCGTTTTCTAGTCATCTTGCACGGAATTCCTACCAGAAGCGCCTATAATCGTTTTTTGTGTTTCATCTGCTGTATCGGTATCACCTGCTGAATTTAAACCGCTCTAATCGCTTCCTACGGGGTTTGTATTCTGACTTGCAGGAAGTGCCGCATCAATTGCCAGCTTTACCGCCTCCAAACCTCTGCTTTTATGCATATCGTTTTTATGCAAAGTGCTATTTGTGGCACATTGCTCTTTTCAATGTTTATTGCTTCATTCATTTTTCACGACCTTTAATGATGGCGGATGTAAACCGGTAGCATCGTGCGACCGGTTATTTTGCTTCAATCATTCTCCACAATTTTTAATGATGGCGGCGGGAAAGCTGCAAACCGGCCTAAAGTCGCTTTCTTGGCTGATTCCTGCTGTTCTTCTTTCTTCCCGGTTTCGCTTTTCCTCTGGTACAGGTACGGCAAAAGCGCCTTTGCTGCGTCAATTCGCAAGCGAGCATCCAAACTTTGATTGTTCATCACCCCCAGTAAAAACCGCTTCGGGTCAGTCGTTTCTATACCCTCAATTTTTACCGGCTCCTTTTTCTTTCTTCCAGCGCCTTTTCTTGCGCCTCCGCTCTTACCTTTTACGCCTGCCATTTGAATTCCATTTAAAAGGGGGATAATTTTTGCGCGTGAGATACCATCCGGTCTAGGAACAACAAGGCTGTAAAGATTTAATGCCCCCCTGCCCATGTTCAAGTTTTCTGTGCTAGTCCCGGTAATCCAGAAAAACCGGGGAATGAATCTTCAGCGCACACGAAGCGAATCACTTTTACCGAACGGCCTTTTTTGTTGGCCTGTGCAATCTGTGCGGCTTGCTCGGGTGTTGGTATGCCTTTTTGCTCACACAGATAAAACAGCAGCAGCGCGGGGCATGACGTGCGATTGTATTGCTCCAGCGCCAGTAAACGGGCGTCAAGGCTTGGCATGGGCAAACCTTCCACATAATTCGGCTTGTTGCATCATGGCCGCTTCTTCCCATTCTTCCGCTGTCATTGGCGGCGGTAAAATTAACCCGCCATGATTCAACATTACCCGCCCATCTGCCAGAATAATCACCTCGGGAACGATGAAGGCGGAGGCGTTGATTGCCAGTTCGAGCGCATCTAGCCTCTGCTTAATCGTTGCCATTTTTCATTACCTCCAATGCCGTGATGCGTGCGGCCAGTTCGTCAACCTCTGTTATTTTTGCCAGCGTACCAAGCGCGGTTATTATTTGCGCAGCTTGGCTGGGTGCGAGTTCACCAGCAGCGGCGGCAGTTAGGACGGCGGCGGCTTTGGCTGTCAATGAGCCATCATTCGGCAGGATAAGCATTGTCGGCTGTTCAATTGGTTTCATTGGCGGTAGTACGCGTTCCAGCAACAGACGGGCAGCTTGTGAGTCGCCTTCCTTGGCCTTGGCCACTAATTGCGTGATGATTGCAGGCAAGTGAGCGGCGATGCTGTCGCGCAGCTTTGCCACTTTACCAGTACCCGGCGTACGTCCCTTTGGATTTCCACTTTCACCAGCTTTCCAGCGTCCACGCTTTGATTTTTGTTGTTCTGCCATCGTTGCACCCCTCCTGTTTTATCAAGTCCCAGAAAATAATTCGCCGGTGCGCACATCATCCACCCGTTCAGGATGCGCACCAGCACGCTTGGCGGTACTTGGCGGGCATTTACCATCACCAGGTGACAAAGATGCTTCTTGAGTATCTGCAATAGAGCTGTTTTGTGCATTAGTGAAGTCAGCGCAAAATTCCATTGCTATATCCAAGCTCGCATTCAACCATGCATAAAATGCGTTGGCTTCGCTGCATCGTTCGTACATATCGTGGGGCAACTCTCCATCACATTCACCAAAGCGGTCGCGCATCCAGCATAGACGGCGTTCAAGAGTGGCGATTCTTTCCATTGCCCAATTTGGTTGCGTTTGTACTCGTTCGCGTACGTTTGCAGATAGGTTGTCAGCGATGTAGGCAACTTGCGCCGGGTGTAGGTCAAGAATTGCGGACTCACCGCAGTAGTCGCGTTGCTCAAGACGGATGGTGCCATCATCCAATGTATCGATAGTCAGGTCATAAAATTGTTTATTCATTTTTTTCCCTTTCAAGCGTAGTTTCTAATGGGTTGCATCCGGCCACCGGCAATCAGTGGCAGCCAATGAATACTTGCTGTTACTCTTGCTGATTCTTTGTGTGCTGAATGGGTATATATTGGTACTAATTCAATATGCTCACTTTTGGGGGGCGGGATAGCCTCACTTTTGGGGGTTGTGGCCCGTGTCAGTTCATCATTTTTGAGGCTGTACGCGCTCACTTTTGGGGGGCGGGATTTTTTTTGTTCTGGCTGCCAATCACGCCAAGCGCAAGCCTTGAAACCTTGCATAAAAATGCCGCGCGTATTTGTTACAGATAGCCAAGTAACCGCGAATTGAGCCGCCCCTTGATGAAAGCCACCGCTTTTTGTTTTGTAGATGAAACCGTGCGTTATTAGCTCTTGGGTGGCGCGGGTCAAAGTGTTGACACTAAAACCGAACGGCTTCATGTAAGTGGACGTTGCCTGCAGGTGCCCGTTATTGTTGGGCACGGTCACTTGACGAACAATCTGCACCAATAGAGAACGCGCAGAGAATGACAAGTCGGCATAGGCAAGGCTGTCTATCACTCGATGCTCGATTGCAGCGTAAGGATGCTTTGTGGATGTTTTGGCAGTCTTCATGCTCACCCCTACAACAAAACGAATAGCAGCACGGCCAATATTAGACAGTCAGGATGTACCGCTGTCACGATGCGGTTTATCAGGATAACGGCGCGGTTCATGCTGTGCTCCTTGCTGCATCCCGCTGGCGAATCCATGCGTTTACTTTGCGGCGGTCGCTTTCAACGAAGTGATACACGCCGCGCTTAATAGTCCGTCCGTCGCGGTCAATGTCTGGCACGCGCTCGCATGGCACATGCAGTCCACGGCGGCGCAGTTCGGCAATAAGCTCGGGGGTGTTGCTGCATCCGGCAATCATATCCAGATGTTCCCGCCGTTGCGGGCGGGTCATCAGTGCTTGAATGGCGCGCAGGTGTCGTGGATTGTCTGTGCCGGTAAATTTGGTATTGGGGGGCGTTTTCATTTATGTGGCCTCCCCATTTAGCAGCAATTTTATGTCGCTAACTTTCCAGGCAAGGCGGCCACAAATGCGATGCGGTCGAAGTGCGCCATTTTCAAGGCACGCCCAAGCGCGCAAGGTTTGCGGCTGTCTATTCAGGTAATAAGCGGCTTGATTTGTTGGAACCGTGGGGCGGGTTACTTGCTCCAGCGGCGGGAATACCGGCAGGTTATGCGTGGCGGATGTTGCGGATAATGCGTACGATTGATTTGCGATTGATTCCATGTTGAACCACCTTTCCGCATTGCTGCGTGTTTAAGATGATTCGAAATGTATGGAGTGCAACTATTGCGCAACGTCAGCGCAACAGCCAGCGCCATAGCTGGCAAGGGTTTCAGGGGCGGTTGTGCAACGGCGCAATGCAACAGCGATTCAGTAACGTTTACCCTTTATGGTTCGAATTTGTGATGTTAAAGATGCATTTAGCCATGAATTGTTTGTGCTGAATTTGTTCTTTGCTGTTTTTATCAGAGCAGCAATGCGCTGGCGTGAAATGCTATATTTATCACCTAGACTTTTTTGTGTTACGCCGGGCAGGATGCTTTCTTCCCACAGCGCCTGCAACCTTGCATCGTCCCAAACTTTTTTATTTGTTCCGACCCTTGTTTCTATCTTCGCGGCGGCAGGTGCAGCGTTGTGACTGTCCCGGCTTCCACCTTCGTGGTGTGCACCAGCAGTTGAAAGCGAATTGCTTGGGTGGCCGTAAGTGCCGGGGGCGACTCCACACCATGTGCAGATATTCCTATTAATCAAATATCCCCTTGCCATTGCCCATCGTATGCCCTCCATTGGGGCGAATACTTCCGGCAGCTCACCCGTGTTTTGTGCCATGCTAATGGCTCGCAAGGCTAATGCTTCATTACGTCCAGCATCAGATAAAACGATAGCCTTGGCCAGTTCGGGGGTGCCCCAGCGCCCCATATAACAAAGCTCCCACTGTTCAAGGTGCAGGGTGGCTTTGGCTTTTGTCGCACCGTCATACATTTGCTTAAATTTTTCATCGGTTGCAGTTGTGATATGTTTTCGCAACAGTGCGGCACCAATTGGATTATCCAACCCCTCGGACGTTAGCCAGTATGCAAAGCTCGTTATCTTTTGGGTGTTCGGGCTTGTTTCTTCTATATAGTCTTTTGCGTTCTTCATGTTCGCACCCCTTCCGGTGTCAGTAAGCGGGGAGTCTAATACGGGTTCGCAATCATCACTTGGCAATGTCTGTTCCACGGATTCGAGCTAGTGTTCCAGGTTAGAGGTTCGTTCATATCGCTTCCTTCCAAATGCCCCCCTTCAAGAAAAGGTTCCAGCAGTTCGGGAGCTACCCTAGGCGTGGCTTAATCGTTATGCCGATGCAGCTTCCCGGATTGTTTCAGCAGCCCACTGGTTCAGGCTCTTGCCATCAGCTAAAGCCGCAACGGTTGCCGCTTCGTGTGTCTTGGGGTCAAGTCGCAAAACAAACTTGCCTGAGTAGGTCTTGTGCGGTTCTACGCCATCTTCGACACAGGCATCCAGAAATACCTTGAGAGAGATAGCGCCCTCACGTTTTAATCCATCGGTGTCTTTGGCGTAAAAATCTGCCCCGCCGTTCAGCCCGACAAACTCACCCCTGAACATTTCCAATGCTGGGTCATAGGAAACCACAGCCTGATACCCTTCTATCGTTATCACGTTTTTCATGGCCTTACTCCATTGTCATCTAACCACTTACGCACACTCTCAACCGCGCCTTTGTCAGTGTTTGGTGTAGGGTGCGGGCGGTGGAATACGCGCCTTTCCCCAAACAGCCGTACCAACACGCGCGAGCCTTCGCGTTCGCTGATTTCCGCCCCCAGTTCAACCAATAACGCCTCAATCTCTCGCCACTGGATATTTGCGCTAATGGGGCGGTGAAATATCAGTTCAAGCGTTTTCTGGTGTTTGCGCTTCATGGCAGAATGATACTATTTAATAATACTGTGTCAATGTTATTTGACCGCATGTAACCCCGGCTTTGCCTGTGTTGCATCAAACTTAACCCCGGCTTGTTCTAATATCCAAGTTTCAATTTTGACGTGCCACAGGTGCAACAAGTCGAGTTCTCTTTGTATGTAATGCTTTTCAGCAATCGCGCTTGGTTTATGTCCCATTATCTGAGCAACAATTCCGGCGGGCACTTCCACCCATTCAGACAGCGTGCCAAAGGAACGGCGCAAACCATGCAGGGAAAGCGCGGGAAGCGCGGCGGCTTTTAGTGCCTTGACGTGTTGAATGCGCGGTTCTTCAACCCTTCCCGATGCAGCAGTCTGGCTACTGAAAACAAACTCATTGCGCCGGGGTAGGGCGGCGATTAAATGTTCCAGATAGGGGGTTAGCGGAATTGTGCGCTCTCCTTCCACCTTGTCGCGTATGGTTAAACTCTTCCACTGAAAATCTACATCATGCCATCGCAGCGTGGCCAATTCGTTACGCCTTGCGCCGGTCAATAGCAAGCCTTGCAGATAGACCGCGATTACTGGATTGCCAATTTTTCTCACCGCTTCAAACCACGGCTTGATTTGCGCTTTGCGTAGGCTGTCATCCTTTTTTATTTTGGGTGAAGGCACTCTATTTTTCACGTCATCGGACTGACACGTGCCAGCTTGAACGGCGGCGCTGTAGGTTTTATGTTTGGCGCACCATGTCAGGAAGGCACGAAAGGCGCGGAACGCTTGGGCGGCAGTTGTGGGGGCTTGCTTGGTTTCCTTGTCTAACCAGGCGGCCATCACGTCAGCATCAAGCGCGGAAAGGCGCAGTTTCATGAGTGGAACCAATACACCGGGGCGGGTTTTTTTCGATTCGCCGGGGCGGGTTCCACGTTTACGCTTTACACCACCAGCTTGCACAAAATAGGCATGGTGCGCTTTGTGTTTTTCGCCCCATACGGGCTTCCCGTCTATCTTGGCGGCGCTACGTTCGGTAACATAGGCTTGCCATGCTTCGGCTACTGTTACAGATTCGCGGGCATCCTGCATCACCAACGCTGCGGCTTTGGTTTCCTTGGCGGCGATTGCATCGGCTATCACTTGGCGCGGGTCTATGCCTTGGTCAGTCATCACCTTAAGGCGTGATGCTTCGGCTTGTGCATCCCCTATAGTCCAGTTGCGCGGGTCGCCTATGGTCATACGGATGGTTTGCCCGTTTAGGCGGGTTTCAAATATGAATGCTTTGGAACCAGCAGCGGTTACGCGCAACCCTAACCCTGGCGTTTTTCCATCCCAGAAAATGCTTTGTTTTTTGTTGGGTGCGCACTGGAACCCTGTAACCCGTGCCGCTGTGAAGTTTTCCCGTTTCATATCGCCCACCTTTCCGTGTAGGCACTGTGTAGGCAAATTGTATCAAAATAGCGGAATATCTATCAACACAAATAAATAATGAGTTATTAATAACTTGTTGTTTTATACAATATAGTTGTATTTTAGGAATGGCAATCAACACAGAAAAATATATAATTTTTCAGACTTGTAAGCGGTAGGTTGTCAGTTCGAATCCAACAAGCGGCACCAACATCCATTGGTTTGCAGAGACGAAGGTCTTATTTACAACAAGCGGCTTCTTCTGTATGTAAACTTGGCGTAGCATTTTCCGGACTGCACAGCATCTTTTTCCACGCACTCACAAAATAAAAATCATCGAGCTATTTCTATTACCTGCTGCGAAATCATCTACGCGCGCGTACACATTGCATAGGTGAACAAAATTCCGTAAATTTGTTTAAGAAATAGTAACCAACGATTTACAAAAAATTCTCCTCAGAAATTTTACCTGCCCTATCAGAGACAGAATCTAGCGAGATCGATTGTCAATAATCAACACTAACAGATTCATACCACCAACCTATTTTCATAGAATTGGCGCTCAAATGCGACAAAAGACAAATATCCAAAACTGAGGACGGTTGTCAATAATGGATACGAATGCATTCATGCAGCCAATGCTTTTTCGTAGAACTGACGTTAAATGCAACTGATGATAAATAGCCCAGTCGAGCCTGTTTACATTGCCGCTTTAAATGTCTCAATATACTCTGTGATGACTTAAATGGCATCTACTCGAATTTGAAAACGTCGATGATGTACCAGTTCATTTTTAAGTAGCCCCCAAAGCTTCCCATTGGCGCATTATCGTAACAATTTTCTCGGCGGAATATCGAAGCCACCATACTAGCATCAGTTGTTGCACTTCGAACTTGAATCCGCCAAACGTTCGTATCCACTTTTTTCAATTTACCTCAGTATTAAAGTTAACGATATCAATGCCAATAACAAGTATGTGGAGAGCTAGATTAGAGTAAGCCCAATGATCTGTCCGTATATTCTGGCAAGATGACCATTGGTCGGAGCGAAGTAGTATTTATTCCAAGCTTATCGATAGAATGAGCTATGGCCCCCTCCCCATTATTAGGTAACCCAAAAGTCGGCACAGTGCGTGGACAAACAGGATTCACGCTGGTCGAATTGCTGGTCACGATCGTCATCTTGGCGATTTTGCTGTCAATTGCTGTGCCCAACTTCATTACGTTTGTACAAAATAGTCGCCTGGTCGGGCAAACAAATGACTTGGTTACTTCCCTCAACTACGCCAGAAGTGAAGCCATCAAGCGCGGTGTTCGGGTTTCAGTATGTAGCCGTTTGGACAACACTACCTGTTCGGGTGCAACTGTAGTCAATTGGGATACTGGCTGGTTGGTATTTGTAAATCCCAATAACAATGCAGTGGCAGATGCAGGTGAAATGGTGCTAAAAGTGCGGCAGGCGTTGGAAAATGGCAATACGCTACGCACGGCGGGGATGCAACGTGTGACATATCAAAGCTCCGGTTTTTCCGGCAACGCTGACACTTTTCGTCTTTGCGACAGTCGTGGTACAACAAGTGGACGGGCCATTACTGTGAGTTTGCAAGGTCGGGTATCTACCAGCACAGGAACCACAGCATGCCCCTGACCAAAACACAATCCGGCTTCACCCTGCTCGAGATCCTTGTGGCAATCGTGGTGCTTTCACTTGGCTTACTCGGGTTAGCTGGATTGCAAGCCGCCAGTCTGAACAACAATCAGACGGCCTACTATCGCGGCATTGCCACCCAACAAGCGTACGATATTGCCGATCGATTGCGCGCCAATCTGGCTGGCGCCGGTTCGCTTCATGGTTATAGTTACAACAATTTGACGGCGGGCCTTCCGGTTGGAAATCCAGACTGCTTCGCTACGTCCTGCACCCCTGAAAATATGGCCATTTTCGACCATCGTCAGTGGAACACAGCCAATGCAACCTTGTTGCCTAACGGCAATGGAACCGTCGTGTGTGCAGATGGCCCTGCTGCTGCTGGGTGTACCGCCGCCACAGGCAACTGGGTATTCAACATCACCGTTATGTGGACTGAAAAAGGTGCGGGAGGGGACTGTCCGCTAGGGTCACCAGCCAACTTACGTTGCTTTATGACGAGCATGACCCCATGAAAAACCACATGTTTTTGTCTTCGCTCCACAAATCAACGCCTCAACTTGGTATGTCTAGGGATCAGACAGGTTTTTCGCTAGTTGAACTCATGATTGCGATTACGCTGGGTATGATTGTGCTGCTGGCCATTGGTTCGATTTACATCGGCAGTCAGCAGACCTACCGGGTTCAAGCAGACAATGCCCGCCTCCAGGAAGCGGGTAGATATGCGCTGGAAATACTTGGCCGCAGCATTCGTCAGGCAGGCGCGAATGCGGAAATGAATTTCAACAAAACAGCAACTACTTTGCAATGTAATGTACCAGGCATATGTGATGCTATCGGCGGAATCAATGGTGTCACTACGGATACGCTAACTGTGCAATTTTATGCGGGAAGTGAAGAGTTCAATACCAGTTCAAGTTTGTGGATCGCCCGTGATTGTGCCGGTGGTCAAGCCGCAATAGGCACTGTGGTAACCAACACATTTGACATCACCGCTACCAATCTGCGATGTACGGGCAGTGTTGCAGGCGTGCAGCCACTGATTGAAAATGTCGAAGATCTCCAAGTGGTGTACGGCATTGATGATACCGATGTTTCCGGAAATCCAAACTATCGGTCAGCTGATTTATATGTGGCAGCACCCACTGCAGCACAGTTACCAAGTGTCGTGACCGCGCGCGTTTGTGTGCAAATTAGATCGGCCAATAATGGTCTGACCACCTCTCCGCAAAGATATCTAAACTGTGCAGGTGCACTAGGGGTTGATACCTCGGCTACAGGCTTTACCACAGCGGCTGCTGGGGATCTGCGCCTGCATCGCAGCTTTGTGGCTACCTACAACCTTCGTAACCGCGTTGCTGCTGCGCCTTAAAATCATGATCAATCAACGCTGCAATACTCGCCCCGTTAATCGCCAGCATGGTGTCGCCTTGATTACCGGACTGATTTTCCTAGTGGTGCTAACTTTTATTTCTGTCACGACAGCACGTATGTCCGGCCTTGAAGAACGTATGTCGGGCAATATGCGAGATCGCTCCCTAGCCATGCAGGCAGCCGAGATGGCATTACGTGATGCCGAACGTGATATTCGCGGAGGTGCAGGCATTACCCGCACACCGGTTATTTCCGGACTGACCAACTTCGACTCAGCCTGTACCGCTGGCCTGTGTTACAACGGCCCCGCAGGAAATGCTAATGGAACAAATTGGACTACCACTCCAATCTGGAGTGTCATCAATATGACGGCTGCCCCCAGTGTTGCGTATGGCACCAATACGGGCGCGACAAGTTTTGTCGGGCTTTCAGCGCAGCCGCGTTACATCATTGAAGGCATCGAGAAAAACGGATCAGGTACAGCTATTTTTTACTACCGTATTACCGTACGCGCACAGGGCGCGAATGCCAATACGGTGGTGTGGTTGCAAGAAGTATACAAGTCATAGCAGTGTTATTTAATCGAAAAGTAGAGCCATGAAATCCATTTTCGACCACATTACATCATCAAGCTTATTCCAACTTTTGTCGCGGTTCCGGAAAAAATATGTCGAACAACATTGATAGTGTATCAGGGCACTAATGATCCTATTCTAGATTACTGGATGTGGCTAAAAATTACGGAACAAGCTTGGGTAGCTATATAAATTATTGCCAAGGACACTCCTAAAAATCCAATTTTTCGAGTAACCACTTTGCGATTTGCCTGCTTACCCCACTTAGTCACAATATAGCATTACTTTAAAAAGTATCAATTACATATCAATCGTACATAGCGCTAAAAATTTTCCTCGTACCTTGTCTTGTTTGGAAATTTGAATTTTCAGAGACGCGCTTAACAACTCATTCAAAGGAGTGCATTTTATGAAGGCTTTCAAACCAAAACAATTGACGCTAACGCTGTTAATCACTTTTTCGGTGGGATATTACGGGGTGGCAAATAGTGCATTACTTATAAGTCAAACCCCCCTGTTTGTCCTTTCCGCGACAAAAGCCAATGTGCTGCTGATTTTCAGTAACTCTAACGCCATGGATGAAGACCCCACAGGCTTGGCTGTGGGTAGCAACAGCTCAACCAGTAAATCAGAGATCGCACGTACGGCAGCCAGGAAACTGATAACAAATTACACCGGTCGGATCAATATGGGTTTAATGGCATACCAACAAAGTAGTGTGACGCATATGTGGCTGAATCAAAGCCCTTACGATGCCAGCTTTGACCCTGCCACTTATGATCCAGCCTGGACAGGCGCAAGAGATAGCGCGACTCATAAGAAATTTAAAATTCCTAACTCCAGCAGTCCTAATGCGTCTGGAGCATGCACGGCGAGCGGCGGTGTTAAAGTTGATTGCGTGTATTACAACGTCAACCTACCTTATTACACGACAACGCCGCAAGGTAACAGTTTTTGTTATTCAAGCTCGGTAGGAGCGACCACGCCCACCTTTCCGGGTGACCATACAAACTATGCTTGCTACCGTACCAAAACAGGTATTTCGAATGCTGCACCAGGCGTGCCCGGTGCAGGGTATGGGACATTGCTGTTTAATGGAACTTTTGGCCCAACAGAAAGTGATTTTGCACAGAATATTGACGACTTTGGCCGAAGACTAGCATCTGCTGATCTAGGGCCAACTTGGTACGCCAATGGCAGCCCAGGTTTGGGCTATTTGCATATACCGATCGTAAGCCTGGATACGGTTCAAGCAGGTAAGCTTAATGCAAAGCTGGCAACGAGTGTTGTGCCCACCCGTACTAGTGGAGGCATTTGGAACGACAATCCTACCGCCATATCAGGGGGAAACACACCTACTAATCCTAACGCGCCCCTGATAAATGCGGGTTTGTCTCCCCTTACCGGAACATTCAGGACAGCCAAGGATTATTTTAATGGTGCCACCACGAACTTTGGTTCGTCTCAAGGCGGGGCGCAGGCGGCACCAATCGCTGCGTGTGGCCACGATTTCGCCGTATTATTGACTAATGGATTACCTAGCCGAACCGCGTCCGGCGGGGCCGTTACTTATGACACTGGCCAGCCATTTTCGGCAAGTGAGGTGGTAAATGCAGTTACCGCAGTAACAAATTTGAACAGCGGTACGCGTCCAGTCGAAACTTACGTCATTGGTTTTGCTTTGCCAGAATTTACCAACAATTATTTCATCAGCAATCCACCCAATCCACTCAATCAAATGGCAGTGGCTGGCGGCACGGGCTTTGCTTTTTTTGCAAGCGACCTTGACTCGCTGGATGCCACATTCAGCACAATCTTCACCGATATTCTTGCGAAATCCGGATCCGCAGCTGCGGTTGCGACCAACACAGCAAATCTTCAGATCGACAATTATATATTTCAGGCTAAATTTCAAACGGCAGATTGGAGTGGGCAACTGGTCTCGCTCCGCCTCAACACCAGCAGTGGTACGGTGACTCTGACGGAAAAATGGAATGCTGCACCCAAACTCGATGCTATGGCACCCGCTAGCCGGATCATTTTGACCAAGGGAGCCGCTGACGGGGTGAGTTTCGAATGGGCAAATCTGACGTTTGGTTCTCTCACTAGCCAGCAAACCTTGCTCAACACTAACAATTTGGGTGTCAACGATGAACTCGGTTCGGCTCGCCTAAATTATCTGCGTGGTGACGCAACCAACGAAGGTACCTCATCAGGACAGTTCCGTGTTCGCAACGCGTCATCGGAAAGTGGCAGCGTCCTTGGCGATATCGTCAACTCCGGTCCGCTTTATGTGGGTGCACCCAAAGCCGGTTATTCGGATGTTGATTACCCTGGCTATGCTGCTTTTCGTGCAAGATATTTGAACCGTAAACCAGTGGTATACGTAGGAGCAAACGACGGTATGCTGCATGGCTTCGATGCACAACTCGATAGCAGCGGAAACCCGGTTTCCACAGGGGGGAATGAGGTGATTGCCTATGTACCCTCGAAAATGTTTGGCTCCCTGAGCCAACTCACTGCTCAAACCTACAACCAGAACCATCGCTACATGGTAGATGGCACACCCATGTCAGCCGATGTGTATTTGCCATCACTGACAGGCAGTAGCGTAGACAAGTGGCGCACCGTGTTAATCGGCAATATGAACAGCGGCGGCAAAGGTTATTTTGCGCTCGATATCACCAATCCCAATCTGCCCAGCTTGTCTGCCCCCACCTTCAGTGCTGGCAATGCGGCAGATTTATTGCTATGGGAATTTACTGATGCCGATGACACGGATATGGGCTACGCGTATAACCTGCCACCACAGGACTCGGGTAATAGTCAGGCCAAGCAGATCGTCAAGCTGCAAAACGGCAATTGGGCAGCAATCGTCGGCAATGGTTACAACAGCACGAATGGTAAAGCGGCGTTGTATCTGCTGAACATTGAAAAAGGGATTGATGGCAGTTGGGTTACTTCGGGCGATTACTTTAAAGTGGTGGCAGATGGCGGGCCTGACAACGGTTTGTCAACACCCGTGCCTTACGATAGTGATGGCGATGGCATGGTAGATGTTGCCTACGCGGGCGATCTACTGGGTAATATGTGGCGGTTCGATATCAGCACCCCCTCCACCCCCGTCGCCTCACTCTTGTTCAGTAGTGGGACAACCAAGCCGATTACGACCCCCCCCGCAATATTCTCACATCCATCAGGCGGTAACATGGTGTTATTTGGGACGGGCAAATATCTGGAGCTAACAGACAACACGAGTACCGCCACGCAAACGATATACGGTATACGCGATAGTAGTTCTGGTACGGTGCTGGCGAGCACATTAGAAGTGCGTACCCTGCTTGATCCACTTGGAAAGCGTACGATATCAGGTGCGATTATAGATTGGGCAACACAAAAAGGATGGCGCCTCGATCTTCCTGCTTCAGGGGAGCGTCTGACTGGTGTTCCTAAACTGGAGAACGATAAGTTTTTCTTTAATACCCTGATTCCTTCCACGGTAGCATGTGATTCCGGGGGGACGGGTTGGTTGATGGCTGTGGATAGTCTGACCGGAGCTCAGCCTAGTTTGCTGGTGTTTGACGGTAATAAGGATGGTGTTTTTAATAGTACAGATGCGGGCATCGGTGGAATTAAGATCGGCGCCGCCATCGGGGGTACAACTTTTATCAAGGGAGCCGTAGGTAGTTCAGTCGGGCTTGGTATTGCCTCACTGACCAACGGCATACTAAGTACGTCAAATATTAATTTCGGTTCCCTGTCTGGTGGTCGCATTAACTGGCGGGAAATTTTGCAATAAACAAGAGGGGCCCATGCGAGTACATAAGATTGACAGACATACCAATATGGTTACACCTGTACAGCTCGCGTTGCGGGCAATGCCTAAATGCCATCCTGGATTTACGCTAATCGAACTGATGGTCACGGTGACGATCATCGGCATTCTTTCTGCGATTGCTTATCCCAGCTACACACAGTATGTGTTACGTGCAAACCGGGCGGAGGCGCGCGCTATACTATTGGAGAGCGTTCAGTTTTTTGAACGGAATTACACTACTGCTAACCGCTACGACCAAACCAGCGCAGGAGCTGCTATCGTTTTGCCATACCTAACTTCACCAAAAACCGGAACAGCAAAATACAACATCACTGCAGCATATGATGCAGCGCCAGCCCAGACATTTACACTTAGCGCGACACCCACTGGAGTCATGTCTGGTGATACATGCGGTACCTACACGCTAGATAATGCCGGAATACAAGGAAGTGGTGGCACGCTAGCCGAGTGTTGGGGAAAATAGTCAAAAGCCATATTGCATATGAACAATTGCTATTTATCCACTTTAGTCTAACCACCGCAGGTGTGTTGGATATTAATTTACGCACACTGCCGTCCACACTGTACCGTTTAAGATGGCGGCAGATTTTTCAATAGGAGAATAAATAATGAGGCAGCTCGTTACGATATTTGTTTCAGCCATTTTTTTCAGTAACTTGGCACATGCCAGAGTACTACTTGAAACATCCCAGTCGGAAAACAGCACCTTGGCCACGCCAGCGAATCTAATTCAACAAAGTGGCCAAGTGAGTGAAATCCACGCAAACGAGAGCAAAATGGTGATTGGGGGAGTGACGTATGCATATAACCCTTTAAGTACAAAAGTCACAGTGAATGGAAAGCATGCAGCGATTAGTGATGTACGCAGTGGTGAAGTGGTGCAATTTTGGGCAGTACCGCAGGGTAAAAATATGTTAAATATTTTAACAACTATCAGTGTGCAGACTTTCCGTATGCAAAGATAAGTAATAAAGACTCTTTTTAAACTATGTTGTTCACATGAAGTTACGTGACGATCCGTCATAAATATTCGTCAAATCAGACTTGATAGCCAATGAGTGCAGGAATTTCCAGCACTCACAACCGATCAAGCCACTAACGATAAACCTTTCCTATCTGCCAATTCGAAAACATTTTCTCCGCTATCTTGCGTTGTTCTGGAGTTAACGTGATTGAATCACGTAATGCTTTTGCGTTTACATTACCACCATATTCGACAGCCAAATTGGACCACACATAGGACAGTAGCTCGTCCTTCTGCACTCCACTGCCCAAGTAGTACGCCAGAGCAAGGTTGTACTGTGCATCGGTATTTCCGTGAGCAGCCGCTTTCTGCCATAGCTCAGTAGCCTTGACAACATCCTTAGGCACGCCTTCGCCAAAATAGTACATCGACCCAAGATTCAACTGTGCGTCTGGATATCCCTGCATCACGGCCTTCTGCCACAGCTCAAGTGTTTTAGCAACATTCCTCGGTACAACTTCACCTTTGTTGTACATCACTCCCAGAACGAATTGCGCGTGGGCAAATCCCCGCTCTGCCGCATTCTGCCACCATTCAAAGGCCTTGGCGGGATCATTTGGTATACCTTTGCTGTCGCGATACAACCAACCGAGATTTAACTGCGCGTCGGCATCTCCCTGTGTCGATGCCTTCTGCAGCCACTCTACAGCCTTGACATAATCCTTAGGTACACCGTCGCCGTTGACATACAACAGCCCAAGACCAGCTTGTGCCTTGGCATGACCCTGTGCTGCAGCTTTCTCGTACCATTCTGCGGCCTTGCGTGTATCCTTGGCCAAGATTTTATTATCCCCACCGGTATCGTACATCCACGCTAAATCATACTGTGCGTTTGCATCACCAGATTCTGCATACACTCTCAATTGCGCAAGATTCTCTTCTGCCTCCTGATTTATTGATTGTGACATTGACTGACCATATGCACTCACCGCAACAGTAAGCAACAATGTAAAGAGCACTTTTCCCGTAATGCGCATATAAATATGTACCAATGACATTTTAGACCTCATTCAAATTCATCATATCCGCCAACTGGCGAAATGTTTAATGGAAAACGATTATCCAATCAAATAACTATAGTTTTACGTTAAAACATAAACGTAGATTATCCACCAACATCTCTATAGTATTTCACGCCTGAAGTAATTTCCACGCATAGCATAAAATTAACTGGCGATATAGCTTTCATGTAACTCGAATGGAAGATGAAGTTAAAGTCAAGGAGACGCTGATTAATTCAAAATTTCGCGGAGTTTCTTATGTAATCAGTTGGTTTCTAACCGTGTGAATTATGAAACGCAAATTAATCAGCGCTTTCTTGGATAGTTAATCCAGCGTTACCATCATCTCACCAATCAATTCTCTTACCGGCTCAATATTTGTCCCGGCTTCCAATTTTCAGACAGTCGTTTTGCTTCAGCGCGTTGGACAGAATTCAAATTAGTTAAGTCGCGTAATTTTTTCGCATTGTCATTACCATGTGCAACAGCCAGGTTATGCCATGCATAAGCCAATACACCATCCTTTGCCACACCCTTACCATTCTGGTACATCCATCCAAGACTGGTCTGCGCTTGGGCAAGACCCTGCGCTGCCGCTTTTTGATACCATTCCACAGCCTTGGCAGGATCTTTCTTTACGCCTTCGCCTGTAAGATAAATCGATCCAAGCTCAAACTGAGCCTTGGGGTAACCTTGGGCTGCTGCTTTTTGATACCACTCTACGGCCTTGATCGGGTCTTTAGCTACGTTAGCCACAGCTTCCCCACTGCCATACATTGCTCCGAGTTCAAACTGGGCCTTGGGGTACCCTTGAGCTGCTGCTTTTTGATACCATTCCACGGCCTTGTCGCCATCTACGGTCACACCGATGCCGTTGGCATATACCCACCCTAGGCGGGTCTGAGCGCTAACGTCTCCGGCCTCTGCTTGCTTTTGCACTTGCTCCAAATTATTTGTTGCGGTCGACACTTCTCCTGCTGAAACATAGCCACTAAATGTTAAAAGCAAGGTCACAAACTGTACAATTATTCTCATATTGACCCGATCGTTATTACGTTATAGAAAATGCTGCCGCACGCACTACCTTCCCAACTTGGTTTGAGTAAGTTATTTTAATATAGTTCGCGGACAATAATTGTCAAGAGTTAATTTACATACCTGTAGCAAGCAAAAAATGTTCAAGTGTGAAATAAAAAACAAGTTTTATTTTTAAGATAAACAATCTAAATTCACACTGACAATTACTACATAGTTAATGCAAATGACGTAGCGCAGATGCACTAAAAAAACTTAATTTTTCATCAATTGAATAGCGCGCGCAGTTTCCCTGCATCAGGCTGGTAAATCACTCCCTTTTCGGTAATCAGCGCTGTAACCAATTCAGCAGGCGTAATATCAAACGAAGGGTTGCGTATCTGCACGCCCTCCGCAGCCCAGCGGAAGTCCCGAAAGCCTTTTACCTCGTCCGCATGGCGTTCTTCGATGGGGATATCCACACCGCTTTCGATAGACATGTCTATCGTGGAAAGCGGGCAGGCCACATAGAAAGGAATGTGGTGGCGTTGTGCCAGCACGGCAACCATATAGGTGCCAATTTTGTTGGCAACATCGCCATTCGCGGCTACGCGATCCGTACCGACCACTACGGCATCCACCTCGCTACGACTCATCATAAGACCGGCCATGTTATCAGTAATGAGGGTCACCGGAATTTTTTCCTGCACCATCTCCCATGCAGTCAGGCGCGCACCTTGCAAGAAAGGGCGAGTTTCGTCAGCAATCACCGAAATTTTTTTTCCTGCTTCCACGGCGGATCGAACAACACCCAACGCAGTACCATGTCCAGCGGTGGCCAGCGCTCCAGCATTACAATGAGTCAATACACGTGCGCCATCCCGCAACAACTCGGCACCGTACGATCCCAGAGCGCGATTAATGCAAATGTCTTCGGAAAAAATCTCATGCGCCTCGGCCAACAAACGCATCGCTACTTGCATGTTGGATTCATTCGATACATTTTGCCATACCCGTTTCATGCGGGCTAACGCCCAAAACAAGTTGACCGCAGTCGGCCTGCTTTGAGCAAGCGTATTAAATCCTTCATTCATGCCACGTTGGAAAGATTCATCAGAAACAGCGCGTAAACGATATGCCTCCAGCGCCACGCCGTAGGCTGCTGCCACGCCGATGGCTGGAGCACCACGCACAACCATGCTGCGGATGCCTTCGGCCACAGCAGCGGCAGAATCGAATTGCAAGTACACAAACGTTGCAGGCAAAATGCGCTGATCTATCATTTCCAACACACCATCCGACCAACGCAGCGTTTCAACTTTCATCTTGACGCCTCAAGAACAATTGACCAGGCATTCAGTCCCCCTCAAATTCGCACAGCGCAAACACGTTGTAGCCTTTTTTTTCCAAACGCTTACGTCCACCGATATCGGGCAGATCGATGACAAAACAGCATTCAACAATTTTGCCGCCAATCTTCTCGATCAGTATGGTGGCCGCCTCCGCCGTACCGCCGGTAGCAATTAGATCATCCACAAGCAATACCCTCTCGCCCGGAGAAATCGCATCCGCATGAATTTCGATACGGTCAGTACCATATTCCAATTCGTAGTCGTGCCCTATCGTTTCTGCGGGCAACTTACCTTTTTTACGAATCGGCACAAAACCTTTACCCAAGGCATAAGCCAGCGCTGCGCCTACTATAAAACCACGCGCTTCGATACCCATCACCTTGTCGATTTCCATATCGGCATAGCGACGCACCAACTCGTTTATGGTGACCCTGAAACCAATCGGATCCTTAAGGAGGGACGTGATGTCGCGAAACATGATATTCGGCTTAGGATAGTTCGGGATGGTGCGGATAAGAGATTTGATAGGCATAGATCTTCAGGTTGTTAGGTGCATTTTTTGTAATCGACGAATTTTTCTTGCACGTCGTGCATTTGTTGCGGCGTAAGAATGTGTGGCTCACCTGCCTGCAAAGCGCGCCAGTACAATTCGCACAAAAATTCAACCTCGATGGCTACCATCAACGCATCGGTTAAATCAGAGCCCAATGCAATCATGCCGTGGTTAGCGAGCAAGCACGCTTTTCGGCCCTCCAGCGCGGACAATGCATAGTCTGAAAGCGTTTGTTCGCCAAACAACGCATAGGGTGTGCAACGAATCGTATTGCCGCCCGCTGCGGCAATCATGTAATGCACAGCCGGAACATCCTTGCGCAAACAGGCCAACGTGGTGGCAAATGCTGAATGCGTATGAATGACAGCGCCCACGTCAGGACGGCTGGCCAAAATGTCACAGTGGAAGCGCCACTCGCTGGTAGGCTTGCCACCGCACAGGGCATTGCCATTCAAATCCATGCGTACCATGTCTGCGGGTGTCATATCCGCCACCGCCATCGCAGACGGTGTAATTAATATGCCATCACCGCAACGCACGGCAGCATTGCCGGAAGTACCGCGATTCAAACCCAGATCGAGCAAACGCTGGGACACATCCAGTAACTCCAGGCGCAGGCCATCTTCACCGGATGGCGTCATGACTTACCCTTCAACACCCGACCCGCAATCGCATCCAGCTTTTCAATCATGGCTGCATCACGCGCTTCCGGTGCAGTAATGAGCGCGAATTCCAATGTCGAGCGACAGCTACAGACATCAGCCAGCGCATCAGTGCGCACTTTCGGAACAACGTGCGTTACCAGCGTTTTCGCCTTATCCGCATTTTCGGTGAGCATCTTGATGATCTGCCCGACCGTGACATGCTCATGGTCGGGATGCCAACAGTCATAGTCAGTCACCATCGCCACGGTGGCGTAACACAACTCTGCCTCGCGGGCGAGCTTGGCCTCTGGCATGTTGGTCATGCCAATGACATCACACCCCCAGGTACGATAAAGATTCGACTCAGCCAGACTGGAAAACTGCGGCCCTTCCATAACCAGATAGGTCCCGCCACGAACAACAGGGATATTTGCCTCTCTCGCGGCCCTTTCAATATGATCGCCCAGCCTTTTGCAAACAGGATGTGCCATGGAAACATGCGCCACCAATCCCGTACCAAAAAAAGACTTATTACGCGCAAAAGTACGATCAATAAATTGATCAACAATCACGAACGTACCCGGCGGCAAGTCCTCGCGCAAGGAACCAACGGCACTAACTGAAATGACATCAGTCACCCCTACCCGCTTCAGCACGTCGATATTGGCGTGAAAATTGATTTCGGTCGGCGGAACTCTATGTCCGCGACCATGACGAGGCAAAAACACAATATTGTGGCCGTCCAGCTCACCGAACAATAACTCGCTGGATGGTTCTCCAAAAGGCGAAGTGACCTTTTCCCAGCGCTTGTTGGTCAACCCGGCAATGTCATAAATCCCGCTGCCGCCGATTATGCCGATTCTTTCTGGTACATCAATCATGACTTGTCCGTAATTATTTTATTTTTACAAGCGGATTGAAACAGGAAGTACAGTTTTATTCAATACAATGAATGCTTGCCCACGCTATTGCCTTTAACAAACGTTGGTATGATACCCACCCATTACCTACTTGAACTCAGCGAGCGGCTTGGGCTCACATGACGCGAATGGACATGCCACCAGATGGAATGCTGACTGCTGACGGCGGCGTGGTCATCGTAAACGAAGGAAGGCTGTTTCGCGTCCAGATCAATCCGAGGACGAACTCACGGAGGCCCTTAGCGAGTTCCCCGAGAGGAATCTCCGTCTCAGGTTCAGCGTGGTGTGCAATTTTGTTTCGCGCCGAGATGCAGGCTGAAAGAAATTTGGTGGGGGTAACACCGCAGATGCGCGCTGGAGTGGCGATGCGAGTTCCCAATCGAGTGAGCGCTGAGGGAAACGACTCCTCGTTGAGTGAGGCAAGTGCTCCATTCAAAGAGCGTACTTCCGCATCAGTCAACGACTTTTCGATTGTCGCAGCCGATGTTAGTTCGTCCTGGAATCTACGAATGGCGGCTTGAGCTGCAGTGCTGCGAGATTCGCGATCGACCAACTGCTCAAGTGCAAGGTAGCTTGTCAGAAAGTTTGCCTTGTCAGATGTTTCCTGTGTGGCGAGACAAAGAATGTGGAGAGCGACCTCAGACGCTGAGTCAAGGGAGACAACTAAATCCCAGATGGTTTTGAGGCCGTCGAGGATGTACGAAGGATCGCTTGGTTTGACAACGACGTTTCCGCTTAGGATGTACTCGAAGTGAAGCCCGTCGTCGGGATAGACACTGACACCCCAAATGCTGTCGATCACGGTCGCGTTTTGCTCTGACTTCAATTTAGTCTTGATCTCCTCCGATACTTGAGAAGAGACTTTGTCGCCCACCGGGATGTTCAGTCCTAGTCCCAAAATCGCATTCAGCAGTCGAAGTCTGATTCGCAGAGCTTCGGCAGCTTGTCTCGCTTCATTCGCACTGAGGAATCCGCCGCCATCAAAGTGAAAGTTAGTTGCCTCGTCAAGTGAATCGGCGTTCCGCGCAGAAAGCTCAAACGTCAGCCCATCCGAAACTGGGACTGAGGCGGTCGGTGTCGAAAAGGCAAACGTGCCAGTTCGCTTGCACGCAAGTCGGAGTCGGAAGCGATAGGAGGCGCCGGGCACGGTATTCCTGACACCTAATGAAAAGCTAACCAGCGCTGCGCGGCTTTATCGCGCAGCGCCCAGCGAAAGGAGCGAGGTTGAGCACCATGTTAGGGCGCTGCCTTAATTTTTGCAGCTGAAATCAAGGAGGCAAGTCTTGACACAACGTTAGGCCAGATGCGTGATGTCAAGGCTATTCCCTTTAAATTAATGTTATAAATCACGCTACCGCCGATGATGCCGATTCTTTCTGATACAGGAATCATATTTTGTCCGTAATCGTTTTATATTTACAAGCGGATTGAAACAGGAAGCACTGTTTTATTCAAGGTAATGAATGCTCGCTCACGCTATTGCCTTGAACAAACGTTGGTATGATACCCATCTATTACGTACTTGAACTTATAACTCAATATGAAACTTGCAATTGCACAAATCAATTGCATGCTGGGTGACTTGGCTGGCAATTCTGCCAAAATCCTGGCTTATGCAGAACAGGCCAAGCAACAGGGAGCAACGTTGCTGCTTACGCCTGAGCTAAGCTTATGTGGTTATCCTCCAGAAGATCTGCTGTTACGGACCGGGTTTTACCGTACCTGCGATCAGGCATTGCATAAACTTGCGCAACAAATTTGGGGACTCACCGTGATAGTGGGGCATCCGCATGAAGTAGACGGCAAGCGCTACAACGCTGCCTCGGTGTTGCGCGATGGCCAGATCATCGCCACGTATCACAAGTATGAGTTGCCGAACTACAGTGTGTTCGACGAAAGACGCTATTTCACGCCCGGTAACTCGCCCTGCATATTTGAAATTCAGGGCGTCAAATTTGCACTTAATATTTGCGCTGACATCTGGGAAGATCATACAGCGCAACGTGCATACGAAGCAGGCGCGCAGGTATTGCTGGTGCTGAACGCCTCACCGTATCACATCGACAAACAGTCATTGCGCCATAAAATCATTCGTGATCGTATCGGTGAAACCGGCCTGGCGATCATCTATGCCAATATGGTGGGCGGACAGGATGAGTTAGTGTTCGATGGTGCTTCGTTTGCGATGGATGCACACGGCGCGCTAACGCATCAATTCGTTTCTTTTGAAGAAACGCTGGGGCTGATTGAAATCCAGGACGGCAAATTAATGATTGGCGAAAGAATCCCTGCTCACACGCATGAGGACAGTATCTATCGCGCGCTGTGCCTGGGAGTGCAAGACTATATCGGCAAAAACCGCTTTCCAGGTGTGTTATTGGGTTTATCCGGAGGGATCGATTCGGCACTGACCTTGGCAGTAGCGGTAGATGCACTGGGTGCAGACAAGGTACATGCGGTAATGATGCCCTCGCCTTATACCGCGCAAATCAGCCTGGATGATGCGCGCGAAATGGCCGTCCTACTCGGTGTGCGCTACGATGAATTAGATATCAAACCGACATTTGACGCTTATCTCACTACATTAGATGGTATGTTCAAGGGGCTAACACCTAATACCACCGAAGAAAATTTGCAGGCTCGCATACGTGGCAATTTGTTGATGGCTTTGTCCAACAAGTTCGGCTCTTTGGTGCTGACAACGGGCAATAAATCGGAAATGACCGTCGGCTATTGCACTTTATATGGCGATATGGCGGGCGGTTTCGCAGTGCTTAAAGACGTCAGCAAAACCTGGGTATATCGTCTGGCTAACTACCGTAATGGTTTGAGCCGGGTGATCCCGGAGCGTATCATCACGCGGCCGCCCAGCGCGGAATTAAAATCCAACCAAACTGACCAGGATAGCTTGCCGCCTTACGATGTGCTTGATGGCATAATGCTACGTTATGTGGAGCAGAATTTAACCATCGCTGAGATCGTGGCACACGGCTATACCGAGGCGGATGTATATCGGGTGGTGAATATGATCCGCGTCAACGAATATAAGCGCCGTCAAGCTCCCGTTGGCGTGCGCATTACCGATCGTGGCTTTGGCAAGGACTGGCGCTATCCGATCACCGTGCGTTATCAGGACAGCTTTTAGATACGCTATACTTAACAACATCTACACATTCGGGGATATCCATGAAAAAAATAGAAGCGATCATCAAACCCTTCAAACTCGATGAAGTGCGTGAAGCGCTTTCAGAACTGGGGGTCAGCGGATTAACGGTAACCGATGTGAAAGGATTCGGGCGACAAAAAGGGCATACCGAGCTTTATCGCGGCGCTGAATATGTAGTGGATTTTTTGCCCAAGATCAAGATTGAAGTAGTGATTGTTGCTAGTTTGCTGGACGCTGCCGTGAACGCCATCATTAAGGCGGCGCATACCGGCAAGATTGGTGACGGCAAAATTTTTGTTACTTCAGTGGAACAAATCATTCGAATCCGCACAGGAGAGACTGACGAGTCAGCAATTTAAAATTTTATTCAAAAATCTTGCAAACCCATTCGAAGCGTCAATCAATCGCCATTTCTAGTGATATCGCATACCTGAACGATCATCTTGTAATTCTGCCGTATCCGTTTCCCTTGGATTCACAGACGAAGCGCAACGATATAACCACAACTAATTTTCTATGAAAAGAGTAACCGCCTCCGGCCTGAATGCGATAGCCCGTTAAATAGTTTGAGATTTTTTGAGATTTACAAGTAAATAGAGGTCATGCACTCTTCCGAATAACCAAGAAATCCAGTAAAGTACTTTCCTGCCATAACCAAATTAAGAGCAAAACAAATGAGTACTAAAGGGCAACAATTACAAGACCCGTTCCTGAATGCACTACGCAAGGAACATGTGCAAGTCGCCATTTATCTGGTAAATGGTATCAAACTGCAAGGCCAGGTCGAATCATTCGATCAATATGTAGTACTGCTAAAAAACTCAATCACGCAAATGGTTTACAAACACGCCATTTCTACCATTGTTCCTGCACGCGCTATTACTATTCCATTAGACACTGACTAATGCACAAAAGCACTGCGGTAATTAACACGGCAGTATTAGTCAGCTTGGATTTTGGTACACCGGATTATGCAGAAAGCTTGGAAGAATTGCGCCTGCTGGCAGAAAGTGCGGGCGTACATTGCGTCGCATTAGTAGAAGGACGGCGGCATCGACCTGATGCGTCATTATTTGCAGGTAGCGGCAAGGTGGATGAAATCTCCGCCATTGTCGAACAGAACGAGGTCCCACTGGTTATTTTTAACCACGACTTATCCCCCGCGCAAATGCGCAATCTGACCGCTAGAATTAAGGTCCGGGTGATTGACCGCACCATGCTGATTCTGGATATCTTTGCCTTGCGCGCTCAAAGCCATGAAGGCAAGGTACAAGTGGAACTGGCCCAACTTAAATACCTTTCCACACGTTTGGTCGGAATGAATACCGACATGGGCCAACAGAAATACGCAGTCGGTGCTCGCGGTCCCGGCGAAACACAGTTGGAACTGGATAGACGCAAACTGGACAAACGTGTAGTTTTGTTGAAAGAACGCCTGGAAAAGCTTCATCGCCATCGCCAAGTGCTACGCCGGTCACGCACACGATCGGATGTATTATCGGTATCTATCGTTGGTTACACCAATGCGGGCAAATCTACTTTATTTAATAAATTGACCCACGCGAATGCATATGTTGCAGATCAATTATTTGCCACACTCGACACAACTGCCCGACGCGTCTATATCGAAGGGTCAGGCCAAGTGGTATTGTCGGATACGGTAGGCTTCATTCGTCATCTGCCGCATAGCTTGATTGCAGCCTTTCGCAGCACATTAGACGAAACGGCGCAGGCCGATTTGTTGCTGCACGTAGTCGATGCCAACAGTTCAGAACGGTTTGACCAGATCGCTGAAGTTAATAAAGTATTACTGGAAATTGGCGCACAGCATATTCCGCAAATTTTGATCTTCAATAAGATTGATCTACAGGATTTACCGGCGGGTATGCAGCGTGACGATTATGCTAGAATTGCGCGCATTTATTTGAGCGCTAAAACTGGCGCAGGGATAGATGAATTGCGTGCGGCGTTGGCGGAAGTATGCAGCACCCGAACACAATTGGATCCTCCTGAAACTAAATAATTGATTAATATAGGATGAGTTATGGGATTGAATGACCCTCAATGGGGCAACAAAAACAGTGGCGGTCCACCAGACATAGAAGCAGTGTTGCGCGATATCAATAAAAAAATCTCCGCACTGTTTGGCAACAAGGGCGGCGGTGGAAACGCGGGCGGTGGCGGAAACACGAGCGGCGGTAACAACCCCAATAAATTCAATGCCAGCATCGGTCTGATTGCAACGGTAGTTGCATTGATCTGGATCGCCAGTGGATTTTACATCGTGGATGCCAGCCAGCGCGGCGTGGTGTTACGTTTCGGTAGCTTTGTCGAGACCACTCAACCCGGCCCGCGCTGGCATATGCCATTCCCTATTGAGTCCGTTGAAGTCGTAAATATCAGTCAAGTCAGAACGGTAGAAATCGGTTACCGAGACAATGTCAAAAACAAGATTTTAAAAGAGTCATTAATGTTGACCGACGATGAAAATATTATCGACATTCAATTCGCCGTTCAGTATTTCTTGAAAGATCCGGGCGATTATTTGTTTAATAACCGCGCACCGGATGAGAATGTCCGTCAAGCGGCAGAAACCGCAATACGTGAAATTGTTGGAAAAAACAAAATGGACTTCGTGCTGTACGAAGGACGCGAACAGGTAGCTGCAGCTACGACCAAACTTGCCCAAGACATTCTGGACCGCTATAAATCCGGGATTCACTTAAGCAAAGTGACCATGCAAAATGCGCAACCGCCTGAACAAGTGCAGGCCGCATTCGACGATGCGGTTAAGGCAGGACAGGACAGGGAACGTCAGAAGAACGAAGGTCAGGCTTACGCCAATGATGTCATACCCAGAGCAAAAGGGGCAGCGGCACGCCTGATGCAGGAAGCAGAAGGTTATCGCCAGCGCGTGATTGCCAGCGCCGAGGGAGATGCCAGCCGCTTCCAACAAGTGCTACTGGAATACGAAAAAGCACCTGCGGTTACTCGTGAGCGCATGTATATCGACATGATGCAACAAATTTTGACCAGCACCAGTAAGGTAATGGTGGATCAGAAGAGTGGTAACAACCTGCTGTACCTGCCTTTGGATAAATTGATTCAAAGTACTGCGCCGGGTGGCAGCCTACCTTCACTCGAGACACAAGCAGCAAACCATATTGATCAACAAGCGGGTTCATCTGCACCGATAAATGAAAGTGCGGCAGTCATGCCGCGCGCGCGCGAAGAATTACGCGGCCGCAACAGGGAGGCACGTCAATGAAACTTAATTTTGTCAATATTTTGATGGGTGCAGCTGCACTATTGATCTTGCTCAGTCTGAGTATGTTCGTAGTAGATCAGCGCCAGGCAGTCATCGTATTACAACTCGGTGAAATGGTGGGAGTGAAGACCGCACCCGGTCTGTATTTCAAAATCCCGCTGATACAGAATGTACGTTATTTCGACTCACGCATTTTGACCTTTGATAGCGTGGAACCAGAACGCTTTATCACGGCCGAAAAGAAAAATGTGATGGTGGATTCCTTCGTCAAGTGGCGCATCGCCGATGTAAAACAGTATTACGTCAGCGTGGGGGGAGACGAAATCCGTGCAAAAACTCGCTTAATGCAGACAGTTAATTCAAGCATGCGTGAAGAGTTCGGTAAACGAACTATCAATGAAGTTGTGTCCGGCGAACGTGACAAAATTATGGATACTTTGCGTCAAAAAGCCGATCTAGACGCACGCAAAATCGGCGTACAAGTACTGGATGTACGTCTGAAACGGGTAGACTTCCCAACCGAGATCAGTGAATCGGTCTATCGCCGGATGGATGCCGAGCGTAAACGCGTTGCCAATGAATTACGTGCAACCGGTAATGCCGAAAGTGAGAAGATTCGCGCCGATGCTGACCGGCAACGAGAAGTGACCCTCGCCGATGCATACCGTGACGCACAAAAAATAAAGGGAGATGGTGATGCAAAATCATCTGCGATTTATGCTGCCGCATTTGGCCGTAATGCAGAGTTTTATGCGTTTTATCGCAGCATGGATGCCTATAAACAAAGCTTCAAGAACAAGAGCGATGTCATGGTGATGGACCCCAGCTCCGCATTCTTTAAATATCTCAAGGGCTCCAGTAAACCGGGCAAATAAGTAGGGATTTTCAATATGCTGACTTATTGGTTTATCGGGTTGGCATTGATGCTGGTTATTGAAGGTATCATGCCGTTTCTATTTCCTGCCCTGTGGCGTGAAGCGCTTCACAAACTGGTACTGTTTTCTGATGGGCAAATCCGTTTTTTAGGCCTCACTGCCATGCTATCAGGGCTGCTGTTACTGTATTGGGTAAAATAATGCCGAACTCAAACTGGCTCCTGCCAGAATACATTCAAGATATATTGCCGGATGAGGCATGGCGCATTGAGAGCATGCGCGCCAATGTGCTTGAATTGCTGCGCCTGTCCGGTTATCAATTAGTGGCACCGCCGTTGCTGGAATATGCCGAATCTCTGCAAATCATTGGCAATCATGCTATGGATTTACGTACTTTTAAGCTAATTGACCAATTGGGTGGACGCACCTTGGCGCTGCGCGCCGACATTACGCCACAGGTGGCGCGTATTGACGCACATTTGCTCAATCGTCAAGGCATAACCCGGTTGTGCTACGCCGGAAGCGTGCTACACACCCAACCTGCGGGAATAACGCGCACGCGCGAATTATTACAGATTGGTGCAGAATTATATGGTCACAGCGGTTTGGAAAGTGATCTGGAAATACAGCGCTTAATGCTTCAGGCTCTGACTTTACTCGGTATCGAAGGCGTTCATCTTGACCTGGGCCATGTTGCACTTTTTCGTGCGCTAATTAATCGCTCAGGAATCTCAAAAAAACTGGAAATGGAATTATCCAACGCATTGCAAGGTAAAAATATACCTGCATTGCGTCCATTAGTAGCTGACTTGATACCTGAAGTAAGAAATGCGCTATTGGCGTTGCCCAAATTGTACGGCGGGATAGAAGTGATAGAACAGGCCCGTGCGACGTTGCCAAACTATCCTGAAGTGACGGCAGCGCTGAGTGAGCTGGAACAAGCTGCGAGTCACCTGCAACCTCTGGCACACAGCATTGGCATCGATCTTGCCGAACTGCGGGGCTATCACTACCACAGTGGCATGGTATTTGCCGCTTATCATGCAGGCAGCCATGATGCCATCGCTGTGGGCGGACGCTACGACGATGTGGGAAAAAGCTTCGGCCGTGCCCGCCCCGCCACTGGCTTTAGTATGGATTTACGCCAGTTGCATGGCTTGCTGGCGCAACACTCGCAACCGATGGCCATCTTGGCACCCCATCTTGATGATCCGGCACTCCATGAAAAAATCGCGCAATTGCGCGCACAGGGACACGCAGTGATCGTCGATTTTTTGGACGCTTTGGAACTGCGCACTGAACTCAATTGTGATAGCGAACTAATCATGCGCGATGGCGCATGGCACGTGGTAAAAATGAAATTTTAAATTTATCACCCGCTTGCCAAAAAAGTGAAGGCAATTTTGAATAACAACGATCAATAGTAATCAGGAATCAGGAATGTCAAAAAATGTTGTAGTTATCGGGACGCAGTGGGGCGATGAAGGCAAGGGTAAGATAGTCGATTGGCTCACTGATCACTCACATGGCGTCGTGCGCTTCCAAGGCGGCCACAATGCCGGACATACACTCGTAATTGGTGGCAAAAAAACCGTGCTGCACCTCATTCCCTCCGGCATTCTGCGCGAGCATGTGATGTGCTATATCGGCAACGGTGTGGTGGTATCGCCACAGGCGCTGCTTAAAGAAATGGATGGATTGGCTGCTGCCGGTGTGGATGTCTATAGCCGCCTGCGTATTTCCGAGGCATGTCCATTAATTCTACCCTATCACGAGGCCTTGGATAAAGCGCGCGAGCTGGCCAAGGGCGCGGCTAAAATCGGGACAACCGGACGCGGTATCGGCCCCGCCTATGAAGATAAAGTGGCGCGTCGTGCCATCCGTCTGCAAGATCTATTCCACCGTGAACGCTTCGCCGCCAAGTTGGGAGAGGTGTTGGATTATCATAATTTCATATTGAAAAATTATTTCAACACCGAAACAGTCGATTTTCAGCAGACATTAGACAACACACTGGCACTGGCTGAGCGCATCAAACCCTTGGTGCTGGACGTGCCGCGCGCATTGTATGAAGCAAATAAAACCGGGTTAAATCTACTATTTGAGGGCGCGCAGGGCACTTTGCTGGATATAGACCATGGCACTTATCCTTTTGTTACCTCCAGCAACTGCATCGCAGGCGCGGCATGCACGGGCAGCGGTGTCGGCCCGCAGATGTTGCATTACGTACTTGGAATCACCAAAGCATACACCACACGTGTTGGATCTGGCCCCTTCCCAACCGAATTAGACGATGAAGTGGGTAAGCATCTGGCTGAGAAAGGCCACGAATTTGGCTCCACCACCGGACGCGCACGTCGTTGCGGCTGGTTTGATGCAGCTGCGCTTAAACGCTCCATTCAAATTAACGGCGTATCAGGTTTATGCGTAACCAAACTGGATGTACTGGATGGTGTGCAGACACTACGTTTAGGAGTGGGCTATCGTTGCGAAGGACAGTACAGCGACATCTTGCCGGTCGGTGCAGAATCTTTGGTTGGCTGTGAGCCCGTATATGAAAATATGCCAGGCTGGAGTGGTAGCACAGTAGGGGTAAAACATTATGAAAACCTGCCACTGGAAGCACGCAACTATCTCCAACGCATTGCTGAAATTTGTGAAGTGCCGGTTGACATGGTTTCCACCGGATCAGATCGCGATGAAACCATTGTATTGCGCCATCCATTCAAGTGCTAAGTAATTTTTGGCATGATGCTCTTTTCACTTACGAGGCTATAATAAAACTCCGGTAGGAATTCAAGAACGTTTGAATATACTTTTAGATTGCTTACACTTCTTTGAACGTACCCAGTCAATCACCATACAAAGTAATAAAAATTTAGTCATACAACAGCGACTAAACCGCAGTGTTTAGTGCTTCATGATTGCATGAATGTAATTGCTGGGGATGGCATATGAAATACCGCTCGGATGGGCTAACACGTTTTCCTTGGTGCCTTTTACAAATACCATATTAAGGATGCCAAAAACTTTGCCTGTTTTTGGGTCAAACAGCGGACTTCCGCTATTCCCCGGATAAGCAGTTCCATCCAGTTGAAATACCAAATAGGGTGCTCGAAGCCGCTTGACTACATTGATGTCAAGCTGTTTCGTGGATAGCGCTGGGATAACGATAGGGGTAATTGCCGAAATAATGGCCTGATGCGTCACCGGGTATAGCCCCAACACCATGCCAATGGGAAAGCCGGTAAATGCGACTGTTTCCCCCTCTTTTACAGTATCTGAATCTCCAATCACCAAGGCTGGCAAGGGTTCGCCACTGATTTTCAAGAGCGCCAAGTCATGCTCAACATCAACCTCGACTACGGTCGCAGACCGAGCTTTGGCTGCTGCACCGCGACCAACAAAAATGGCCAGCGACTCCTTTTTTTCCGTGTTTAGATTTTGCGGAACGACATGGGCATTGGTAATGATATGGAGACCATCGCCTACAGCAAATCCCGTTCCGAGAAAATTGGCTGGTGGCGCGCGAGTTTGCAATAGGGTTCCGACAGCTACAATGGAAGGCCTGACTATTTCTATGGTCTGGGAAAGTTCATTCGCAGATGCATTATCAAAATGGCAACATAGAGCCAAAAAATAGATACCTATCAGCAAAAATCCGATCACCTTAAGGCTCTCTCCCTTGCGCTTCATATAATCACGGTACTGATTAACATAGCGCGTATTTTCAACATATCGCTTGGACAACCCATGCGCGAACAGACGACTGCAACGCCCGCTCCCGGCAGACAAATTGATAAGCAGCTTGGTAGCGGAACGGTCGTATATACAGCTATCATCAGTCACAATAACCCCCCGAAAATATTGAATATATCTTTTCGATTATGCGCTTAGGTTGATATCAAAACAACCAAATCAAAAATAATGACAAGGCGGATTCAACTTCTAATTCAATTAACCATTTTATGCCCTGCGGCTGTTTGAGTAACCAATCTGGCACCAGCCAGTCCCATTGAACGCCATTACGATTTTGTCGTTGGAGTACTAATCTCGCATAGCATCCCGTCCGAATACAGCAACGCGCAGCGAACTATTTTTCCAGCATAAACGGCCTGCATCGCGACACGATATTCCTGCATCTGCATACTATGAGACATAAAATCTGACGATACACCGGTCTTGTAATCGAGCACCCATACTTCGTCGTCAAACTCCACCAACCGATCGATACGACGTAGTTCGCCACGTGCATTAACATAGGACATTTCATTGCATGCTCCACGGTATTGCTGCGGGTCGAAGAAACGTTGCAATGCCGGTAATGCCAATAGATATTGTGCCTGTTGCCAGGGTAACTCCATATCGCTGGACGAAACACCGAACTGTAGTTGCAGCGCCGTTTTGTCAGTTATTTCTTTCTTCTTGATGCTCTGTGCTGTAAGTGGGCCGGAGGTGCGCGGCAGAACTGGCGAAGATGCGCTTAAATGTTGCAGCAACGTGTGTAACAAAATCCCTTGCCGCTGCGCAGCGTTGGCACGCATTGCGCGCTGGCCAGTAGGTAATGAGCGCAATAATGCAGCATCAATTTCAGTAGCAACATCAGGCAAAACAGAAGTACAACTATCAACCGCAATCGACAAGGGATTATCGCCCTCCTCTACCGCCGCCGAAATGCGGCCATACCAGGAAGTTTCTTTCAATTCACCATTTCCGCTCACGAGCAGCGCTTGTTTCGCACGCGTCATGGCGACGTACAACAAATTCATTTCTTCACGCCGAACATAATCTTCCTCGGCATCAAAATAGGCCGCTCTTTTAGCTCCGTGCCCACGCTTATCCGTAAATAGTGAAAAATGCACGGGTTGCGGTACGTTGGGTGGCCAATCAAGCAACACGCCATAGCTGTCTGATTTACGTTGCGTGTCGTTGGCATCAAGCAACCACACGATAGGTGCTTCCAGTCCCTTGGCCTCATGCACGGTGTAAATACGCACGGCATTACCGACCTCACCTACCTTGCCCTCGTCCGGTGATTCATTATTGTCAGCTGTGCGAAGTTCTTTCAGCTCGGCCAGAAAGCGGGGCAAGCTGGGATAGCGCCCAGCATCCACGTTCAGCGCAATCTCCATAAAAGCTTGCAGGTTGGCGCGTATCGTTTCAATCATTTCGACAGGCAACGCGGCTTCATACCGATGCAACACATCACCCTCAAAATAGATGCGATCAAGCAGATCATGAACAGGCAATTTGTCAGCGCGATCCAGCCAGTTATTCAGCAGACGATGCGCACGTGACAATTCGGCAGATGCTGCGCCGCTCTGTTCACAGCGTTGCAGCCGTAACCACCAGCCACCACCGATTTCGTCTTGAGCCAGTTGCATTAAATCGCCATCGGGGCAGGCGAAAATGGGAGAACGCAGAATTTGCGCCAATTCCAAATCGGCGAACGGGGTGATCAGAAAGGTCAGTAACGCCTGTATGTCTTCCGCTTCCAACGTGTCCAGCAGTCCGCCGCGTCGCGAAGTTAAAAAGGGAATACGGTGCGTACGCAAAGCGCTCTCATACACGCGTAAATGGGTGCGCTTGCGTACCAGTACCATAATGTCACCGTATGCTGCGCGCCGCACTATGCCGTCTGCATCGTGCACACTCCAGCGCGCCATGATGTCGGCAATGCCAGCGGCAAACTGCTGCGCCTCGGCTTCACGCTCGCCGGTCGCTTGTTCGATACGCGCTTCCTGCAAAGGGTTACGCAACCAACCCGATCTGCTTGGCGCGTCAATCTCAGCCGACTTTTCAATGATCGCTAGTGGCAAGGTAGTGACAAAACCGGGGAAATTCATGTGATGCGCGATGTGTGTTTCGAAATCCACAAAGCCATCCGGATGCGAATCAAACACACTATTTACCGCTTGCAGCACTGCCGGAGCATTGCGCCGCGTAATATTCTGGCTAAGGTAATGCGCATCAAATTCTTGTTGCAGCCATGCACTCACCTCCCCGAACAGGCGCGCGTCGGCACGACGAAAACGATAAATGGATTGCTTCGGATCACCCACCACAAAAACGGTTGGCCGCGATTCCACAGCAGCAGAGGCGGCAAACCAGGCTTGCAGAATCTGCCATTGAACCGGGTTGGTATCCTGAAACTCGTCCAACAAGACGTGTTTGTAGCGACTATCCAATTTGTACTGCATGTACTCGGCACAATCGCTCTGGCTAAGTAAACGGCACACCTGCCATTCCACATCAGTAAAATCCATTAACTGCTGACGCAGCTTCAAATTCTGATAGTGTTGCAGCAATGCTACCCCGCAATGCAACGCGGCCTGGTTCATACGCAGCGCTTCGCGCTCTATCAACGCGTCACGTACGGACTGCAGAGATTCAAACAAGGCACAACAAAGGCTGGTATAGCGCACTTCGTCCTGTCCCTTATTCGCCTTGAGTTTGCGTGGCTCGCCCTGTTTGGTATAAAACCTGGCGCTGAGTGCTTCAAAGCGTGCGGCTATATCTTGTAGACTTAAGGCATCCATCAGCTTGCACGCTTCGCTCTGTTGCGCTGCCGAGCCGCTTTGTAACAAGCTTGCAAATGCCTGTACATTAGAGTCAAATTTTTTATCCAGCAGCGCCGCAAACGGTGTGCCCTCGGGATCAACGTCAAGCTTGATACGAAGTTGCTCCATCGCATAGCCCACCGCGTCTTCCTGACCGCTGGTATAAGCCCACCATTCAGCTCGCTTCTGTACAAAATTCTTCAGCAACATGCGCGTATTGTGCAAACCATATTCCGTAAACAACCATTGCATCTCTTGCGCAGTGACATCATCAGGTGCGGCATGCAGGCTGTCGGCAAACATTTGCCATGCTTCCTCATGCAATACCGAGGTGCGCTCCAGCAATTGCATCCCTATAAACAGGCCAGAATTCAAAGGAGCACGCTGGATGATCTGCATGAACCAACCGTGAAAAGTATTGATGGTAATAGCAGGTTGCGCCATTAAACAGTCGCGATACAAATCTCTCGCGCGCGCCAGCAGGTTGTCGTTTACATCGCACAATTCGCGCTCCATCAAAAAAGCACGGACCGCAGTGTCATCTTGTGTGGCAAGAAAATGTAACCATTCGTGCAAGCGCGCCTGCATTTCTTGCGCCGCTTTTCGAGTAAAAGTGATAGCTAAAATTTCTTCAGGCTTAACACCAGCCAACAGCAAACGCAGAATGCGTGACACCAGCAGCCAAGTTTTGCCGCTGCCCGCGCAGGCTTCCACGACAACGCTGCACTGGGGATTGAGCGCAATGGAATTATTCATTGCATGCCCCCATTCCTGGCATCTCTGCCATTAGCGTTCATTCCATTCCGATTTCCGGCATAGCCCGCGCATCTCGCAATACTGGCACGCCTCTTCCGCTCCATGCGCGGGCAACGCTGCACCACTGCGCATTTGCGCAAACACTTCCAGCAGACGGGCGATATTTGCCTGCGCCAGGTCAGCCACGTCTTGTGGTGGCGCAACTGCAATCACTTTATCTTTTTCGATACTGATAAATACGGCTTCTTCAGCCTCATACACGTAGGCATAGCAAGCCAGTTGCACGTCCTCGCCTGCTTCTTTGAGCTTGTTGCGTAGCCTGACCGCATCCATCATCTTGTAATCGAGCACGCGTACTGCGCTCGCTTCCTTGGCCTGTACATCTACACGGTCTATCCGTCCATGCATAAGCAAATCAGCAGATAATGGCAATTCAAATGGCACTTCGCCACTTTGATATCGCCAACCTTCCGCTTCATTTTTTAACTGTGTCTCCAGATATTCCGGGATTGCTTGTTGCCAACGCAACAGCCAAGCGCGCGCTAAATAATCGCGTTGCACAGCAGGCGTAAAAATCTCGATGCTGATGTGCTGCAGGGCCGAATCCAGATCGGCGCGCAGATGATTACCCAGCACCTGATATTGCTCATGGAAGCGCCACAGAATGTCATGTACCCATTCCCCATAATCACGTTTCTCGACATCTTCACGCACCTCGTCCATTTCATTGAGATGCAAAATATGGCGGGCATAAAATTGATAGGGACACGCCACCAAACTGTTATAGCCGCTGGCTGAAATACGTTTCGGAATAAGTCCTTGCCGCGCAACTGGCGCTGGCATTGCAGCCGCCGGTGGCAGTGGAAATTCTGCACTGCGCACTTGCGTACTTTCAAGCAACTTATCCCATTCCCCCGGCTTTATCGTTAGATCGTCGCCATAAGCCAATTCGTGCAGGGCACGCAGCATTTCAAAACAGGGGCTTAACAGGTTTGCTTCGCCGCTTTTGCTGGCTTGCCAGGTAACCAACACGGTGTCATTCATAGCGAGCAATGCCAGCAAGTCATCGCGCTGCTGTGCCAAATACACTTCGCGCGTTGGCAAGCCAAGTGTTGTACGCACCGCATCATTGAACCATCGTCCGCTGTTGTCAGTGCCCGGCAGATGGGCGGCATCACAACCAAGCATCAATACTGCATCAAAACTGCGCCAGCGCATTGCGGCAAGATGGGTGAGTAAAACCGGGCTGTCGATCGATAAATCACGGAAAGTATGTTCATCGAGTTGTTGCGCCAACCAATGTCGCCACTCGGTTAAGCTGACGCGCGTGGTATCGCCATGCAATTCACGCTGCCAATTTTGCAGCGCCTGCAACAACTGTATCCCGGCATCATCCAGCTTCAGCCCCTGCACGATGCCCAGCATCTCCAAACTGGCGTAAAGCGCGCTTAGCCAGCCGGACAGCGTATCGTTTTTTTTATGCAAAACCTCTGCCGCCTGGCGCAATCGTATCAATGCCATCCGCATCCCGACATTACCCTGCGTCAAATCGAAAAATGTATCAAGGTGCGCCACCACACCATGTTTGCGCACCAGTTGTTCAAACTGATACACCGTTTGTTTACGTTCGCTCACGGCTTGATCGGCAAAAATAAATGGCGATTTAAGCAGGTCGAGTAAATCCTGATAGTAAAAATCACTTTGCAGCGCATCCAGCCAGCGCATTAACGCCGTGCTCACAGATAACGTGGATAACTTCCAGCCTGTTTCGTCGCATACCAACACACCAGCGCGCTCCAACAAAGCACGCATACGTCTTGCTACCAGGCGATCTTGTGCAACGATGGCGATGTTTTTCTTGCCTGCCAGCAACCAGCGCCGTATCTGACCCTCGGCGGCACGCGCTTCCTGTTCCAAACCATGCGCGCCGAAAAAGTGCAGGCGATGTCCCAATGCAGCGCGAGGGAAATGTTTTTGCAGGTGATTAGCTTGCTCGCGCAATGACAGGGCATCCATCTCCTCCACACTCTCCTGCGTGCGCAAGTTATCGTGCACCTCTCTCTCATTTTCCGTTGGAATAGGGTCAGAAAAACGAGACCGGCTAGAGGCGATGATGCGCATTGCTGCACATTCTGGCTGTTGTGATGCTAATTCACGCAAATCAATGATCATCACCGGCGCGCGTTGATGATATGCCTTCAGAAAGCGGGCTTCAGGCGCAGCAAGATTGGAAGTTAATAACACATACAACGGTAGCTCAGCTTGCTGCGCGAGTTGCGTCAAATTTTGCTGATAAGCGCGTGCGGTATCGAGTTCGCCGCTATTGTTCATCGCATACCATAGTTCATGCACTACGCGTGCCTCGAACTGCATGGCGATACCACGCTTGGACTGATAGGCTTGTTCCAATTGCGATAGAAAATCTTCGGCACTTTGTGGCAGCGTGACATGATTTTGTGTCAGCTCATCCAGCAAAACCAACAGTTCGCGCGCGATGCTCCATAGATCGGCATCGGCAAACCAACGCCGAGCGCGCAGTGCTTGATACAAAGTGGTGATACGGCAAGTGTCGGGAATAACAGATAGTGCGAGGGGAACGGACTGAACCCAATCACTCAGCGTAACCATCTGCGGCAATAAAATCGCAGGCAAGTTGGCTACACGTGCCAAACTTTGCGCCAATGGTTGCGACACATGGTAATTAGGCAGCAATACCCTGGCACGGCGCAGATCAGGTATTTCGTGAGAATGACGCGTGAGAATGACGCGTGCAACAGAATCAAAAAAAACAGCGGCGGTAGATGTATTACTTTGCGGTATCGGGTTCAACGTTGATTACCTCCATCGTCATTCCCGCGCAAACAGATAAGCGCTATCAGTACTTACATTGATTGAAGATACATTAGGTATATTCAGTGAAACCCACGTTTCCTCCCCTGTGCGTACAGGGGGAAACTATAAGCCTTTAGCGGATACCGTTAAACCAATCCATAATGAAGAAATACGGTGATATTTTTAGATTTCAAAACGGATTCGGCATTCAAACACATATTCTGACAATGCTGGAAAAGCAATCTCAACGCATCAGCAGTTTATCCATCCCTGTCAAGCCATCTTCATCTTTTCCATCCTTCGATCCACCTGGATAGTTTCGTTCTTCCTCACCAGGCGCATATTCTCTCTCTAACAAATGCAGTTTATTCTTCACTTCTTTCCATTCATCCGCATCAGCAGGTGGATCTTTTTTCTCGACGATACACTTCCATATCTTGCATAACTCTGCGTTCAGTGCGCTGAATTGTTGCTGGTCTTCCGGCAAATCATCTTCAGCATAAATTGCGTTGACTGGGCATTCGGCAACGCACAGGGTGCAATCTATGCATTCATCCGGGTCAATTACTAAACTATTGGGTCCTTCGTAAAAACAATCCACAGGACAAACTTCAACACAATCGGTATATTTGCATTTGATACAAGCTTCGGTCACTACGTAAGTCATGGATTCAAACTCCTATTGAAATATGTTCGCTATTTTAAACAAAATACAGGTTAGTGTCAGCTATAGCGATTTAATTATTCAAGCCAAGAGCGTAACGTTTAGGTAAATTGGGGCAGATTCAATTTAATCTACTACTTCACGTTTCAACCTGCTTCATAGCAGAGGCATTACCCGTTGCTCCGTGAATGCAGCCACCTTCGCGCCCAAGCGACTATCGCCCAAAACCCATCCTTTGTTTGTTGCATTACGGATAGCCTCCACATCCTTTTCTTTTTTTCTTTTTTTCTTTTTTTCCTTTCCCCATTACCCCATTTCATGACATTTAACCGACTAGGCCACACGGTCATATCTCATTCATCTTTTTAAGTCTCGGAATTACCAAGTCGGCGACCGCGGCTCCGGATGCCGGATTCTGTCCGGTGATGACTCGGCTATCCTCGACCGCAAACACCGCCCACGGCTTGTCGGCCTTCTGGTAAAGCGCCCCTCGCGCCAACATCTCACTCTCCGTCAGATAGGGAACATGCTTGTCCAACTCGGCCAACTTCTCCTCGGCGTTGGAAAAGCCCGTGACCTTCTTACCTTTGATGAGCAGCGAACCGTCCGAAAGCTTGATATTCAGAAGACCCACTGCACCGTGACAGACCGACGAGACAATACCGCCACTCTCATAAATCTTTCGACTGATGGCTTGCAACTCCACGTTGTCGGGAAAGTCCCAGACGACGCCATGACCACCTGCGTAATAGATAGCCACGTAATCAGCAGGGTTGACCGCGCTCGGTGGCAGTGTAGTACCCAGCCGACTCATGAATGCCTTGTTTTGATACCACTCCCAGTCCACTGGCTCGGCCATCTCCAGGCTGTGCGGGTCAATCGGCGTGTAACCGCCCTTGGGGCTGACAAAATCAACGGTGTAGCCCGCCGCCTCGACCTTCTTGACGAAGTGAACAGCCTCACCGAGCCACAAACCCGTGGGACGGTTAATAGTCGGATATTTTTCGAAGCTGGTGACGACAACAAGTATTTTGTTTTTCATTTTAATTCCTTTCGTTGGTGGTCGGTGAGGTGAGCGTAGTATGGCCTAACGAATAGCGTTTATCTGCACGAAAGAGACAATAAACCTGTCATGCATGTACTGTTTTTGAGCAGACAATACGTCCTATTTTATTGAAATTCAACGGAATATTATGACAAGACCTAGAATTCGACCTCAATTTTTTTCGACGTCAACCACGGTTAATTCCAGCGAGAGCTGTATCTCGATACATACTGAAGTGATTGTCCTAACGACGCAGAAGTTGGTGTGGAGGCGTCGAGCTTGAGTAAAGCGTCAATTACATTCTTATTTCCACAGAGATACATGGCTAGTCTTGAAAAACCAGATGGATGCCCAGCGGTCACATTTGCAAAGTAAAGTTCAGTTGATCGACCCAGTGCGACCAGGTCGATAATGGAATTGATCGTCGCTTTTTTGCGCTGCTCGTCATCATTGTATGTAGTACTATAGTGCAGTGGTTTTTTTTCCGTTTGCGGAGGATAACTGCTTATCAATATTTTTGATAAAGTAAAGAAACTTTTGGCCCGTGAAATAACTTCGGCATCATCGCTACATACCAATAATGATTTGTTAGAGACCTTCGGGTAGATATCCTTAAATAAATCTTCAAATTTGGTCTGATAATCGGTATTCCTGACATGTATCGCAAGGTAATCGTGATCCAGCTTTTGAATTTTATCTAATATTATTGGACGAATTTTTTCAGAAATTGAAACTCTGTTAAGTAAGTCAAAGGATAATTCTCCACCGCCACATTGCTCGTGAATTAGTACTCTCTCATCATAATTTTTATTAAAATCAAAGGTAAGTATTGTAGATATTTCCCGGTCAATATAATTTATTGAATCCTTCGAGGAAATCGAAAAATAAGTTTTTATCTTCCCTTGGACGGAATGAGGGAAGCAAGGAAGGGTATCAAGAAGACATAACTGTGCCTCCGATAAACGAAAATAAACCTTCGTCAGACTAGTTCTTGGTGAAAAAAACTCTGAAAACTCGGCAAGCAAACCAGACTTACGGGTGTCGATAATAAGAGAACGCGAAAACTTTTCGGCGTATCTCCAACATTTTTCAATTTGGCAGAGAGTATCGTTAAGCCCTCCTATTGGTCGACAAAGCAAAAATTTTTCAATCTCTTGAGAATGGCTCAGCTCTTGCGGTTTGTCATTTATCCGATGAACGTTTGTCGCGGAAGTCTGGACGGGAAGTGTTGCTCGGACAGAGGCCGGCAAGCGTTGTGCGAGTGCATAAGCCCCAGCCTGAAATGCTGGATTCATTGCTGCTCGCCAAACGAAAGAAAGCGCTTCTTCGTATTTATGTGAGGCTTCTAGAATGAGCGCCATTGTCATGCAGAACTCGGCGGCTGACGGATTGATCTCGATGGCCCGTCGGGCCAATTTTTCTGCCACATCCAACTGACCATCGTGAAGGGCCAAGCGGGCGAGTCCATGCAGAGCACTGGGGTCGTCTGGGTAGGCTTCCAGCGTTTTATTGAACAAGGTGCGGGAAAGCGCAATGTCCCCATCGTGAAAGGCACGAACTGCGTTCATACACATCCCGACAAGACGGTTGGTATGATAAGCCGATGCATTAGCCCATTTGGCTCGCAACAAATTTTCTGAACGCAGAAGCCGAGGTATATCCCGGTTTGTCCCGGAACCAGTACCAGAAGTGCCTAAGTCGGAACGATAATTGAACCCTATAACCGGAACGAACACAAAATCTGAGTGTTCTGCAATTTGATACAGAAAATCACGGTCCTCGCAAACTTCCAGTGCTTCATCAAAGTGGCAGCCCAATTCAATGACTTTGCGGCGGATAATCGCCGCCTGCCAGTAAAACAAAGGGCCGTAGTACATCAATGAGCGATTAAACGGGCAACCAAATAGCTTTTCGACATCCCCGTTCTTATCAAGCATTCTGGTCCTACCATAAACTAGCAGCGTTTCGGGATATTCACGGGAGGCACTCAGCATTGCAGAGAGAAAATTAGGGTCATACGTATCGTCGTCATCCAGAAAACAGAACCACTCACCATGCACAGCCTGCAATCCTTCGTTGGCGGCATGCGGTCGCATCAAACGGCAGTGGCCGCCAACGATTCGAATCGAATGGCCAGGCTGCCAAACAATAACCGGTAGTGTCGGGTGGTTTCCGCCAGTAGCATCAACCACGATAATCTCTACATTCGGATAATCCTGCCGTGCGATCGATTCTAGCGCCAAGCGAAGCTCCGGTCGCCCCATGCTGCGCACGATGACGGAGACGAGTGGTAAAGTCAGCTGATTGCCAGAATGCACTGCGGGTGCTTCCTGAGCTTGGCCATGAGGGTCAGACCTTAGGTTGTTCAGTTGTTCACCCCTTTATCCCATTCTATCAATGCATAAGCCGAATGATTATGGATTGATTCAAAATTCTCCGACTCAACTACATACGCCTCAATACGTTCGTCGCGATTAAGCACTGCTGCAACATCGCGCACCATATCTTCAACGAACTTGGGATTATCATAAGCTCGTTCAGTGACAAATTTCTCATCCGGGCGCTTAAGTAAGCCATACAGTTCGCAAGATGCCTGCTCTTCGGCATAACGTACTACCTCCTCGATCCATACAGAACGGCTGGTACGTACGGTAATTGTCACGTGTGAACGTTGATTGTGCGCGCCTCGCTCAGATATTTTTTTGGAGCATGGGCACAGACTGGTTACCGGCACGACTACCTTCATGGTAAAGCGGTATTGCCCATTGTTAATTTCGCCCATAAAAGTAACGTCGTAGTCCAACAAACTCTGCACACCAGAGATCGGGGCAGTCTTATTGATAAAATAAGGAAAGTTCATTTCAATATAACCAGACTGAGCCTCTAACTTCTCAACCATCTCACGTAGAATGCTTTCAAATGACTCTACCGAAATCTCCCGCCCATGATGGTTGAGGATCTCGACAAAACGCGACATGTGCGTGCCTTTGAAGTTATGCGGCAAGTGCACATACATATTAAAAATAGCAACGGTATGCTGCACCACCGCTTTTTTATCTTTAACTTGCACTGGATGACGAATACTCTTGATGCCGACTTTGTTAATCGCCAAGTGGCGCGTATCAGCCATATTTTGTACATCAGGGATAAGAATAGCCTGGGGAGAGTTCATGTTTGCGCAATGTATATAGCCAGAGAGATACAGGAATTCAGATAGATATAATTACAGTAATATAGTCTATAGCGTTATCAGACTATATTACTAACGAGGTTACCCGCTACCAAACAGATCGGGTAATACAGCCTGAATGCAGACAAAAGTCGTTTAACCGCATTAAGCTAAACACACATAAGTCTCAGCATTTAAGATAATAAACAAAAATTCAATTCGGCGAACATCAAGGTCAAGTTTTGCGGATTCCCTGGGACATCAAGGGAATCCCTCACAAAATCACCTTTTAGCTCGGTTGCTTGACTACACGTAAATAAGGTTTAACTGTTTTCCAACCTTCCGGGAACATCGCCTTTGCATCATCATCCGATACCGACGGCACGATAATTACGTCATCACCATTTTTCCAATTAACAGGTGTAGCGACTTTGGATCTGGCGGTGAGCTGCATGGAATCCAGAACACGCAAGATCTCATCAAAATTTCGACCGGTGGACATCGGGTAGGTCAGTGTCAATTTAATTTTTTTATCTGGGCCGATAATAAAGACTGAACGGACCGTTGCATTCGTAGCCGCAGTACGCCCCTCGGATGTCCCCGTTTCTGAAGCGGGCAGCATGTTATAGAGCTTTGCTACAGTTAAATTTTCATCTCCGATCATAGGATAATTAACAGCATAACCTTGTGTTTCCTGAATATCTTTTGCCCATTTTGTATGGTTATCCACTGGATCAACACTTAATCCAATTATTTTGCAATTCCGTTTTGTAAACTCTGGCTCTAGTTTTGCCATGTAGCCTAATTCAGTTGTACATACTGGCGTAAAATCTTTTGGATGAGAAAATAATATTGCCCAACCGTTACCAATCCACTCATGAAAATTAATGGTACCTTGAGTTGTGGGGGCAGTAAAATTTGGTGCTTCATCATTAATCCGTAGTGACATGGTCTATCCTCCGTTTATATTGAAATTATGCCGTAACACCTTTTACTACTACATATTGATCACACTGTGATTTTTTGCAATCAAATATATTTTGATGACTATTTACTTATTATTAAGTTTACTTCAAAAGTAAATTTAATAATTCATTGATTGGATTTATATATCTTTCGAGATCTGTAAGATAGCTTAAGACTTTATCAGTTATCTACTCTTGAGAAATACAACACTTCAATTTATAAAGACATTTTTTGACGAATTGCGGCAACAATACCTGTTGCGTCCAAACCGCATGCAGCCAACATTTTTTCTGTCTCTCCTTGCTCCAAAAATCTATCTGGTAATCCAAGTTGGAGCAGTGCGTTTGTCATACCGTGCTGTTGCAAGCACTCGGCCACCGCGCTACCCGCTCCGCCTTGGATGGTATTTTCTTCTATCGTAACAAGCAAAGCATGCTCGCGCCCCAAATGCAACACCAGCTCTGTATCCAGAGGCTTAACAAAGCGCATGTTAGCAACCGTGGCATTGAGTGAATCTGCAGCAACAAGAGCTGGGCCCAGCATAGAACCAAAAGATAAAATTGCGACACCTGAGCCCGTACGACGCACTTCACCCTTACCCAAAGACAGTGCCTGCATTTCCTTACGTGGCGCAACACCCGATCCATAGCCCCGCGGATAACGCACAGCAGTCGGTGTATTCAACTGAAACGCCGTGTATAACAACTGGCGACACTCATTCTCGTCAGCAGGAACCATTACTGTCATGTTGGGAATGCAGCGCAAAAAACTCAGATCAAAACTACCCGCATGCGTAGCGCCATCCGCGCCAACCAGCCCGGCACGATCTATTGCCAGCAACACCGGTAGGTTTTGAATCGCGATATCGTGTATCAGTTGATCGTAAGCTCGTTGCAAAAAAGTGGAATAAATCGCCACGACCGGCTTATATCCTTCACACGCAAGCCCGGCGGCGAAGGTCAGTGCATGTTGCTCGGCAATACCTACGTCAAAATAACGTTGTGGAAATCTTTTTGAAAATTCAACCAGGCCGGAACCCTCGCACATGGCAGGGGTAATGCCTATTAAACGCTTATCCTGCTCTGCCATATCGCACAACCATTCACCAAAAACCTGGGTGTACGTAAGCTTGCTGACTTGCCCTTCAATATTTTTCTGGACAGGTTTGGTAACGATGCCTTGCTCTGGATCAAACTTACCCACGCCATGATAAAGCAGGCAATCTTCTTCTGCGCGAGTGTAGCCTTTGCCTTTTTGCGTAACGACATGCAAAAATTGCGGCCCTTTGAGCTGACGTATGTTTCCAAGAGTTGTGACTAAGGTATCAAGATCGTGCCCATCGATCGGACCGATGTAGTTGAAACCAAATTCTTCAAACAACGTACCCGGTGTAACCATGCCCTTGACGTGCTCCTCGGCACGCTTGGCAAACTCCAATACGGGCGGCATACCTTTCAGCATTTTTTCACTACCGCGTCGCATGGCAGAATAAAAACGTCCTGACATTAGCTTGGCAAAATAATTATTGAGCGCACCCACTGGTCGCGATATAGACATGTCATTGTCATTGAGGATCACCAACAGGTTAGTATCCATCGCACCCGCATTGTTAAGTGCCTCAAATGCCATGCCACCGCTCATCGCACCATCACCAATGATAGCCACCGCACAGCGATCGCTTCCATCAATTTTCGCTGCCACCGACATTCCTAGCGCTGCGCTGATCGATGTACTGGAATGCGCGGTGCCAAAAGCATCATAGGCACTTTCAGCGCGATTAGGGAAACCCGAAATACCACCTGTCATACGCAGGGTTTTCATTGCTTCACGGCGTTCCGTAAGTATCTTGTGTGCGTAGGTTTGATGACCCACATCCCACACCAGCTTGTCATGCGGTGTATTAAAAACGTAGTGCAATGCAATGGTTAATTCTATCGTACCGAGATTGGAAGACAGGTGCCCACCCGTCTTACTCACAGACTCTACTAAAAACTGGCGCAACTCGTCCGCCAGTTGAGGCAATTGCTTGCGATCCAGTTGGCGTAAAACTTCCGGGGTATTGATGGTATTGAGCAACGAAACCATCAAAATTTTCTTAGTAAAATAAAATTAGCTATCTCACGTAAGCGACGTGCTGACTCACCGAACTCCACCAGCGCTTCCAATGCTTCGTCATGCAATTCCGCCGCCATCTGTTTAGCTGCCTGCACGCCAAGTAGCGTGACATAAGTAGGCTTGTCCTGTTTGGCATCCTTACCCGCGGTTTTACCTAAAGTGACAGTGTCCGCCTCACTGTCGAGTACATCATCCACCACCTGGAAAGCCAATCCGACACATTTTCCGTAGCGATCAAGCCTGGCCAATTCCACTTCCTCTAGCGCAGATCCACACTGGGCACCAAGCAAAACAGCAGCACGAATCAGCGCACCCGTTTTATGGATATGCATGAATTCAAGTTCCGGTACACTTAGCTGGTTGCCCACACTCGCTAAATCAATCGCTTGTCCGCCCGCCATACCACGCGACCCGGATGCGGTAGCCAATAGCTTGATCATAGCCAATTGTTGTACGGCATTATTACTGAGTTGATGCTCAGTAATCAACTGGAACGCCAAGCTTTGCAAACTATCACCAACCAGCAACGCAGTGGCGTCATCGTACTCAACATGGCAGGTAGGTTTACCCCGTCGAAGCACATCATTGTCCATGCATGGCATGTCGTCGTGTACCAATGAATAAGCGTGAATCAGTTCGACGGCAGCAGCGACTATATTGACACGCATGCTGTCCGCCCCGACCAAATCACCCGCAGCAAACGCCAACAGCGGGCGCACACGCTTACCCCCATCCAATACACTGTAGCGCATAGCTTCATGCAAACGCTGCGGAGCAATATCCGGTTGTGGCAACAACTGTTGTAACTGATCCTCAAAACGACTCTGATGGGAACTTGCCCACATTTGAAAATCAATACCAGGCATCTTAGATCTAGTCCTCTTCTCGCTTGGCAAAATCACTCACGCTAGTCGGATTGGTAAAAAAATTTTGTAGCGTGCCTTCTTCCAGAATACGCACCTGCTGTTGCGCATCCTCCAACCGGCCCCGGCAAACCTGCAACAGCTCGGCACCGCGTCGATAAGCTGACAGCGAGTCTTCCAACGACAACTTGCCTACCTCCATGTCAGCGACTACCTGCTCCAGTTCGGCCAGTGCTACCTCAAAGCTGGGGGGTTTTTGGGATTTTGCTGGCATGTATGTACTTTCCAATTACTAAAGTTGCAGTGTATTTTACCCTAACAGTTTCTTCTGGTCATTCCATCGTGAAATGCTCCGAATCAAAGTGCCATATTTCCAATCAGTCATTGCAAATATTTTCTTTCTCTCAAATCAACCTGTCGCGTCATGGCGGAGGGAACTCACGGACAAGTAAATTCAACATACGATATAGCCCACTGCCGAAACCACGCATCAGCGCCTCGGGCGAACCGTCAGGAAGCAATACGTGCTCGCTGTATTCACGATCAAGAAGTACTTCCGAGGAGTTACGTAGAAGATACCAATGGATGGTCAACACCGCAGCGGGTCGCGCTTGGTCCCGAATGTCGCCATATATCTCCTTGATGGTAGCTCTGAGCTCATACGATGCATTCAAATTTTCAGCAAGAATGACGCTCTCGTACGGCTTCGCGTGCGCGAAATAGCCAGCGATGCGGCTGCGGATGGATTCGTCCGGTGCTGCGAAAAATTCGTTGTAATAGTCCGCTTGATACCGGAGTTCATCGGTACGATACACCAAACCTCGAACGTCAAACGGTGGCGTAACAATGCAGCGTCCGATCCCCAACACCCCTGGTCGCGGAGTGGTCGACGCGGCAGTATTCGCAGGTGGCTCGGGAATAACAAACCTGCCTGTTTCCCTGGCAGGCTGCGTCATATTGAAGCTACATCCGCCAAGCATAGCCAAGAGCAGCAAAATTATCCATCGTGTCGTCATGGTCGCTTGATCTCCGGTGGGGGTGCGCTGCGCAGAAGGCGCGAGGGATTGCGCTTCAGGTCTTCGCTTAGCAGTTGCAAGTTCTCCGAAGCCCTGCGCATATTGCCTACAATCGAAGCGATATCGTCCTCCTCACCGGCAACTAACCGGTCAGCGCGCTGAGCCAAGCGGTTGACACGTGCCAGCACGTTTTCGATCTGACCGGATTCAGTAATTTTGCGAATCCGCGCGGCCGCTGCAGCCACATCACTGCTGGCACTGCCTGTGTGCTTTAAAGTAACTTTCCAAGCGGGATCACCGACAATATCGTTCAACCCCACAATCGTCGCTTGCAGTTTGCTGTTAGTGATACCCATCTCTCGCATCAGCATCAATCCCTCACTGCTGAGGCGTTCGATCGGTAACTCATCAAGTTTACGCTGCGCGGTGGCGGTGAAAGAATTAATGTTCGTCAACACGGCTTCAATATCGATATGCTCCAATCTTTGGGCAAAGGCTTCGGCGGCGCTTGAAATCTGCGCGACCAATCCTTCCGCGGATGGCACATAGTAATTTTGGGGCTTCCAGTCGATTAGCAAATGTGGATTGTTTTTTGGTTTGACGTAGTCGAGCTCGAGAAAAGAAGTGCCGGTGATCCCAACTGAGGCAAGTCTCATTCGCAGCCCACGATCTATCTGCGTTTGTAGTTGCTCATTGCTTACCGTTTCCACGCCAATTAACTCGGGCCGTACCTTAGCTAGAATCATGACGTAAGGCTTCCGTGCGTCGAGCGGTTTCTCTTGCTCGTAAACTGTGTAAGTAAAAGTAATCTTGCTCACCTTACCGATGACGACTCCTCGGTACTTAACAGCTGAACCCACTTCCAGACCTTGGACAGACCCGTTGATATAAGTTTCAAAAACTACAGCCGACTGAAAAAGTGTTCTGGCACCAAGCGCGATCACCATCACGCAAAGTATTCCAAAACCGATAATAATAAAAAGTCCAAGTTTGAAATGGCTGGTCACATTTGCTCCTTATTCGGTGCGAAAAAACGACGAACTTGTGGATTTGCGTGCGCAAGAAGTTTTAGCAGCGGTCCATCTGCAGCAATTGTCTGCGTGGCGCCATCGAGCATCAGTATCCTGTCTGCGATAGTAAAGATGCTGTTCAGCTCGTGGGTCACCACAACCAGCGTCACGTGTAGTACGCGCGACAGGTTCAGAAGTAATGCGTCGAGTTCTGCCGAAAGCACTGGGTCAAGTCCAGCCGAAGGCTCATCGAGAAACAGGATCAGTGGATCCAGCGCCATGGCGCGCGCGATGGCTGCACGTTTGCGCATTCCGCCCGAGAGCTCCGCAGGCATGCGGTTAGCCGCATCCCCGAGCGACACAAGCTGCAATTTCATGCGCGCGATCATCGCAATAGCCTGTTTTGGAAGGTCGGTATACGCTTCCAGCGGAAGGCACACATTGTCCAAGATGCTCATCGACCCGAAAAGCGCTCCCGTCTGAAATGAAACCCCAATCTTGCGCAGAATGGATTGCCGCTCCGAGCCGTGCGCCGCGACGATATCCTCTCCTTCGATGCAGATCGTACCGCATTGTGGTTGATACAGGCCAATCATATGCTTAAGCAACGTGCTTTTGCCGCTGCCTGATCCACCTACAATGACAAACACCTCTCCTCGCTGCACGTCAAATGAAATATCGCGCAGCACGATGCGATCAGCGAATCCAGCAGTAAGATTGTTGACACGTATAATAGGTGACATTGTCAGATCCCCGCGTAATAGAAAATGACAGTAAAGAGACCGTCAACAGCAACGATGAGCACAATCGCGCTCACTACTGCGCTCGTCGCGGAACGTCCCACCGCCGCAGCGCCAAGACCTGCCTGCAAACCGCGCAGGCAGCCAACGCCTGCGACAATCACACCGAAAAGCAGTGCCTTGCCAAGTCCGGTCAATAGATCGGAGAGACTCAACACCCCGAGAAGCTCCTGATAATAGGATACCAGCGAAATACCGAATCCCATCATGACTATGGCACCTCCAATAAGACCGATCAGATTTGCATACACGGTGAGCACCGGAATTACTGCAACAGTGGCCAAAATGCGGGGCACTGCAAGGAAGCGCACCGGTTCGAATCCGAGAGTACTGAGTGCGTCAATTTCCTCATTCACCTTCATTGTGCCCAATTCTGCGGCAAATGCCGCCCCGGAGCGTCCGGCGAGCAAAATTGCAGTCATCAGGGGGCCGAGCTCGCGCAAGACGGCCAGGCCAACCAAATCCGCGACAAAGACTTCTGCACCGAAACGGCTCATGGCCGCGGCCGCCTGAAATGCGAGGATGACGCCGATAAGAAAGGAGATGAGGGATACGATGGGTAATGCATCGACACCCGCCTCACGAGCGATTCGCATAGCGTCGCCCCATCGAATGCACGCAGGATGGCGCAAGGCTATAACCAGAGCCGATGCTGCTTCCCCGACGAAACTGATCAGTGTGACGAACTCGTTGCCAACACGGGAGCCCCATTGACCGATACGTTCGAGCCATGACGACCTATCCTCCTGCCGGTTCTGCGCAGCGAGCGTGGTCGGATCAAACAGCTTAAGGAACTGCTGTACCTGCTCGGACAGGTTGACAAACTCCGTCTCGGCTCCTGTCGCGCGCGCGATTTGCGCGAGATCAAGCAGCATTGCCGCGCCGGCGGTATCGCAATAGTCGATCTGTGTGCCGTCGATCACCACACGGGCGCTGTCGATTTCAGCCAACACCTCACTAGCCTCTCGCCAAACAGCTAAAATCGAGTATGCATCGAGCCGGCCCCTCAACGAAAGTGTAAGACGATCCTCAGCAATAGTGAGTTGAAAATTACTCATATCCTGCTATCGCAGTCGGACAATCGAATTGCGGACACTAAATCGGCGACTGAGTGCGTGATACATCAACGCGGAGAGCAAATCGCATGAACCACATCGTGTTGATCGTTGTAGCCGTAAACACTCATAAAAGCAACCTTTCGATTGTTGTGTATATTTCAGCCACAGATCACCATTGTCATCAAAGATGTTTTCCCAACCCTTGGTTTTGAAACTGAACTGAAATTGCGCCTCAGTCGCTTGGATAGGCAGGTCAGCATTTAATATGCCGCCCCGCGCCGGACTATTGAATCTCACATTGGGACTCGTCGAAAAACGCACCGAGAGCAAGTAATTCACTCTATGCGGAATCAATCTGAAGGTGCCGCACTTGTAGGCCACATTTAATTCCCCATGTATTCGGTAGCGTCAGCCCTTGGGAATATTTTTTTCATAAGCGAACCAGCGTCGTCTCGACATCCAATTTCGCCGCTTGCATCGGTTTTAGTTCAGTTAGTACAAGCAACACGCGCCATAGTTACAAATGCCACAAGTATTAGGCAAGCACTGATTAGTTCAAAATTTCGCATTTGAAAGTCAAGCTGTCACATGCGAAATTTTGAACTAATCAGCGTTTCCTTAAGTTTCCTGCTCTTAAGATCCAGTTCAATGCTCAGCTTATTTTCGTTCTTTAAGTAAGTCACGAATCTCCGTAAGCAGTACCTCTTCATTTGAAATTTTTGGCAGCTCTACCGGTTTCTCTTCCGATTCCCTCTTCAATGAATTGATACCTTTTATTGCCACAAATATTGCAAAAGCAACAATTGCAAAATCAATCATTGACTGGATGAATTTCCCGTAGCTGATTACAACAGCTGGTGCTCCCTCTTTGGCTTCCTGTACGATAAACACCAAACCGGAAAAATCAACTCCGCCCAAGAGAACCCCGATTGGAGGCATAATTACATCGCCAACGAAAGACGAAACAATTTTACCAAAGGCAGCCCCGATAATAATACCTACGGCCATGTCAATAACATTACCCTTGACAGCAAACTCCTTAAATTCTTTCATCATACCCATGATATTTCTCCTTCGTAATTAAGGTGATTGAATATATAACTATTGTGACCTAAAACTCAATTCCCATCAGCATTACCATGGATATCTCCATTCCTTGGATCTAGCCACCCCTAATAAATACCCCCCAACTCATCTGGCTAATGAGTCTAAGGTTTAAGTTTAACATCCAACGAAAACAATTGGGCATAACGAGAGGGGAGACAAAACCAGTTCCCAAGCCGCAGTAATTAAACGTAGACGTAGTCGGACAATACACAGCTTTGTCGCGCATCGTTCAATTGCCTGCTGAGTCAGAACTGGAACTATATAGATACAGGGATATAGAGAAAATGAAGCGGTGGGGTCGAAGTACCACCGCGAAAGCGATTTAGTTCAACGTACGTTTAGTCAATATTTAGTACGGACATAACTTTTTCTTAAGACCATCAAGTATTAACACGGCGCTTAAATTCGCCAGTACGTGTGTCAATTTCAATTTGATCGCCAATTTCACAAAATGCAGCCACTTGTAACTCTATACCGGAACCAATTTTGGCAGGCTTCATCACTTTGCCAGAGGTATCGCCACGCGCTGCTGGTTCGGTGTAGACAATTTCGCGTACGACAGTATTAGGTAAATCAACCGAAATAGCCTTATCGTTGTAAAAAACCATCTCGCAGGCCATACCATCTTCGAGATAGTTGAGTGATTCACCCAAATTTTCTTTTTCCACTTCATACTGATTGTAATCAGCATCCATAAATACATACATAGGATCAGAAAAATAAGAATACGTAGCATCCTTACGATCCAGTAAAACTATTTCAAATTTGTCGTCTGCCCTATAGATTGCCTCGCTCGGCGAGTCTGTTAACAAATTCTTGAATTTCATTTTAACTACCGAACCATTACGGCCAGAGCGGGTATATTCTGCCTTTAATACCACCATGGGGTCGCTACCGATCATGACGACGTTACCTGTGCGCAGTTCTTGTGCTATTTTCATGTCTGCTTACCTTAAATCTGATTTACATTCCAAGCTGCGCATTCTATCAATTTTTTGAACAAAATTCAGCAAATTCAAAACAAGGTTATTACCGGATAAGTGTTGCGACCATTCACGCGCATGTCTCTGCAATAACGCTATGTGCTCCCAGTATTCGTTCCAAACAGGCTTTAAACTTGTCGAAGCTACTTGGCCTTCACTTTGTCCAATGTTCCATTCTTGCCACAAGCTATACAATGCTTGTCTTGCGTCTGGCTGCAGCCCAGAACAATACAACTCCATAAAAGCGCTCAATTTTTTCAAATGCACTTTATCCTGCTGAGGATAAATGTGCCAAACAAATGGCTTACCCGCCCATTGCGCACGTACGCAAGAATCTTCCCCTCGCACAAAGTTAATATCACAGGCCCACAACAGGTCGTCATAACGCTCTTGCGCAATAAATGGCAATACGCGAATTTCCAAATTACCGTACTGCAATATATCACCCGCTACAACATGTTCCTTTCCAAAAAAAGCTGCCACCTGAGGCAGCACACAACCTTCCGGCACAAAACACAGTATCGGGGTAGTAGCTTTCGCCCAAGTGGAGAATAATTCTGGCAGCGCAATGCTTTCATAACAGAATAACGACACACGCACTTCATCAGGCTTAGGCAAGGGCACACCCAGTGCTCGCCAAAATGCAGCCTGCATATGCAACTCACTTTGAAATACATCACGTCGTGCGATGAGATCTCGCTCCAGCAACAGACCTCCTGTTTGCAGAGTGAATCCCGGAAAAAAGAAATATTTAATAATAGGTAACGATGGATAAGGTGAAGGTAGGCAATGACATCCAGCCACCCACTCTTCCGCACTGAGGTATTCCAAGTTCACCCAAATCGATTTACGCTCTTGCGCCACCATCGCTGCCACATAGCATTCGGGCAAATCACATGCAAACGCTTCAATCACTAGTTGCGCTGGCTCTATCTTTAAAAAGGTAAGCTCCAAAAAAGCTGAATTCCAATGCCGAATTTCCACGCCAAGGCAATACTGTATTGGCATATCTGGAGAGATTGCCCGGTGTAATCTGCAAAAGCTCAACAAATCATCCACCCATAATCGCACTGACACATCATGCTCATGCACCAGTTGTTTAGCCAGCCGCCAACACACACCAATGTCACCGAAATTATCTATCACGGCGCAAAAAATATCACAGGTAATCGGTTTATTTTTTCTATTCGTAGTGTGCATTTAAAATCGTTTTTATTCTCGCAATAAAAAAGCCCCATACCGAGGGGCTTTTTTATTGCACTCCGCTTTCAATCTTTACTCTGGACTAGAAACTCCAGATTCTGGCACAATCAAAGCCTTCATACTTAAGCGCAAGCGCCCTTTCTCATCGGCCTCCAGCACTTTGACTTTTACAATCTGACCTTCTTTCAGTACATCCGACACAACGTTAATGCGTTCATTTGAAATTTGCGAGATGTGAAGTAAACCATCTTTGCCAGGCATGATATTCACAATCGCACCAAAATCCAGCAGTTTGACAACTGGACCTTCATAAGTTTTACCTACCTCAACTTCCGCTACAATATCTTCAATACGTTTTTTTGCTAACATTCCACCTTCACCGCTAATACTGGCAATCGTTACATTACCTTCATCGTCGATGTCGATAGTGGTATTCGTCTCCTCTGTTAACGCACGTATCACAGCACCACCCTTACCAATCACATCACGGATTTTCTCCGGATTGATCTTGATTTTAATCATGCGTGGCGCATGTGCCGACACTTCTTCACGTACTGTAGGCATAGCCTGTTTCATGATGCCCAGAATATGCAAACGCCCTTCGCGCGCTTGATTCAAAGCAACTTGCATAATTTCACTCGTTATTCCGTTGATCTTGATGTCCATTTGCAGTGCAGTAATACCCTGTTCCGATCCTGCCACCTTAAAATCCATGTCACCCAGATAATCTTCGTCGCCAAGAATGTCGGTCAGTACCGCAAAGCGATTACCTTCTTTAATCAAACCCATGGCAATACCTGCCACATGAGTCCTGACTGGCACACCGGCATCCATCATCGCCAAGCAACCGCCGCATACTGAGGCCATTGAACTGGATCCATTCGACTCGGTGATTTCAGAAACCACGCGAATGGAATATCCGAACTCTTCCTCACTCGGCAACGTTGCAACTAGAGCACGTTTCGCCAAACGACCATGGCCAATTTCACGTCGCTTTGGTGTACCGACGCGACCAGTTTCACCAGTGGAATAGGGAGGGAAATTATAATGAAGCATGAAACGATCCAAATATTCACCTTGCAACGCATCGATTTTCTGCGCATCGCGCGCAGTGCCTAGTGTAGCCACGACCAGTGCCTGCGTTTCACCACGGGTAAACAGGACTGAACCATGCGTCCGCGGTAATACGCCAGTGCGTATGGTAATTGGACGCACGGTACGTGTGTCACGCCCGTCGATCCGCGGTTCACCGCTTAGTATCTGGCTGCGCACAATTTTAGATTCCAGTGCCTGAAACAGATCATTAAGATGATTTTTGGGCACCGAACCATTTTCCGATGCAGACACTGCTTCCAGAACGCGCGTACGAATCGCGTCCACCTGATTGGTACGCGCCTGTTTTTCGCGAACGACATAAGCTTGCTGTAAGCTACTTTCGGCTAGTTCGGCAATTTTCGAACTCAATAAAATATCATGGACGTGCGCATTCCAATCCCAATCCGGCGCACCAACTGCATCCGCCATTTCGATAATGGCCTGAATTACCGCTTGCATTTGCTGATGACCAAACATGACCGCGCCCAGCATGACGTCTTCAGGTAATTCTTGTGCTTCTGACTCCACCATCAAGACCGCCTGTTCCGTACCAGCAACAACTAGATCCATCTTGGATAGAATAAGCTGCTCTGCAGTCGGATTGAGTACATATTCACCGTTAATATAGCCAACGCGCGCCGCGCCTATGGGGCCATCAAACGGAATGCCGGACAGCGCCAAGGCAGCGGAAGCACCAATCATGGCGGGAATATCAGAATCAATCTGATTATCGGAAGATATCACCGTAGCAACGATTTGCACTTCATTATAAAAACCTTCCGGGAAAAGCGGACGCAACGGACGATCGATTAAACGAGACGTCAAAACTTCCTTTTCACTGGGACGTCCTTCACGTCGAAAGAAACCGCCTGGAATCTTGCCTGCAGCATAGGTACGTTCCTGATAATCCACAGTCAATGGGAAAAAATCTTGGTCCGGTTTAGCATCTTTCCTGCCTACCACGGTAACCAGCACAACCGTATCGTCCAGACTAACAACGACTGCTCCACTAGCCTGACGTGCGATTTCCCCAGTTTCCAGGGTGAGCTGATGATTACCATACGCTAATGTTTTCTTGTAGTGACTCAAAGTACGCCTCTCTGTGCATGACGTGGCGCGAATGCGCCATGGAGTAAAACCATAATTGGGATAAATTCGCCCAAAACAACGTGGGTCGCATCTGCGACCCACTTAATATACATTACTTGCGTAATTCCAAACGCTGAATCAATGCACGGTAGCTGCCCTCATTCTTGCCCTTAAGGTAATCCAAGAGCTTGCGGCGGCGACTCACCAAGCGCAACAAGCCGCGACGAGAATGGTGATCTTTAATATGTTCCTTAAAATGACCAGTCAAGTAGTTAATACGAGCAGTCATCAATGCAACCTGCACTTCCGGCGAACCAGTATCACCTTTAATTCTTTGATAATCAGTCACAATTTGCGCTTTCTGCGCTACCGTAATAGACATAACATCCACACTCCACTAAATAAAAAAGTGCCGCATTTTACTCTTGAATGCAGCGGTTACTCAAGTCTATTCGGACAAGAACGATTTATTTTCTTAAACGTCTCTATCAGAAACGCCTTTAAATAGAACCACAACCTAATTCTATACAAGCGGCGCTTTTAGCCACGCTGGACAACAATCTTACTGGGGTCAGCTGCTGTTCCATAAGATCGGCTACTCCAATGAAGCACCCTGCTCCATATAATCGAACTTTACCGTCCGGCAATACTGCTGCAATGGCAAGCCGCTGCCCCTGAGCAATACGGGTCACTTGCACCGCATCCAGATCAAGTACCGGTAGATCTTGTAACAAACTATCTAACGGTAACATGCATGCCTCTCGTTCTAACATGGTTACCGATTCCATCTGAGCCAAATTATGCGCACTTTCAAGGCCGAATCGGCCAATCGCTGTACGCCGTAATCCTTTTAGGTGCGCCCCACACCCCAAAGCCAATCCAATATCCTCAGCCAGCGTGCGCACGTATGTACCCTTGCTGCAACGCACTGTGATCTCCATCTCGTCCCCGGCGAAACGCTCCAATATCAATTCGTGAATGATCACGCTACGGCTCACTCGTGTTACCGTTTCGCCCTTACGAATGTATTCATACAGTGGTTTACCCTGATGTTTGATGGCGCTATGCATAGGCGGCATCTGCTGAATTTCACCGATAAAATTGCGTAACACCGCGCGCACCTGTGCGTGATCCAGCTCTACAACATGAGTATTGATAATTTCGCCCTCGGCATCGCCTGTGGTAGTAGTCTGACCAAGCCGAATCAATGCACAATAAGTTTTGTCTGCCTCTAGCAATGAACTAGTAAATTTAGTAGCTTCGCCAAAACAAACAGGTAGCAAGCCAGTCGCCAAAGGATCCAGCGTACCAGTATGCCCCGCCTTTTCCGCCTGAAACAGGCGGCGTACCTTTTGCAAGGCGATATTAGAACTGAGTCCCAGAGGCTTGTCGAACAACAAAACGCCGTCTAATGGGCGCATTATGCGGATCATAATTACCCCCCCGAAACACCCTTCGCTGCCCCCTTGTCAGGAGGGTGGTCGATTTCATCCTCCTCTGACAAGTGGCTCACAGGAGCTTCGGAAGCGCTATTTAATGTTTTATCGCTGGCAACCGCTTGATCAATGAGCTGCGATAAATGTGCGCCGCGTTCAATCGACGGGTCGTAAACAAAATGGAGTTGCGGCATAATACGTAACTTCATTGAATGCGCAAGTTGACTGCGCAAATAACCACTTGCATGCTCCAAGCCTTGCTGCACTGCATCGCTTACGCCGTCCAGAGTCGTGTAGAATAATTTGGCGTGTGAATAATCTTTGGTTACTTCAACTCCAGTGAGGGTAATCATGCGCACGCGCGGATCTTTAACATCGAGGCGCAACAATTGAGCTACCTCGCGTTGAATTTGCTCGGCTATCCGATCTGTCCTAGCATAACCTTTAGGCATTTAAAGAGCGTGCCACTTCGATTATTTCAAATACCTCAAGCTGATCCCCCACTTCAAGGTCATTAAAATTACGCAACGATAAACCACATTCAAAATTCGATCGCACTTCTTTAACATCATCTTTAAAACGTTTCAACGAATCCAATTCGCCAGTATGAATAACCACATTATTATGCAGCACTCGTATCTGCGCATTACGCTTGACTATGCCATTGGTTACGTAGCCACCAACCACCGTACCAATCTTGGAGATGACAAATACCTGACGTACTTCCACCATACCAAGGATAACCTCCTTCTTTTCCGGAGCCCGCATACCCGATAAAGCCGCTTTAATATCATCTACCATCTCATAGATGACATTGTAATAACGTACATCCACGCCCGCAGATTCCGCCAGCTTACGTGCAGCCGCATCGGCCCGAGTATTAAAACCAATCGCGATTGCCTTAGAAGCCAGCGCCAAATTAATGTCGGATTCGCTAATCGCGCCCACAGCACTATGAATCAGATTAACTTTGACTTCATCGTTAGATAATTTTTGCAAGGCATGTGCAATCGCTTCACAAGAACCCTGTACATCGGTTTTGATAATCAATGGCAACATGCGTACTTCGCCTTCTGCCATTTGTTCAAACATATTTTCCAGCGTGGCGGCCTGCTGCTTGGCTAATTTCACAGCACGGAACTTACCTTGACGGAACAAAGCAATTTCACGTGCTTTTTTCTCATCCGAAAGCACTAGCACGCTTTCACCCGCTACAGGCACTTCGGATAGCCCCTGAATCTCCACCGGAATGGACGGCCCGGCCTCATTTATTGCCTTACCATTCTCATCCAACATGGCACGCACGCGCCCGGATACTACGCCGACCAGCACTGCATCGCCGCGCTTCAAGGTGCCAGACTGCACCAGTATGGTCGCCACTGGCCCCTTGCCTTTGTCCAACCTAGCTTCAATCACAATACCCTTGGCCAAGCTTAATTTAGGTGCAGTGAGTTGTAACAATTCAGCTTGCAATAACACACTTTCCAACAGGGAATCGATACCCAGTCCATTTTTCGCAGACACCTCAACAAACATAGTGTCACCACCCCAGTCTTCCGGCACCACACCTTCTGCAACCAACTCTTGTTTTACGCGCTCAGAATTAGCATCAGGTTTATCAATTTTAGTTACCGCTACCACGATGGGTACGTTGGCTGCCTTGGCATGATGAATTGCCTCTTTGGTCTGCGGCATTACACCATCATCGGCCGCCACCACTAAAATCACAATGTCAGTCACTTTCGAACCGCGCGCTCTCATTGCCGTAAATGCCTCATGGCCCGGTGTATCAAGAAAAGTAACCATGCCGCGCGGGGTATTCACATGATAAGCACCAATGTGCTGCGTAATGCCACCTGCTTCACCACTGGCCACACGGGTTCGACGGATATAATCTAGTAACGAGGTCTTACCATGATCAACATGGCCCATCACGGTAACGACCGGAGCGCGCGGCTCAAGAGGCGCATTCTTATGCTCTTCAGATTCTGTTAGATAAGCACTAGGATCATCCACCTTGGCTGGCTTGGCAATATGCCCCAATTCTTCCACTACAATCATAGCGGTTTCTTGATCCAGCACCTGATTAATGGTCACCATAGAGCCCAGTTTCATTAGCGCCTTGATAATTTCGATGGCTTTGATTGACATTTTCTGTGCCAATTCAGCGACACTAATTGTCTCTGGCACCATGACTTCATGCACAACTGGTTCGGTTGGCAATGAAAAAGCATGCTGGACAATTTCTTCTTGCTTGACCTGCTTAACATGATGGCGTGGACTAACGTTTCCACGGCCAGCCGTCCAACCGCCAGGTCGCGCATCAACGACTGCGGGAGTACGTTTCTTATGACCAGCCTCGGTCCATGGACTGACTTTATCTGGGGCGGCGGCTTTGACACCTTTTTTGGCCGCAGGCCGAACAACCTTGTCACCAGGCTTGGGCATAGGCTTATGTAACGTACCCTCAGCCAAATCAGGTTTAGCAACAGGGATTGCCACTACTTCAGCAACTGTCACTACATTCACTTCCGGCACTTTAACGGGTGGCACCACAGGCTCGACAGCGGGCGCCACTTTGCGTTTAGCGTATTCTTTCTTGGCTTGAACTTCGGCGGCCTGGCGCGAAGCTAATTCTGCCTGATTACGTGCTTCTTCAGTACGTAGAGCAATTTCCTGCTCGCCTAATATTTCTACTTTCGAGGTCTTTGGCACAGGCTGCGTAGTAATTTTTGCTACAACAGCAACCGGTTGTTCTATCTGGGTACCTGTGATTGATGCAACCACGCGCTTTTTGCGCACCTCGACTTGAATGGTGCGAGCTCTGCCTGTACTGTCCGCTTTCTTGATTTCCGTGGTTTCACGACGCGTCAATGTAATTTTTTTACTTTTAGCACTGCCACTACCATGCGTGCTGTGCAAATATTCCAGCAGCTGTGCCTTGTCCTGCTCCGATATGCTGTCTGATTCCTGCTGTTTGGCAATCCCGGCCGCCTGTAGTTGTTCAAGCAGCAATCCAACCGGCAAGCTAAGCTCGCCAGCAAACTGCGCTACATTCATTTTTACCATCACTACCCCTTAACCCCAAAATTTGAGACTTATCGCTCTCAATACTCAACAGAAACAGCTAGCCAGAACCGATTTAAATTAATTTATGCCCCCGCTAGTCTTTGCCAAGCAAGATTTTGCTCAATCGAATATACATAAATGATCGCATTAGCCTTTTACAAAATTTGTATATTTAATAATATTTAAAATAAATATTATGCAAACTTATGGATCGCTCTGGTTAACATAATTATCTCCAATCAACTCGCCCTTAAGTAAACCAAGGGGCGCGTGCAGCCATAATTAACCGATTTGCTCGCTCTTCATCTATGCCTGCCTGTTCAACCAATTCGTCCACGGCCAAATCAGCGAGTTGCTCCTGTGTACCGATGCCTTTGCTTGCTAAAATACGTGCGGTTTGCTCGTCCATACCATCAAGTTTAACCAAGTCCTCAATGTTATGCTCCACTAGCTCCTCGTTGACAATTGCTGCTGTCAGCAAAGCATTACGCGCACGGCTACGCAACTCATTCACTGTAGCTTCATCCAATGATTCAATTTCCAGCATTTCATTCAATGGCACATAAGCCACTTCCTCTAGTGTATTAAAACCTTCCTGTACCAGAATATCTGCCACCTCTGCATCCACATCAAGCTTATCCATGAACAAATCACGCACCTTGGAAAATTCCTGCTCATTCTTCTGACTGGATTCTTCCATCGTCATGATATTGAGTTCCCATCCGGTCAACTCACTGGCCAGACGTACATTTTGTCCATTTCGACCAATAGCCTGCGCAAGATTTTCTTCCTCAACGACCACATCCATGCTGTGACTATCTTCATCTACCATAATGCTAGTCACATCAGCCGGGGCCAAAGCATTAATTACACTGGTAGCGGGGTCTTCCGACCACAATACAATATCAACACGCTCACCTGCCAACTCATTGGTTACAGCTTGCACACGTGAACCACGCATACCCACGCAAGTACCAATAGGATCTATCCTTTTATCGTGGGAGCGTACCGATATTTTTGCCCGAACACCTGGATCGCGCGCAGCACTAATTATCTCCAGCAGCCCTTCTTCAACTTCCGGAACTTCAAGTTCAAACAATTTAATCAAAAATTCAGGTGTGATACGCGACAAAGTAATTTGTGGTCCCCGTATAGAACGATCTACACGCAATAAATAAGCGCGCACACGATCTCCAACGCGCATATTCTCCTTTGGAATCATTTGATCACGTGGCAGCAGCGCTTCAATTTTACCAAACTCGATGATGGCATTGCCGCGCTCGATACGCTTTACCGTACCGGATACCAAATGCTCCTTCCGCTCCATAAAATCATTTAGAATCTGTTCGCGTTCAGCGTCACGAATTTTTTGAAAGATCACCTGTTTAGCTGCTTGAGCACCTATACGCCCAAAATCAATGGACTCCAAAGGCTCTTCAATAAATTCTTCCAACTGAATATCCGGATTACGTTTCCGAGCCTCACTAAGTTTGACGTGCAGATCAGGCGTTTCAAAAGTTTCATCATCCATCACCTGCCAGCAACGAAATGACACATATTCACCCGTGTTACGGTCAATACTGACACGTACATCAGATTCCTCGACAAAACGCTTTTTGGTGGCAGATGCCAAAGCAGACTCCAGCGCACCAAACACGATTCCTTTGTCCACGTTTTTTTCACGCGCCAAAGCATCAACTAACAATAAAACTTCACGACTCATCACTGTCTCCAACCAACCCGAATATTTTTTAAACTAATACGCTCACTCGCTTAATTTTTAATGCTTAAAATTTGCCATGTTAAATTTTATGTAAGCCAAGTACAGTAGCCATTCCGCTCTCCCATCTTGTGGAGCCAGACAAACATAATTTCAATTATGCATAACGCATAAAGCGAATTTTAAAAACATTCGGTTTAAGCTAATCATTTGCTACAAGCAAACAGTCTTAATATTAAAATGTAGGCACTAAATGCGCCTTATCCAAATTCGATAGCTCGATCAATACCTGCTTGTCATCCACATCTAACTGTAATACACCATTCTCAAGGCTACCGAGAACACCAATAAAATTCTTACGGCCTGCCAACGGAATACGTAATTTTAACTGCACCTTCTGACCGCAAAAACGTATGAAATCTGCTTCTTTTTTGATCGGTCGATCCAACCCCGGAGATGAGACTTCAAGACGCCCATAATTCACTCCCTCTACTGCAAACAAACGAGTCAGCTGGTGACTGACCAATTCACAATCATTCACCGTAATTCCCGTTGCCTGGTCGAGAAGTACTCGCATCAAGCCCCTACCAGACAATTCGAAGTCAACCAACTCATACCCCAAACCAGTCACGGTCGTTTCCACCAATTTCGCCACATCCATAATCACGTCCACAAATAAAAAATGGGCCTAGGCCCATCTGGAAAACTGCGCGGATTATAGCAAAAATAATCTGTTAGTGGAAATTGACCTCACCACACTAGAAAAGCACGGAATTTATGCAATAAACTATTTCAATCCATGAATTCAAACAGGATTCAGCGCAAACTGTAAATACTTCGCAAACTAATAATCCGACGAATAAAAACTTAGGTTAACAGCGTCAGTATTTCGCGGATTTCGCGACGTAATTCAGACCAATTAGCGGATGGTTGAAACGGTTTGGGCTGTAAATCTTCTACTCGTTGCTCGATAAAGCTATTAAGGCGACCACGAGCGCCACTGATCGTAAAACCCTCTTCATACAGCAATTGCCTGATACGACGTATGAGTAGAACTTCATGATGCTGGTAATAGCGTCGATTACCACCCCGTTTTACTGGCTTAAGCTGGGTAAATTCCTGCTCCCAATAACGCAATACATGTGCCTTCACCCCGCACAAATCACTTACTTCACCAATAGTGAAGTACCGCTTCGCCGGAATTAATGGCAAGGCGGAATTAAGCTTGTGGTTTTCCATGATAGTTCATCTCTACCATACTCTTGAGTTTCTGGCTGGGATGAAAAGTGACTACACGACGTGCCGTTATGGGAATATCTTCGCCTGTCTTAGGGTTGCGCCCGGGACGCTGAGGCTTATCACGTAGCTGAAAATTACCAAAACCGGACAGCTTAACACTTTCACCATGTTCAAGTTGAGCACGAATTTCTTCGAAATAGGACTCAACCATATCTTTGGCTTCACGCTTATTCAAACCAACTTTTTCAAACAATAAATCCGCGAGCTCTGCTTTGGTCAATGTCATTGATTACCCCTTATATACGCACCTGCGCACCATGCTGTTGCAAAACCTCGGTCAAGCGCGCGATACTTAGTTCAATTTCACTATCAATTAATGTTTTTTGAGTATCTTGCAATAACACACGGAAAGCAAGGCTTTTTTTTCCATCACCCACACCTTTACCACGATACAGATCAAACAGCGCAAGTTCTGCCACATAAGTGGTATTACTACCTAACATAGCGTCCAATAAAGATTGAACCGTTATATTTTCATCCACGACTACGGCAAGATCGCGACGCACTGACGGAAACTTAGAAATCTCGCTGGCATGTGGTACATTAGCCGATATCAAAACATCAAGCTCAACCTCAAACCACACCACTGCCTGCGAAATCCCATACTGTTGCAACCACTTCGGATGCAACTCTCCTATCCACCCCACTACCTGTCCATGCAATAATATTTGTGCCGAACGCCCAGGGTGGGAGGCCGGATGTGGTGATGCTACAAAATTTAATGGCACTGGAGCGAACAGCACTTCAACATCTGCCTTTACATCGTAAAAATCCACGCTACGCGCCACCCCCCCCCATTGTTCAGAAAGCTGTGTGCCATAACACAATCCGGCGAATCGCTCACGTTGAACATGATTTTCACCTGTAAAACATACTCCCGTTTCAAACAAACGCACACGCGATTGTTTACGTACAAGGTTTATACGCAAAGCCCCGATCAAACCACCTAAAAGACTGCTACGCATTACTGCCAATTGACTAGAGATAGGGTTTTTCAGCGCAACGGGCGTAGCATTAGCACATAGATCGCGCTCAACCGCTGCATCTAGAAAAGCATAACTGATTGTTTCCTGATAATCACGTGCCACTAGTATTTGACGCAAGCGAGACACTAAACGCTGTGTTTCTGTTTGCGGCACCATCATAACTGCAGTTTGTGGTGGCTGTGCCGGAATGTTATCGTAACCGGCTATTCGGGCAATTTCCTCGATGAAATCCACTTCCAGTGACAAATCAAAACGATAGCTAGGCGGCGTCACATAGAAATCATCACCCTGCTGTTCAAATTTAAACTGCAAGCGTTGCAGCAAGGCGGTGATTTGGTCAGGATCCAGCATAATACCCAAAACGCGTTTTACTCGGCTAGTACGTAACATTATCGGATCACGTGCTGGCAATTTCCCACGTACCTCGCTGATCACTCCAGCTTGCCCACCACAAATTTCCAGTAATAATTGTGTTGCACGCTCTAGTGCCATGCGTGTCGCGGCAAAATCCACACCGCGCTCAAAACGATACGAAGAATCCGTGGAAACGGTCAATCTACGCGCTTTTCCAACAATTGCATCGGGTACAAAAAAGGCACTCTCCAAAAAGATATCACGAGTAACTGTTTCCACGCTGCTGGCCGCGCCACCCATAATTCCAGCCAATGCCAGCAATCGCGTATCATCTGCAACCACCAGCATGTCATCCTGCAACATGACGTTTTGCCCATTGAGCAAAGCCAATTCCTCATCCGCTCGCGCATAGCGCACTGTAATGCCACCGGCAAGTTTATCCAAGTCAAAGGCATGGAGGGGCTGACCAAGTTCGAGCATGACGTAATTGGTAATATCTACCACCGCATTGATACTACGCAGCCCACCGCGCTCCAGACGGCGCATCATCCATGATGGCGTCACAGCAGCGGCATTCACACTGCGCACGATGCGACCGCAATATAATTGGCAAGCTTCAGGTGCATTAATGTCTACAGTTAAAGTTTCAGTCAAACTCGGCGGAACGGGATTGACCTGCAACGCATTTAGTGTACCGCCAGTAATCGCTGCCACTTCACGCGCCACGCCCACCATACTTAAACAATCACTACGGTTAGGTGTAAGCTTTAAAGTAAACAGCATATCGTCTAATTCTAGATATTGACGTAACCCCATCCCCACCGGCGCATCCTCAGGCAACAACCATAGACCTTGGCTTTCTTCAACCAATCCCAATTCACTGGCCGAACACAACATACCGGAGGAATCGACATTGCGCACCTTAGCTTGCTTTATAACAAAATCACCTGGCAATATAGCGCCGATGCGCGCACACGGTACTTTTATACCAACGGCAACATTGGGTGCACCGCAAACGATACTCAGCGATGTAGCCTCGCCCACATTGACCTGACACACATTTAGCCGATCCGCATTGGGATGTTTGAGCACCTCCAATACTTCCGCCACCACTACATTGTTAAATACAGGCGCGACTGATTCCAGCGCTTCCACTTCCAGCCCAGCCATGGTCAACGCATGAGCCAGCTCATGACTGGAAAGCTTGGGATTAACCCAGGATCTTAACCAATTCTCGGAAAATTTCATGCTAGTTGAATTGCTTCAAAAATTGTAGATCACCTTCATAGAACAGGCGTAGATCAGCCACGCTATAGCGCAACATCGCCAAGCGTTCGACCCCAAGACCGAAGGCAAAACCCAAATACTTTTCGCTATCGATATTGACATGTTGCAGCACGTTCGGATGCACCATCCCACTCCCCAGAACCTCCAGCCAACCAGTATGGCTACACACACGGCACCCCTTGCCATTGCACTGCACACACTGTATATCCATCTCTGCCGACGGCTCGGTAAATGGAAAGAATGAGGGACGGAAACGAACTTGTAAATCATCACGCTCAAAGAAACATTGCATAAAATTCGACAACACGCCCTTTAGCATAGAGAAATTTACATCCTCATCAATCCACAAGCCTTCCACCTGATGAAACATGGGCGAATGGGTCACATCCGAATCACAGCGGTATACCCGCCCCGGCGCAATAATTTTCAGTGGCGGTGCATTATTCTCCATATAGCGGATCTGCACCGGCGAAGTGTGAGTACGCAATACATGCGTTTGGTCGACGTAAAACGTGTCGTGCATAGCACGCGCCGGATGGTTTTCCGGAATATTGAGCGCTGTGAAGTTATAAAAATCGCTCTCAATTTCTGGACCCGATGCAACAGTAAAACCGAGTGAATGAAACAGGCTTTCAATGCGCTCAAGCGTGCGCGTGACCGGATGCAACCCGCCACAGCCCAACCCTCTCCCCGGCAAGGTGACATCCAATGCCTCTGCCTTAAGTTTAAGCTGTAACTGACTATACTGCAGGGCCTCACGTCTTTGCTGCAAGGCACTTTCGATGCTTTGCTTGACCTGATTGATCCGAACGCCTGCTGCTGGACGCTCTTCGGCGGACAGTTTGCCGAGACCTTTCAACAACACAGTCAAACGACCTTCCTTACCCAAATAGCGCGCCTTAACTTGCTCCAATTCCGCTGCCTGCTCAATCGCAGCAAACTGTTTTAGTGCTTCGTCGAGAATTTTCTCAAGTTCTTGCATAACAATTATTTTTATGTATCTACCTGACAAGGGAGACAGAGAAGTTAACGGCGCAATCAAACCGAGATTACAAATCACATGAATAGCTATAGGAAATTAATTCCTAATCAAGCACATAACCTGAACGACCTTGTTAAAAATAAAAAAGAGGCGCCAAACGCCTCTTTAATATTATTTACCTTACGCTTAAACGCCGAGGCTGGCTTTGGCCTGTCCAACAATCTGTATGAAGGCAAGCTTATCAAATACGGCAATATCCGCTAGTACCTTGCGGTCAATGCTAATCGCAGCTTTCTTCAGGCCATTCATAAATACACTGTAGCTCAGTCCTTGCTCACGTGCTGCTGCATTAATACGTGCAATCCACAGTGTACGAAACTGGCGCTTACGTTGTCGACGATCACGGTAGGCATATTGCCCAGCCTTCATCACCGCTTCTTTGGCAATACGATAGACATTTTTACGGCGACCACGATAACCCTTGGCCAGATCCAAGACCTTCTTATGACGCGCTCGCGCCGTTACACCACGTTTAACTCTTGGCATGTTTACTCCTTATGCGTAAGGCATCATGGCGCGAATAGACGCCGTGTTGCTTGCGTGAACTTCGGTAATACCACGCAATTGACGCTTGCTTTTGGTGGTTTTTTTGGTCAGGATATGACGCTTAAATGCTTGCGCGCGCTTGATACTGCCACCCGCACGTACTTTGAAGCGCTTTGCAGCGCCACTTTTTGTTTTCATTTTAGGCATAACAACTCCTTAGAATATTTGATGACACCAGGAGGTTTCTGGCAGAAACACTTAAGAACCTAGGATCACTTATTTTGGACTGCCTACCGCTAAACCGCTCTGACCAGTCCCTTAATCCGAGCAGCATCAAGAAATCGCCCTCAACAAAGCCGCGATTTATCACATAAAATTATTTTTTCTTCGGCGCCAACACCATCACCATCTGACGGCCTTCCATTTTAGGATACTGCTCCACGACACCGTGCTCTCCAAGATCAGCCATAACTCGCTCCATCATTTGCATACCAATATTCTGATGCGCAATCTCACGCCCACGAAAACGTAACGTAATTTTGGTCTTGTCACCCTCCCCCAAAAATCGGATCAGGTTACGTACTTTAATATTGTAATCACCATCATCCGTACCCGGCCTGAACTTAACTTCCTTAATCTGAATTTGTTTTTGCTTAAGCTTCGCCTCGTGCTGCTTCTTGCTCTCGGCATACTTGAACTTGCCAATATCCATGATACGGCAAACTGGCGGTTCCGCCATCGGCGCAACTTCCACCAGATCCAAATCTGCCTCTTCAGCTAAGCGTAACGCTTCCGCGACTGCCACAACACCAAGTGGCTCCCCTGCTACACCAACCAGCCGCACCTGAGGTGCTGTTATTTGCTCGTTAATGCGTTGTTCTTTATCCTGAGCTATTGCAGTTTCTCCATCAAAAAATTAAACCGTACTACCCGGCTGCAGTTCCAATTGGAGATGTTGCAATAACACTTCCATTGACATCTGCCCAAGATCCTCACCTTTTCGGGTTCGCACAGAAACTAATTCAGCAGCCATTTCCTTATCTCCCACAATTAACTGGTAAGGAAGTTTCTGCAAGCTATGTTCGCGTATTTTATAGGTAATCTTCTCATTACGCAAATCCAGTTGCACACGAAATCCGGCTGCGCGCAAAGCTTCCATAACCTGAATCGCATAAGCATTTTGCGCCTGCGAGATATTCATCACCACTATCTGCACCGGCGCAAGCCATAACGGCAACGCCCCGGCGTGGTTTTCCACCAAAATGCCTATGAAACGTTCGAGTGAACCCAATATCGCACGGTGCAACATCACCGGCACTTTGCGCGTATTGTCTTCATCGACAAATTCGGCACCAAGGCGACCCGGCATGGAGAAATCCACTTGTATCGTCCCGCATTGCCAGGAACGGCCAATGGCGTCCTTGATATGAAATTCAATCTTCGGACCATAGAACGCACCCTCACCCGGCAACTCTATCCATGATATGCCGGAAGCACGCAAAGCGCCACGCAAGGCTTCTTCGGATTTATTCCAAATTTCATCAGAGCCCACTCTCCCTTCCGGGCGTAGGGCCAGCTTCACCTCCACATCGTGAAAGTCGAAATCTTTATACACTTTCAGTACCAATGCATTGAAAGCTGTCACTTCGGATTCTATCTGACTTTCGGTGCAAAAAATGTGACCATCATCTTGCACAAAACCGCGCACGCGCATCAATCCATGCAAGCCGCCGGACGGTTCATTACGGTGGCACGAACCGAATTCACCATAGCGCAGCGGCAACTCGCGATAAGAGCGCAGATCGGCATTGAACACTTGAATATGACCGGGACAATTCATCGGCTTGATGGCATATTCGTGTTTCTCCGACTCAGTAGTGAACATACCAGCCTTGAAGTGCTCCCAATGACCCGATTTTTCCCACAATACGCGGTCGATAATTTGAGGGCAGCGCACTTCCTGATAGCCGTTGTCAACATAAACACGGCGCATGTATTGCTCGATCACCTGCCACATCGCCCAACCTTTTGGGTGCCAAAACACCATGCCCGGCGCTTCATCTTGCATGTGGAACAAATCAAGATGTTTGCCCAAACGACGATGGTCGCGTTTTTCCGCTTCTTCCAAGCGGAAGAGATAAGCATCCAGGTCTTCTTTTTTTGCCCAAGCCGTACCGTAAATGCGCTGCAACATTTCATTCCTGGAATCGCCGCGCCAATAAGCACCCGCCAGCTTCATCAACTTGAACACTTTGAGCTTACCCGTAGACGGCACATGCGGGCCGCGGCACAGGTCGGTAAAATCACCCTCGGTGTAAAGTGACACGGCCTGCTCAGCGGGAATAGATTCAATAATCTCTGCCTTGTAATACTCCCCTATGCTTTTGAAATAGGCTACCGCTTCATCGCGTGGCAGCTCTTTACGCGTTACTGCAATATCACGCCTGGCTAATTCCGCCATGCGTTTTTCAAGCGCCGTCAAGTCATCCGGAGTAAACGGACGTGCATAAGAAAAATCATAGTAGAACCCGTTTTCAATCACCGGGCCAATAGTCACTTGAGCCTCGGGAAATAACTCCTTAACCGCGTAGGCCAAAAGGTGTGCAGTGGAATGGCGAATAATCTCCAACCCGTCCTCGTCCTTATCGGTGATGATGGACAAAGCTGCGTCAGCGACAATAAGATGAGAGGTATCAACCAAATGCCCATCCACTTTTCCGGCTAATGCCGCACGCGCCAAACCTGCGCCTATACTCTGTGCAACTTCGGCGACGGTAACAGGCTGCGCAAAACTGCGTTGCGAGCCATCTGGCAATGTAATACAAGGCATATTTATATATTTATGTAGTTAAAATTAAAAGTAATGTACTCGCACACTCAAATAAACCGCGTCAAATGCCTCTCATAAAAAATGAAATGCGGCTTTTAGCCGCATTTATTATATGGCGGATTCAAGTTCGAAGTGCAACAACTAATGCTGGCAAGGTATAGCCTAAATAAAATCCTTGATCTGAGACAATGAGCAACATTTTATGGAGACAAGTAAAAAAATTTCCGAAAATTATCAATCATTCATACTTTACTGTTCTTATTGGTCACTGTAAAAATGCAGCATTTATATTAAAACCCGTAAGATTAATGTTCAGGCCTCCCAACCAGACCGGAACTAAAGCCAAAGCTACCAGCTCCCCCGGATGTGCCAGGAAGACCCATTTCACCAGATGCACCCGATGGATCAACTACCCGGGATGAACCAGAGGGATCAATTACACCGAACAGATCAGAAATACTCATCCCTCCCGATGTGCCAGCCGTGCTGCTTCCTTCAGACGTACCGGTTTTTTTATTTATTCCATCTCCATCGTTTTCTTGGGGATCAGCTTGAGCCAAGGTAGTGCCTATCACACAACATGACACAATTACCAGATTCATAAAGAATTTCATAAGTAACTCCTCCGTATTTGTATGGGCAAAATATTTATGAAATTAAGATAAAGGCTTGATATTCTAATTTACGTCCAGGTCAGGTTGATTGATAGTCCAAGTTCACCCTATCAAATCCTTTCAACATATTCTGTAAGTTATCCGACATTAAAGATATCACGGATTTTAGTAAATCTAATCCACGTTGCGACAACGTAAGTTTTGCTCTTGAGGGAAAATCCAATAAGCAAGCTTTGCCAAAATAAGATTTTACCCACGCTACCCGGTTTTAAAATTTACTGTGCCCGGATGAGATTGTTTCTTGTAAATCAATTTCTGAAAGTTGCAATTGCTGTGCAATTATTTCACCGACTTCCAGAACAGTTCGTTCTTTGCCGTCCCCACAAACTTGCAAAAATGGAAGCATCAAATCTTGAAAACCGGAAATTGGTATATATCCTCTGATCTATATTCTTACATCAAGCAATGTTACGTACGGGATAACGAAGGCGAGAATTTACGGATAATAAAAACAAAAAAGCCAGTATATGTACTGGCTTAATAAAACTCTTGGCGGAGAGGGTGGGATTCGAACCCACGGTACGGGAAAACCGTACAACAGATTTCGAGTCTGTCGCATTCGACCACTCTGCCACCTCTCCGTTTAGCTTGATTTTACCATCAATGCGTAAAATCAGGCAGAATGTTCATATGATCAAGTCTCTACATTCTTCCCTTTCAAAAACAAGACTTCTCGCACTTGCATTGCTAAATATTGCTTTGCTCGTCGCCTGTACGCCTGAAGAGCCACCCAAAAAACCATGGCGAGAAGAATTAACGGTCATCGTGGTGCCAGGTGAGAATAGTGTGGACTCTGAATTCGAGCTCCAGCTCGTTAATCTTTTTGCCGAACAATTGCACGTAAAAACAAAACTTATATCACTGCCGTTGGATCAAGTGATGCAGTCCATTATAACGAACGATGCACATTTCGCCGCATCCGGATTACGGAGCAACGACAGCGAAAGCGCAAGATTTGGACCATCCTATCAAACGGTAAATGAACAGGCGGTATGTAATGGCGTGCCGCTACGGCGCATAGAGGGGCTTCTTAAAAAAAACATCGCTGTCGCGGCTGGCTCTGCACAAGAAGCTGCCCTACATGAAGCACACAAGAAATTTCCAGCGTTGCACTGGCATATACGCCCCAATCAATCAGTTGCACAACTACTGAAAGAAGTGGCAGAGGGAAAACTGGAATGCACGGTCGCCAACGAGGAACAACTGACGCTGGCACGCAATTACTATCCCAATCTGGATTCCGCACTCGATATCGCTACACCTTCCAAACTAGCCTGGTTGTTTGCACCGGACGCTGACGCTGAGTTATTGGCAGAAGCGCAAAAATTTTTCGCTCTCATTAAACAAGATGGCACTTTGCATCGCCTGCTGGATCGTTATTACGGGCACAACAAACAACTGGAATCAGACGACGCAGTTGCGTTTATCACCAAGGCGCGAACTGTGTTACCCCATATACGAAATCTGTTTGAGGAAGCTGCTACTTTAACCGGAATGGAGTGGCAACTAATCGCCGCTCTCGCCTATCAGGAATCGCATTGGGATCCGCTTGCCACTTCGCCTACAAAAGTGCGCGGCATGATGATGCTGACTGAAGACACAGCAGACCGTATGGGCGTCACCAACCGATTAGATGCACGCCAAAGCATTATTGGCGGTGCAAAATACCTGCTGTTGCTGAAGGAGCAACTACCACTACGCATCCATGAACCGGATCGTACCTGGCTAGCGCTGGCAGCTTATAACCAAGGATACGGGCACTTGGAGGATGCACGTGTGCTGACACAACAGCAAGGTCACGATCCAGATAAATGGGTAGATGTAAAAAAAGTAATGCCGCTACTGGCACAACCACTCTATTTTAAACAGACCAAATACGGTTATGCGCGCGGTGGCGAAGCGGTCAATCTGGTTGAGATGGTGCGTATGCACCATGACATGCTAAACAGCCTACCTTTAGGCACCGTGCCACGACTGATTCCCCCAGCGCAAGACTATAAAATACTAAAGAAGAGCAAGAATGAAGCTCCACGCCGCCCATCCTTAAATACCATTAATAATTTATCTGAGCCCAGTAAGCCTCTTGGCATCTACCACCCTGCGAAAAGCGAAGTGCAACCCGCACACTAATTCAACTCGCCCCGTTTCCAAGTTCGCTACATTTCACAATTACCAAGAAAATTTAATAACCATAACTTTCATGTACTCTTGATTGACACGTTCCAGCATTGCTTCAAGCTCACCTTGCCAAGCCCCCGCCAATTTTAACAAACCTTCTTCTTTGCTTAATGCTTTAAGCGCGGTCGAATCCGGTATATTCTCGTTGAGAAGTTGTTTCAAGTTAAGCGCCGATTTATAAAAGTCTGCGCAACTTTTTGCGAAATCCTTAAAACGCCAGTCAATTGCCAAATACAGCAGAATTGAACTCTCGTCTTCCAGAAATATGCTATCCACATTTTTAAAATCATCCATCAGACTCATGATTTTCTTTTCAGACGCTCCGGAATCTATTTCGCTCACTTGGCTAGCAATACGAAACGTACTTTTCAAAAGTACCGTCAATTTTTGGCAATTTTCTTGCAACTCAGCTGCCAGTTCTCTGCGCTGGGCAAGAGCATCACTTCTGGCCTCGATAGGGCGCATCAAAATAGTGCTCAATGTTGAAATTCCCGATATTTCCATTTCTATCTCCTTGTGCCCATACAACAACGCCCGCCTTTTAGGCAGGCACATTTTAAATATACATTGCTAAAGGTGATGGTATACCCATCACCTTTTTAACTTCCAAAATTTTTCAGTATAGCTCGACAAGACAAGAAAGCGTAGCACCATCCACCGGATATTTGGTGAACCCATCTCGTGCTATCACTTCTCACGCCTCTTCGATATGTAGATCACACATTCCATCGCGACGACAATGATCATCACGATGCCCTGATATATTCCAGTTTTCCCATATAAGGGCGTAACACCTCAGGTACCACAACACTTCCATCGGCTTGCTGATAATTTTCCAGTATAGCAACCAAGGTACGCCCTACCGCAAGACCGGAACCATTAACGGTATGCAGCGACTCTGGCTTTCCCTGTTCATTTCGAAAGCGCGCCTGCATACGTCGTGCCTGGAAGGCTTCAAAATTGGAACAGGAAGAAATCTCACGGTAGGCATTCTGAGCCGGTAACCAAACTTCAATATCGTAAGTCATTGCGGCAGAAAAACCCATATCACCCGTGCACAGTTTCATTACCCGGTAGGGCAAAGCCAATTTTTGCAAAATCGTTTCGGCATGCGCTAACAATTGTTCCAACGCGTCATAGGAATGCTCAGGATGCACAATCTGCACCAACTCGACTTTGTCGAATTGATGTTGACGGATCATGCCCCGCGTATCGCGCCCATAAGAGCCCGCCTCGCTGCGAAAGCAGGGGGTATGCGCCACAAACTTCAGCGGCAATTTCTCTAGCGGAGTAATGCTGTCACGCACCATGTTGGTCACTGGCACTTCAGCCGTGGGAATGAGGTAAAAATTTTGCTCACCTTCCTCACCCGACTGACGCGGCACACGGAACAAATCTTCCTCGAACTTCGGCAACTGTCCGGTGCCACGCATGGAATCTGCGTTTACCAGATACGGCACATACACTTCGGTATAGCCGTGTTGCTCGGTATGGATATCCAGCATGAACTGTGCCAGTGCGCGATGCAGACGCGCCAGCGGGCCTTTTAACAACGAGAAGCGCGCGCCGCTGATCTTGGCGGCCGTTTCGAAATCCAATCCACCCACATCTTCGCCCACACTGACGTGATCCTTCACTTCAAAACCAAACTTAGGCGGCGATCCTATGCGACGTATCTCCACATTATCGGCCTCTGATTTCCCTACCGGCACACTGGTGTGCGGTGCATTAGGAATAACCGAGAGAAAATCCTGCAAATCTTGCTGCACATCCTCAAGTTGTGCCTCAAGTTTCTTAAGTTCATCGCCCAAGCCCGTCACTTCCGCCATGATGGCCGACACATCCTCGCCCTTGGCCTTGCCTATACCAATCTGTTTGGACGTAGCATTGCGCCTGGCCTGCAGCTCCTGCGTGCGTGTTTGAATTGTTTTGCGCGCACTCTCCAACTGCCCAAAACGGGCCGCATCCAACGAGTAACCGCGTGTTGCCAAACGTGCCGCCACATCGTTCAAATCATTGCGTAATACTTGCAGATCTAACATGCTCTCCTCCAACGCGATGCGATCCTTACTTGGTCACATGCTGTAATCATTTTTCATTTCTTTTTGCCGCAGCATCCAGCTCACGGAGGTGGGCCAGTTTTTCCGCGATTTTTGCTTCAAGGCCTCGCTCGGCTGGTTGGTAAAAATTCACCTCCGGCATGTCCTCCGGAAAATAACTTTCACCGGCTGCATAGCCTTCCATTTCATTGTGTGCGTAACGATAGTCCTTGCCGTAATCAAGCTGTTTCATCAATTTGGTTGGCGCATTGCGCAAATGCAAGGGTACCGGACGCGACCCGTCTTGGGCGACCAAGGCGCGGGCAGCATTATACGCGACATAACCCGCATTCGACTTGGCCGCAGCGGCCAGGTAGAGCACCGCCTGCGCCAATGCCAGCTCGCCTTCCGGCGAGCCTAATTGCTCGTAGGTCTGGGCGGCATTCAACGTTAATTGAATCGCGCGCGGATCGGCCAAGCCAATATCTTCCCATGCCATACGCACAATACGCCGCGACAGATAACGCGGATCGGCACCGCCATCCAGCATACGCACCAGCCAATACAGAGCGGCATCGGGATTGGAACCTCGCACCGATTTATGCAATGCGGAGATCTGATCATAGAATGCTTCGCCGCCCTTGTCGAAACGACGCAGATTCTGGGCCAAAGTTTTGTCCAGAAAATCGGCATTGAGATGCGTAATATGCGCGGCCTGAGCGGCGGTTTGCAATTGCTCAAGCACGTTTAGCAAGCGGCGCGCATCGCCATCGGCATAGCCGATAATGCGTTCACGCACCGCATCGTCAAATTCCAAATCCGGTAAGGCAAGCTGTTGCGTGCGTTTGAACAGTTGATTCAATTCAGCCTCTGACAAGGCTTGCAACACATAAACCTGGGCCCGTGACAACAACGCGCTAATCACTTCAAATGAAGGATTTTCGGTGGTCGCGCCGATGAAGGTGACCAAGCCTTGTTCGACGAAAGGCAGAAATGCATCCTGCTGCGATTTATTGAAGCGATGTACCTCGTCCACAAACAAAATAGTGTGGCGCCCGCTCTGCTGCAAGGTATGCTGCGCTTGCGCAATAGCATCGCGAATGTCCTTCACACCGGATAGCACTGCCGATAGCGGCACAAATTCGGCATCAAACGCCAAGGCCATGAGCCTGGCCAAAGTGGTCTTACCCACGCCGGGTGGCCCCCACAGAATCATGGAATGCAGCTTGCCTGATTCAAACGCCAAGCGCAGTGGTCGACCCGGACCCAGCAGATGGGCTTGCCCGATCACCTCATCGATGTGCTTGGGACGCAAACGCTCGGCCAGGGGCGCAGCGGGTGCAGGTGGGTCAAACAGGTTATCGCGCGAGGAAAACATAATCCGAAAATAACAATATGATCTTATTCCCCGAACAAGCCAAATCGGGAAAAAATTTATTCACCCAGTACGTCCGCCCCTTTGGGCGGTACAAATTTGAACAATTGCGGGGATAGTTTCGGGTTGCGTTGCAGCTTCGAAAAACGAAGCACAGTGGTATGACCAAAGGCATCTTGCAATTCCATGATCATCAGCTCGGATTGCGCATTAAATGCCATAAGAATTTTCTCGAAGCTGGTGTCCTGTGCACGGGGCATAGCTTGCAGCCATTCGAGGCTATCCTTCATTCCGTTATCTTTCAACTCAAAACCGCGCTCAATTTCATTGCTACCAGACAGAAGTGCCGCAGGACTACTGCCCAATGCTGCATCTATTTTCTTTACTGTGACCTGATTAAGTTCCACGTCATGCAACCAGAATTTCTCGCCATCGCCCACAATCAATTGTTCAAAAGGCTTCTGATAGACCCAGCGAAATTTTCCGGGTCGTACAAATTGCATTGTGCCGGAAGCCGACTGAATGCGCTTGCCACCTTTATCCAGCACTTCTTGAGTGAAATTGGCCTGTGCCGAATGCGTAGACGCAATGAAATTTTTCAGCTTATCGGTGGCTCCGGCATACGCTGAAAGAGGCAAAACAAAAAATAAAAAAATAAAAAATCTGAACATGTGAAATTCCTTTAAGCATTCACGTCTCTTTTTCGGGAGATGCCAGATGAATCAGGGTTTAACTGCTTACTCCTGCCTGGCAGGTGCAATCACTTCACGGTTGCCGTTACTCTGCATGGGCGTCACCACGCCAGCGCGTTCCATCTGTTCTACCAAGCGTGCGGCACGATTGTAGCCAATCCGCAAATGGCGCTGCACCAGCGAGATAGACGCGCGGCGCGATTTCAGCACAATGTCCACCGCCTGATCATATAGTGCATCGGCTTCTACGCCGCCTTCACTTTCGACTTCGCCGCCCGCTTCAAGTTCATCCAACGAAGTTAGCACGCCTTCGACATATTGCGGCACACCCAGCGCTTTTAGATACTCTGCCACGCGGTGCACCTCCTGATCGGAAACAAAGGCGCCATGCACTCGCTGTGGGTAGCCGGTACCGGGCGGTAAATAAAGCATGTCGCCTTGGCCAAGTAATGCCTCCGCACCCATTTGATCGAGAATGGTGCGCGAATCAATCTTGCTGGACACCTGGAACGCCACACGTGTTGGCACGTTAGCCTTGATCAAACCAGTAATAACGTCCACCGAAGGACGCTGCGTCGCCAATACCAGGTGAACACCGGCAGCACGCGCCTTCTGCGCCAAACGCGCAATCAACACCTCGACCTTCTTGCCCACTACCATCATCAAGTCGGCCAACTCGTCAATAAACACCACAATGAACGGTAACTCTTCCGCCGCTTCGGGATTATCCGGAGTCAGGGTAAAGGGATTGGTCAACGGTTGATCCGCCTTGATAGCATCGCGCACTTTTTGGTTGTAACCGGCGATGTTACGCACGCCGAGGGACGACATCAGACGATAACGCTTATCCATTTCCTGCACGCACCAGTTAAGCGCAGACGCAGCTTGGCGCATGTCGGTCACCACGGGCGCCAACAGGTGTGGAATCCCTTCATACACGGATAGTTCGAGCATCTTGGGATCAACCAGCAATAGTCGTACCTGCTGCGGCGTGGCCTTGTAGAGCAAGCTCAGAATCATGGCATTGATCGCCACCGACTTGCCAGAACCGGTGGTACCTGCCACCAGAACGTGCGGCATCTTGCCCAGATCGGCAACCACAGGTTTGCCGGAAATATCTTTGCCCATTGCCATCGTGAGCGACGAATTCATGCCCGCGTAATCCTGCGAGCTGAGAATTTCGGACAATCTCACCATCTGCCGCTTCGGATTGGGCAGTTCCAACGCCATGTAGGATTTTCCCGGGATCGTTTCCACCACCCGAATACTGACTACAGATAATGCGCGCGCCAAGTCTCTCACCAAACTGGTGATCTGACTGCCCTTTACCCCGACTGCAGGTTCGATCTCATAGCGCGTGATAACCGGTCCCGGATAGGCTGCCACCACTTTCACTTCCACGCAAAAATCCTTGAGTTTGCGTTCAATCAAACGCGAAGTAAATTCCAGCGTGTCGGCAGACAACATTTCAACCTCATGCACCGGTTGATCCAGCAGATGCAATGGCGGCAGCGGTGAATCCGGCATGTCAGGAAACAAGGGCACCTGTTTTTCTTCCGACACGCGCGCAGATTGTCGCACTTCAATCAGTGGCTGCTCGATATATATCGGCAGATGGTTCTCTACACGTTTCTTTTCTTCTTCTACCACCACCTGGCGTTCATTTACTGATTGTGCACCCACACGCTTGTCCTGCCAGGTCACCCAAGCATTTCTCGCCCAGAAATAAAAGGCTTCAAGAGCGGCCCCTGATCGATCAATGAATCGCAACCACGACAAACCACTGAACACACTAAACCCGATGGCCATTAACACCAACAGAAACAACGTAGCACCGGTAAAGCCCAGCAAGTGCGCCAACCCGTCACCCAGCACCATGCCCAACATACCGCCTGGCGCGAGTGGTAGCGTAGCCTTCAGTGTATGCAGCCGTAGCGCTTCCAATGAACTACTGGCCAGCAACAACACGACAAAGCCGATCAGCGCTACCCATAAGGCACGGCGATCGAACAGACTATTTTGCGATATACCGCGATAATCTACCCATATCTGCTGCAACAAAAATGCAACCCACCACCAGGCAGAAAAACCGAATACATACAACAGTACGTCCGCCAGCCAGGCACCGAACACGCCGCCCGAATTATGCAGTACAGCATTGCTGGCACTATTCGACCAGGCAGGGTCATTCCGATCATAACCATACAAAATTAGAATTAAATAAATTACCACTGCAACCAGCAACAGCAGGCGCGATTCGCGCAGCAACGCAGCTAATCGACCTGATAGCGGAGAGGGTTTTTCAAGCTTGCTACTCAATAACGCCATCGTGCGTTCATACCCCATTTATTTGATTGTCACATCTTGGCGGGATGCAGCCCTACCCGCTCAAAACCTTGGCACGCGATGTGCCGTAAAAATTTTTAACCTGCGTATACAATTCGGTACAAGCCATGCTACTTCTGAAGAAATAATAAATTCATGCGGCCTCGTAACATTGAACTGAACCGCTATATTTCCTCCAGCAATTCAAGTTTGAGTTGCAAGGCCACCATCCTCGCATCCGGCTGCATCTGCCAAGGTACCACGCCCAACAGCGGTGCGACCAAACGTTGCTGCAATGCCGCAATATTGGCCTGTAGCGCGAGCATATCAGCATCCAGCACATTGGCCACCCATCCGGCACATTTTAATCCACATGCCTCAATCGCGCTTGTTGTCAGCAATGCATGGTTGAGACAGCCCAAACGCATACCCACCACCAAAATAACGGGCAAACCCAATTGCAGAGCCAGATCGGCGATATCTTGATTGTTATTCAGTGGCACTCTGAATCCTCCTGCGCCTTCTACGATTACCACATCCGCTTGTGCTGCCAGCTCGTGATATGACGTCAGGATACGTGCAAAATCGATGCACACACCTGCATTCCACGCAGCAATGTGCGGCGCGATCGGATCTTGAAAACTATAGGGATTAATCTGACCATAGCTCACCAGTACGTTGCTGGCTGCCTGCAATTGTTTCACATCCTGATTATGCCCATTGTCGTCACAACCCACCGCCACCGGCTTCATGCCGACTACACGCTGTCCTTGCGCGACAAAAGCGTGCAACAGTGCGCAACTGATCAGCGTCTTGCCGACTCCCGTATCGGTGCCTGTTATAAAATAACTCATTCTTATCCTTTAATATTCAGGGTTTTTGCACTCAGGCTGAAGAGTTTGATGCATAGCAGGCTGGTACTGAATGAATCAATCGCCGCAGGCATAAAATCATAATAACGAATTCCAGCGAGATTGATTAAGGACTGCAATTTTAATGACGGAGGCAAGAAACTTAACCCTTACATTCACCCATAACCAAAGAATGAATGTGACGTATCAAGCTCGAAACCGAAATGAAGTTGCCTGAGCTGTCATCAGGCGGCGTAACACGTGTTGAATATTCCCCTGCGTAATACAAAAAAGGGGCATTTCGAATAATGACATTTAATATTTCTGTATTACGAATACCTTGTCTCTTTAAGTTTACATAGTGTTCCTTTATGCACATCGCAACCCGAATAGATCGCAATGTGCATAAAGGAAATATAATTTTCCTCGTACCGATTTATTTCCTAATTGTCTCCGCCCTGAACACCCAGGTGACCGCCCGTCCCAAGCCCACCTTTGACCTCTTGTGCTTTGTAAGAACGCACGGCTTTCACCAGATTATTATAGGAATCGGTAAATGCGGCAACAATAACCTTGCCTTCCGCCGTATTGGAATAACCGCCACCTGCCCCGCCAAGCGCGCTCCCGAATAAACCACCCAAGAATCCAAAGTCCATATTACGTGAACTACCCTCAGCCGCAGCTAACTGAACACCGGAACGGTTATCAACCAAAGTCAACATGGTGCTGGACTCTTTGGCAGACATACTGCCGCCCAATAAAGCACCAACGGACCCAAAGAGGCCACCCAGAGCAGCACCCGCGCCCCCGGCATTCATATTACTGAACGTGATAGAAGGGCTCATGGAAAAGTCAGCCGCTACCATTTGTCCTTTTTGGAATTTAGAGCCCTTACGTAACTCTCCCGATTCCGCCAGTGCACGTTCGCCCATCATATTACCCATCGCACGCCCTCGGTCTACCACCACAAAGCAGTTAGACTGTTGAACAAGCATTTTAAGTACGGGCGTAGTGGATCCCAGTTTCATTTGCCCCGTTAAAATGCCATACCATGGGGAGTTGGTATCCTCGACAACGGCCAAAGTACCCAAAGATTCAGCACATTTTTCAAGCTTGCTGTTGGCGTTTTGTGAGGTTGCGCCACCCGCAGAGCCAGTTGCGGTCGTTTTCGCTTCTTGAGACCCCATCTTCATGTCGGCGCAACCCGCCAGGAAAGCGCAACTCGCCATGAAAACAGAAACGACCGTTACCGTGGTTGTACGGCGGAAACCGTTAGAAACACGCTTCATAATTTACCTCCCTTAATTTTTTGTATTATTGAATATTTAATTAAATACGTTTGTTATTACAACTATTTACTTATTACGGATGTAACTGGTAAGACTTTAAAATTATATTACAGCTTCATAACTGTACGAGATGCCCTGAATTGACATCGGATTGATATATAACCTCTTCTAAATCGATCTCTTAATACTCGTAATCCATTCACCTCATAATTTTTCGCCAGGCGGATTCAAGTTCGAAGTGCAACAACTGATGCTGGCTTGGTATAGCGCATC
>NZ_CAKMAA020000005.1 GCF_924101635.2 Candidatus Nitrotoga sp. HW29 | reverse complement strand
GATGCGCTATACCAAGCCAGCATCAGTTGTTGCACTTCGAACTTGAATCCGCCTGAAGTCTGCAGAGACTTTTTTATTTTAACAAAACAACCTACACGAAACCCGGGGCGATCCAAAACAGCAGTGAGTCAAGGCCTATAGCGATTGTTCCATTAATTTATGATATACGAATGCTAGCAACGGAATAGAGTCTTCGGTGGATACATCTACGAATTGAAGGCCGAGTTGATACGGCAAATCGGTATCCTTGAACTGATGGGTATTGATGGACTTAATAATGGCATCAAGTTTCAGAAAGGCCTCGACATTGTTGGCAATCACCTTGAACTTGATGCTAAGTTTCTGACCCTTATGTCCGAATACCTTTTTAACTCCAACCATCGCACCATCAATGCTTAGATTAACAATGGTTCCAGCTTCTTGGAGTTGAGCTTCGTCGCAACCGGTGATAGCACAAATCAATTTAACCTTGGCACGATCGCCTTTACGCACGACCAGCGACCGAACTTCCCGAGGATAGGCAAGGTGTAAGTACGGATAGGGCGTATTTAAGCTTTTGAGTATATGCGTCGTAAAAGCAAAGGCACTCCTACCCGAAAATACTCTTAAAATATACGTATGACCAACGCGCATCAATTCATATTTTCCATCAATCATCGGCGTGGTCACAAGAACGCTGTGACCATGAAAAAGCCCGATTAGCTTGGCTGAATAACGTTCATCGGCACCGTCAGCCAGAATTTGCAAGTTGACAAGATCGCCTACTTGAAGGCGTGCTTCCTCCAGTGTGGTTATCTTCTCAGATATTTTTTCTGGCGCTTGCTTATGAGTTAGGGGCATTAAAACATTACTCCCTGGACATTAGGTTGCAATATGTGAACGTTCAATTTTATTAAAAATGACAATAAGAACTACTATCTTTGTTTTTATTACCGACTGAATCGACATATTTATTAACGTTGCGAGAGATTTTCGCTTTGTAGGTTTGTAAGGTAACGTTGTAGCAAGATAGCCATCGCGCCATTTAAGTGGATGAATTTACAGCCTGCACGTTTCTTAACCTCTCCATTATGCATAGTGATTATAAAAATATTCTTGACTAGTATAGTGGCCGTCAGCATGCCAATATTAGGCAGATGAATATGACAGACTGAATAAACCTTCCCTGGTTGAAATTCAGTATCATTTTCTTGACATTCTAGTGCCACCCCTCCGACACTGATATCCATAATAGTGGGGCTACTCTTGGGAATTGGCGCGTCTGACTTGGCTGGAATGACACAAGTGAGTGGCTTTCTCACAGGAACAATTAAGCGGAAATAATCACGCCGCTGCAAGTACAGTAGGCTATTGGGCACTGGTAAACAAAATGCTTCTTTATTCTTGAATAAAGCGTTCTCGATTTGGTGTGCCACGAACTGCACTTTTACCTGCAGGTACGAACTGACACAGATTATTTTATGGCTTGGCAGAATACGCCGATTGTCTGCTTCTCGAAAACCAATATCCAACCACACATTTTGTTCATCAACCCCAAGCAACTTGGTTAGGATAAAATCATTCTCATCGTCATAATAAAGTGCCGCGAGTGAGCTTGATTTCACAATACCGCGGAGTATGGATTGAATTTCTTTGGTTGAGTGTATGCGGAATTCACTATCTTCACCATCTGAAATGAGCTCTATTTTTAACGGAATTTCTTTTTCTTTGGCCATGCTGCACCTAATTAAAAATTAATATCATTATAATTTCTAAAAATCTTATCGGGACTCTTTTTCCGGCAATGTTTAAATTAAGATAGTATTTTTTATACTTAAATTGGAACGGTTATAATGAGGGGTTTTTTACTGCCATAGTTATAAAAATCAATAATACATTGAATTAATTAAATTTTAATTACATTAAGTCATCAAGAGCAATGATATTATCATTACCTTCCATAATCACATATCTGCTTTAACAGGAGTTTCTCCATGCTCCAAGCGGTATAGCCAAGCTAGTAATTCCGCTACCGCCAGATAAAGCTGTGGTGGAATGTGTTGATCCAACTCAACTTGCATCAGCAATCCCACTAAATCCTCTGATTCATGCACAAACACACCATGCTCTTTGGCGCGTTTAATGATTGCCTGTGCGATTAAGCCACGACCCTGCGCTACGACCTTGGGGGCTGATTCATGATCATGATAAGCCAATGCGACAGCAATTTGACGCTTATTGAGTGGATTCATGTTGCGTGATTAACGTATTGACAATTTTAATTCCGCAGTCAGACATAGTAGCGACCAGTTGCGAACTGGCATTGCCCAATGCGATAAGCGTCGCAGCGGAACTAGCATTTAGTGTCAGGTTTAAGCCTGCATTATTAAAGTTTAATATAGCAGAAATCATGCCTAAGTTGGGCAAGTCAAGATTGATTTGTGTGGTCCATTGCTGCTGGTTATCTGTTGCAGAAGTGTTGTGTGAAGGCTGTTCATGAACTTCCCATTGCATGGCTTGACCTGGCCAAATATTACCTTGCCATAACACCTGCTGTGTTTCCAATACGTTGATTTGTTGCTGTACGAGTGGTTGTAGATGATAGGGAATTAAGGGAGCTTTCCCTTCTGTTGAGGCTGCCGTATTTAATTGATTTGCAAAGGGTACGGTACCGTCAGATAAAGACAACTCTTTAGAGTTTATTGAAGGGTTCACTGTTACAGAATTCTGTGGTTCTTGGAGAAGTTGCGAAGTGCTGCGTGTACCTTCTAGCCATTGAACCTGATGTGACTCATAGAATAGGCCGCTGTTACTTAAAGCATCGTGCAACAATCCGGCCAATTGCTCATTTTGCATGGTCTGAGGTGTTGTCCACACTGATGAACTTTTCATCGCGTGCATATCAATTTGCTCGCGCGGTTGTTGGGATAGTGCAGATAGCAGCCGTGATATCGAACTTAATTGTTCCTGTGTGGATAATGGATTGCTTGAAGCGGACATACTAAAGGTCAAGTGGGGAGTTGTGGAGATGACTTGCAGTTTGATCATGTCGCCACTATGAACAAAATCTGGAAGGAGCATTTGAGTGAGTTGTTCGCCAACACGAACATTGAATAAACCCGGGGATACTTGATTTTGTACCATACCCTGAATTTTTTGCCCCGGCTCGAACTGCCCCGTTTTAGGTACAGCGTCAGTAGCAGCTGTCGGAAGCGTTTTTTGCGCTAGCGCTAGCTCTTTGAGTGTATGCAGGAATTTGATAGGCAGCATGAGCTAGCATGTTTGCAGAGTGCTACAGTATCCCCTCGCTTTCCTGAAGCACGGTTATGCCTGCATGCATTCTAGTTTATTAATATTCGCTGGAATAGGTCTGTTGTAAACGACGTTCTTGACCCGTGCTATGCATGATGTGCTGTAATTGCTTAACCCACGGTTCAGTATGGTTACGGATTTCTGCATCGTCTGCGAGAATTTTACGGATCAACTCCACTTTACGCAATCGTGTACTCTCGTTAGGCGGCATACCAATATTTTGGCTTTTTATAATTGCTACATGTTGGCTACACTGTTTCTCCAGTTCTACCAATTGATCCCATTGACCATCTGTGGCGGCTACGCGCATCTTAGCGGTGATAGATGAAAGAAGTTCGTAATTTTCGATAACTGGATTCATGGTCTACATCCTTTAATCTTGGTTTGTTGATGGCATAACTGACTTGTTGACCATTTCGATTTGTCTGATATCGTTGGTATAACCAAACATCGTCATCTAAAGTATCGGTCCGTATTTAAAAAACTTTAATTTGGTTTCAGGATTTTTATCCGCTTTATCGTAATGCGTTAGAGCGTAGATTCTTGCCCACTGCCTATACCCCTCCGTAAGCTGACATGGCATGTCTGACAGATGCTGACTGAGGGGTGGAGCTTGTTGATTGAACATTGATTATTTGCGGTTTAACAGTGACAGTTGTTTGTTGTCGCGTAGTGATGGCGGATGAAGATGGCGAGGTAGATATGGCTTCTGGGCGTATACATTCCCAAGCACCTTTCAAATCATTCAATAAGAGAGCAACTTCATCCAGGGCGGTTTCGTCGTTTTTCAAGTTGGCGATCAGCAGACGATTGGTCATGTAGTCATATAAGGCCGCAAGATTGTGTGCCAATTCACCACCCACGTCTTTGTTCAGGCTGGCTTTCAGGCCACCATCAATGATTAAAATGGCTTGAGAAATGGCAGCACCTTTGGCAGAAATATCTTTACGTAACATTTCGTTCTTTGCATTGGCAATAGCCAACAATGCGCCTTGAAACAACATCAAAATCAGTTGGTGCGGGTCTGCTGCCACTACGCCAGACTCGACCCTCACTTTGTTATAGGTTTTGATTGCAGCCATTGTGTTCATGATTTGCTCCTGCTTAAAATTTTGGTAAATTGGCAAGTTGTTGAGTTAGATAGGTGCTGGTTTGGTTCATGCTGGTTAACATGGCATCCAGCGCACTATATTGCATGCGATAGCGTTGCTCGATACCGACCAGCCGGGCCTGTAATGTGGTGCGCTGATTACCGATGTCTGTAATGGATTTATTGATGCCATTGGTACGACTCATCAGAACCCCATCGCCAGCAAGAATGGATGTTGACCATTTATTTAGTGCGTAGGCGTAACCTTGTGAGTAATTTAACACGCCACGTGCCCCCAATACGCCACCGTTGATGCTGATGCTTAAATCTTGCGGGTCGCCACTGGTTGCGGTTAGCGTTTGACCCGAGCCGGTCGCAGTAATCCCGCCAATAGTGCCAGCTACATTTACCCCGGTCGTCTGTATTGGTGCACCGCCCATTAAGTCGGATGCTCCGTTGCCACCGGTGATGGCGACACTGGAGCCAGAACCATAATTGGCCGCGATCACCGAAAGCACGCCCGCATTTTGAGTGACAGCAACCGAAATACCTGCTGCGGATAGCGCGCTCACGCTGTTGATTTTCGATTGTAGCTCGGCTGCTAGCGACTGTGCAGTATAGGTAGCGGCAGTCAAGGTCACGGAAGCGTTTACCCCATTGATGGTAAAGTTCAATGTGTCATTAGTGGCCGCAGTGATGGTGGTATTGGCGGCGGCTGATCCTACGGCTGAGCCTCGTGTAGCCAATTGGCTGATGTTCACCGCATAGTTTCCAGGTTTTGTGGTGCTACTGCTGGCAGAGTTAAAACTTACCAGGCTATCCGTGGCATTGCCCACTGCGGCAAACAAACCCGCAATATCGTTAAAGTTGTTAGCAATTGCATTGCCGAGTTTGGCGTTATCCAGCGCCAGTGAACCATCTTTCTGGAAAGAAACGCCTACCTGTGAAAGTGTGGTCAATGCGCCAGAAGTCCCGGTAATGGTAGTTGTTAGTGCGGCGCGTAATTGTGATTGCAGGGAGCGTACCGTACTGTCGCCCTGCAACAATGCGCCTGTTTTAGATGCAGGATTGTAAGCGGATACTGTTGTTAGAGTAGCAGATAAATCGTTGTAAGCTTTAACAAACCCAGATATGGAGTTACTGATTGCTGCGGTGTCGCGTACTATCGTCAAGCTTGTAGCTGAAGTAGTGATTTTGTTCAGATTAAGAGTCACTCCTGGAATTACGTCAAAAACAGTGTTGGAGTTTTTACTCACTGTTACGCCATTCACCTTGAAGTTGGCATTTTGAGCAGTGACAGTCTCGGCAAGTTGTTGTATGCCAGCCGGATCATTGGCCAGTAAGTTACTTACCGCGGTATCGCCCGCCACACTAATCTTGAGGCTGTTGTTCACACCATTGTTATCCGAAGAGAGAGCAAGACGATAGGGGGTGCCACTACCATCATTGATGATGGTTGCTGTTACGCCCATTTTGCCGGCATTGATAGCATCACGGATACCTTGCAACGAATTATTAGTGCTGTCTATAGTAATGCTCTTGGTAGCGTTACCATTGCTAGTAAACGCTGCACCGGTATAAACTCCGGTCGCAGCACTAAAGGTGCCGCCGCTGATGGAACCAAAATCAAATGTCACTGTAGTCGCAGCACCTGCGCCAATTGCAGCGGTACTACTGGTTTGCCCCGAGGCCACCAACTTTTGTGCCTGAGCTAGACTAGCAATATCCAAAGAGTAAGAGCCAGCTATCGCAGTGCTGGCGGCGGTGGCGGAAAAAATAGTGGCATCGGAGGGAGTAGCATTGACCGTTTGAAATTTGCTGGCATTGCTGAGCCCTTGCAAAGCAGTTTGGAAGGTCGCTAAAGCACTTTTTATTGTCCCAAAGGCGGAAAGTTTGGCCTGGTAGCTGGCTTCTTTGACATTTAGTTTGGCAATGGGTTGCTGTTCTACCGACATCAACTGACTGACAATACTGTTGACATCGATACTTGTTCCAGTCGTTGCAGATGCGGTGGTAGTCACCATTCTGGATTTCTCCTAGGCCTTCTGTGTTAACAATAAACCATTTTGAATACGATCTATTGCACGAGTAAGTGATAATCCTTCTTCAGTAGGGAATTGACGAATCAGATCGCCACTTGTCGCATCAACCACTTTAACTATAGATTTCTTGGTGCTGTCATCCACGCTGAACTCAACGTCCTTATTAGCTTGCTGCAACATTTGATTGATGTTTGCTACCGCATTTTTCAATTGTGTTGCGGAGGTCTGCTGTTTGGCGACTTGTTGTGCCGCAATTTCAGGTAATTCTGGGGCTATACTAGGTGCGGGCAAGACCACATCAGGCTTACCAGTACTGGTGAGCCTGTCGTTTGTAAGACTGGCAGACTGTTGAGCCTGAGTCGTGTTGCTTACGTTTGGGATGAGCATTGTGCTTCTCCTTCTTTTATAAACCTAGCCGAATTGCTCGGCCAGGTTTATATAACTAACTTATCTCAATAGTGCCAACACTCCGTTCGGGATCTGATTCGCTTGTGCCAACATCGCTGTACCAGCTTGTTGCAAGATCTGACTGCGAGACAATGAAGCGGTTTCGGCAGCAAAGTCAGTATCCACGATACGGCTGCGTGATGCAGTCAAGTTTTCGGTAGTGGTTTGCAGACTGGTTACCACCGATGCAAAACGGTTTTGAAAAGCACCAAGTGAAGCACGTGAGCTATTGATTGAAACCAGCGCACCGTCAAGAACAGATAGTGATTTAGTTGCACCTGCTGCAGTTGAAATATCCAATCCCGAGATGGAGGAGACCGAAGAGACAGTAGTGGCTGCTGTAACAAGGCCGGCAGCTGTAAGTCCGGCATTTGCTGCATTGCCGCCGCCCTGCACGATGCCCGCTGCATTGGTACTGTTCAGCGTGATTGTACCGTGAGTTGTTACCTCGGCAACTGGGCCTACAGTGTCACCGGTTGTCAAACCGAAGGTTGTTAAAGCAACAGCAGCAGTAGTAGTGCCTTGTGCTAGCAGACTGATGTCACGCCCATCCACAGCCGATAGAGTAACCACTCCAGTAGACGCATCTGCTGTAGCTGTTACTCCGGATTGACTAGCAACGGAGTTGATGGCTGCCGCAACGTTGGCACCTTGACCTGCGGCCGTAGCACCGCCAGCAATCGCGCCCACTGAGATGCCGTTTACAGTGAAACTATTGGCGGCAGTAACGCCCGTAAATACCGATGCTGCAGCGCCAGTGAGAGTGGTTGCATTCGCTGTCGCAGTGACACCAGACTGAGAGGAAACGGCATTGATGGCCGCTGCGATGGAATAGGCACTAGCGGCACTCTGGCCGGGTGCTGTACCGACATTTGATGCGCCTACCTGGAAACCATTTAGCGTTACATCACCCGCCGCAAGCGCGGCTGTTGTGGGTCCTCCGGTTACAGTGGCGGAAGTTGTTGCTCCAGCGCTACCCAGTTGTGAGATACGTGCGCTGGAGATCGTGTTAATCGCAATTTGGTCGTTGACAGTTGCACCTGCGCCGACTTGGAAATTTTGTGCAGTGAACGTACCATCCAACAATTTCACGCCGTTGAATGAGGAGTTTTGTGCTACACGGTCAATTTCAGCGCTTAGCGATTGCAATTCGCTATTTAGGGCGGCACGGTCAGACACGGAATTGGTACTATTGGCTGATTGAATTGCCAAGTCACGCATCCGCTGTAAGTTGGCACCAATCTGTGACAAATCACCTTCAGCTGTTTGTGCCAAGGAGATGCCGTCGTTGGCGTTACGTGCGGCTTGGGTGTTGCCGTTGATTTGTGAAGTCATGCGGTTCGAAATTGCTAACCCCGCTGCGTCATCTTTGGCGCCATTGATGCGCAAACCAGAAGACAAACGTTGCAAGGAGGTTTGCAGTACACTTTGCGATGCATTCAGATTGCGTTGTGCATTTAAAGATGAAATGTTGGTATTAATGTATGAGGGCATTTTAATACTCCTTTAACTGTATTTGTTGTACGGCATGATTGCCATTTACTTTGGCTGGCCAGATTTTTTAGGCGCATCAACCTCGGTTAATACAGTTAACGGAAAGGGCTAAGAAAACTTTAGAACATATTTGTGTTTTTGTCTGAAGTGTGGCAAAGCTCATGACAATTGATCTTTGGCAAACATCTCAATATACCCACAAGACACTGTATATTATAATATTATTTTAAACAATCGTATAATAGCACCACTAAATTTGAAATACATTCTCTCTATCAATCAGCCGCAAATACACGATTCTTACCAGCTCGTTTAGCGTTGTACATGGCTTTATCTGCCCGCCCGATTGTTAATTCAGGATCTTCACCGCTAGCATGTAGCGCAACTCCGGCACTAAAGGTGATTAGCTGTCGGTTATTGTTATGTAGAAAAAGATTTTTAGTGAGCTCGCGCTGCAGACGGACTATGGTTGCCATTGCTTCCTCCAGGCTTGTATCTATTAGAATAATAAGGAATTCTTCGCCGCCATAACGTGCCACTTCATCGGTCGGTCGGAGGGCATTTTTAATTACCTGAATTAAATGCACTAGTGCCTGGTCGCCGGTCTGGTGGCCCAAGGAGTCATTAAGTTGTTTAAAGTTATCAATATCAAGCAGTGCAATGCTGGTTGGCGTTTGCTGCCGATCAGCGCGTTTTATTTCGCGCTCCAGCACATCATCGAGTCCGCGTCGGTTGAGTGCCCCGGTAAGTTGGTCTTCGCGTACTAATTCGCTTACTTGTTCGAGTTCTTGCTCCAGTTGTTTGACACGTTCTTCGGCAATATGCGCCTGTTTTCGTGTGCTAACCAGCTCTTCATGTGAGCGCATTGAGATAGCCTGAATGATGCGCGTGTCTTGCATGATGTCACCCAGGATGTGGCTTAATTCAGTTAAGTTATCTGCTCGCCCAATTTCCAGGCTATAGCCTTCAATTTTAGTGTGGTACGCTCCCGTGCTAGCCGTCATTTCGCTAAGGCGGTCAATAAAGGTGGTCATCAAACTTTTAAGCGTGGTTTTGGCATCGATCATGTTTTGTTTTAGCAAACCTTGCTTAATGATCGTGCTACGCAAATTGCGCTCCGCAGTGGCGATTATGTGTTTACTGATAGGATTTTCGATAATTTCCTGCAGATTAACAATTTGGTCGTGTAGCCACTGATCTTCGGTCACCAGTTCGCCGACGTTATCCACCAACAGACGAAATAGACGCATCAATCCTTCCTGAATGTTTAAACGATCATTGTCGCGTAATTCCAGCTTTATCCACAGCTCGCGTAGTTGCTTATTCAGCTTAATGGCTTGATCGTAATCATTGGTGGTACGTACCTGTTGGGCTAGTGCCTGAATTACACTTTTCAAATCGGAATCTTCGTTGTGTATGCTTTCAAGCGACTGCGCCAGCAATTCGCGAAGTTGTTCCACCAGCTCAACATCTATTGTCGTATCAATAGCTACGTCAGGAATGCTGGTGTTAATAATGCTATCAACGTGTACCGGGGCAAGTGGTAAATCGTTACTTCCCTCTTCTGATTCAAGCTTGGCCGGAATTAGCTCGCGAGGATTAGACGAAGTTGTTTCTTTCCATGAGTCTATTAGGCTCTGTAATTTTGTAAACAGGACATCGGAGTCATTATTAAATCTATTTAGTACGGTTACAACGCTTTGTTTTTTGCGTGAAATAGTAATACCCTTGTGCGAGGCTTCCATTTGTGTGAGCAGATCACGAATCAAATTTGACCATGCCAATTTCAATTTATCGTCAGTTGATTTTTGAAGTATCTGCGCCTCTGATGTCAAAATTTTGTCTGCGCTATTGATATCGGGTTTGCCGCTAATTTCATGATACAAGCGCATATAATTATCTGGCGTTGGAGCGATCTTGCGTGCGGCCAGAGTACTTAGAGTCATTCGCGCAATTTGAGAAGGGGTAATGTGATTAGTCATAATTTTAATTAAAAATTACATAGACGAAAAATCTTCTTCCTTATAGTTCCCTTTACAAAGTCGGGAAAATACTAATTTTAGTGTGCGTAAGCAGTGTTAACACGAGAAATTTCAAAACATTGTTGATTATCATCGAATGGTGCCCATTGTAGGGTATGTAGTGGGCAGCTAAGCTAGGATTAGCAGCAGATTTCTGCTGTAATTCACCGTGATTGTTTTATAAATTCATCTAATAGCCGTACATCAGGCTGATTAATTATAAGTGATGGATAAAAGCTGAAGGCTGCACTCAATGACAGACTTCAGCTTCGTTGAGATGATTTACTCAAGATTTAGCTTAATTAAAATTGCCGTGTGGCAGCAAAATCAGCTAGTTGCAGTAGAGATTGTTTGTAAGCCGTATCGGGCAGAATGGACAGTGCCGCGCATGCCGCCTCGGATTCTTTTTGTGCCTGCTGCCGAGTATATTCCAGGGCACCGGTTTGTTTGATCACTTGCAGTACTTCGGTAAAACCTTCGATGTTACCTTGTTCGATGGCCAGCTTTATCATCGCGACCTGGCGGGCATCACCCTGCTGCATTGCATAAATAAGGGGTAATGTGGGCTTACCTTCAGATAGATCATCGCCTAAGTTTTTACCAGTTGTTTGCTCGTCTCCAGAATAATCCAGCATATCGTCAACCAATTGGAACGCTGTTCCCAAGTGCATACCATACTTTGCTACAGCTTCCTCGCTGGCGCTATCGACCTGTACCAAAATAGCGCCCAAGCGCATCGCCGCCTCAAATAGCTTGGCTGTTTTGCAATAAATTACGCGTAAATAACTGGCTGCATCTACGCTCGCGTCATGACAGCTCAATAACTGTAACACTTCACCTTCTGCAATCGTGTTAGTAGCGTCTGCCAACGTTTGCATCACACGCATGTTATTTACTTCCACCATCATTTGAAAAGCGCGCGAATATAAAAAATCACCAACCAGTACACTGGCTGCATTACCAAATAAGGCGCTGGCAGTTGCGTGTCCACGACGTAATTCGGATTCATCTACCACATCATCGTGTAGTAACGTGGCGGTATGAATGAACTCCACTACCGCTGCCAAACAATGATGATATTCTCCTGTGTACCCTAATGCTTTGGCGGATAACACCACTAAGGCTGGACGTAGTCGTTTGCCGCCATTATTGATAATGTACTCGCTCATTTGGTTGACCAGTGCCACATCCGAATGTAAACGGGTACGTATGATTCTGTCCACAATGGACATATCTGAGGCAAGAGATTGTTTTATAGTTTCAAACGACACAACAAACCCCTAATAATGACAATCAAGAAACGATGATAATTAATAAAACTCGCGATGGTATGGATTGTACAGATACTGTGTCAAGCAAACATCATTATTGCGATAACAACTTTGCTTAGAGACTAATTGCCGGAATTGCACTATGGAAATTAATTACCTCTTAATTAATCGCGATTATACCAGTCTGAAATAAAGATAACGATATGAAATCACTGCTTTTAATTATCCTTGTCTGTCCATCCTACGATACTGTACCGCCTCGGCGATGTGAGAAGCAAAGATGTTTTCGTTGCCTGCCAGATCGGCAATAGTGCGTGCCACTTTGAGTACACGGTGATAAGCGCGTGCAGATAAATTCAGACGGTTAATGGCTTGTTGCAATAGGGCGGCACCTTGTGCATCGGGTGCACAGAGAACGTCAATCTCGCTTACTGTAAGCTGTGCATTTGGTTTGTTCTGACGGATTAATGCACGTTGTCTCGCTACGTTGACACGCGCTTGAATATCGCTACTTGATTCTCCATCAGCTTGTTTGAGCAGGGTTTCTTGTGGCACAGCAGGAACTTCGATCTGAATGTCTATCCGATCTAATAACGGACCAGAAATTTTGCCGCGATAACGTGCAATTTGATCGGGGGTGCAATGACACTTGCCGTTGTAATGGCCCAAATAGCCACACGGGCAGAGACGCGTTGCCTTTTTGCCATTTGTCCAAGTGAACTTTAACATATTGAGAAAAAAGCCTTTTGATTTTGTTCCTCATACCTTGGGCGAGTATATCAAGAAAAAACGGCTGGAGTTGGGGCTCACCCAGAAAGAGGTGGGAAAAATGCTTGGGGCAACATCATTTACTGTTTTGAACTGGGAAAAGGGTAAAACTGAGCCGCTTCCCCATTTCATATCGGGAATTAATTTGTTTCTTGGGGTTGCAAATATCAAATATAATCACCATGATTAAACTTGATTATAAGGATGCCTACCATGAATACAAAAGTGCTAACTGCACATGTCCCGCTACCTCTTGCCGAGAAAGTTGATCAAATCGCTGCTCGCTTGGAACGTTCGCGTGGCTGGGTTATGAAGCAAGCATTGTCCGCTTGGGTAGATCAAGAAGAAGAGCGTCGGCGATTGACCTTGGAATCAATGGCTGATATTGAAACAGGGCATGTCATCGACCATCAGTTCGTTCAAGCTTGGGCTGAAAGCCTGAGTACCGATATCCCTTTGCCAGTACCGCGCTGATGGAGTTGAAATGGACGAGCAAGGCGTTGTCCGATTTGGTCAGGTTGTATGAGTTTCTCTCTCCGCTGAATAAAAAAACCGCAATAGCTACGGTACAAGTATTGACAGCAGCTCCTGCAAAACTTCTGTCACAGCCTCGTATTGGAGAAAAACTGGAGGAGTTTGAGCCGCGTGAAATACGTCGAATTTTGGTGGGACATTATGAAATGCGTTACGAAATTCAACAGTCCACTATTTACGTACTTCGACTCTGGCACACACGAGAAGAGCGGTAGCACTTCATCGATATGTTGCAGAGCCTAGCAGACTGTCGGACTTCTGGTTTTGCTACTTAATAACATATTGATTATTAAAAATACTTTGATTTGCTCAAAAAGTAGGCTCATCAATTTAATCAATGAGTTACAACCGAAGTCCGACAGGCTCCTAGGATACAATACTCGAAGTCGACAGCCTGCTAGGCTAGCTATCCTTCTTCCTTTTCTGAACGGACGAAATAATGGAAGCTAATGCCCAAGGGGGTTAAATCGCAAAGCTGTCAACATATTAGACGAATACGTCATTGTCAATTACTCTGGCTGGTGGTTATCAACAGATTCTGTCAATAATTAGAGAGGTTGTCTTTGGAAAACGCAATGGATGTAGACGCCGGAAGAGCTATTTGTTTTTAAATCACTCGGCGGCGATGATTAGCATTTTAAACGCATAAAACTATCGTATTGAAAACAAAAATTAGCAAGTATATGCATCTAGTTTGTTGTCGTGGTCTACATAATGAGCGGCAAGTGCATCAAAAAGAATAGCGGATGTTTGCTCACTAAACATCCCCATTCGCATACTTATAAGTAAATCATCAGTAATCCTTGCAAATTTACCGTCCGGGTAAAAATCTTGAGGAAGGAACTCGTCAAGCGTTTGAAATATAATATAAAATGCATAAATATAGTTTATGTCTAGCACGATGGTTTGAAGTTCCTGGTCCATCTCTTCCCATGTATTTATGTTGACAGTCGTATAGATCGGCCTGTAGCACAAAACCCATTTGATTAAATATGCAGCGACCTTGCTTCGATGAAGTCGTTCTATACCGTTTTCCTTCTTCAGGCGAGCCCGGTCAATAAGATACATCCCGACCACTTGGGTTAACTGTGGTTCGCTAATACAAAAATGATCCAGATATTGCTCTGGAATCATTTGTTTTTTCATGCATAAGAAAAGTTCTAGATACGATTGGAAGCGTTCTTCTGCTGAAGCATACCCATCATCAATTATTGTTGGTTTCGTCATTGCGTGCTTTAGGTATAAAAAATTCCCAAGTGATAAACTTGGGAATAATTAGGATCGACTGGAACAAAGAGCTATCTGATAGCGCCTAAGTAGATCTTGGAGATAGCTTCAAGACGCTTTGATGACGGCATCTTAATGGGATTGTATTTCTTGGCATCATCATTTGATATGGTGGTATCCAGAGTTTTTTGCATTGATGGTGAACACAGAAATCTATTGAATCTTTCTTTTGCTGCTTCTCGCTCATCTTTATTCATTTAATACCTTTCAGGAGTAAGGTGGTTAAAAAATCATCAAAATTTAATGTACTTCTCATTTAACTTTATCATAAACAATAATAAACACATAAAAGCATGTGTTTATTATTGGGTATTGCTCTGAGCTATGCCTTTAATTTTTGTTCAATAGCCTTTATCCCGCAACCTCGAGCGGATAGCTCGGCAAGCATAACGGCAATTACTGCAAGATGTAGAGGGACAGTACCGGTGCGTCTATAATTTGTGATTGAGTTAGGGTTCATCTCTAACAGTTCTGCAACCATTTTGATGGAAATCTTTGCACGTTTTATCTCGTACTTAAATTCGGTATACGTCATGGCGGCGAATTCTACACCCTCTTTGTTTTAATAAGCAAACATTTTTATGTGTTTTATTTTCACATAAAATATGTGTAATATTTCATGCAAAAGTGAAATAAAAGACAGGGAGGGTTGCAAATGCATTGATATATTGAAGAATCTAGCAGACTGTCGGACTTCTTTTGCTACGTAATAACATGTTGGATTATTAAAGATATTTTTATTTGTAGGCTAATAAATATAATCAATGAGTTACAAGCGAAGTTCGACGGGTTCCTATGCTAAGTGTCCTTTTGTCCTTTCTGAAGCGACCTAGCAATCACTTCCGAAATTGCCTTTCGTCTCGACGTTACTTCCTCTGAAGTCACGCTCTGTTGTACGGTGCGCACTTTGTATCCACGAACCACTTGCTCAGTTGGGGCTGGTTTTCCAAGACTATCTAGATATTCGAGAATAGTCTCTGAAGTCATGTAGCGTACTCGTCCCTGATCTTTGGGATCAAGATTTTCTTCAATGAACTTAGAAAGTCCTTTTATATGCCGTTCAGTACTCCCGATCAATATGACTTCTACATATCCAGCAGCCAGGCATTTTTCAATTCCTCCTAGTTCCCAATCCTTTGTAGTTGTTACCGATACCTGACAGGCAACCCTTAAACCATCGCGTACTAGTGACACATCGACTCGGCCAGCACCATCGAGAATTGTTTCTTCGATGGTTGCGCGAAACCCTCGCTCTTCTGCGAGTTGTTTAATCAAATGTTGTAAATACTTATGCTGCCTTCCGCCACGACCAGGCGATGGCTCTTCTTTTGGCGGTAGATGTCGCTGTTCTTGATCTTTTGTACGAACCAGAGGTGGTAAAACCCCGACCCTTGGTTCCTCTCGAATATATTCAGTGGAAGGCTGCTCCTTGAATACCTGAGCTACAGGAGCGATATCTTTTGGCACCTTGCGCTCCAGTCGAGGAGTGCGCGTGGGGAATGGCATATCGTCTGGCAGCATCGGTGGCTCGCTATATAGCTCGCGATTCCGATCAAGAAGATTTTTATAGTCATACGACGCAATCTGCGGTCTTTCTTCCATAAATCCCAATGGAATAGAAACTGAGAGGGCTTTTGCCGTGTAATTTTTGACGTAGCAGGCGAACTCGGTTTGTTTCTTCTCCTTGCGCTGACTGAGCAAAAAGTCAGTGTCACAACGAAACTCTGAGTCGAGAGTAGCGGCGTCTTTGGCACTGAGCCCGCCCGCAAATTTGATCGTTGTAGAGGCAAGAACGCTGGCACGAAGACTTGCACCGAGTTGATCAAGGTTCTGATGCGCGAAGATGAGTCCTACGCGATACTTCCGCGCTTGGTTTAGAAGATGCGAAATGTTGTCGTCAAAATAGTCCTGTGCCTCATCTATGTAGACGAAGGCTGGCCGTCTGGTATGGGGTGGCATCGCCGCCCGTTGTACTGAAGCTTGAGCAATCAGTGCGATAAAGAAGCGTCCAAATATTGCCGCGCCATCCTGACCCAGCAAGTCCTTGGCGGTGTTAATTAGTATGATCTTGCCTTGATTCAAAAGCTCAAAAATGTCGATTCTGTTCCTTGAATGGGAGAACATCCGCTCCAAGGACGAGTTTGATAATACCCCCCAGAGGCGGGTCAATATCTGCTTCTTGGTCTCCCCAAATTTATTTTCAAAGAACTGAGTTGCAAAGAAGCTTCGTGCCGTACCCGTAAGCTTCTCCATGTAGGGGCGGAATCGTTCCCCATCTTCCATAAGTTCTCTGAGGGTATGGATGGTTGCGTCTGGTATTTCGACAAGGAGTCGTGCAAGGTACCTAAAGATGAGTCCCTGGCGCTGTGTTAGATCTGCGCCAAGTAATGCGCCAAAGAAGTACTCATAGAGTTCAATCGTTGCATTGAGGATTTTTTCACGGTCAACAGGTGCATAGCCACTGAGCCGATTCCGATTGAAGTCGAACATATTGAGACATACGGGATGTTCAATATCATTCGGATCGACGAGGACGAACCGCTCAGCAAAGGCTGGATCACTGAAGTAATCAAGATGGGATATGGCACGTATCAAGTCCCCCTGACTATCGATCACCACTACAGACCGCCCATCCTCCTGTGCCCGCACCAGATCATGATGAATGAGGAATTGCATTAATTGGGTTTTGCCGTGTCCAGTACCTCCCACAATATGGGTATGCTCAAAGCGTGCTGGAAACGGAATGGCAAATGGTAATGGCTTATAGAAGAATTGATGGAACGGAGTGCCATACAGATACATATCCACTAATGCCGCAGGTTCTGTGAGTTTGCTTTCTATGGGCAACACTACCTTGGGAGGGCGATTAAAGTGTGCACCACGAGAAATACCCGATGCCGCACTCAAATTATCCTCACATGAGTCGCGTAAAACCTCAAACAGACCTGCTTCAGATACATCGTCGTCGTAAAAGGTAAGCATTGTTCGCTGAATGACTTCAGGCAAGTTCTGGCACAGGTCATAAGCCCGTGCTGCTGGAAACACTACAGAATCGTCATCCGCATGACCATTTTCATCAACATCGATGAACGCGGAATCAGGGAAATATTCGAGCATCCCTTTGAAAAGCCATACCAACTTTTCACGCCAAATGGGCAACAGACGGTTATGGGACTGCAAAAAACGCTCACGCCGCTTAAGAGCGGCACGAAGCCGTACCCCTTCATCGATGGTAAGATCAGTCACCACTAAATCTTCAGCAATCTCGCCTATGAAAGCATCTTCTTGAAGCAGCGTCTCAATCGCAGCGTAGAGTCCCCCACCCAGCGGAACTCCCGGCAAGGTAGCATGGCGTTCACAGGCATCAGCAATAATATCTACGATAAAAGTGGAAATTTGATCGTGATCGCTTAGTGGTGAAGCTCTCTGTGCCCACCTTACTCGTTGCAGCAAGGCGAGCATTTCCGCCCGCTCCGCATTACGCGGCGAAGGCCTAATCCAACTCAACCAATTCCAAGACACTTACGTTATCTCTATGACTTCCTCACCGCCAAAGGTGCTGGCAGCGTTTAATACCGAGCGGAAAATTTGCGCAGCTTCCTTGATCTGCTCTTCGACTGCAAGCATCTCAACAATATCTTTGCAATCAACCTGTTTCCCTCCCTCGAGATCTTTGACTGATATGGTGAGATTGATCATTTTGAATGCCATCCGTGAGGCCATACCAAGTAGCCCACTGCCAGGGTCAATCGTCTTCAAACGCTCATAGAGCATGGTTTCGCCAAGCTTGTATTTCTTGATGTTGGCTTTTTCTTCGTCAGTGAGTTCTGCTCGTACGGCAAGTGTAAAGGTTATTTTTCCTAACATTCCAGATTTCTGGTCACGCCTCAGTAGCAATTTCATTATTTTAACTTCCTTAGAAAATTGAGTTTTGATGAACCGTTGAAGTATAGCCGGAAAATAAACGAAGCTGGAAAGAGGGTAAAAACAGAGCATTAGCTCTCCTAATGCAGTTCATGATAGACAAGGTCACGTGGATGAAGCGAAGTAGCACTAAACGGCCTGCTTGGTGTACCATCGATCATCAGTTTCAGATAAATATTATAATTAGGAAGGCTCACTAGGTCACGTATCTCAAAAACTGACTCGAACTCTCGCGCTATAAGCGGCGCGTCCTCTGGCCCGATGCGAAAGGAAATTAATGTACCAGAATTACCTAATACGGCATGACGCACATCAGGCTCAAGTTGATGGAGATGCTGATTCGCCAAGACAAGTCCCACACGGAACTTACGCAGTTCCGAGACCATATTGGCGACCGAAAGTGTGGTGAAGCTTTGGAATTCATCAATATAGATAAAGAAGTCTCTTCTCAGTGATTCAGCCATGTCACCACGGCTCATGGCGGCCAGCCCGAGTGTTGTAACAAGAAGTGCGCCTAAAAGTGTGGCGCTGTCCTCTCCCAATCGCCCCTTAGCTAGATTCACAATCAAGATCTTTCCTTCATCCATTATTGAACGGAAATGAAGATCGACGGGCGGGGCGGTAAAGATACGGCGGAGCTTTGGATCAGCGAGGAATGCGCCGACCTTGTTCTGGATTGGCGCAATCATCTCTTGGCGGTAGCGGGGATTATATGCTTTGAACTCCTCTGTCCAGAAAGTGCGTACCTGTTCATTTTTGACCTTGCTCAATATGGTCGAACGGTATTCTTTGTCTGAGAGCATTCGTAAAATGTCCGGCAGCGTGGCATCTCCTGCCTCTATCAGGGCATAAAGTGTATTCCTGAGTATATGCTCCATACGCACGCCCCATGCTTCGTCCCATAGCTTTTTGAATGCTTCCATGAGTCCCGAGACAGCGAGTGGTATATGCAATGGGTGCACACGGCGCAAAGGGTTATATCCGTATGGTTGCAGTGGATCAGGGACATTGAAATAGCACAGTTCCAACTTACGCCAGTCCGGCACCACCGCTACCAATCGCTCGGCGAGATCACCATGAGGATCAATCACACAGAGACCGCGACCATGCCTGATGTCCTGAAGCGCGAGCGATTCGAGCAGAGTGGTCTTCCCTGCACCTGTACGTCCCATCACATATATATGAGTAAAACGATCATTTTGCTTGATACCAAAATTTTGGTGTGGAAGACGTGCATTTGTTTTTGCGAAGTACGAAATTGAAGAATTTAAATTCATGAGGACAGCATAGGAGGTACTTCGGTAATACACACGAAGCGGGGAGTTACCGTAACGGCAACTTCCCTGTCCGTGGCAAGAAGCCCAATGTGCGATTTTATAGATGTTGGATGTTCTTTAACCAACAGGAGGCCAACATGGAACCAACTACACTGTCCGATCAAGAATTAATCGCTTACATCATTGGCGCAAAAACAGCTACAAAGCTGTATCACGGTCGTCTCACCCCGCTTATGCTTGGTGAAGATAGCCAAAAGCCACACCCGAAACTCGCTGCATCCTTAGAGCTCACCCGCAGATTGATGCGTGAAGAAATCTGCTATGGCCCTGCGCTGATATCAACAAGAGACGTGAGTGCATATCTTATCGCTCATTTCCTCGGAAGGCAGTATGAGTCATTCGTGGTGATCTTCCTCGATAGCCAGCATCGCGTAATTACTATTGATGAGATGTTCCGAGGAACGTTAAGTAGTACGCAAGTATATCCACGAGAAGTGGTGCAAGCCGCATTGAAGCGTAATGCAGCAGCGTGTATTTTTGCCCATAACCACCCATCGGGGCTTGCAGAACCGAGCAGGTGTGACGAAAACTTAACCGAGAATCTCAAGCGCGTGTTGGCACTTGTGGATGTTCGCGTCCTTGATCATTTTGTGATCGGAGGAGCAGTAGCAATGAGTTTTGCTGAACGAGGGTTGTTGTAAATAGTAAACTGTGGCCACTAAGACAGGTGGCCATTTTTTATATCATTCGGCATATATTTAAAAATATAGTATTTTGTCACATGACCCTACTATTTGCTTGCGATGGGTGAGCGTATGCAAATAGAACCTGAAATGATAAATCCCGAGATTTAAGAAGTGTCCGACTCGGAGTCGGTATACTTGACTACGAACCAAGGGGTCGGGCGTTCGAATCGCTCCGGGCGCACCAGTAAATCAAAGGCTTACAGCAATGTAGGCCTTTTATTTTTTAGCTGGCTAGCACAGGGCTAGCAGCAGAATAGAAAAATTAGGTGCGTTTTATTTTGTTATGAGCTAATGCTTTTCTGCAAATGAAATTTATTAAAGCCATGGCTAATTTATTTCCATAGCCAGTTGACGATGAATTTCAGCCATTCTGCTGTTTGCCTCTGCAGCTTGCCCATAATAGTGTATCAAACCTTTACAATGCCCCTGCAAGTCTTGAGCTCGTTTACCATAGTTGTAGCTGTGATTTTCGTATTCTTCGAGCTGTTTCTTATGCTCTTGCACTTTGCTTTGCATCTCTTTGGCAGTATCTTCATAATGTTTAGCCAATGCATGGTGATCGGGGCGAGTTGTAGCGCTCTGAACAGCTTGGGTCATGTCCATCGGGTGAGGATCCATCTGCACGCACGAAGCTAATAAACCAAGGGCAGACAAAACAGTAATATTTTGATGGTGGGTTCGTTAATGAAAATGATGGTGTGAAATTAAGGTTAAAACTAGAGCGGTAAAAAATGCTGGTTCTATTTTGCCATTAAAACGGGTAAATTATTGTAGTAGTTTGGCTCGCCACATCCAGCAATTACGTTATGCGCCACGATTCGAAACGCGCCTCATGTCTCAGGACGATTTCCGCCGCATCGTACATGCCAAGTATTCTTGACACAATGTGGAACCCTTTTTCCGGATGCGTGCGCATTTTTCCTGCCACTCGCTATCGGTCAACGGACCTTCCTTGACCAATATCGCATCCGGGATGCCGATCTTTCCATATCATGCAACAGCGCACCTCAGTAAATCTTGCGCAAGCATTCGGGCGCATCGTGGATGGAGCGTTGGGCTAGCTCCAGCCTGTCGCAGGCGAACCGCTTGGAATGTGGCGGGATTTCATGCTCTCACAGGTCGAGAGTTGACGCCAAGGCTTCCGCTCTAAAACGCCCCCACTCAAAGTTATAGAATTTTACTGATATTACTAAGACCGTCTTGCCTCTGCACTTGACAACAGACATCCTTACTATCTACCATTACTCAAGTGAAACCAAACAATTTATGAAACTATCCCCTTCATCCCGCTTCGTTGCCGCGTTCATTGCGTTGTTGAGCATGCTGTTTATGCAGCTTGCTGTGGCGGGCTACGCGTGTCCAAGCCTGAAGATCAGTGATCTCAATGAACCGCTCATGATGTCGTCACATAATGACAAACACAGTATGCCTGGGTGCGAGGGGATGGATAAGGAACAACCCAATCTATGTCATGCGCACGATCAAGTGGGCAACCAGTCTCTTGATAAACCTGAGTTGCCGCATGTTCAACCATTCATCGCTACAGCACTAATGCTGGTACTCCATGATATTGAAGTTGCATATAGCCCTAGTGCCATACAGCCCGACTCCCTTCTACTGACGCGGACCGTAGCGCCCCCGCTCTCTATTCGTAATTGTTGTTTCCAGATTTAACTTTCCAGATCGCTTAGTCAGTCATCGTCGCGTGTCTTGCGCGGACGATGTTGTTCATTGCTATCTGGAGGTTTTATGTCATCCTCGTTTACCGCGCTTTGTCTGGTGCGCAATTCGGTTCTTCGACTTTCCCAAAAAATCGGCTTAGCCACATCGATAGGCACGCTCGCGTTTTTCGCCAACGTCTACGCTGCTGAGACCCCACTTACACTGGCCGAGGCCCAGCGCCGCGCCATCGAGCACTCGCGTCAACTCGCTGCGCAGGATTTCAGCGTCGGTGCTTCGCGTGACCTGGCGGTTGCTGCCAGCCAATTGCCTGATCCTGTTCTCAGGATTGGCATCGACAACCTGCCATTCAATGGCATGGACCGTTTCAGTCTTACGAACGATTTCATGACGATGCGCCGGATTGGCATGATGCAGGAAGTCACGCGCGCTGATAAGCGCCAATTGCGTGCCGATCGTTTCGAGCGTGAAGCGGAAAAGACCGTTGCCGAGAAATCCGCAATGGCTGCTGCAATCGAACGCGATACCGCGCTGGCCTGGCTTGACCGTTACTATGCGGAAGCGATGGCTGCCGCCATTGCAGAACAAAGTGGGCAAGCCAAGCTGGAAATAAAGGCAGCCGAAGGCGCGTATCGTGGGGGTCGTGGCAATCTGGCCGACATCTTCGCCGCTCGTGGCGCGCTGGCTGCATTAGATGATCGGGCGAGTGAAGTACAGCGCCGCGTTCGCAATGCCAAGACCATGCTGGCGCGCTGGATAGGTGATACCGCTGACATGCCCTTGGCCGACAAACCTGCAACAGACACCCTCCGTGTAGATCCAGCCACGCTCGATACCCAACTTGCCCATCATCCACAAATTGCCGTGCTCACCAAGCAGGAAGAAATCGCTGCGATGGAAGCGAAGCTCGCACAAGCCAACAGAAAAGCCGACTGGAGCATGGAACTGGCGTACCAACAGCGCGGCCCCTCTTTCTCCAACATGATTTCTGTCGGCGTCTCGATTCCGTTGCAGTGGCATCAGAAGAACCGCCAGGATCGGGAACTATCAGCCAAGCTGGCGCTGGTCGAACAGGCGAAGGCCGAGCGAGAGGATATGCTGCGCGCACATATTGCCGAGACCCGCGCAATGATCAACGAATGGGAAAATAATCGCGAGCGTCATGACCGCTACAAGCGCGAATTGATTCCTCTGGCAAACGCACGCACGCAAGCTTCGACAGCTGCCTACCGTGGTGGCAAGGCCAGCCTTGCCGACGTAATTGTGGCCCGTCGCAACGAAATCGACGTGCGCATCCAGGCACTGCAACTCGCAACTGACACCGATCGATTGTGGGCAGGAATCAATTTCTTATTTCCCACGAATGGGTTTGCTGCGCACTCGGCGATGATCATGAATAAGGATACGAAATGACAATCAAGAACATCCTTTTCGCACTCACTGCGGCAGGTTTCCTCTGTGCAGTTGGATATGGTCTGTATTGGGTCGGCATGAACCAGGGTATGAAAAAAGTCGCCTCGATGACGAGCGCGACTGAATCCTCAGGAGACAGTGGACAGAAAGCCAGCAATTCCGATAAAAAAGTGCTGCATTGGCATGACCCGATGGTCCCGGGTCAAAAATTCGACAAACCGGGCAAGTCGCCTTTCATGGATATGCAATTGGTGCCAGTCTATGCGGACGACGCAGGCGCTGAAGGAAAAGTCACCATCAGTCCTCGCGTACAGCAGAATTTAGGAATACGTACAGCCGAAGTGACCAAAGGCAGCCTGGCCTCGACCATCGTGGCCGTGGGTGGCGTTGCCTATAATGAACGCGACGTAGCGCTCGTGCAAGCTCGTAGCAACGGTTTCGTCGAACGCCTGTATGTGCGGGCGCCGCTTGATCCGGTGCACAAGGGTCAAGCTCTGGCCGAACTGTATGTGCCCGAGTGGGTGGCGGCGCAGGAAGAGTACCTGACGGTCTGGCACATGAAGGAAATCGGCGGAGATGCGCTGATCGGAGGTGCACGTCAACGCATGCGCCTGGTGGGCATGACTGATGAACAAATCCGTCTGGTGGAATCGAAGGGCAAGGTGCAGCCTCGTCTCACCATTACTGCGCCAATAGGCGGGGTGGTGACTGAACTCGCCATCCGCGAAGGCATGACTGTGATGGCTGGTGCTTCCTTGTTCCGTATCAATGGTCTTGGCACTATTTGGGTGAATGCCGAAGTGCCGGAAAGCCTTTCCGTGCAGGTGCGACCGGGCAACGCCGTTGAAGCGCGCACGCCTTCATTGCCAGGTACCATATTCAAAGGCATGGTCGGTGCGATTCTGCCTGAAGTTAATCCTGCCACGCGTACGCTGAAGGCGCGCGTCGAACTGGCCAATCCGTCTGGCCAGCTTGTGCCAGGCATGTTTGCCACTATCAATTTTACGTCTGCTACTCGCGAAGACGTGCTGCTCGTGCCCACGGAAGCGGTGATCCAGACCGGAACACGCAGCGTGGTGATGGTGGCACAAGGAGATGGCAAGTTTGTCACGGTAGACGTTGAAATTGGAACTGAAACGAACAGCCAGACAGAGATCAGAAAGGGATTGGAAGTCGGACAAAAAGTTGTCGTTTCCGGCCAATTCCTGATCGATTCTGAAGCAAGCCTGAAGGGTACTACGACGCGCATGAGCGCCATGCCAACACCGGAAAGCAGCAAGGCTGCAGCGCCGACGCATCGCGGCGAAGGCAAGGTGGAGAGTATTGACAACGACGACATCACGATTTCCCACGGCCCGATTCCCGCTTTGCAATGGGGTGAGATGACGATGAACTTCAAGTTGCCGGCGACCGGTTTGCCCAAGAACGTTGCGGTGGGAGACGCCGTCACTTTCAAGATTCGTCCGATCAAGGACGGCATGTTCGAGATTACAACAATAACCCCGATTACCGCCGTGCCCCATCACGATATGAAAAATAAAGCGATGGATGGCGCGATGAAGGGTGAAATGAAGATGCCGGCCAAACCCGCTGGAGCCGCCAAATGATCGCTAAACTGATCCGCTGGTCAATCGACAACCGCTTTCTGGTACTGTTAGCAACGCTGATGATCACCGCCTGGGGCATCTGGTCGCTGTCGCGCACGCCGGTGGATGCAATTCCCGACCTATCGGATGTGCAAGTCATCATCCGCACCAGCTATCCGGGCCAAGCCCCGCAGATTGTCGAAAATCAGGTCACTTATCTACTTACTACCACCATGCTGTCAGTACCCGGTGCAAAGACAGTGCGTGGCTATTCATTTTTTGGGGACTCGTTCGTCTACATTCTGTTCGAGGATGGCACTGACTCGTACTGGGCGCGCTCGCGTGTGCTCGAATATCTGAATCAGGTGCAATCGCGCCTGCCACCGCAAGCAAAAACAGCACTCGGGCCGGATGCCACCGGCGTCGGCTGGGTCTATGAATATGCGCTGGTTGATCGCAGTGGCAGGATGGATCTATCGCAGTTGCGGGCGTTGCAGGACTGGTTTCTCAAGTACGAGCTGAAAGCAGTGCCGAACGTTTCGGAAGTTGCGAGTATCGGCGGCATGGTGCGCCAATACCAGATCGTGCTTAATCCAGACAGGATGCGCGCCTACAACATCCCACATGGCAAGGTGATCGAGGCGGTGCAGAAGGCCAATCAGGAAACTGGCGGCTCAGTGCTGGAACTGGGCGAAGCCGAATACATGGTGCGCGCGTCCGGTTATCTGAAATCGCTCGACGATTTTCGCAAGATTCCGTTATCGACCACCGACGCCGGTGTCTCGGTGCGGCTGGGTGACGTCGCGCGTATCCAGGTGGGGCCGGAAATGCGGCGCGGTATTGCTGAACTCAATGGTGAAGGCGAAGTTGCTGGCGGCGTAATCATCATGCGCTCAGGCAAGAATGCGCTGGAAACCATCGATGCGGTGAAAACCAAACTGGAAAAGCTGAAAGTGAGTCTACCGCCAAGTGTCGAGATCATCCCGGTCTACGACCGCTCCAATCTAATCAAGCGCGCAGTCACCAATCTCAAACACAAGTTGATCGAAGAATTCATTGTCGTCGCACTGGTCTGCATGATCTTCCTGTTTCATATTCGTTCGGCGTTAGTAGCCATCGTGTCGCTGCCACTGGGTATCCTGGTGGCGTACCTCGTCATGTATTACCAAGGCATCAATGCCAACATCATGTCATTGGGAGGCATCGCGATTGCGATTGGCGCGATGGTCGATGCGGCAGTGGTGATGATCGAGAATGCCCACAAGCATGTTGAAGCCTGGAATCATGCGCATCCCGGCGAGAAATTGACAGGCGATGAGCATTGGCACGTGATCGGCGAAGCGGCAGCCGAAGTCGGTCCCGCCTTGTTCTTTTCGTTGTTGATCATTGTCCTGTCGTTCATCCCGGTTTTTACGCTGGAAGCGCAGGAAGGGCGACTGTTCGCACCGCTGGCCTTCACCAAGACCTATGCAATGGCAGCGGCCGCCGGCTTGTCGGTGACGCTAATTCCGGTGCTAATGGGGTATCTAATTCGCGGCAAGATTCCCGACGAACACAAGAATCCGCTCAATCGCTTTCTGATCGCGTTGTATCGTCCTCTCCTGGAAGGCGTGCTGCGTTTCCCGAAGTCAACCTTGCTGGCGGCGGGGCTAATTGCTGTCGTGACATTCTGGCCAATGTCGCAACTGGGCGGTGAATTCATGCCGCCATTGGATGAAGGCGACCTCCTATACATGCCTTCGGCGCTGCCCGGCTTGTCGGTAGGTAAAGTATCCGAATTGCTACAGCAAACGGACCGATTGATTAAAACCGTACCGGAAGTACAAAGCGTGTTCGGCAAGGCAGGCCGTGCCGAAACTGCAACCGATCCCGCACCGCTCGAGATGTTCGAAACCACGATCCAGTTCAAGCCACGTGACCAGTGGCGCGCCGGCATGACCACCGACAAGCTGGTCGAGGAACTGGATCGCACCGTCAAGGTACCGGGACTATCTAACATCTGGGTGCCGCCGATTCGCAACCGCATCGACATGCTGGCTACCGGCATCAAGAGTCCGGTGGGAATCAAGGTTGCAGGGATGAACCTTCAGGAAATTGACCGCATTACAGCCGATGTTGAAAGCGTGGTGAAAAAAGTGTCAGGCGTCTCGTCAGTGCTGGCGGAGCGGCTCAACGGCGGACGTTATGTCGATATCAACATTGATCGCGACGCGGCCGCACGTTACGGATTGAACATCGCCGATGTGCAAAGCATCGTATCGGCAGCGATCGGTGGCGACAACATCGGCGAAACGGTCGAAGGTCTGCAGCGCTTCCCGATCAACGTGCGCTATCCGCGCGAGGTGCGCGACTCGGTCGAGAAGCTGCGCCAGTTGCCGGTGCTGACCGAGCGCGGTGCGCAGATCCGCTTGGGTGATGTGGCTGCGATCCGTATCAACGACGGACCGCCGATGCTGAAAAGCGAGAATGCGCGCCTGTCGGGCTGGGTCTATATCGACATTCGCGGGCGCGATCTGAGCTCTGTGGTGCACGACATGCAGCAAGCGATCGACAAGGAAGTGAAGTTACCAGCCGGTTATTCGATTGCCTGGTCAGGGCAGTTCGAATATTTGGAGCGCGCCACTGCCAAACTGAAAATCGTCGTGCCAGCAACATTGCTCATCATCTTCGTGCTGCTCTATCTGACGTTCAAACGATTCGATGAGGCTGCGTTGATCATGGCGACGCTGCCATTCGCACTGGCTGGCGGCATCTGGCTGCTGTGGCTCCTCGATCACAATCTGTCGGTCGCAAGTGGTGTTGGCTTCATTGCGCTGGCGGGGGTATCGGCCGAGTTTGGTGTGATCATGCTGCTGTACCTGAAACAATCCTGGGAAGCGCGTATTGCACATGGAAAAACCAGTGAGAGCGATCTGCTCGATGCGATCCGAGAAGGTGCTGTACTGCGGGTGCGACCGAAAGCAATGACGGTGGCGGTCATCATCGCCGGTCTGGTGCCGATCATGACTGGCACGGGTACGGGGTCGGAAGTCATGCAACGCATCGCGGCACCGATGGTCGGTGGGATGATTACTGCGCCGCTGCTATCGATGTTTGTGGTACCTGCTGTGTATCTGTTGTTGCGACGGCGTCAGACTTGCGCCGAAAGCATGGCGTCGCCAATTGAGAGACAAATTTTATGAAGCTGTGACACGATAAATAAGTTTTTACCCACTCATCTTAAACCAACGAAGGAAATCATCATGAAACTTATCACAACTCTACCCCTGATCCTCGTCTTGTCCGCATCCAGCCTTGCCATCGCTCAATCTGGTGGCATGAAAGATATGGATATGCAAGATATGAAGGTGGATAAAAAGGGCCAAGTCGCGCTCCCTAAGTTAATAACCCACAAGGCAGCTGGAGTGGTGAAGGCAGTCGATTCGTCGAAGGGTTCTGTGACGCTAGCGCATGGACCTGTCAAAAGTTTGGGATGGCCTGTAATGACAATGAACTTCGTTGTGAAAGACAAAGGGCTTTTCGACAAAATTTCCATCGACAAAAAAATCAACTTCGAGTTCATAAAACAAGACAATATTTACATTGTAACCTCTGTTAAATAAATGATTAAAAATGCACTTTTTTGAGTTAAGCATCATCTCTGCCTGATGGGAGTAAAAACTGCAATGCTTTTGTGGCAGCAGTGCTCCTCAGACTGGCAGGCGAGACTGTGGAGCTGTAGTTCAAGTGTTGAGCGTTGGCGATCACGAAGTGACTCTATTTGGTCAGCTTTGTCGTTGCAACAATCCGCCATCATCCATCCTTCAAAACGCCTATATATAGCAATGACAGTAGATAACTTGGCGGCGCATCGTATAACACAGCAGCACGACCGCCTAGGAACCGGTATGAAATTGCAATGTTCTATTTTAATTTCCACCCGTGACTCATAAGTCCGTGTATGTACCTACATAGGGGGCTAGAGCCCCCACCCAAGCTCGCAATTTCATTTTGCCGCCACCATGCCACATCAAACTGTAGATAAGTAAACTGATACAGGCCTTCATGTTGCCCGCTACGCTGTCTATCTGTTCACCCAATTATCGGATCCACTTGCAGACTATAATAAACTACTCCATTGCGGGACGATCTTGAGTGGGCATATTTTTGATGAATGGCATGAACAGGTCAACGCATTCTAATAACTGGCTTATCCATTTAATCAGCGCTCTATACTTGGCAATCTAAGAAAGCTTGAGAGAAAACTGACTGTAATTAGTTTTCACTCAAGCTCGCCTATAACAGATGATTAGTTTCAATTTTAAGGTAGAGCATTATGTTAATAGGAGTTGAATGACCCACGAATTTCTGTTTTAATTGCAAATATCATTTTGATAATTGTTTAACAATGGAATTATAGAATGATGAAACCAGCTCAAGTGGTAAAGGCATTAGCGGCACTGGCGCAACCTACCCGTTTGGCGATCTACCATCTCCTGGTGGCCATTGGGCCAGAAGGAATAGCGGCGGGACAAGTAGCAGAGAAATTGAAGGTGTCCCCCGCCACACTGTCGTTTCACTTCAAGACACTTTGTCACGCAGAATTGATTGAAAGCCGACAGGATGGGCGCTTTATCTACTATGCGGCAAATTTTGAAGTCATGAATGGCATAGTGGAATACCTGACGGAGAATTGTTGCGGCGGTAATGCAGAGGCCTGCAAGGTGCCAAGTAAGAAATGTTGAAGATATCTAAGGAGAGACGAATGACTGAAAAGAAATATAACGTGTTGGTGCTGTGTACCGGTAACTCGGCACGCAGCATCTTGGGTGAAGTACTTTTCAATGTATTGGGAAAGGGGAAGTTTATTGCACACAGCGCTGGTAGTAAACCTGTCGGACGCGTCAATCCGTTCGCGCTTGAGCTGTTACAGGAAACTGGACTCAGCATTGAAGGACTACGCAGCAAAAGCTGGGAAGAGTTTGCCGCGCCCGGTGCTCCTGATATCGATTTCATCTTTACAGTGTGTGACAACGCAGCGGGAGAAACTTGCCCGATCTGGCCAGGGAAACCTGCCACTGCACACTGGGGGATTCCAGACCCGGCGCATGTAGAGGGGGATGATAACGCCAAACGTGCTGCGTTCAAAATTGCATACACCCAATTGTCGCGTCGCATTCAGTTATTTATGAGTTTGCCGATCGAACAATTGGACAAACTTACTTTGAAAGAAAAACTTGCCGAAATCGGTCGCATTAAGGATTAAGGAGAATGGAATGAGCAAGCTACAAGTTTTTGATCCAGCCCTGTGTTGTAGCACAGGTGTATGTGGGACAGAGGTTGATCAAGCATTGGTAGATTTCAGCGCCGATGTGGATTGGCTGAAGCGCGCAGGAGGACTGATAGAGCGATTCAATCTCGCTCAGCAACCCATGGCTTTTGCTGAAAATTCAATAGTGAAATCTTTTCTGGAACGATCAGGGATGGAGGGATTGCCACTAGTGTTGGTGGATGGGGAAATTGCTTTAGCAGGACGCTACCCAGGACGTAAGGAATTAGCGCGTTTCGCGGGTATATCCAGTGCTTTGGATGAAAGAGCCGTTTCTGACGTGAAAGCGGAGGCATGCGGTTCTGGCAGCAAGTGCTGTTAAAGAGCACAGGTTAGATACTATGAAATTGCTGAAAGACGTTCCTCAATTCCTATTTTTTACCGGCAAGGGTGGGGTGGGCAAGACTTCATTGGCATGTTCTACCGCAGTGCGGCTAGCAGACGAAGGCAAGCGCGTACTACTGGTGAGCACCGATCCAGCGTCCAATGTTGGTCAGGTATTGGGCATCAGTATTGGCAACAAGATCACCCCCATTCCAGAAGTGAAGGGGCTGTCTGCATTGGAGATCGACCCCCAGGCGGCGGCCCAAGCGTACCGAGATCGCATAGTCGAGCCGGTACGAGGGAGTCTGCCCGAAGCGGTCATCAGAGGAATTGAAGAACAGCTTTCTGGTGCATGCACGACGGAAATCGCAGCATTTGACGAATTCACCGGATTGCTCACAGATACTGCTCTAATTGAGCCATTCGACCATATTATTTTCGATACCGCTCCCACCGGCCACACCATTCGTTTGCTGCAATTACCTGGCGCATGGAGCGGCTTTCTGGATAACAACCCAGATGGTGCATCCTGCCTTGGGCCATTGGCCGGATTGGAAAAGCAGCGTCAGCGCTACAGCGATGCCGTAGCGGTACTCGCAGATTTCCGCCGCACACGGTTGGTATTGGTTGCGCGCGCGCAACGATCCACTTTGCTGGAAGCGGCGCGCACCAGCAAAGAATTGGAGCATATTGGCCTAACGCATCAATATCTGGTGGTTAACGGATGCATGCCCGCAAATGAAACGAGCGATCCAGTAGCGTTAGCCATTTATCGACGCGAACAAAATGCCATTAATACTATGCCCAATGTGCTGAGCAAATTGACATCGGATGTGCGCAAGTTGATGCCGTTTAACATGGTAGGCGTCAAAGCATTGCGTGCCTTGATCAGTGACCAGCCAATCAACGTTCCGAATGCAATTTCGCAACATGAAGTCGAGCTGCCCAAGCTTTCCATTTTGATCGACGAGCTTGAGAAAGCCGAACATGGCTTAATTATGCTAATGGGTAAAGGTGGTGTAGGGAAAACAACACTGGCGGCAGCGATTGCTGTTGAATTGGCGGCTCGTGGACACACTGTAGAGCTCACCACGTCTGATCCGGCGGCTCATTTAACAGCAACGTTGCAGGGTGAAATAAAGAACCTGAAAATGAGCTGCATTGACCCGCACGTCGAATCTGAGCGCTATCGTCAATATGTCTTGGAAACAAAAGGAAAGGATCTGGATACGCAAGGACGTGCATTGTTGGAAGAAGACCTGCGTTCACCCTGTACCGAAGAGATCGCGGTGTTTCAGGCATTCTCACGCTCTATCCACGATGCCAATCACGCTTTTGTGGTAATGGATACCGCACCGACCGGGCACACACTGTTGCTCCTGGATGCTACCGGAGCCTATCACCATGAAGTTGCTCGCAATCTGAAGGACAAAACGCTGCACTTCACCACACCGATGATGTATCTCCAAAACCAAACACACACGCGTGTGCTCATTGTGACTTTGGCTGAAACCACGCCGGTACTGGAGGCCACTAATTTGCAGGAGGATTTGCGGCGTGCTGGGATCGAACCTTGGGCATGGATCGTCAATCAGAGTCTGGCTGCGGCACAGCACACCTCACCACTACTGGCAAAGCGCGCCGAGCAGGAATGGGAACATCTTCAAATAGTGCAACAACAGTGTGCACAACGTATTGCAGTCGTGCCTGCTAAGGCTGATGAGCCAGTGGGAATCAAAGCGTTGCTTGCATTGACTAACCCCGCCTAGCGATAAACAAGGATGAAAAATGAGTATTTTTGAACGCTACCTGACCATTTGGGTCTTCATGTGTATCATTATTGGAGTGGTATTGGGACAATTGATCCCTGCTCCGTTCCGCTGGCTCGGTGAATTAAAAGTAGCTTCGGTTAATCTGCCCGTTGGCTTGCTGATTTGGGTGATGATCATTCCCATGCTGTTGCGCATCGACTTCGGGGCATTGCATGAAGTGCGCAAACACTGGCGGGGCATAGGCGTTACGTTATTTATCAACTGGGCGATAAAACCATTTTCCATGGCGCTGCTCGGCTGGCTATTTATCCGGCAACTGTTCGCATCGTATCTTCCTGTAGATCAACTCGATAGCTATATGGCAGGACTTATATTGCTTGCCGCTGCACCTTGTACTGCGATGGTGTTTGTGTGGAGTCGCCTGGTGAATGGTGACCCATTGTTTACACTAAGCCAAGTTGCGCTCAATGATGTCATCATGGTTTTTGCCTTCGCTCCGCTGGTGGCATTGTTGCTCGGCATTTCATCGATCATCGTTCCGTGGAATACGCTGCTAGTATCAGTGGTGTTGTACATTGTGCTGCCTGTGTTACTGGCACAAGCATGGCGCAAACTGCTATTGGCGCGTGGCGAAGAATCATTGAAGCGCACCTTGGCTGCGCTCCATCCTGTTTCAATCGCGGCTCTGCTACTAACGCTGGTTTTGCTGTTCGCTTTTCAGGGAAAAGCTATCATCGAGCAGCCACTCATCATTGTCATGCTTGCCGTACCAATCATCATTCAGGTGTATTTCACCTCAGGCTTGGCATATTGGCTGAATCGCCGCTTCGGTGAGGCGCATTGCATAGCAGGTCCGTCGGCACTAATTGGTGCGAGTAACTTTTTTGAATTGGCAGTAGCTGCCGCTATTAGTTTGTTCGGTTTTGAATCCGGGGCTGCCTTGGCAACGGTAGTTGGGGTACTGGTTGAAGTACCGGTGATGCTATCGGTAGTGGCAATAGTGAAACGCAGCCAAGGGTGGTATGAAAATAGGAACAACGTGCGGCTCAGTTCAGGACACTAGAGCATGCGCGAACTGTTGTTCAATAAGGTCGGGGCGTACCCCCAGCACTTCGTCAAGGATGGTACGCCCTATTACGTGGAATCCGTGGCTGCTCTCATTTTGCCTCACTGGATGAACTGGCATAGCATGCTTGAAATCCACCTAAAGGACGATGATTTCTTACTTAAGCGAGCATGTGTGATAGAACGTCAGTGAGCCCACGTGCACGCGCCTGGTGGGGCTTTCTCGCTGCCTCTCTGATTGGCACCCTCGGCGGATTGATCGGTTTGGGCGGGGCAGAGTTTCGATTGCCGGTGCTAGTGGGATTCTTCCATCTGCCTTCGTTGGAGGCCGTCATACTCAACAAGGCTGTTAGCTTGGTTGTGGTAACTGCTGCATTAATCTTTCGAGCAGAGGCAGTTCCTTTTGATCAATTACTTCCTCATCTGGATGTTGCCGTAAATCTCCTGGCGGGCAGTCTTCTTGGAGCGTGGTGGGCGGCAGGCCATGCTATCAAGATGTCGCGTCAATTGCTAAATCGAATAATCATGGTATTGCTGATTGGATTGGCGTTGTTGATGCTGTCTGAGGCTATATTTGAATTCAACAATGGAGGTACGCCACTCATTGATGCTGGCCCTATTCGTTTCATCGTAGGCTTAGCGGCCGGACTCAGTATCGGTATGGTTGCGGCTCTCTTGGGTGTAGCAGGTGGCGAATTACTGATACCTACCATCGTGTTGTTATACGGATTGGATATCAAGCTGGCTGGAAGTCTCTCCCTGATGGTCAGCCTACCCACCGTGATCGTTGGTTTTGCCCGCTATAGCAGTTCAAATGCCTTTGCAGTACTGCGTCAGGAGCGTCTCTTGTTTCGTTGGATGGTGGCTGGATCAATTCTTGGCGCAGGTATAGGCGGGTTGTTGCTAGGAATAGTGCCTCAGCGTGTGTTGATTACCTTACTAGGTGTCATCTTGCTGATCTCAGCGGTAAAAACTTTCCAGCATGCCCCTTAAATAATTTCGGAAACGATCCAGTGAGGCTACATAAATATTTTTCAGAATTGGTTAACCATCTATCGATACTGAAATGATGATCAATGGCATACTTAGTGATGACTCGCCGTTGTTCAGCGATTGAGACTCCTTGAATGAATTGCTTGGTGGTGGAGACGCGAACATAGGCGATATAGGTGTTTGACATAGTGATGGATGAATTAGCCCTGTATAGGGTATCTCTATGCTAACAATATTCTTCATGAGCACCTTTTCCCTCCTATGATCAATCCCGACACTGAACTATGCTTAATGGATGAGCTTTCTGGTTTCGTCTGGTGGTGGTTGTTTGTGGAGGAGGTTGAATAGTTTTTTTGAGAAATGCTTTGGTTTTCGGTGGTGAGTTCGAGGTCTGTATCGATACGGTTCACATAAGGAAACAGCTATTTTTAGCTCAGATCGCAGTCACCAAACCCTTAAAATAAGCCATATTTTGAGGATTTAACGGACGAAATTTTGCTCTAAATTTTACACCCTAAGGATACTCGAACTGATTTAACGGCTGTATTTAAGGCTCAAATGAAGTGATGACAATAACGGTTGTGAAATTACCCGCAACCACATATGTATTTGCCTTATTCATACGTTACTTCCCCAATTCCGGCATCACTCAGCAAGGAGTAAAGATCAGAAACTTTCGCTTTAATACGATTTCTACAATAGGTAAAAAAGACTCGCTGCTTTGCCCGAGATAAGGCAACGAAGAAGGTCGCTAGGCTTTCATGATCCCCAGATTTGTGACTCCACCACTGCGTATCGTCAAGACCGAGGAAACATACTGTGTGAAACTCAAGTCCTTTACTCTTGTGGATGGTCATTAGAGGTATGTGATTTTCTCCAGATATCTCATCTAACCATCCTTCCCATGTGTCAGAACTTTGACTCGATTCCGTAACGTACATAATGAGTGCGGCAATTATTTTGTCCAGCGTATCACCTAACGCATATCGTGGGGACGACCTACGTAAGTTATCAGGGTCAATGAAATCAATAACTGTCTGAACAACAAGTTGGGCATGCTCTTTTGAGGGTGATTTATTTAGGGTTGGCTTAAGTTTTTTTATTAGTAATTCAACCGAACCCCTTGCTTGTTTCACTGCAAAAGTATTTTGTTTATCAATTCCTTGAATTTCACAAATTGCATCATAAGAAAAATTTAACGACTCTGGCACTCGTGTTTTAATAGCAGCAGTGAGGATATGTAGCACTATTTTGGAAATTTCCTCTACTAGTAAATCTTGTAGAGGAACACCTTCAATCAATCTACTTTCATTACGTAACTTCAATCCAAGTTTCTCAAAGTGCGGGTAAAGTTGATTCTCAAAATCATCCGCTTTTTGACGCACTAATATGCAATAGTCACGCGGTTTAAGTTCGTGCATTTGCGCATCATCAGCAAGCCATGTTGCAAGATAATGTGCTTCTGAGCTTTGATTGGAGAAATTCCAGATTTCTGAACATGTGCCGCCAATATTTGCTAAGGCGCGTGATTCAACGACTGGCGATCCAATTTCAAGGGCCTGAGCAACAACATGTTGGATATCGACCAGTTCAGGACGCGAACGGTAATTACAAAGTAATGAAATTGGCGCTGTGTTAAAGTCTTTCGAAAATTGTTTGAAGGCATGAGGCATCGCACCTGCCCATACCATTATGCGCTGTTTATCATCTCCAACTGCTGTAAGGACAGAAGTGTTACCGTGAAATGCAGTCGTAACGAGTCCATATTGTGCGTATGTTGTATCTTGAAATTCGTCGAGAAAAACGAAAGGATATGTTAGTCGTAATGCTTTACGAATATTGGGGCGGGCTCGTAGGATAAATTCAGCTAATCTATTCACCATCGTGTAAGTAAGCTGTCCACCATTTTTTGTCACGTTCATGGATTTCCACCAATACTGGAGAAGCCATTCGATCTGAGCCGAATTGACTGAAGGATCGCTTTGAAGATGTTGGCGTCCAAGCCAAAGAGATTCAAAGTTTCCTTCTGGTACTCCAGCAATAAATGCCCCCCATTCTGGTCTTACTGCATGTCTGGCTGATTCTAAGATAGACTTTACATCTTGTGTTACCAATGGCTCTAAAATGTAGTCCGACTTCGGACGCCACATAGCTGGAATCCCGTTAATAAATTGATCCAACAAGCTCTTTGCAAAAGCATCATATGTCATGGAGACAAATCGTCGCGCTTGTTCTGGCGGACAGCGTTTATTAACCCGTTCTTGTAGATTACGCGCCGCATCCCGTTTGAAACTAATTGCTAAGATGCGCTGAGGATCTGGGCATAAACCCGTTTGAAGCAAGTAAGTAGCCCGTTGAGCGAGGAATTCAGTTTTTCCAGCCCCTGGGCCAGCAGTCACACATGTGTTATGCAGGGCACGCAGTGCTTCCCAAGCATTGGGTTCTAATCCAGCTACACCAACAGTCTTCCAGTCTTTTTGAGAAATTAAAACCATTATTTTGAAATATCTTCAATTAGTTCTAATTTCAGAGCTGCGTTTGTCAATAATCGCTTTAACACAGGAGGAGCCTTTTCCTTTAGTTCTGCTTCTGGGATTAGTGTCAAAGCTCGAAGATGAGAAGTTGGCTTCCCTCGACCAAGAAATAAATAGCGATACCAACGAAAATCATTGTCGTCGATATCTTTGTATAAATCGGGATTACCTTCATCACCTAAGACAGCAATCTTCGCGGCTTCTGCTTTCCCTTTTGGGCCCTTTTCTCCGTCTTCAAGGGTTTGGTAATAGGTTGGAAAGCGTTTAAGCATTGACCAATCGAGATCAATCTTCCCAGAAAAATATACGTCTGCCTTGTTTTCAAGGTACGTCATCCAATCACTTAAAATCTTATAATCATCATAGCCCCAAGTGGGCATGGCGGATAATTGCTCGATTGCTTTATTATTATCTGCTACACCCAATAGCTTTGCTGACTCATAGCCGTTTTCTATCAACTGCTCCATTACATACTTGATTCGTCCCCAACCACCTCCAAACCTTCCAAGATCAAGATCAATAAGAGTTGCGTGAGGTATTTTTAGATCGTGTACTAACCGCCAAAAATGATTAACATGCCTTCCTCCTAACGGAACAATAGCAACAAATGAACGGTCAATAGGTAAACTCATGGCTGATGCGATACGAGGTAATACAATTTCTTCAGAATCACCTTCGCCGAAAATCACGAATCGGGCGAAATACAATTCTGGATACGCGCGCACTGCCTCACGGACATACTTTCCGGCTTCACCTTCTGTAGGTGGAAGAGTGAGCGAACGTACTTGGGCGTTATGTTTTTCATCGAGTCGGAAATAGCGAACGGCCTCAGGTGTAATGCGACTCAAGATACTTGCAGAATGACTGGAAACAACAACCTGCGCGCCAGGCCGCAGAGCCAGCTCCTTCATCTGATGGAGAATACGGGAAAGATAAAATGGAGCGAGGCAATTTTCAGGTTCTTCGAGGGCAACAATTGTAAGTACCGGCAACATAATCGAATCCTGCTCAAAGGATTTTTTATGCTTGCCACTTAATATAGCTGCTTCCACATCCAGTATTGCTGTGGTCAGCGCCACATGAAAAAGAGAACGTTGTCCGTCACTAAGATCATCAATCTCAGCCTCTCTTCCCGCTTCATCTGGTGAAAATGACACACCAATCTTTCTCACTAAATCCTCAAATTTCGGCTCAACTGGGCGCAATGTTGGTGTTGAATGAGTTCCTCCACCGTGCACCTCCCGCCAACGGCAGGTTAAATTTTCTGTGATTTCCTTGATGGCTGACACAGCTGAAAACTGTTTATTAATTTCTTCCCCAAACTTACTAATTTTTTCCTTGGTCTCTTCAGTCCACTTTATTGCGCGCCAAAGTCGACCGCGTAAGAGTTGGCTAACTTGAGCCGCACCATCACGAGTCGCAGGTATATATACTACCTGTATAGCTGCCCGATCCAACACACTGACACTTTCTTTCTCATCGTCTTCGGGGATTCCAGACAATTTACGCACACCCCAAAATCGTGCTGGTTCTATAGCTCCTTCTGCAGATCCATCATCCACCCACTTCGCTTCTAGGCGAAATCTGCACTTTAATTTTCCATCTTCTGATACAGACAAATGCTTAAAGAAGCTAGGTACTGTCGTTGCTGCTTTATCGGCAACATCATCATCTTCATTCTCGAGTTCTGGAAAAACTAGAATAGCTTCAATTACCAGATCACGCTGCTGAGGTGGGATCTTTTCATCACGAGGCACGTGAAAATCCTGAAGTCGAATTCGACGCTGTTCTTCCGATATACCAAACATTCTCAACAGAGCCTGCATTGCAGCCGTTTTTCCAGTACCATTACTTCCCACAAACGCTGTAATATCCTCAGACAACGAAAATGTTTGTGGATTTGTTCCAAAACAGCGGAAATTTTGTAATGTGAGTGATTCTATTTTCATTTCTTCCCCGTTTTTCTTAAGCGAGATGGTGTGCGAAATCTAATTGCCTACCTATCTAAATCAGTCTAGCAAACTAAGAAATAATAGCCAGCACACACCCTTATCTAACTTTAGTGCATTTCAATAACATTACATGCAGTAATGAAAATATAGATAGTAGAACCATTTGATAATTTTTAGACCACAACGATTTACTTTACAGTGAACCAAACTGATCAAACGGCGTTAATTCAGGCTTAATTTCAGTAACGACGGTAAAGGTGGAATCTTCCCTCCCTACCAAGGCCGGAACACGATCCTCCCGCACTGATACTCGCGGACAATTATGGCAACGGTAGTATGTTCTTCCTTTCTGTCTTTCCCCGATCAGGTGGTGTTGGCAGGTCTGGCACTTTAATTGTCGACGGTAGCGAAAGGCATACTTGAGATGCTTGCTATGTTTCCGCAGGCTCAGCATTCGTTGTACGGAGTTAAAGAGGTCTCTTGATATGAGTGGTTGATGAAGTCCTTGGTAGGTCACTCCTCGTACTCGATACTCACCCACATAGAAATGACAGCGGAATATTCTCGACAAGGTACTCGGGGTAAGTTTGTTCCCATTAGGATTGCTAAGGCCAATAATCAGCAACTCATCCGTCAGCTTCTTCAGTGTATAGGCACCGGTAGCATAACGATGGAAGGCGGTCACGATTAGGGGTGCATAGATAGGATCAGGAATCTTTACTCGACCACCACCGCGATTGAGGTAGCCACGGGGTGCTCGGAACGGATAGATGCCTTGCTGCAATCGACCTTGGATTCCCTTTCGTACTTCCTCTCTTAGATTGCGGATATAGTCAGCGGCAATGACGGCTTGAATGTCAGCGGTGAGACGACCGCCACGGGTATCGAGGTCCAGATTGTCATGAGCAAAGCGCACTTCAATTCCGGCATCAATCAGATCTCCAATATCAGCCCAGTCACGGAGATTTCTCGCTCCGCGATCAATCTTATGCATGATTAGACCATAGTGCCGTTGCTTCAGTATTTTGATAACTTCGCTAAACACTGGCCGTCGACCTTTGGCCGCACTCTGTATTTCTTCGTACCACTCTACGATATTGAAGTGATGCTCTGCTGAATATTTGGTAATGGCCCGACGTTGTTCAGCTATTGAGACCCCTTGGATGAATTGCTTGGTGGTTGAGACGCGAACATAGGCGATGTATGTGTGTGACATAGATGAGGTTGTGTTAGCCCTGTATAGGGTATCTCTATGCTAGAACAAGATTCACTTCGTGCATATTTTCCCTCCTACTTTTATTCTGCCGTTGCCTTATTCTTAGAGGATGAACTTCTTTGGTTCGTCGGGTGGTTTTTGTTCGTGGAGGAGGTGGAATAATTGTTTTGAGAAATGCTTTGGTTTTGGGTGGCGAGTTCGAGGTCTGTATCGATACGGTTCACTATAAGGTGATTTAGTGCGAGATGCGACCGCTTCAAATGGAATTTTCCAATTAACTACAAGGTTTTTTCCGTCTACTTGAAAGCTCGAGGTGACTGATTTAAGTAAATCACGATTCTCAAGCTCATTTGCGTAATCCCTGTTGGTAGATATAGCTTTTATCAGTTCGAGGAAAATTTGAATTCGACCGTCTTTTTCTTCGAATTCCTTGCATATAGTATTTAATGACTCTCGTGCATTCACTATCTCATGAAGCAGTTTTTGATTCTTTTCTTCAAAAGTAGCTTTATCAATCATGCGATCAATATAGGCATCGGTGAGTCGGCTGATTCGCGCATCAATATTGGAGACGTTCAGTTCTGCCGCATTTAGCAATTCTTTGCTCCTTTTGAAACGCTCCTCCTTAAGATGGGACAGTTCCCTTTCGATCACGATGATTTCTTCATTGGGCATCCATAGAGAATCCAAAACCTGTTTCATTTGTTCATCGATGGAATCTTCTCGCACGCATGCCCTAGGACAGTCACGTGTATGGCAACGGTAATAGACATTCCCTTTTTGGCGTTCAGGAATCAAATTATATTTGCAATGAACACACCGCAGCGACTTGCGATAGCGAAAATCATGCTTCAACCCGGTATTCTTGGTCCTTCCATGCAAAACATCCTGGACGCGATCAAACTGGCTTTTCTTAATCAGAGGCTCATGAATTCCTTGATGACGTTCCCCTGTTCTCACTATATGAATAATTCCGATATAGAATTCATTATTAAGCATGGTTGAAAGTCCATTTCGAGATACGACTCCGCCACGGCGGTTTCTCAAACCTGCCTGATGCATCTCCTTGCCAAGCGTATAAAGGTTGTATTGAGTAGAGGCATATAGACGAAAAGCCTGTTGTACCAGCGGAGCCATTAAGGGGTCGGGAATTTTTGGCAGCCCTCGTCCTTGATCCTTATATCCTAGAGGGGCAGGCAATGGATACAAACCCTGTCTTAGTCTTCCCTGGAAGCCTTTTTTTACTTCATCCCGAAGATTGCGAATAAAGTCGGCAGCGACAACTGCCTGTATGTCGGCAGCCAGGCGACCCCCGCGTGACTGCATATCAAGGCTTTCATGTGCGAAGTGTACTTCTATACCCTTGTCGATAAGTCCGCCGAGGTCTGCCCAATCCCGAAGATTTCTCGCACCTCGATCAATCTTATGAATAATTACTCCGTGCGCTCGTCCCTTGATGAGCAAGGCGAGCATGTGGGTAAATATGGTCCGGCCACGCTTGGCGGCGGTTTCTTTCTCTTCAAACCATTCGGTAATGGTGAGATTGTGACGCTTCGCGTAATTCTCTATAGCGAAACGTTGTTCTGTCAGTGATGAGCCATGCTCACCTTGCTTTAGTGTAGATACACGAATGTATGCATATACATATCTCATACTTATTTATTGTTAGATTCATTCACTCTACCATCCACATCCGAAATAACACAAATATCATCAAGCCGATTCTCAGCTTCAAGTCGCAAAAAAATACGGTAAATTACCGCTAGATACTCACGAAAATTCACTGTTGCCTCCTTCAGCTCATCGTCACTAGCTTCAGGCATCCAGTGCCTCACAATATCTGCAATTTCTGGAATTGGTGATTTTTCTTTCATTCTGTTGATTTTGTTTGATATCAATGTGTAGCACTAGGGAATGAAACATGCACTGACAGAAAGTATTCACCTCTCCTTCAGGTGACAAGGGTTCGATATGCTATTTTGATGACTTCGAAACCACTTCATACCAAGGCCAATATTCGCAAGGTAGTGTCTGAGCACCTTGCTGACGGAACCATTGTTGAAACGATCCTAATTCATGCCACACAGAGAACTTCTCTTGCCGCATACAAAGATGGTGCCATTTCAATTGACACCTCATACATCAGACCAACTGGAGAAAAGGTGGAGCCAATCCCCGCCACCAACAATCTCATCAAGCACGGCGTCGTAGTTTTTGCAGAGAACCCAGAACCCTATGACTCGGTCGAGCAGCTCATATACGACATCCAGGCATACATCTACCGATACGTGGACATCTCGGATCATTTCCGCGAGATTGCGAGCTACTACGTCCTTCTCACCTGGATATACGATGCTTTCAATGAACTGCCATACCTTCGACTTCGGGGAGATTACGGTTCAGGAAAAACACGTGCCCTGTTCGTGATCGGTTCCCTTTGCAACAAAGCTTTCTTTGCGAGTGGAGCCTCTACGGTTTCCCCCATCTTCCATACACTCGATACATTCAGGGGAACACTCATCTTCGACGAAGCAGACTTCCGCTTCAGTGACGAAAAGAGCGAGCTAGTGAAAATATTCAACAATGGCAACGTTAGAGGTTTTCCTGTCCTGCGTACCGCAATGACAGCCCAACGAGAATTTAATCCGCAGGCATTCAATGTGTATGGGCCAAAGGTGGTGGCAATGCGTAAAGCATTTGAAGATGCCGCCCTGGAGAGTAGATTTCTCACTGAGGAAATGGGTCAACGCAGTCTGCGACGAGACATCCCCATCAATCTGCCTGATATACAAAAATACGAAGCTAAGTTACTGCGAAATCAACTGCTCATGTACCGTTTCAACATGCTTCACGACATCAAAATTGATGTGACATTGGCTGATCCGTCTCTGTCGCCCCGACTCAACCAGATACTCATGCCGCTTCTTTCAATCATCAAAGATGAAAGCCTGAGGAACGGCATTCGTGAAGCGGTGCGTTCGTTTGATCAGAAGCTGTATGCCGAGCGGTCATCGTCGATGGAGGCTGGCGTGCTCGAAATACTCCAATCAATGTATAGCCGAGGAGTAGACAGTGCCATTTCAATTTCAGAAATCACCTCTACGTTCATAAATCAGTTTTCAAAGGAATTTGATCGACCTGTATCAGCACGCGTTATCGGTGGCATTCTGCGTAAGCGACTGCGCCTTCTCACATACAAGAGTCACGGAGTGTATGTCTTGCCTATCACTGAAAAATCAAAAGTTGCTGAGCTTTGTATCCGATACGGTGTAATTGATCATAAAGACGAAGAAAATCCGACGCTCGGGTAGACTTGGGGACTTGGGGACGTATTCTGTGGGTATCGAGCAATCGATGCCCTTTGTTTTATACCTTGTCTTTACGTGAGTATTGAATCTCCTGTGAGCTCGTACGTTGGTCCCCATCTCCCCACGTCCCCCCAATTATCCACCCTGGAAAATTTTCACCTCTTCTAGGATTGTGGCGATAGCGAGACAATGATTAGGCTTCTGATTAGTAATCACAGAAGCAATATTCACCATGCATAAAAAAAGCAATAGCACTCTGTGCTATCTACGCATGCACAGGCGCAATTGGGGTTTAACCCAAAAAGAACTTGCGGGCTTGGTCGGTACCGTGAGCAGTGTGCAAATCAGTCGTTATGAAAACAGCAAGCGCGCCCCCAAAATTGAGGTCGCGCTTGCCTGCCAGTCCATTTTTGGGGTTCCCCCCTCGATAATGTTTCCCGATGCCTACGCCTTGGTCGAGGAAGAAGTCATGCGAAATATGTATCAAATGGACCAGGCGCTCAGCAACACTACCAGCCTTTCGGGATTCCGCAAGCGAGAGCTGTTTGCCCTCGCTCTCAAGCGCGCAGTGCGTTCACCCCGTTTACGCAAAGCAATATGAAGTCAGAATGTCAGGGGGATCTCATACTCGCGGTATACCCCTTCAGTCGCGGGTTCGCATTTGTACTCTTTGAAGGTCCAGAGAATCCATTTGATTGGGGCGTAAAGGAAATTAAAGAGAAGCATAGGAACATAAAAACACTCGAGGCGATTAAGGAATTGATTGATCGCTATTGTCCAGAAGTGCTCGTCATTGAAGATACCGATGACCGCTCCAGCAGAAGAAGCTCTCGTATAAAGAAACTCTACCGTATGCTCACGCATCTCGCTGCTGCGGAGTACATTGATCTTTGTCGTTTTCCGAACACTGAGGTGAAGAAGTATTTTGCTTCAGTGGGCGCGGTGACAAAGTACGAAATCGCACTCGCAATCGGCAGACAACTACCTGCTTTTGGGCATCGCCTGCCACGGGTTCGAAAAGCGTGGATGAGTGCAGACCCAAGACAGAGTCTCTTTGATGCCGCCGCACTCGGGCTTGTCTACTATGGGAGTAGGGGGGTGCCGAGTCCCTATGATGTTGTATCAAACTAAATAGCACATCCCTCCTTGCCATCGAGGAGTACCGAATCCTCGGTATTCCTCACGTGGCAAGGAGATAGAAATGAATAACACACAAGCAAGCAATAGGTCTGATATCCATGCACGGGTAACGGATGAAATCGTACAGGCAATTGAAACAAGAGTATCGGTATTTGAGATGCCGTGGCATAGACGTGCGCAGGCTGGACTACCTCGAAATCCGGCGACAGGCAATGTATACCGTGGTGTGAATACCCTTGTACTTTGGGTAGCAGGCCAACGAAACGGATACGCAAGTTCATATTGGGCGTCTTACCGTCAATGGCAATCACTTGGTGCACAGGTACGGAAGGAAGAGCGTGGTTCTGTTGTCGTCTTTTATAAACGTGAAGAGAAGACAGCTGACAACCTATCCGATGACACCGATGAACCAGAAAAAACGCGAGCGGTGCTCCGCCACTCGTTCGTATTTAACAGTGACCAAGTGGATGGATGGTCATCCCAGGAATCACCTCACGAAGTTGACGACAGCACGCTTAGTGCGGTTGATGAGTTCGTTGACGCACTTTCGAGTGATATACGATATGGGAGTGACTCCGCCTACTACAACTTGACTTTAGATCGCGTCTTTATGCCTCATCGAGCGAATTTCCATGATACAAAATCTGGAAGAGCAATTGAGGGATTCTATGCAGTACTCTTTCATGAGCATATTCATTGGTCAGGGCATCCCTCGCGTCTCAAGCGTGATTTGTCTGGACGGTTTGGATCAAGTGCCTATGCCATGGAAGAGCTTATTGCCGAACTTGGTGCTGCGTTTTTGTGTGCTTCTCTTGGCATCAGACATATCCGAGGCCAGATCATGCTGCATACATTGCAAGCTGGCTTCGTGTGCTTAAAGAACAGAAAACGGCGATATTTGTGGCAGCGAGTGCGGCATCTGCGGCGAGTCAGTTCTTGGAGACCTTGTCTAACAAAAGCAGTATTGAAAAGACTGTATGACGAAGAGTTCTTTTAAACCCGGCGGAATAGCCGGGTTTTTTATATGCATTTTTCCTTCATACCGCCAGACTCCCGATCTGGAGAGAAGGTGACATCATGGTGTGCTTTAAGTTATCAATGGTGATTAAATTAATGTTATATTATTCAAATAGTTAAATTTGCAAGGCGTTAACTTTACAATTTATGTGCAGTAACTTATACTCATGCACATGAAATTACATGACATCGCTACTATCATTGCTGGATACACCTTCCGAGGTGCCATCACGCCAGACAAAAATGGTGGTCTTCTTGTGTTTCAGGCGAAGGATCTGGTTCGTGGTGCGTTTATTACCGACGTGAGCACACTCACTCCAATCGCCTTTGATCCCACTGGTTATGCGGGCTACCTCAAGAAGGATGATGTACTTGTTATTGCAAGAGGTATGAAAACAGGAGCATTTAGATCAACCGTATTCCAGTCGGATGCATCAAATGTGATTGCATCGTCATCGGTGCATATTATCCGCATCACAGCTCCTAAAGTATTGCCTGAGTACGTCTCCTACTATCTTAATTCAAAAAATGGACAGGATTCACTTTCGGAGATTGTGACAGGTTCATACATTGGTGCACTTCCCCGCCGCCTGCTTGAACAACTGAAAATACCAGTGCCCGACCTACGGAAACAAAGTGCCATTATCAACCTTTATCACAATATGCAGATGCAACAGAAAATACTGGATCGCAAGAATGAATTAAAGCAACAAATACTCGATGCCACCTTTACAAACCTAACAAAACACTATGACTAAGCTATTCACTCAGGAAGAACTCAATAAAATTCTCTGGGCCGCCGCCGACTCCTCACGAAGTAGCGTGGATGGAGGTGTATATAAAGACTATGCACTCACCATGCTCTTCTTCAAGTATCTGAGTGACCTTAATAAAAAGCGTCATAACGAATACAAGGCGCGCTTTGGAAGTAACGAAAAGCGTATCGAGGAGAAGATGAAACTCGATCGCTTTTATCTCCCCCCAAAATCATCGTTTGATTACATATACAACAAGATTGAGGAAGACAATATCGGCGATGAAATCAACAAAGCGTTGCGCCGTATCGAAGATGCAAACGGTGAAAAACTCGAAGGTGTTTTTAGTGTAGATTTCAACTCTGAGTCGGTACTGGGTAAGTTGGCCCAGCGTAACAAAATGCTGCGCCACCTCATTCAGGACTTTGCAAAAATTGACCTATCGGATGTGGGTGACGACATCATCGGCAACTCATACATGTACATGATTGAACGCTTCGGTGCTGATGCGGGCAAAAAAGCGGGTGAATTCTTCACGGTTCGTTCAGTGGCTCAGCTGGTCGCTATGCTTGCCGAACCAAAGGAGGGCGACCGTATCTGTGATCCAGCTTGTGGCTCGGGGGGTCTTCTTCTCTTGGCAGGTGAAGAGGTGGAAAAGAAAGGTTCGAAGAACTACGCGCTCTATGGTCAAGAATCGACAGGCTCGACGTTCCAGCTCGCCCGTATGAACATGTTCCTCCACGGAAAGGACTCGGCTCGTCTTGAATGGGGTGACACGCTCAACAACCCACTGTTGGTCGAAAACGACCAACTCATGAAATTTGATGTCGTTGTTGCCAATCCTCCGTTTTCTCTCAAAAAATGGGGTGCTGAGCACGCTGAGTCAGACGCATACAATCGTTTCTGGAGAGGAGTACCACCAAAAGACAAAGGTGACTTTGCATTCATTACGCACATGATCGAATCCGCAAAGCCCAAGACAGGCCGTGTGGCAGTCATTGTTCCGCACGGCGTGCTCTTCCGTGGTGGAGTTGAGGGCAAGATTCGAGAACAGCTTATTAAAGAAAACATTATTGAGGCAGTGATTGGTCTACCGGCAGGACTCTTCCAAACCACAGGCATTCCGGTGGCAATTTTTGTTATTGATCGTTCACGTGAAAAAGGTGGAGCGAACGAAAAGAAGAAAGACATATTCTTCATTGAAGCATCAAAGGAGTTTAAGTCAGCAAAAGCACAGAATGTTTTGACTTCCGAAAATATTGAGAAGATTCACAACACATACACCAAACGAAAGGATGTAGAGAAATTTGCTCGCAAAGTGGATCTGGCCGAAATAGAAGAGAACGACTTCAACCTCAATATAACACGGTATGTTGATACGTTTGAGGAAGAGGTTCCTGTGGATATTAAAGCAAATCTTAAAGAGCTGGCTGAGCTTGAGCCAGAGCTTCAGAAGCTTGAAAAGCAGATGGTCGAATACTTAAAGGAACTAGGAATTAACAAATAATTTTATGAGTAAATTACAAATTGCGGTTTTTAACGTAGGCGCAGGACAATCAATACTTTTGTACCCTGTTGATCAAAAGGATCATGCGCAATTGATTGATTGTGGTGGTGATGGAGATTTTTCACCAGTTGATTTTATTGTGGACAATAATCTTCTACCAAACAACAAACTTGGTGGGTTGATTTTAACGAACTATGATCACGATCACTTTTCTTGGTTACCTGATTTACGCTCTCGAGTTGATATTTGGACGACTCGACTTCCAAAAAACATCACTAGCCAAGAACTTAAATATCATAAATATGAAGTTACTGATGCTCTTAACCACGTCTGCCACCTGAAAGATACATATATAAGTCCGGTAGTTGGTTTTAAGCCAATCTATCAGACCTATACATATCATCTACGGCAAGCTGACCTCGACGGTGATCTGAACACTAATCATCTTAGTCAAATGGTTTTTATTGAGTATGGAGGCTCAAAGATATGTATTTCTGGTGATCTTGAACGACCAGCGTGGGAGAAAATACTAAATAATCAAGAAGTGATATCACATCTGAAAGGAACTCACATTCTTGTTGCTCCTCATCATGGTCGTGATAATGGCTATCATGAAGATATTTTTCAGTCATGTGCTCCTGAGGTTGTGGTTATTTCTGACAAAGAAATTATGTATGGAACACAGGAAGAAATGGCGCAGACATATGCTAATCATGTCTCTGGAACTGGCGTCCCGTTTGGTCCGCTTGCCACAAAAAGAAAAGTTCTCACGACTCGTAATGATGGTCATCTTTTGATTGAGTTGGATGTAAACGGTGGACGGTCATACACCACGCTTAACATATAACAGATATGAAAGATTTCTTTTCTAAGTATTCAAGGGAAGCACGAGTGTATCCAACCATAATTGGTTTGGTGCCGTTCTATATCCTCCAGTACTACTACTTAGCCGACCTGATTCCGAGTGAAGTATTTACGGTGAAACTCGTCGGAAACGCTACTTTTGCAGTCGTGATTCTGTACTTGGTTTCAGAATTTTTTGTGCGTTTTCCAAGCAAGCTTCTGGAAGACAAGATATTTAAGAATAAGCGCGACTTTCCAACGACAAGATTTTTGCTTTCAACTGACAAGGAATACTCGTCAGATTTCAAGAATACGTTCAGGAAAAAAGTCGCTCGTGATTTTTCACTAAATTTATCTGACCCAGTTGAGGAAGTTAGAAACGAGGATGAGGCACGAAGGAAGATAAAAGAAGCTGTCGGATTAATTATTAAACGAGTCAGTGACGGGCATTTAGTTTTAAAGCACAACATTTCATACGGTTTCTTTCGAAACCTTTGGGGAGCATCGTTGGTAGGTCTGATCCTCTCATTTGCTCTAACGTCGGTATTAGTTTTTAAAAATAATACCCATACTTATTTAGGAGTATTTTTGATTCTGGCATATTTGATGTACGTGGTTTTTGGTAGGTTCGTGATTCGATACTTTGGAGAAGCGTATTCACGTAAATTGCTAGAAGAATATATGGAGGAGAGGTTGCAGAAATAAATATGCCAATAAAAACAAAACAATCAAATATCCATGATGGATGGGAAGCGATAAAGCTCGCTAGTATTTTTGATTTTAAAAATGGGCTTAATAAGGAGAAAAAGTATTTTGGACAAGGTACTCCTATAATAAATTATATGGATGTAAATAGAGGCGGAGGACTTTATAAAGATAATATTTTTGGTAGGGTCGAAGTAAACAAGTCAGAGCTCTCTAGATTCAATGTAAAAAAGGGTGATGTATTTTTCACTAGAACCTCCGAGACATTAGATGAGATAGGATTTTCTGCTGTGGCGCTTGATGAATTTCAAGACACCGTCTTTAGTGGTTTCGTGCTTCGAGCACGACCTAAAGGAAAAAAATTAGTACCTGGATATGCTCAGTATTGCTTTAAAGCTCAATCGGCACGCAAGGAGATAATGGAAAAAAGTTCTTATACCACGAGAGCTCTAACCAGTGGAACCTCACTCAATCATGTAAACATAAATCTGCCACCTCTTCCAGAGCAAAAGCGAATTGTTGCAGTTCTTGAAACATGGGATCAGACGATTGAGAAATTGAAGCGAAAGATTGAAGCTAAGAAAGAAATCAAAAAAGGTTTGTTGCAGGAGTTGTTGAGTGGTAAGACTCGGATCGCTAGGCATAACGACGAATGGGTAAATTATGAGCTAGAAGATTTACTTAAACCAACTTCAGAAAAGCACAATCCCGTAACTGACAGTGATTATTTCAAATGTATAGAGCTAGAGCATTTACAAAAGGGTGATTCTGAATTACTCGGGTTTACTGACTCAAACTTGCAAAAAAGTATAAAGAATGTTTTTAAGAAAGGCGATGTACTTTTTGGGAAGCTTCGTCCATATTTGAGGAAGTTTTTGCGTACCGAATTTGATGGTGTTTGTTCAACAGAAATTTGGGTACTTAAATCCTCAAAATTTATTGATAGTAATTATGCATACTACTTAGTTCAATCAGCAAAATTTGTGAACGTGGCCAATGTATCTTCTGGGTCGCGTATGCCGAGAGCTGATTGGGATTATATGAAAAGTGTTAACTTTGCAATTCCAGGCAAAATTGATGAGCAAAAAGCAATTGTTAGAGTACTTGACGCTGCTGATAATGAAGTAAGAATCTTAATTAAAAAGTTATCATTTCTTAATGACCAGAAAAAATATCTCCTCAATAACCTTGTAACTGGAGCAATCCGCACACCTGAATCATTATCAATTCCTAAATAATTAAATATGAAACTTTACAGAGACAGCGGCAACGATTCAAACATTAAAGGCTACGAATACGGAGATAGTTGGATTCGAGTCTATTTCAAAGATGATTCTGAGTATGAATATTCAAGTGGTACTGTCACCCAGTATATGATCGACCAAATGAAACATCTTGCTGATAGGGGTGATGGATTGAATGCCTATATCAATAAACATAAGCCACGTTATTCGTCTAAGAAGTAAACTATCATGCTAGAAAAAGTACACTTTGACGAAGCCAAGCAATCACAACTCACTGCAATCGAGCTGCTTTTGGCGATGGGCTACGAGTACATCTCCGCAGAAGAAGCATTTCTTGAGCGTGGTAGTGACACAAGCAACTTCATCTTGGCGAATATTGCCAGTAAGAAACTCATGGAGATTAATGAGTATGACGTTGATGGCAAGAGCTACAAGTTTAGCGAGAAAGATGTGCAAGACACGGTGGACGAACTTGAGCATATTCAGTACGAGGGACTCATTGATACGGCTCAAAAGATATACAACATCATCATGCCCACCTCCGGTGGGAAGACTATTAAGGTACGAATGGGTGGAAAGTCTGTTTCAAAGAACTTCCGATTTATTGATTTTGAGTACCCGGAAAGGAACGCATTTCATGTGACTGCGGAGTTTGTGGCGAGCGGCAAGCAGAATATCCGCCCTGATATTGTGTGTTTCGTTAACGGTATTCCCTTTGCGGTCATTGAGAACAAGAAGTCGAGCGTGGCAGTCATTGAGGCGATCAATCAAATGAACAGGAATCAGGGTCCTGAATTCTGTCCAAAACTCTTTACATATGCCCAACTCCTTATGGGTTCCAATGGTAAGGAATTGCAGTACGGTACCACGGGTACTCCGAATAAGTTTTATGCGGTTTGGAAAGAGAAAAACGTGACCGCTGAAGAAATAAATGAGCGAGCAAAAGAGCTCATTGCTAAAAAGATTGATGATGAGGTGTATGAGAAAGTCCTGAAAGATCTTAATGGATACACAGACGGCCATAAGCAGAAAACTAAGCGACTACCGACCGAGCAGGATCGAGGCGTTTTGGCATTATTTGAACCAGCCCGACTACTTGATCTTACCAAGAACTACATCCTTTTTGATGCCGGAGTAAAGAAACTCTCTCGCTATCAGCAGTACTTTGCGATTCACAAGATGCTTGTACAAGTTGATCAGGCCGAGACTTTAGAATCTGGTATCACACGACGTAAAGGCGGGCTGGTATGGCATACCCAAGGATCAGGCAAGTCGCTCACCATGGTGATGTTTGTGAAGGCTCTGATTGAGAGTCCTCACATCAGTAATCCGCGAGTCATTATTGTGACTGACCGCAAGGATCTTGATAAGCAAATTAAAGATACCTTTAAAAACTGTAATCTTAAAAAAGAGGTCATTCAGGCAACGAGCGGGCAACATCTTCTTGATCTCATCAAAGAGCGAAATCTGGGTGTGATTACTACCATCATTGATAAATTTGAATCGGCTGCAAAAAAAAGAGCTGACTTTGTTGATGCTGATCAAAACATTTTTGTACTTATTGATGAGGCTCATCGAAGCCAGAGTGGTATTGCCAGTCTTGAGATGAATCGCATCATTCCTAATGCTTGCTACATCGGCTTCACGGGTACGCCACTCATGAAGAAAGACAAGGAGAGCTGGAAGAAATTTGGCGGCTATATTGATAAATACACGATTGATGACGCTTTAGCAGATAACATTATTCTTCCCCTTATCTATGAGGGAAGGTATGTCGACCTGGTTCAGAATGAGGAACAGATTGATCGCCATGTCGAACGTATTACTGAAGGTCTAAACGATAAGAAAAAAATAGAACTGCAAAAATATATTGGTACGAAAGTCATCAAGGATAACCCCCAGAGAATCGTCGAGATTGGCTATGATATTGAAAAACATTTCACTCAACATTTTCAAGATACTGGTCTTAAGGCGCAGATTGTAGCTCCGTCTAAGTTCTCAGCAGTTTTGTTTCAAAAATTCTTTCAAGAGCGTGGGAATATACGTACTGCTGTTGTGGTTTCTGACGAACATGATGACGGTGATGAGGCGAACACCCATAAAGCCGAGGTGGTGAAATATCTTGATGGAATCAGAAAGAATCACAGCAGTGTGGCGAAATATGAGAAGGATGTTATCGATAGTTTCAAGTATAACGAGGACGGTATTGAGGTAATTATCGTGGTTGATAAATTACTTACTGGTTTTGATGCACCAAGAAATACGGTGTTGTATCTCGCAAAGGATCTGAAAGATCATAACCTGTTGCAAGCGATAGCCCGTGTAAACCGTCTTCATGAAAACAAGAAACTACCCAAGACGGCGGGATACATTATCGACTACTCCGAGAATGCCAAGAATATCGATACTGCGATGAAGCTCTTCGGTAATTATGACGAAGCTGACGTACACGGGACTCTTATCGATGTTGCTGACAAGATAGAAGAGCTTGAGCAAAGCTATGGTCTTTTGCATGATATTTTTAAAACCATTAAGGGTTCATCGGATGATGAGGCATTCTTACAGCTCCTTGATGATGCCCCTATCCGTGAGACTTTCTACAAAACTCTCAATGCATTTATTAAGAATTTGAATGAGTGCTTCGTCCTCCAAGATTTTGTTCATGAGTTTGAACACCTCGATATGTATACCCGTGAACTTAAAAAGTTTATGGAACTTCGTAAAACAGCGAGCTTAAAGTATGCAGATCGGGTTGACCTTGCTGAATATAAGCAGTCACTCGTGAATATCCTTGATAAGTATGTAGATGCAAAGGGTGTGGAATTACTCACAAAGCAAATAAACATCACAGATCGTAAACAGTTTGAGGAGGCAATTGAAACCCTCGGTTCTGACAAGTCAAAAGCTGAGGCGATTGCAGCCCAGACCCAAAAGACTATCTCTGAAAAACTGGCTTCTGACCCTGAATTCTATGAGCGATTCTCAAGGAAGATTTCAGAGATCCTGAAGAAGATGCGGGACGGAAAACTTGCTGACGTGGCTGCCTTCAAACAGCTCAAGCTTATCGGTGAGGATGTAGTAAATAAAAAGGATGACACTCTTCCAGATGCTGTTGAGGCCGTAAAAGGATCAGACGTCTTTTACCGTAACCTCCGCGAGGACTTCAAGAAATTTGGGATTGCTGAGGATGAATTTATTGCTATTACCCTCGATATATTCGGTATTGTGAAAGATAAGGCAATTGTTGATTGGTATAAAAATCTTGATGTGAAGCGTCGTATGATGAATTCCCTCGACGATTATCTATATGACGTTGTGCAGAAAGAGAAAGGGATTGATTTGTCTGATGCGGATATGCGTTCGATTATAAACAGCACTCTTACTCTTGCTGAAAATAATTATGAAATCTTCGCCTAAAAATCAAAGAGAATTCATTTTTGGCTCATTCGTCTATTGCTACGATCTTATTACACAAGACAGAAAAACGCTTAGTCTAATAGTAACTCCCGATATGCGGATCTGTGTGAAGTGTCCGCATGACACTGCTGAAGATCGTATAGAGCAGTTCCTTAAAAAGAAATGGTTCTGGTTAGAGAAGCAGCTCCACTTTTTTGGTAAATACCAGCGCAAACGATACGAGAAAGAATACGTATCGGGTGAGAGTTTTCACTACCTAGGTCGCCAACATCAACTGCTTGTTAAGCAAGGTTCTGAAGATAAGGTATCGTTGCTACGTGGCGTTCTTTTGGTACAGACAACTAAATCTATAGCTGATAGCACCTATACAAAAAAATTGTTGACCAACTGGTTTAAGAAAAAAACAGACAAGATTTTTGCTGATCGGTTTGATGTGATGAAGGAGCGATTTGACTATAAACAAATGCCGACACTGTCCATGCGAGTCATGAAAAAGCGTTGGGGTAGTTTTGTCAGCAAAGAAAAAATTGTCTTGCATCCTAAACTAATCCACGTTTCAAAAGACTGTATTGACTATGTAATTGTTCACGAGCTCTGTCATATGCGCTATAAAAACCACGATCAAAAATTCTTTGCTTTTTTAAACGAGAAGTATCCTAAGTGGGAAAAGAAAAAAGAAAAACTTGAGTCGGTCGGAGTTCACATTCTTTAGGACCAAAGTTTTCGACCTGATTTAAGTTACGAGGAATTCAATAATGCAAAACTCTCCCGCAACCAAAAATGTTGGTATCTGGATTCGAGTCTCCACGGAGGACCAAGTAAGAGGTGAAAGTCCAGAGACTCACGAGCGCCGTGCCCGTCTTTATGCCGAGGCAAAGGGCTGGAATGTCGTCGAGGTGTACCGTCTCGATGCTGTGTCGGGAAAGACGGTCAAGGATACACCCGAAGCAAAGCAAATGCTTAATGACATGCGAGAAGGCCATATCTCAGGGCTTATCTTCTCAAAGCTTGCTCGCCTCGCCCGAAACACCAAGGAGCTCTTGGATTTTTCCGAAACTTTTAGAGAGTACGGAGCTGACCTGATTTCCTTAGCAGAATCTATTGACACATCCACGCCTGCTGGCCGCCTCTTCTACACCATGATCGCCGCCATGGCGCAGTGGGAACGTGAAGAAATATCTGAACGCGTTGCGGCAGCGGTACCTATCCGCGCAAAGGCAGGAAAACCCACCGGGGGTCAAGCTCCTTATGGCTACCAGTGGAAAGATAAAGCACTCCTCATTGATCCTGTTGAAGCACCTGTCCGAAAGCATATGTATGAGCTCTTTCGAGATCATAAACGGAAGAAGGTTGTTGCTCGACTTCTCAATGAGCAGGGATACCGAACACGGAACGGGGGCAAGTTCACTGATACCACTGTTGATCGCCTCCTGCGAGACACTATTGCCAAGGGTACCCGTCGTGCGAATTACACCCGCAGCCAGGATAGCAACAAGGGGGCGTGGGTACTAAAACCGGAATCAGAATGGGTGCACTTAGAGGTTGAACCCATAATCACCGAAGAACTTTGGAGCGAATGTAATCATTATCTTGATGCTCAACGGAGCAAGTTTAAGCGCTCCACGAAACCAGCTGTCTATCTTTTCTCGGGTCTCGCCTACTGTGCTTGTGGTACAAAAATGTACGTACCTTCAAACAGCCCCAAATACACTTGCCAAAAATGTCGTAACAAGATGCCTCTCGATGACCTCGAAGCAGTTTTCCATGAGCAGATCAAGAACTTCCTTATCTCGGATCAGGAGATTAATGCACATCTTGAACAAGCTAATAAGACGGTAAAGGAAAAATCTGAGCTTCTTTCAGTCCTTGAAAAAGAAGTCGTAAAGATCGCCCATGAGATTGATAAGCTTTACGACCTCTACCAATCTGGAATGATTGATAAGTCTGGATTTGGCACAAAATACAAACCACTTGCCGAGCGCCGTGACCAGTTGGATAACAAAATTCCGGAACTCCAAGCCGAGATTGATATTCTCAAAATTTCGCACCTCTCCCAAGAAGTTGCCATTGAGGAAGCTCGAGACATTCATAGTCGCTGGCCAACACTTCCCTACGAGGAGAAACGTCGTATCGCTGAGGCAATTGTAGAGAGAATCACTATTGGTGATGGCGAGATAGAGATTAACTTGTATTACACCCCACCGCCTTCCCCTACGGGTTCAGTCGGTGGGTCATTATCAAATCAAGGAGGAAATAATCCTCCTTGTACCACCTTCGAAAACCGTGGCGGTTGGGCAACGAATCCTCAAGGATTCATTGCAGCAAGCAATTGAAATTGCGCACGAAAATCTGCGCGGCGCGTCGCGCGCGAGATGGTAATGCGCCCACTCTCCAGTGGTTCGCGCAATACTTCCAGTACATGGCGCTCAAATTCCGGCAATTCATCAAGGAACAGCACGCCGTGCATCGCGATAGAGATTTCACCGGGGCGCGGATTGCTGCCACCGCCGACCATAGCTACTGCTGATGCAGTATGATGCGGTGATCGATATGGCCTGGTTTTCCAGCAACTTACATCAAATATGCCGCCTAACGATTGCATGGCTGCACTTTCCAATGCCTCCGCTTCAGTCATTTGCGGCAGAATACCGGGGAAACGCGCTGCCAGCATTGATTTTCCGGTACCGGGCGGACCGCACATCAGCACGCTATGCTCCCCAGCGGCTGCAATCTCAAGCGCGCGCTTAGAGTGCCCTTGCCCCTTCACTTCGCACATATCAGGATAGTACGGCATAGCAGGCTGTGCACTGGCGATTTGACGGGTGAGTGCAGCACGACCAGATAAATGTGCTGCAACCTGCAACAAGGATTGCGCAGGATATACCGCTGCATCTTCTACCAGCGCCGCTTCGACAGCATTTATCTCAGGAAGAATAAATGCCCGTCCGTTGGATGCTGCGTGATAGGTCATTGCAAGCGCGCCACGTATCGGTCGTAACTCGCCGGTAAGCGCCAATTCACCGGCAAATTCATATTCAGCAAGGCGGTTTGAGGGTATCTGTCCGGATGCGGCGAGAATGCCTAGTGCGATGGGTAAATCAAAACGTCCACTTTCTTTGGGCAGGTCGGCTGGCGCGAGGTTAACCGTGATACGACGGCTAGGAAATTCAAACTGGCAAGTGAGTAAAGCCGCACGAACGCGATCCTTACTTTCTTTCACTTCGGTTTCCGGCAGGCCGACAATGGTAAAGCTGGGCAGGCCGTTAGCAAGATGCACCTCGACCGTGACCAGCGCTGCATCCATGCCGGAGAGAGCGCGGCTATATAAAACCGCGAGGCTCATTTTAGGGATTACGTTGTGCTTCAAGCGCGGCGACTCGGGCTTCCAGTGCCGTCAATTTTTCGATTGTGTGTGATAACAGTTGGGTTTGTACATCGAATTCTTCGCGCGTCACTAGATCCAGTTTGGTAAAACCTTGCGCCAGCAAAGCGCGGGCATTTTTCTCAACATCTTTTGCCGGGCTATTAGCGACTGCTTTGCTTAACTTGTCGGAAATTTCATCGAGGAATTTTGTATTGAACATTATGTATCTCCATACTTATGCATGAGGTATATAGTGTAGCAAATTTTTTTTGAGCTATAGTCGTGTCTAATAAACCAAAATTATCCATTAGAACGAAATCAACTATGTTTCAAAGCACGGGGGATCGAACTTTGCATACTTTTACTACTGAATACCAATAGAAAGAGTAGGGCGAAGATTGACTGCTGAACAGCGCGTTGAATCCAGATCAACTTATCACATTTCCAAAGCGGTTGGAAAAGATGCCAAGCGCAAGGTATTCCTGATTTTGGATAACTTGCGAATCCACCATACTAGCTGGTTAAGGTATGGCTAGCGAAACATCTGGACGAGAAGGTAAATATACATGCTGTTTCACACTTGCATGTTCATAATATCGTTATAAGCAGCAATCACCTTGTTGCGAACCTGTACAGTAGCCTGAAATGAAATATTCGCTTTTTGCATATCGATCATCACATCGCTCAAACCAACTTTATCATTACCCAGTACAAATTCCTTTTGCATGGTTTCAGCCTGATTCTGCGCCTGAGCCACTCCATCCAGTGAAGATTTCAGCACACTGGCAAAATCTGTCGTTGCAACTGTGTCAATTTTCAGTGCAGATCCACCTTGCGCGGCAACCATTGCTGCGCGCATTTCAGCCAATAAATTACCCATCCCAGAGACATTCATGACTCACCTCTTCTATTGAAGCATGCACCTTATCACCCGTCCCTACTCTGTTAGCGCCGGAAAAGCAGCAGAATTCTCTCGCTTTTCACCGTACAACATCTGCAATATCTGGTGATAATGCATAGCATGCGTTACTGGATCAACAATTTTTAAAGGTACATTTACAAGCGACAGCGTTTTTATTACATGCGCCAGCACAAAACTTTACTTTCAGCGTGTTGGCATAACTTACGGTCTTTCATCTTTAAATGTTCAAAAATCTATTATGCATAACATGCGGCGAATAAAATGGCAGAGCTCAATTCACCCCCTACATTGATACAAACATTTTCAGGATTCAGTAGCAAGCAAAGCATAGGACTGTTGGTCGCTACTGCGGCCATAATTGCGCTAATCTTTGGAATGTGGACGTGGGGTAAAACGCCTGATTACCGCGTATTGTATGGCAATCTTTCCGATCGCGATGGTGGTGCTATCATCGAATCGCTACAACAAATGAACATACCTTATAAATTTGCTGAGGGCGGCGGCGCGCTGCTGGTACCCGCTGATCAAGTACATGAAGTGCGTCTGCGCATGGCTTCACAAGGTTTGCCAAAAGGAAGTGTGGCCGGCTTCGAATTAATGGAAAATCAAAAATTCGGCACCAGTCAATTTCTCGAACAGATGAATTATCAACGTGCTTTGGAAGGTGAGTTAGCACGCTCGGTACAAACACTGGCTTCAGTGCAAAGCGCACGCGTCCACCTGGCCATACCAAAACCGACGGTATTTGTAAAAGAACAACAGCAACCCGGCGCATCCGTGGTATTGACACTGCATCCTGGCCGTACTTTAGATGGCAGCCAGATAAGCGGCATCGTCCATCTGATTTCCAGCAGTGTGCCAAATATGCCGGCCAAAAATGTTACCGTAGTTGACCAAAGCGGCTCTCTGTTGAGCTCTGCCAAGGAAGGCAGTACCGGGCAGATGGACGCTACTCAAATCAATTATGTACGGCAAATTGAACAGGCCTATATCAATCGTATTGAAGCCATCATCGCACCGTTGATCGGCGCCAGCAATGTACGTGCGCAAGTGACGGCAGACGTCGATTTCGCACAAACTGAGCAGACCGCCGAAAGCTACAAACCCAACCAAGATCCCAAAGAGTCTACTTTACGCAGCCAGCAAACTACGGCGTCAACAAGTGGCGGAAACCAAAATGCATCTGGCGTACCAGGAGCTTTATCAAATCAGCCACCCGTTCCTGCCACCGCACCCATCGTCGCCCCATCCAGCTCTGTGCCTGCCGCGGCTAGTGGTGGTGTGACGAGTTCCCTCAAAGAATCTACCGTCAATTATGAAGTGGACCGTACCATCCGCCACACCAAATTGCCCGTAGGTAGTATTAAACGCTTATCGGTTGCAGTGGTGGTAAACAATCGCACCCTTACCGACAAAAACGGAAAGAAAAGCTCCAAACCGCTTAATGACAGCGAGAAGGAACAAATCACCGCACTCGTGAAAGACGCTATGGGCTTCAATGTTAGCCGCGGTGACAGTCTCAACATTCTAAACAGCGCCTTCAATGTTGAAAAGGAGACGATAGCTCCAGAAATCCCCTTCTGGAAACAACCAGAAACGATCGCGTTGGCGAAAGATTTACTGAAGTATCTATTAATCACAGGCATTGGGTTATATCTGTTATTCGGTGTCATTCGTCCAGCCATCAGAAATTTTTCCACCGTGCCTGTACCACCACCAGTAGCGAGCAAGACTGAAAATGCCGAGGAAATTGCAGTTCAAGAACGCGTTGCAACGCAAAATGCAGCACAGCAAGCGAACCACTCCTATGAAAATAATTTAGAAGCCGCAAAAAAAATAGCAGGACAAGACCCCAAGATCGTGGCATCAGTTGTTCAAGGATGGGTGAATAATGAGTGACGCAGGCATTACCAAAAGTGCCATTCTGCTCATGACTCTGGGTGAGCGTGAAGCAGCAGAAGTGCTTAAATATCTCGAACCAAGAGAGGTGCAGAAAATCAGTTCCGCGATGATAACGCTCAAAAATCTGACGCGCGAACAGGTTAGCAATGTTTTCGAAGAATTTCACGAAATTGCCGCACAGAAAACAACCATCGGTATGGATGCAAGCGATTATATCCGCAGCATGCTAACCCAGGCACTGGGAGACGACAAAGCGGCGGGCTTGCTCGATCGTATCTTGCACAATAGTGATACTAGCGGTATTGAAAGTCTGAAGTGGATGGATCCGGCATCGGTCGCTGAACTGGTCTGCAACGAACACCCGCAGATCATAGCCGCTATTCTGGTACATCTCGAGCCCGATATGGCTGCCGGCATTCTGGGTTTATTGACCGAACGGACGCGCAGCGACGTACTATTGCGTATCGCCACGCTGGATGGAGTGCAGCCCACCGCACTACGTGAACTTAACGACGTATTAACCAAGCTGTTGACTGGTAACGCAATCAACAAGAAGCGCATCAAGGGCGGCGTTCGCACCGCAGCACAAATTCTCAACTTCATGGGTAGCGTACAAGAAGGTATCGTTATTGAAATAGTCCGTAATCATGATGCCGACTTGGCGCAAAAAATTCTTGATGAAATGTTCGTCTTTGAAAATCTTCTGGACGTAGATGATCGTGGTATTCAGCTCATTCTGCGTGAGGTTCAGTCCGAATCTCTAATTGTTGCACTGAAAGGCGCGAGCGAAGAACTACGGGAAAAAATCTTCAAAAATATGTCGCAACGTGCTGGCGAAATGCTACGCGAAGATTTAAGCGGGAAAGGTCCAGTCAAGGTCAGCGAAGTAGAAGCGGAACAAAAAGAAATCCTCAGAATAGTACACCGCCTCGCAGAGGAAGGGCAGGTCGCTTTAGGTGGAAAAGGAGGGGATGAATCCTATGTCTGACGCTGTCACCCCCAAGGAACACCTTACCGCCTATCAACGCTGGGAACTACCCGCATTTGATATGGTAAAGGAGGTGAGTGCAACATCTCCCCCAGCGATCGACTTGCCTACTGCAGCTCAACTTGAAGATATACATATGCAAGCGCATGAAGAAGGCTATCAAGTTGGTTATGCCGAGGGTATGAAACAAGCCAGCATCGAAGCACAGCGCATAACAAACATACTGGAATCACTAAGCAAAGAATTGCAGCAAGTGGATCAGCGAATTGCCCAGGACTTGCTGAATCTGGCATTAGAAATTGCCAAGCAGATGCTACAACAAGCACTCAAAATCAAGCCTGAACTGCTGCTAAATGTGGTGCGTGCAGCTATTAATGAATTGCCGTATTTCAATCAACATGCCCACCTTGTATTGCACACCGACGATGCAGAGCTATTACGCACAAGCATGGGTGAGCAATTACTCCATACCGGCTGGAAAATTTTTGAAGATAGCCAAATTGAACGTGGAGGTTGCCGTGTGGAAACAGCCCATAGCCAGATTGACGCTACTTTGCCCAAACGCTGGCAACGAGTAGTCGCCTCTATCGGGCAAGACAACGCATGGCTGGAATCATGACCTCCTCTACCATCCCCCCCCCCGCCATTCTGGCGCCACTGGACGACCATGCCCAATATTGGCAAACGTGTCTGCAAAACAACCAGAAATTAATTGCACAGAGCAAACTTTTATTAATCAGTGGCCGCTTGACCAAGGTTACCGGGCTCGTGATGGAAGCGGTCGGTTTAAAAATGGCAGTTGGCAGCACCTGCGTTATCGAATTACCCAACAATCGCATAGAAGCGGAAGTAGTCGGTTTTTCTGGAGAAAAAATATTTCTCATGCCGGAAAATGACGTTCATGGCCTGATACCCGGCGCGCGCGTAGTACCACTAGAACTAGTAAGCACACCGCTGCTGGGCGGCAAACAACGTACTTTCCGGCGGCGTGCGACTGATCACACCCGCCACCTGCCGGTAGGTGACAAGTTGCTTGGCCGAGTGCTGGATGGAGCTGGCCGTCCACTGGATCAGTTAGGACCACTAGTGGCAGTAACAACCGCACCCTCACAAAGTCGGCCCATCAATCCACTGAACCGTGCACCAATCGAGCATGTTCTGGATGTCGGCGTACGGGCGATTAATAATCTGCTCACTGTCGGACGCGGCCAACGCATGGGACTATTCGCGGGCAGTGGTGTAGGTAAAAGTGTGTTACTCGGTATGATGGCACGATACACCAGTGCCGATGTCATCGTAGTGGGATTAATCGGCGAACGCGGACGTGAAGTAAAGGAATTCATCACTCACATTTTGGGGGAAGAAGGCATGGCGCGTTCAGTTGTGGTCGCAGCGCCCGCTGATACCAGTCCGCTGATGCGTTTACAAGGCGCCGCCTATGCCACCACTATTGCCGAATATTTTCGTGATCAGGGTAAGCATGTATTGCTTATTATGGATTCGCTCACCCGATATGCCATGGCGCAGCGCGAAATTGCACTGGCAATTGGCGAGCCCCCCGCCACCAAAGGTTATCCGCCTTCGGTATTCGCAAAACTGCCCCAGTTGGTGGAACGTGCCGGTAACGGTACAGAAGGCGGCGGCTCGATCACCGCGTTCTATACTGTTCTAACGGAAGGAGATGACCAACAAGATCCCATCGCCGATAGCGCACGGGCCATTTTAGATGGCCATATTGTGTTATCACGCCGCTTGGCTGAACAAGGCCATTACCCTGCCATTGACATTGAAGCTTCCATCAGCCGTGCGATGAGTTCCCTTGTTTCAGAACAGCATTTCTCCCTGGTGCATCGTTTCAAGCACGTATATGCACATTATCAACGTAACCACGATTTAATCAGTGTTGGCGCATATGTCAACGGCAGCGATCCATTATTGGACGAAGGAATTGTGCTCTATCCCCATATGGAACGCTTCCTCAAACAAGGTATGTTCGAGCGTGAATCCTACGCAAATGGCATCACCGCCTTTAGCCATCTATTTGAAGATCTACACTGAGGTCACTAAACCATGTCCAAGATATTTTCCATGCAGCCACTGGTACATTTGGCACATCAGAAAAACGAAGATGCCACCCGAAAATTCGGCCAATTAATCCAGCAACAGCAGGCCGCACAAACCAAGCTACAAACCTTGGAGCAATATCGCAAAGACTATCAGGTACGCTTGCAGCAAGAGATTCAGAACGGTATTAATCAAATTAATTTACGTAATTTTCAAAATTTCATTCGCCGTCTGGACGAAGCAGTTACACAACAACGCAATATACTCGAACAAATAGGTCGCTCCATCCAAGCCGGACGAAATGATCTAGAAAATGCGCAGCGTAAAATGAGATCTTTCGATACGCTGGCCCAACGCCATATAGAAAAAGAAAAAAAACTGGAAGAAAAATTAGAACAGCGGCAACAGGACGAACACTCAGGGCGTCACTCCGCACGCAAGGTCATGGCTGAAAAAGACGAAATCTAACTCAGGAGATATCATGCAAAACATAATCACCCCGGTAACCTCGCCTGCCGTTGCGGCGCCTACGACCACAGCTATAGCAAACGACTGTACATCGTCGACGAAAACTTTCGGCAACGTACTAGCGCGTCAGCTCACGGATATAGCCCAGTCTACAAAAACCAATACTTCTGATGCTGGTCTACCTGCATTTTCCGCATCGGATACTCTACTCACTGCTACTCTCGGCAATGAGCAATCTCTCGAACCACAAACACTGGCACTGGATAGCCTCAGCACATTACCCAACGATATGCTGGCAGCATTATTACCATCCAACCTTGCACCGCAAATATCAAACCCTACACAGCCGTCTCAATCAGAAGCGCTCTCAAACAATCGAACCAAACGACAAGCATCAACACTGGATAGTCTCGGCGCATTACCCAACGATATGCTGTCAGCTCTGTTACCACCTAACCCTTCACGGCAAATATCAATCAGCGCTGCGCAGTCGATTCAATCAGAAGCGCTCTCAAACAATCGAGCACCATCGTATGACACATCTGCCACCACACTGGGAATCTTTAATTCCGGCACTGATAGCAAAAACATGACATTATTGGCCGATGCGCAACTCACATCCGAAGCCTCCACTCAGACAAGCGCGCCGCAACCTAATGTAACGACTTTGGTTCCAGTACAAACCCCAGTACCCAATGTTACGCACTTAAATTCACCGATACCGCTTTCTGTAGACGTGCCCTTTGCACATAAGGCTTGGGCCGATGATTTTAACCAACAGATTGTTTGGGTGACTACCCAGCAGGGGCAAAGTGCAGAACTACGCCTGAATCCGCCGCAACTCGGCCCGGTGGACGTATTAATAAAAATAGATGGTGACCAAGCTACGACACTCTTCACGTCAGCACATGCCGTTGTACGCGATGCAATAGAACAGGCACTGCCTAAGCTTCGTGAAATGCTGGCCGATAATGGGATTATGCTGAGCAATGCCACAGTCAGCGACCAATCTCCCAGAGAACAGCAAACAAAACAAACAGACCAACAGCATAGAAAGGAAAACCGGCAAGAAAAAACCGATGAACCCATTCTTATCGGTAACACCCAAATCAGGTCTGGGCGCTATCAACTGGGAGCAGTGGATACATTTGCCTGATGAACAACGCAATCAAACGGTCGTTATGCGAATTTTTATTTTTAGAGGTTAAAAATAGCCACGATTTTATCCCCGCAACAGAAAAGAAAACTGTGTTACCGAACCAGAACATTACTAAAGGCCAAGTTGACGGGAATTCTCCGCTTTATTCCATTTATCATACCGATTGAATTCCTCTGATAATTCAACTCAGAAAATTAAGGAGCTGCAATGGTAAAACCGGTCGCAAAAAAAACAGAGTCGGATTCTCTGCCTAATGACGCCAAGGCAAAACCCAAAAGTAAAAAAATGTTGTTTATCATTCTGGGCAGTGTCTTAATTTTAGGAATTGCAGGCGGCGCAGGATGGTATTTTACCAAAGGCAACAATCACGACGGCAAGAGCGAAAAAAAAGCTGCGAAAGCATCTGAGCACGTAATATTTATTGCGCTGGAGCCTTTTACGGTTAACTTGCAACGCGAAACAGCTGACCAATTTTTACAAATCGGCATCACGCTAAAAATCGTTCAACCGGAACTGGAAGAAAAAATTAAGCAAAATCTTCCAGAAATTCGCAGCCGCCTGTTAGTGCTACTGTCCGGCAAATACCCTTCAGAATTGACTGCATCCAAAGGCAAAAAAAAACTCATCAATGAAATTATTGCCGAAACCGAAATCGTGCTTGGCCTGCGTACCGCGCCTGCCGCCCCCCGTGTGATTGCTGATGCACATACAAAACCTAATATTGTATCCGACGTAGAAGCAACCAGCCCCGTAGAGGCGGCAGACTCCGAGGAGTCATCCGCCCCACCAGATTCGAAAGTGGAATCCGCCAAACCCGGCGGCGAAAAAGAGAGCAGCATCGTGGACGTTCTGTTTACCTCTTTCATCATTCAATGATCAGATCATGAGCGATTTTCTCTCCCAGGACGAAGTTGACTCACTGCTCAAAGGCGTCACCGGAGAACAAGATGAGGTTGCAGCCCCAACCGAGGCACCTGGCACCGTGCGCCCGTATAACATGGGTACGCAGGAACGAATCGTGCGTGGGCGTATGCCCACGATGGAAATCCTCAACGAACGTTTTGCACGTCTGTTCAGAATAACTTTATTCAACTTGATTCGGCGCACTGCGGAAATTTCAGTGGGGCCCATACGCGTACAGAAATTCAGCGAATTCCTCCGCAATCTGCCGATACCTGCCAATATCAACATCGTGCAAGCCAAGCCTTTACGGGGCAACGCACTGTTTATTTTCGATCCCAACCTGGTTTTTTTAGTAGTAGACAACATGTTCGGTGGTGATGGACGATTTCACACTCGGGTTGAAGGACGCGAATTCACCCAGACCGAACAGCGCATCATTCAGCAGCTACTCACCGCTGTATTCGAATCCTATAACAAAGCTTGGCAAGCCGTATATCCATTGCAATTTGAGTTTGTGCGATCGGAATTGAACCCGCAGTTCGCCAATATCGCCACACCAAATGAAGTCGTTGTGACCACCACTTTCGACATTGAATTCGGCGGCATAGGCGGTGCATTTCATATATTGATACCCTATTCCATGATAGAGCCCATTCGCGAATTACTCTATAGCAGCATGCAAGGCGACCATATGATTGTAGACAAGCGGTGGCTGCGTACACTATCCAAACAAATACAATCTGCAGAAATTGAACTGACTGCGACTCTTGGTCACGCTCAGATTACATTTGAACAGGTGCTGGGAATGCGCAACGGCGATTTCATTCCACTGGATATAGCAGACAGTATTACAGCGCTCGTGGATGAAGTACCCGTAATGAAATGCAAATACGGTATTTTCAACAACCAGTACGCCCTTAAAGTAGAACAAATGCTCAGCAACGCAAAGGGCGATTTGGCTAATGGAGACAATAATGACTGACGACAATATGGATGAGATTAGCGCCGATGATTGGGGTGCGGCAATGGCTGAACAGACTTCCAGCACACCGCCAAGCGAATCACAACCCGCTGCTCAACCCCATGCATTCTCGCAATTCACCAGCGCAGCGGGTACAAACGTACACAACGATCTTGATATGATCATGGACATCCCGGTTCAATTAACGGTCGAGCTGGGCCGCACCAAGATGCCCATCAAAAATTTGCTACAACTGGCGCAAGGATCGGTGGTAGAACTGACCGGTCAGGCGGGGGAACCGCTCGATGTAATGATCAATGGCTTTCTGATCGCACAAGGTGAGGTCGTAGTCGTAAATGAAAAAATCGGTATCCGTCTCACTGACGTTATCACCCCATCTGAACGTTTACGCCGCCTCAGCCGCTAAAATGAAAATGTTCGGCAATCTATTTCAGCAATCAAAATTCGCTTGCGCACGTCTCTGCCTTATCGTCTATTTTTACATACCTCTGCTCGCAACAGCACAAAACACACGCCCTGCTTACACGCCACCACCACCTGCAACAATGTCGTCCGGTAGCATAATGCAGGTTATTTTCAGCTTGCTACTGGTATTGGCGGCTGTCGTATTGGTTGCATGGATATTAAAACGCATCAATCTACCTCAACATGCCGCCGGCAATCTGATTAAAGTACAAGCCGCGGTGGCAGTAGGCCAACGCGAACGCATCGTACTAGTAGAAATCAACGATACCTGGCTGGTAGTAGGCATTGCTCCCGGACAAGTGCGCACTCTGCACAGCATGCCCAAAGCCGAATTACCCACCGCACAAATGAGTATGGCTATCAATACCCATGGAAAATTCCAAGGTTGGCTGAAACAAATGATGGAAAAGCGTAATGCGCCTTAGTTCACTTCTAGGAACAGCTCTGCTATTTAGCCTAATCCCCGCAGCATTTGCGGCCGATCTTGGCCTGCCCGCCTTTACCAGCACCGCCACATCAGGGGGCGGGCAGACTTACTCGCTTAGTTTACAAACACTACTACTGCTTACTTCACTAAGTTTTTTGCCGGCCGTAATGCTGCTGATGACCAGCTTTACTCGCATTATTATCGTACTATCACTATTACGCTCCGCTCTCGGTACGCCCTCCTCTCCACCCAATCAAGTATTGATCGGACTCGCTTTATTCCTCACTTTCTTCGTTATGTCACCGGTGCTGGATAAAATTTATACTGACGCCTACCTGCCATTCAGTGAGAACAAATTAACGTTGGCACAAGCATTCGATACCGGCAGCGTACCGCTCAAGGCATTTATGCTGAGGCAAACACGTGAAAAAGACCTCGCTCTTTTTGTTCAGATTTCCAATAGCGAGCCGCTGCAAAGCGCAGATCAAGTCCCCCTAAAAATCCTCGTACCGGCCTATGTCATCAGCGAGCTAAAAACTGCCTTCCAGATTGGTTTTGTAATATTCATCCCATTCCTTATCATCGATATGGTGGTGGCCAGCGTCCTAATGTCTATGGGTATGATGATGGTATCGCCAGCGATGATTTCATTGCCCTTCAAAATCATGCTATTCGTATTGGCAGATGGCTGGAACCTGCTGATCGGATCTCTAGTACATAGTTTTTATACTTGAGGCCTAACAACGATGACCCCTGAAAGCGTAATGACACTTGGCCGCCAGGCACTGGAGCTAACCCTGATGGTATCAGCTCCTGCACTGTTAACGGCTTTAATCATCGGGCTGTTGATCAGCATTTTCCAGGCCGCCACCCAAATCAACGAAATGACTCTGTCGTTTATTCCAAAATTGATCGGTATGTTTGGAGTGCTGATCATCACCGGTCCGTGGATGGTAGGTATGATGCTGGATTATATTCAACGCCTGTTCAGCAGCATTCCGTGGCTGGTTGGGTAATGATGTTTCCCGATAAGTGCGCGATAACGATCTCACCCGTTAAATAATCGCAATGATTACTGTCACCAGCGCCCAGTTATCTTCCTGGCTCGCTCTATTCATTTTTCCATTTGTGCGCATCCTGGCCATGATCGCCAGTTCGCCTATTCTGGGTCATAAACATGTTCCGGTACGTATAAAGATCGGCTTGTCCATACTGTTGACCATAACTATGGCGCCTACATTAACTATACAGTCCAATGTCGACCCCGCTTCTGCGCTTGGTTTTCTTATTCTGATCCAGCAACTTCTGGCCGGACTGGCTATCGGTTTTACCATGCGCCTGATTTTCACGGCCATAGAAATGGCCGGAGACATAATTGGAATTCAAATGGGATTAGGTTTCGCTATCTTCTATGACCCGCAAAATATGTCATATACGCCAGTGATAGCGCAAACTTTAAGCATCCTCGCTATGCTCGTCTTTCTCAGCTTCAACGGTCATCTCATCATGCTGGAAGCACTAGCAGACAGCTTTCACGCTTTTCCCGTTAATAGCGCAGTTCCTGCGGCAATCGCACTGCATACTCTGACTTCATGGGGCGGAAGCATATTCGCTAACGCGCTACAACTAAGCTTGCCGGTAATCGGCGCGCTGCTAATTTCTAATTTCGCACTTGGCATCCTAACCCGTAGCGCACCACAACTGAACATCTTTGCAGTCGGCTTTCCGATTACTTTAACAATCGGCTTCGCAACATTGATGCTGTTACTTCCTCATCTAGTACCGCTACTGGAAAACATCACCCACACCGGCCTGGACACTGTACAGCATGTCATGCATCTATTTGGCAAGTCATAACAAGACTCCATGTAATTCATAGTAGACAATTCTTCAACCAGCGCAAGATTAACAACCATAAATAGCAATTAAAAATCCGTTCATCCTGAGTATGATATTCGCCCGCAGGCCGAAAGGCGTTGGCAAGAAACAGGGCTGTG
>NZ_CAKMAA020000004.1 GCF_924101635.2 Candidatus Nitrotoga sp. HW29 | reverse complement strand
CAGGACCCCTACGTAAAATACGCCGCTTGAAACTGTTTGAGGGCCGAATCAATAGTAACTAAAATAAATGTTAAGCGATAAAATATGATCATTTCGGTTAATTGAAGTACGTGGCCGATTAATATATTGATTCATATAACCAATTTCAGTTTTAATTACTTTATCGAAATCATAGCCTATTCCTATGAATGCTCTGTTTTGATCGAAACCCTTGCGAGGCCCCCAGTCGGCATTGTTAAGATTTAGGTAATATTCATCACTCACCACTACGCTATAGGCTGGAGCAGCGGTCAGAGGAGCCCATACTTTAAACATTTGCCGTAAACGCAAGCTCGTATCATCACCCAAACTGGGCACCAAACGCTCTTCCAGACGACTCCGGCTACTGGCTGTTCCGAACGAAAACTTATCGCTTAACAATAACTGTTGCCAGATTCTTCGCTCGTTGAATGTGGTTTTTGAAAATGGCTCCGCTGTGTGCACTGACGCATAACCCAGCCAGGCACTGGTAGTATTGTTAATGACATACCCAATTCCAGGACGGATAATTGCCTGAGAAAAACGCGATGTGTTATCACCAAAACGACCTTGAAACTCTGCCCAGTATTTAAAATTTTTTAATGCTGGAGTGAAAGAACTCAAACTACCAACCGCCGTTATGTTGCCCCAAGTTTGGTTATCATTTATATCGGCCATAACTGGATCCGAAATTAATAGACCCAGTATTGTTAATGCCATAAACATATTTATTTTATTTAACACTTTAATTCCACCTAAAAGAATTCTTTAAATCTCATAAATTCTATCTAATTTATTGATTATATTTATATAAATTTAAATCTTATTTAATCAAGCTATCAGTCAGAAAAGGGGGTTATTTTCGTAAATTAGCCTGAACACTCAACACCTTTTTAATTGCCGTAGCAAGATCGGCTGCCTTACCCTTACCCCAATAATGCAGGAACAAGTAGCGTGGCTGCTCGTGCGTCATATGCTGGTGAATCGCCACAATATTGATATCTTCGGCCCGCATGGCCTTTAGGATGGCTTGTAGCTCATCTTCGAGCATTGCGAAATCGCCATCGACGACCGCTTCATCATCGGAACCGGCAAATGCAGCCCAGGTATTTACGCCCATTTGATTGGCCACAACGATGCCATGCATTTTGGCTTCACGGCCAATTGCAACTTTGAACATCCCGTTATTTATCTGCCCCTTCATACCAAATACCGCTTCCAAAGGAGCAGGAGTGATCTTGTTGTCACTGGCGATCATCCCCAAGAATGCTGTGGCAGGCATAGAATGAGCAGCACGAATTTCGGCAATCTTGTCATAGACTTTTTTTACCCCAGTTGCCAACTGACCGACGCTGCCCACGCCGCTGATGTGCATGAAGTAGACCTTGGGTTGATCAAAGAAAAAATGATTGTGGAGCGCGGTAACTTCAAGACCGGCATTCAAGGCGGCACTCATGGCCGGATTGACTTCATCCTCTAACACAACCGTATCGCCCATCATCATTGCTTGTCCATTATGAGCCGGAGTAAAGGCAGCCCATGACGTGAGCCCCATGAAGGTTGGCATGGGCCATTTGTCAACCTGAATTTTTACGTCGCTGCGCGGCTTGGACACCTTGAATACATTTTCTTCCTTGGAAAAACTTCCTTTAAGACCAGTCAATTGTTCGATCTTTGCGGTATCCAAAACGCCCACCGAATCTGCTGCATGGGCCGTAGCCAAATTAAGGGCGAGTGCTATCGCAACGATAGCGCCTCTGCAAAAAATAAAACGTGACATGGGAATCTCCTCAGTATTTTGTATATAGGGAAGCAAGGAAAATTAACGCATTACAGGGGGCCAGCTGTGCGTTTCCTTCTGGCAGTGCCTGCACCAAGCGTAGAACGCGTCGTACATCACCATGCCGTGTTTGAGCATCTCGTGGTCGTCACTGAAATTTTGCGACAAACCGAGCGATAGGGCATAAAGTCCCGATGACTGTGGCGTGAGATTGAGCCGCGAGGTGTCCGCGCCGCGCACAATGACAGCTAATTGCTGCAAGGCGTCATCTTCGAGCTCATACTTCTTCAAAAAAGCGTCAAAACTACAAAGTTCGCCGTCATGTGTTAGCTCGACGCCCGGTATGTCATAGGGAATCGCGCCGATTTCCTTGGCAACGTGCAATACATCACTGGCAGGTACATACAAAAACTCCGGCTCTTTATCAATAAATTTCGCAATCAACCACGGGCAAGCAATACGGTCGATCTTCGGGCGCTCACGAGTAATCCACTTCATAATTCATCTCACAGTATTAGCGTTTTCAGGATCAAACCGACCGCCGCACAGACGCCGATCACCTCGATGACGTTCCGCTTGAAGCGGAACAGAGCGACGGCTGCTGCCAGCGCGATGACAGCAGAGATCCCATCAAAGGTTCCGGTAAATCCTTGCGGCCACAGCACGTGGTAGAGGAAAAATAGTGCCAAGTTGAGAATCACGCCCACCACGGCGGCAGTGATAGCCGTCAATGGCGCCGTGAATTTGAGGTCGCCGTGCGTTGACTCAACCAAAGGGCCACCCGCTAGGATAAACAAGAACGAGGGCAGGAAAGTGAACCACGTCACCAGCATAGCCGCCGCCACACCGGCGAGAAACAGGGAGTCCGGCCCGAACAGCACTTTCACGTAACCGCCGACAAAGCCGACGAAAGTCACCACCATAATGAGCGGCCCCGGTGTCGTTTCACCGAGCGCCAAGCCGTCGATCATCTGCGTGGGAGTGAGCCAACCATAATGCCCAACCGCTCCCTGATATACATAAGGCAACACCGCATAGGCTCCGCCAAAAGTCAGCAATGCGGCCTTGGTAAAGAACCAGCCCATTTGCGTGAGTGTGTGATGCCAGCCGTAGATGGCATTGAGTAGTCCCATCGGCACAGCCCACAGTAAACCACCAACAACGGCCATCTTGATCAGCTTGCTCCATCTGAAACGGGCGTGCTCAGGCGTTGGTGTGTCATCATCGATCAGCGCTGAGCCAAAGGATTTATCGGCCTTGCCATGGCCGCCACCTGCCTTGAATTTGTCCGGTGCAATACGACCTCCAAAGTAGCCGATTATGACCGCCCCTGCCACGATGACAGGAAACGGCACATTAAGAGCAAAGATCGCAACGAAAGACGCAGCGGCAATTCCCCAAAGCACATTATTCTTGAGCGCTCGCGAACCGATGCGATACGCCGCTTGCGCCACGATTGCCGTTACCGCGGGCTTGACGCCATAAAACAACCCCGCGACCAGAGACACGTTACCGAAAGCAATATAGATCCACGACAGCGCAATCAGTATCAACAGCGAAGGAAGCACAAACAAAGTACCAGCGACGATACCACCCCAAGTGCGATGCATCAGCCAGCCAATGTAGGTGGCGAGCTGCTGCGCTTCCGGGCCCGGCAAAAGCATGCAATAGTTCAGTGCATGCAAGAAACGTCGCTCTGAAATCCAACGTCGGTTCACGACCAGCTCCTGATGCATGAGGGCTATTTGTCCAGCCGGGCCGCCAAAGCTAATAAAACCGAGCTTGAACCAAAAAGCAAAAGCTAACCGAAAACTCACTGGCTGAGGTTGGGCATCGGTACAGTCGATAGCGTGCGCATCAGGCTGGTTCATGGGTTGACACTCCTTTACCGAAGGCGGTGAGCAGACCATCAAAAATGCCACTCATGCTCGCCAACAGTTGATCATCATCAAGAATGGCCTCACGCAAACCGACAAGCACACTCTCTACACCGGCAGCCTCGGGTGGCTGAACGCCCCCGACATCAAGATAATGCACCAACGCGCCCAGCCGCTTGAGGGCGGGACATACCAGATCAAAACTAACCATTAGTACTTCGAAGGTGACGCGATTATCAACGTGACTGAATGTTGCGCCATCGAAATCAAAACCCAGAGCATTACCCGGGCAGTCCGCAGGAGACGCCAGCCAGAGCAGTTGAGCTTGTGGGTCAATGAAACGTCGAATCAGCCAAGCACTGGCTAACCGATCAGCCCAGGGACGACGACGTGTTGCCCAGATGCGTCCCTGATAATCGGCCACTTGTAAGCGCGTAATTGTGCCTTGAACCGGATGCGGTTCATCTGGTGTCAGCGTTCTGGCAATATCCAGCTCAAAATCCCGCAGCGCGGCATCTGCCTGTTTTTGAGCCTCTCCTGGAAAAAAATCAATCTCGGCAAGATTAGTAAAGGTCTTGCGTAGTTTGCGAGCTTGTTTGAGTAATTCCTGTACATCGTCAGCAAAGAGTGCCCCATGCGCCTTTGCAACATCAGCCAGCAACACCGCAAAGTCTTCGCTACGATCAAATAGGTGAACGAAATTTGCATCATTCGGTTCCTCAATGCGCAATACGAGTGCGGTTCCTTCACCAGCCCGCACGTCAGCGGCGATGGCTTCCAGTGTGTTGTTACATGAAGTGCGATCCGGCATCACATAGACACCATCACGCAGCACTATCGCACCGGATGCTTTAAGTGCACGCCACGCCCTCATCCGAATCGTAGCGTTCTCGGTAGGAAGGCTGGTGATCAATAGTAGCCAATTATTCATATAGTGAATGCTACATATTTGTAGATATCATTGCAAATTATTTTTAGATATAGCTCTAAATTTACCGATATAGCCCACAATACGGTGCCCCATCCTTCTCAATAACAACTTCACGCTTCATCACAGCAAGTTGTAGCCTGGGGATATTCGCCTGAAAATCTACAAAATTACGATACAACGATAAAATTCTAGCAGCAGAAATTTTCTGTAGCATTCTGATTAATATATTATCTCCAAGCCCCGGTAGCACAGTGGCTTAAAGGTATAGCCATTGCCATCGTTAAAAACCAAAAAAGTATCCCTCTCGCGCTGCATCGTAAGAGTCATGGGTGAGATTGACCGTTTGTATTTTCACGGGTAGCATAGCCGCCTTCGTTGTTTTGAAAGGCTCGATTAAAATGCAACGCAAATTCATTGTCGGCAATTGGAAGATGAATGGAGCGCTGACCAAGAATGAAGCTTTGTTAAAAGAGGTGGCAAATGGCGTAGCGCAAATGTCGCGGGTAGATTGCGCTGTGTGTGTACCTTTTCCCTATCTTGCACAAACGCAGTTATTGCTGCGTGGCACTCCCATAAAATGGGGGGCGCAGAATGTACATCAAGCAAATAAGGGAGCCTACACTGGCGAAGTAGGAGTTTCCATGTTACGTGATTTTGGCTGCGATTATGTGATCGTTGGACATTCCGAACGGCGCAGCTTGTATGGTGAAAGTAGTCAACTGGTAGCAGAGAAATTCGCCGCGGTTCAGAAAGCAGAGTTGTTACCCATCCTTTGTGTTGGCGAAACTTTGGAACAGCGTGAAGCCGGTACGACAGAAACAGTGGTAGCGGAACAGCTGGCTGAAGTAATCAAGCTGCAAGGCATACAGTCGTTCCGTACTGCGGTCATTGCCTATGAGCCGGTCTGGGCTATCGGTACTGGCAAAACGGCTTCACCAGAACAAGCGCAAGATGTGCATGCTTTTATACGTAAACGTATCGCCGGTTTTGATGAGGAATTTGGTCAAGCTTTGTGTATACTTTATGGCGGCAGTGTTAATGCCTCTAACGCGGCTGAACTGTTCGCCATGCCGGACATTAATGGCGGGCTGATTGGTGGTGCATCGTTGGTTGCTGAAGATTTCTTGGCTATTTGCAATGCCGGGCAAAAATAAATTCGATATTTTGGAGTAGTACGTGGAAATTTTCGTTTGGGTTGTACATGTAATAGCTGCAATAGCATTGGTTGGCCTAGTGCTGATGCAGCATGGTAAAGGAGCAGATATGGGAGCTGCCTTTGGTACAGGTTCAGCTGGGAGTGTGTTTGGCTCAAGTGGCTCAGCCAATTTTCTGAGCCGTAGTACAGCGGTGGCTACGGGAATATTTTTTATTACCAGTATGTCACTAACTTATATTTATGCTAATCCATCGCAATCTCATGGTGTAATGGATAAGCACGAAGTATCAAAATCGGTGCAAACACCACCGACACCCGCTTCAACACCTGGCGACACAACAGGTTCAAAGTCGCAAGAAATACCAAAATAATAAAACTACGCCGATGTGGTGAAATTGGTAGACACGCTAGCTTGAGGGGCTAGTGGCGAAAGCTGTAGCAGTTCGAGTCTGCTCATCGGCACCAAATATTTAAGCCAAAGTTTTCTGGGCTCTGGTTAATTAAACTAGAAATGCATTATGTGCGTCAGATTTGCAAGGCGCCAAATGGATGAAGGGAGAGGCTCAGATGTTGGAAAATTATTTTCCGATCTTGTTGTTCATACTCATTGGACTGGCGATGGGCGTAGCACCACTGCTATTAGGCTGGCTAGCTGCACCTAATCGTCCGGACGATGCAAAGCTCTCACCTTATGAGTGCGGCTTTGGGGCTTTTGAAGACGCGCGAATGAAATTCGACGTGCGTTATTACCTCGTTGCCATCCTGTTTATCTTGTTCGATCTGGAAATCGCATTCCTATTTCCTTGGGCTGTGGTACTGAAAGAAATCGGTTTGTTTGGTTATATTTCTATGTTAATTTTCTTGGCTATCCTCGTGGTCGGATTTATTTACGAGTGGAAAAGAGGAGCTTTGGAATGGGAATAGAAGGCGCTCTGGAAAAAAGCATCGTTACCACATCATTGGACGTATTGATTAATTATGCTCGCACAGGTTCGCTGTGGCCCATGACTTTTGGCTTGGCATGTTGTGCGGTAGAGATGATGCAGGCAGGCGCTTCACGTTACGATCTTGATCGCTTTGGTATAACGTTTCGTCCCAGCCCGCGCCAATCAGACGTGATGGTAGTAGCAGGCACACTGTGCAACAAAATGGCGCCAGCGCTACGCAAAGTATATGACCAAATGGCTGAACCACGCTGGGTCATTTCAATGGGATCTTGCGCTAATGGCGGTGGTTACTACCATTATTCCTATTCAGTCGTCCGGGGCTGTGACCGCATTGTGCCAGTAGATGTGTACGTACCAGGCTGCCCACCAACTGCTGAAGCACTGTTGTATGGCATTATTCAGCTACAAAACAAAATTAAACGAACTAATACAATTGCGCGCTAAATTTATGTGCAATATTCATGATAAAAAACTTAATGCTATTGATCTACGTGACTTGCTCATGAATTCAAAAAATGCCATCGTAAAATTGATTCACACGACACCGGTGTAAAACATGGCTGCTAATTTAACCCTCCTGACTACTAACTTGACCACGATTTTCGCTAATCAAATAGTGAGCCTAGAAAATATGCTGGACGAGTTGACCTTAGTCGTGAATGACATTGACGTGCTGGAAGTGCTAACACGCTTGCGCGACGACCCCGATCTGCGTTTCGAACAGCTGATAGACTTGTGCGGAGTGGATTACTGTACTTACGGGAGTGACATTTGTGAAGGCGGCGCGTATCTCAAATCCGATATTGCTCCCGATACTTATCCTTCCCGATTTGCTGCGGTCTACCATCTATTGTCGTTGACCCATAATATCCGCTTACGCGTGCGCGTCTTTGCTAAAGACGATGATCTGCCAATCCTGAGTTCCGTAGTGAACATTTGGCCGTGTGCCAACTGGTATGAGCGCGAGGCATTTGATTTGTACGGCATTGTGTTTACTGATCATCCTGATTTACGGCGACTACTCACCGATTACGGTTTTGTAGGTAACCCTTTCCGTAAGGATTTCCCATTATCAGGCCATGTCGAGATGCGCTACGACCCTGAGCAGCAGCGCGTAGTTTATCAACCGGTATCAATTGAACCCCGTGAACTCGTTCCCCGCATCATTCGTGAAGAACATTATGGGGGTTTGAAATGAAAGCCGAAGTATTGAACGATCTGGAAATTTTGCACCCCTCTTCTTTTTTGGGCTGTCAGGGCGAAGGTTTTTGTCATGGCTGAAATTAAAAACTACACCATGAACTTTGGGCCACAGCATCCATCCGCACACGGCGTGTTGCGCTTGGTACTGGAACTGGACGGTGAAGTAATTGAACGGGCTGATCCACATATCGGCTTACTTCACCGCGGCACTGAAAAGCTGGCTGAGCATAAAACCTATCTGCAATCGCTGCCTTACATGGATCGCCTCGATTACGTATCGATGATGTGCAACGAACATGCTTACGTCATGGCTGTCGAGAAACTACTTGCTCTCGAAGTGCCCGTAAGAGCGCAATATATTCGGGTAATGTTCGACGAAATTACCCGAATCATGAATCATCTGCTGTGGCTGGGAGCACATGCACTGGATATTGGCGCAATGACCGTGTTTTTATATGCTTTCCGTGAGCGCGAAGACCTAATGGACGTCTACGAGGCTGTATCCGGTGCGCGGTTGCATGCAGCGTATTATCGTCCAGGCGGAGTCTACCGGGATTTGCCTGATTCAATGCCCATGTATCAGGCATCCAAGATTCACAATGCCACGGCTATCAAAAAGATGAACGAAAACCGTGAAGGTTCCTTACTTGATTTTATGGAAGACTTTACCAATCGTTTCCCCACCTGCGTTGATGAATACGAGACTTTGCTAACCGACAACCGAATCTGGAAACAACGTACCGTCGGCATCGGTGTGGTCACTCCGGAGCGAGCGCTCGCGCTTGGCTTCAGCGGCGCCATGCTACGCGGTTCCGGCATCGCTTGGGACTTGCGCAAAAAACAACCTTACGAAGTATATAACCGCCTCGATTTCGATATTCCTGTGGGAGTCGAGGGTGATTGTTATGACCGTTATTTGGTGCGTGTGGAAGAGATGCGTCAGTCAAACCGCATTCTCAAGCAATGCATCAGCTGGTTACGTCAAAACCCCGGCCCGGTGATAGTAAATAATTTCAAGGTTGCACCGCCCAAACGCGAATCGATGAAGCAAAATATGGAAGAGTTGATCCACCATTTCAAGCTATTTACTGAGGGTATGCATGTTCCATCCGGCGAGGCTTATGCGGCAGTAGAACATCCTAAAGGTGAATTTGGTATATACATAATTTCCGATGGGGCGAACAAGCCTTACCGCCTGAAAATTCGTGCGCCCGGTTTTGCCCATATCGCTGCGCTGGATGAAATGGCGCGTGGCCATATGATTGCGGATGTAGTAGCGATTATTGGTACGCAAGATATCGTTTTTGGTGAAGTTGACCGCTGATGGATATCTTGAGTAACTCTGAGTTCGTCACCCCCGTGAACGTCCAATCAAAAAGTCGAATCCTCGCTTTCATTGTGACAACGGTATTTTTAGAGGTTCTTTGATGCTATCCGAGCAAGTTCGAGCAAAAACAGATCGTGAGCTGAAGAAGTATCCGCCCGATCGGAAGCAATCTGCAGTTATGTCTGCATTGCGTTTCGTTCAAGATGAAAAGGGCTGGATAAACACCGAGGACATGGCTGATGTTGCGGCCTATCTCGACATGCCCCAGATGAGTGTGTATGAGGTGGCAACTTTTTATAACATGTATAACCTGAAGCCCATGGGACGACACACACTTACAGTGTGTACTAATCTGTCCTGCCAATTAGTAGGCGCCACAGAAACCTTAGACTATATCAAGAACAAGCTCGGAATCGGAGTTGGCGAAGTGACAGCTGATGGTAAGTTTGGTCTGCTGGAAGGTGAATGCCAAAACGTCTGTGATGAGGCACCACTATTTATGATCAACAACAAAAAGACGTGCGGTCATCTCACTAAGGAAAAGATCGATCAAATTTTGGCGGAACTGGATAAAGAATGAGCACCCCCATTCTTCTTAATACTATGCATTTCGACCAGCCATGGACGCTGGAAAACTACCTAAAAGTAGGTGGTTATCAAGCTCTGCGTAAAATACTGGCAGAAAAAATGACGCCCGAATCTATCATCACCGAAGTCAAAAATTCCGGTTTGCGTGGTCGAGGAGGTGCTGGTTTTCCTACTGGTCTAAAATGGAGCTTTATGCCGCGCAACTATCAGGGCGATAAGTATCTGGTATGCAATTCTGATGAGGGCGAGCCGGGCACCTTTAAGGACAGAGACATTCTGCGCTACAACCCGCATATTCTCATAGAAGGCATGGCTATTGCCGCCTACGCCATGGGAGTCAAGGTAGGTTACAACTATGTACACGGTGAAATTTTCGAGGCCTACGAACGCATGGAAGCAGCTTGTGAAGAAGCGCGTGCAGCGGGCTATCTAGGTAACAACATATTTGGTAGTGACTTCAGTTTCGACCTGCATAATCATCTGGGCTATGGTGCTTACATTTGCGGTGAAGAAACTGCATTACTCGAATCGATCGAAGGCAAAAAAGGTCAACCGCGTTTCAAACCACCGTTCCCGGCAAGTTTTGGTTTATATGGCAAACCGACTACCATAAACAACACCGAAACCTTCGCCAGCATTCCTTACATCATCATTAACGGCGGACAGAAATTTCTTGAACTGGGTAGGCCGAACAATGGCGGAATTAAATTATTTTCCATTTCCGGCCACGTTAACAAGCCAGGAAATTTTGAAGTTCCGCTCGGAACGCCATTCAAAACATTGCTGAAAATGGCTGGGGGAATGCGTGGTGATCGTAAGTTAAAGGCCTGTATACCCGGTGGATCTTCCATGCCGGTTCTACCTGGCGAGATTATGATGGATCTCGACATGGATTATGATTCCATCGTCAAGGCGGGATCTATGCTAGGTACAGGTGCAATTATCATCATGGACGATACAACCTGTATGGTGCGCGCACTGGAGCGCCTGTCCTATTTTTATTATGAAGAATCATGTGGTCAATGCACGCCGTGCCGTGAAGGCACTGGTTGGCTATACCGGATCATAAATCGTATCGAAAAAGGGGAAGGACGTCCGGAAGATCTGGATCTTTTGCTTGACCTGTGCGAGAACATTGCAGGCCGCACTATTTGCGCGCTTGGTGATGCCGCCGCTTGGCCCGTACAAGGCTTCCTCAAGCATTTCCGTAGCGAGTTTGAATATCACATCGAACACAAACGTTGTTTGGTGCAAGACTGACGGTTAGGTGAGCAATGATCAACATTGAAATTGACGGCAAGCACATTGAAATCGAAAGCGGATGCTCTGTAATCGATGCAGCAGATCGATTGGGTATTTATATTCCCCGTTTTTGTTACCACAAAAAACTATCCATCGCGGCTAATTGTCGCATGTGTTTGGTGCAGATAGAAAAAGCGCCTAAACCGCTGCCCGCTTGTGCCACACCAGTGGCCGAAGGCATGAAAATTTTTACTGCCTCCGAACAAGCTGTGAAAGCACAAAAAGGCGTAATGGAGTTCTTGTTAATCAATCATCCATTGGATTGCCCTATATGCGATCAGGGCGGGGAATGCGAGTTACAGGATCTGGCGGTAGGCTATGGTGGCAGTACCTCGCGTTACAACGAAGAGAAACGCGTCGTATTGCACAAGGACATCGGCCCCTTGGTCGCTGCCGAAGAAATGAGCCGCTGTATCAACTGTACCCGTTGCGTGCGTTTCGGCATCGAAATTGGTGGTGCGATGGAACTGGGACAAGCTTTCCGAGGAGAACATGCAGAAATTATGGCTTTCATGTCGGACACGGTAGATTCCGAACTGTCCGGCAATATGATAGACCTCTGCCCGGTCGGCGCACTTACCAGCAAACCATTCCGCTATAGTGCCCGCACGTGGGAGCTATCACGCCGTAAATCTATTAGTCCGCATGATAGCTTGGGCTCTAACTTGGCGGTGCAGGTCAAAAACAACCATGTAATGCGTGTACTGCCGATTGAGAATGAGGCTGTCAATGAATGCTGGCTGTCCGATAAAGATCGCTTTAGCTACGAAGGATTGAACTCCGCTGAGCGTCTTACTAAGCCGATGGTCAAGCAAAACGGAAAATGGCTCGAAGTCGAGTGGCAAGTTGCGCTGGAATATGTGGCTAACGGACTGCGCCAAATTGCTCGTGAGACGGGTGCAGAATACATAGGTGCATTAGCTACACCTCATTCCACACTGGAAGAGCTCTATTTGTTGCAGAAACTGGTACGCGGTTTAGGCAGCAATAACGTGGATTTTCGTCTGCGACAGTCTGATTTCAGTGCCGACAGCAAGCAGGCAGGTGCACCTTGGCTGGGTATGGCAGTAGCAGATATAAATAATGTTGACCGCTTCCTGTTAGTGGGCAGTTTCTTGCGCAAAGACCATCCACTATTGGCATCACGCGTGCGTCAAGCTACGAAAAAGGGCGCACAAGTTAACCTGATCCATGCAGCTGATGACGATCTGCTGATGCCACTCACCAACAAGAAAATAGTTCCACCAACCGAAATGACTACGGTATTGGCGCAAGTATTAAAGGCGCTAGCCATAGTCAAGCAAGCAACACTTGATACTAGCGTGCAACAAGTCGTACAGTCTGTAATGCCGTCAGCCAGCGCACAGGCAATGGCTGACAGTCTCGCCAGCGGTGAGCGTGTTGCTATTTTGCTCGGCAACTTTGCACAGCAACATCCACAAGCATCGCAACTGCAACTGCTGGCGCAGCACATTGCCGCGCTCTGCGGAGCAAAATTTGGTTTTTTTGGCGAGGCAGCCAATAGTGTGGGCGGATATTTGGCACAAGCGGTGCCATTCGCCGGTGCTGAACATGGCATGAATGCCTCCGCAATGCTAGCCGCTCCGCGCAAGGCTTATATCTTGCTGAATGTGGAAGCAGAACTGGATACACAAAACCCGCAGCAGGCAATATCTGCAATGAATGCAGCGGACATGGTTGTAGCGTTAAGCGCTTACAAACACCATGCTGCCGAGTACGCCGATGTATTATTGCCGATTGCCCCGTTTACCGAAACCTCCGGAACTTTTGTCAGCTCCGAAGGCCGTACGCAAAGCTTCAAGGGCACCGTCCAGCCATTAGGCGAAGCGCGTCCGGCATGGAAGGTGCTCCGCGTCTTGGGAAACATGCTGAATATATCTGGTTTCGACTACAACAACAGCGAAGCAGTTCGCGATGAAGTATTGGGCGGCGCAGACATGTCTGCAAAACTTGGCAACGTCTTACATGGTATGTCAGCGCAAACGGCAATTTGGAATGTCGCCGGGTTACAACGCGTCAGCGATGTGCCAATCTATACCACTGATGCCATTGTGCGCCGCGCTGCTTCGCTACAAAAAACCCGCGATGCCGCCACTCCGCGTGCACTGATGCATAGCGTAGAACTAAAGAAGCTCAACCTGCAATCCGGTGAAATGGTCAAATTAACGCAAGGTCATGGCAGTGCGCGGCTATCTATAATCGCAGATGACAGCTTGCCCCACGGCATTGTACGCGTGGCCGCAGGTCATGCCGCCACGGCAGAGCTGGGCGCAATGTTTGGAGATATTATGGTGAATCGCGCATGACAGAACTGCTGCAGTACTTGCAAAACCTGCTTGGTGTCGCTTGGCTTCCGATCTGGACAGTGGTCAAAATTCTGGTCATCGTTGTGCCCATCATGCTGACTGTGGCATACCTGACTCTGGCAGAACGCAAGGTAATTGGCTACATGCAGGTACGTATCGGCCCTAATCGAGTCGGTTATTTTGGACTGCTGCAACCACTTGCCGACGGCCTCAAACTGCTGCTCAAAGAAATTATCATCCCGTCCGGATCGAATAAATTTTTGTTCGTAAATGCACCCGTCCTTGCGCTAACGCCTGCTTTGGCGGCTTGGGCAGTCATTCCATTCGCTGATGGCATAGTACTGGCCGATATCAATGCCGGCTTACTCTATGTCTTGGCAATGACATCACTTGGCGTGTACGGCATAATCATTGCAGGTTGGGCATCCAACTCTAAATATGCCTTTATAGGTTCGCTACGCTCAGCCGCACAAATTGTGTCCTACGAAATCCCCATGGGTTTTGCCTTGGTATGTGTACTAATGGTCTCGCAGAGCATGAATTTAGGTGACATCGTATTAGGTCAAAAAAGTAGCACTGGGCTATTCGGCTGGTATTTCATCCCGTTGTTCCCGATGTTCGTGGTGTACTTTATCTCCGGTGTAGCAGAGACCAATCGTGCGCCCTTCGACATGGCCGAAGGGGAATCTGAAATTGTGGCCGGCTTCCACGTAGAATATTCCGGTATGGCGTTTGCACTATTTTTCCTGGCCGAATACGCCAACATGATTATGATTGCCATACTCACCGCGATTATGTTCCTCGGCGGTTGGCTGCCCCCTTTTGACATTGCTCCATTTAATTTGCTCCCTGGAATTTTCTGGCTATTAGCCAAAACGTCCTTTGTGCTATTTCTGTTTTTATGGTTCCGTGCCACCTTCCCACGTTATCGCTATGACCAATTAATGCGCTTAGGTTGGAAGGTATTTATTCCTCTCACGTTGGTCTGGGTAGTAGTCATTGGTGCCTGGATGCAAACTCCCTATTGGCTATGGTAACAGCCAAGGATATAAAATAAATGGAAAAAATCGCAAATTTCTTCAAAACTTTCCTGCTAGTGGAGCTAGTGAAAGGTATGGCCTTAACCGGGCGACATTTTTTCGCACGCAAAATTACAGTACAATTTCCCGAAGAAAAAACACCACAAGGTTTTCGCTTTCGTGGCCTGCATGCGCTACGTCGCTATGCTAATGATGAAGAACGCTGTATTGGCTGCAAATTATGCGAAGCGGTATGTCCGGCACTGGCTATCCATATTGAAACCGAAGAGCGCACTGATGGTACGCGTCGAACCACACGCTATGACATTGATTTGGTTAAATGTATTTTTTGCGGTCTATGCGAAGAAGCTTGCCCGGTGGATGCCATTGTAGAAACTCGCATTCTGGAATATCACGGTGAGAAACGCAGCGATCTGTACTACACCAAACCAATGTTACTGGCAGTAGGCGAAAAACATGAAGAACAAATTGCCAAAGACAAGGCATTAGACGCAAAGTACCGTTAAGAACATCTTTAAAATCACTGTCATTCCTATGAAGATATGTACTCGGTTCATTATTTTAAAATGATACTTCTGAAGCCTACATCGAATTGGATTTTCATAGACAAGAATGTCTCGCTCCAAATGATTTATATAGGTGACCTTCATGGTTCCAAACACAATTGAGGGTTTGAGAATATGTTGATGAGTTTTAATACATTAGTTTTTTATATGTTTGCCGCAATTACCGTGTTTGCCGCACTGCGCGTAATTACTGCACGTAACCCGGTACATGCTGCATTGTTCTTGGTATTGGCTTTTTGTAGTGCGGCTGGCATCTGGATATTACTTGAGGCGGAATTCCTGGCTATTACCCTTGTTCTAGTGTATGTCGGCGCGGTGATGGTACTTTTCCTGTTTGTAGTAATGATGTTGGACATCAATCTGGAACAATTGCGCGAAGGTTTCTGGCGCTGGTTCCCGTTCGGAGCAATGCTGGCTGTCATCATGGTATTTCAAATGATCTGGGTACTGGGCAATCGCCAAACAGCTGAAACTGGTACAAAATTGATCAAACACACAGCCAATTACAGTAACACCAAAGAGCTGGGACGTTTGATTTATACCGATTATGTGTACCCATTTGAACTAGCGGCTGTGCTTCTTTTGGTAGCGATTGTAGCTGCCATCGCGCTCACCTTGCGCCGCCGTAAAGATCTTAAATCACAGAAACCGGATAAGCAGGTGTTGGTGAAGAAAGCAGACCGCCTTCGTATTGTATCAATGGTGACAGAAAATAAAGAGAGCAGCGTGCAGTAGCGGGTGAAATATACCTCTACATCACTGCTGCAGCGGTATGAATCTAGTGTTTTTTACAAAAGGTGTTGTTAAATTATTCGCCTTGGATGACTAATCACAGTGTAGCGGCATTTGTCATGATTACATGAAGATTCAATAAGGAACGTATATGTTGAACTTGAGTTTGTCACATTATTTAGTATTCGGAGCAATCTTGTTTGCTATCGGCGTAGTGGGTATTTTCCTAAATCGGAAAAATATCATCGTACTGTTAATGTCGATTGAATTGATGTTGCTCGCAGTAAATACAAATTTTATCGCCTTCTCACATTATCTGAATGACATATCCGGGCAAATATTCGTATTCTTTATCCTCACCGTGGCTGCCGCTGAAGCAGCCATCGGTTTAGCGATTCTGATAGTGTTATTTCGTAATCTGCGTACCATCAACGTAGATGATCTCGGCAGCTTGAAAGGCTAACAGCGCAAATGAGTACTATGGAAAATCTGTATTTGCTGGTTCCTTTAGCCCCCTTAGTTGGTGCAATAATCGCCGGACTGTTTGGAAAACTACTGGGGCGAACATGGACACATCGCATTACTATTCTGCTAGTGACTGTGTCTTTTGGTGCCTCATTGTTGATTTTTCAGGATGTCATGGCAGGACATACATTCAACGGCACAGTTTATCAATGGCTGACTGCGGGTGATACGCGGTTCGAGGTTGGTTTCCTGATTGACCGCCTGACTGTAATGATGATGCTGGTGGTAACTTTTGTGTCTTTAATGGTGCATATTTATACTATAGGCTACATGGTTGACGATGCTGGTTATCAACGCTTCTTTAGTTATATTTCACTATTTACCTTTTCCATGCTGATGTTGGTGATGTCCAATAACTTCCTCCAGCTATTTTTTGGCTGGGAAGCGGTCGGTTTAGTATCTTATTTATTAATTGGTTTTTGGTATACACGCCCTACGGCAACCTACGCCAACCTCAAGGCTTTCTTAGTCAACCGCGTGGGAGATTTCGGTTTTTTACTCGGTATCGGCTTGATACTGATGGTATTTGGCACACTGGATTATGCTTCAGTATTTGCCAGCTCCCACCTTTACGCCAACGACATAGCACCGATCCCTGGTGTATCGTGGAATATAATTAGCGCAATCTGTATCCTGCTGTTCATTGGTGCAATGGGTAAATCCGCCCAATTTCCACTGCACGTCTGGCTACCTGACTCAATGGAGGGTCCAACGCCCATTTCCGCACTGATCCACGCTGCGACGATGGTAACCGCCGGAATCTTTATGGTGGCGCGTATGTCACCGTTATTTGAACTATCCGATACGGCATTATCTTTTGTTATGGTGATTGGTGCTATTACTGCGCTGTTTATGGGCTTCCTCGGCATTATCCAGAACGATATTAAGCGTGTAGTTGCCTATTCCACACTGTCACAACTGGGCTACATGACGGTAGCACTGGGCGCCTCTGCTTATTCAGTGGCAATTTTTCATCTAATGACCCACGCTTTTTTCAAGGCATTGCTTTTCCTCGCCGCTGGTTCGGTGATTATCGCCATGCATCATATTCAGGATATCCGCCAGATGGGAGGCTTACGTAAGTATATGCCGATCACTTGGTTCACTTTCCTGATCGGTTCGCTGGCATTAATTGGCACGCCATTTCTATCCGGTTTCTACTCCAAAGACAGTATTATCGAAGCAGTGGCATTGTCGCATCTTCCCGGATCTGGCTTTGCCTACTTTGCAGTAGTGGTTGGCGTTTTCGTTACGGCCTTCTATTCGTTCCGCTTGTATTTCTTGGTGTTTCATGGCGAAGAGCAATTTGGCAAAGCGCATGCTGTTGCACATAGCTCTCAAAATACGTCTCACGACGACCATGCCGACACCCATGTTGCGCATGACGATCATCATGGTTTAGCTCCAGGCCAAAAACCGCACGAAACCTCATGGGTAGTCTGGATGCCTTTGGTATTGCTCGCGATCCCATCTGTAATCATTGGTTACCTTGCTGTCGAGCCAATGTTATTTGGCGACTATTTCAAAGGTGCAATTTTTATCAACCACGAGTTGCACCCGTCCATGGAAGAACTGAGACACGAGTTCCACGGCGCTTGGGCCATGACAATTCATGGGCTATCGTCTCTACCATTTTGGCTGGCAATAGCCGGGGTAGTGATGGCGTGGGTTTTTTACCTGAAAATTCCGAGTATTCCTGAAGCGATCAAACAAAAATTTAGTTTCATCTATACAGTGCTGGACAACAAGTATTATTTTGACCGTTTTAATGATTGGTTCTTTGCTTCTGGTGCCCGTAAAGCAAGTCGCTTTTTATGGAAATTTGGTGATATAAAACTGATCGATGGCCTAATAGTAAACGGCTCTGCGCGTTTGGTCGGCATGTTCTCCAACGTATTGCGCCACATTCAAACTGGTTACATCTACCACTATGCGTTTTCCATGATTATCGGCGTGTTTCTGCTGCTTACAATACGCACTTGGTTTGAATAATACGCACAGCGAGAAATTGAAGGAATAAGCATGATTTTTGGATTTCCCCTATTAAGCGTTGCTATCTGGCTACCCATTATTTTTGGTATGCTGGTTCTAGCCACTGGCAACGATCGCAATGCACCGTTAGCGCGTGTCATTGCACTTGTTGGTTCGATTCTTGGCTTTCTGGTTACTGTTCCCTTGTATGTTGGTTTTGACAAGATGACCAGTACCATGCAGTTCGTCGAATTGCACAACTGGATTACCCATTTCAACATTCACTATCACCTCGGCGTAGACGGTATTTCGGTGCTGTTCGTCCTGCTTAACAGTTTCTTTACTCCGCTGGTTGTAATCGCTGGCTGGAAGGTAATCGATAAGCGCGTAGCGCAATATCTTGCTGCATTCCTCATCATGTCCGGCTTGGTCAATGGCGTATTTGTCTCGCTCGATGCGGTGCTGTTCTATGTATTCTGGGAAGCCATGCTGATTCCAATGTTCATCATTATTGGTGTATGGGGCGGTTCTAATCGCGTTTATGCAGCGGTCAAATTTTTTCTGTATACCTTTTTTGGTTCGGTACTGATGCTAATTGCACTGCTATATCTGTACAACCAGTCCGGTGGTAGCTTCGCGATTCTCGATTATCACCAGATGGCTATCCCGATGACTGCGCAGATACTCATATTTATTGCCTTCTTTATGGCATTCTCGGTAAAAGTACCCATGTTCCCGGTGCACACTTGGTTACCCGATGCCCACGTAGAAGCACCTACCGGTGGCTCTGTGATACTGGCGGCCATCCTGCTAAAAGTTGGAGCGTACGGCTTTATTCGCTTTTCCATGCCGATCGTACCGGATGCCAGCCACTACCTTGCTGGCGTAATGATCGCGCTGTCGCTCGTCGCAGTGGTCTATATCAGTTTAGTTGCATTGGCCCAAACTGACATGAAGAAGCTGGTGGCGTATTCCTCTATTTCGCACATGGGTTTCGTTACGTTAGGATTTTTTATTTTTAATGCCTACGGCATGGAAGGTGCCCTGCTACAGATGATTTCGCATGGCTTCATATCAGGTGCGCTATTTCTCTGTATAGGTGTGCTATATGACCGTATGCATACACGCAATATCGCCGACTATGGCGGCGTGGCTAACAAAATGCCAGTATTCGCCGCATTCTTTGTATTATTTGCCATGGCAAATGTCGGACTACCTGGCACCAGCGGTTTTGTCGGTGAATTCATGGTAATAATGGGTACGGTCAAACTCAATTTCTGGTACGCCTTCACTGCTGCCAGCATACTGATTTTCGGCGCGGCCTACACACTGTGGATGGTAAAGCGAGTCATCTTCGGCGCGGTGGCTAATCAGCACGTAGCGCAATTAACCGACATTACTTTGCGCGAAAAATTGATGTTCATTATTTTAGCACTGACTGTGCTGGGCATGGGCTTATATCCATTACCATTCACTGAAATCATGCACGCATCCGTAAACGACTTGCTGGTACATATTGCCCGCTCCAAGTTATAAGCTATCACCCACCGAGGAATTTATGAGTTACTTGTCCACCCTATCTTCCGCCTACGCAGAAATTTTTCTGCTGGTGATGGCGAGTTTGATCCTGATCGTGGATCTGTTTGTCACCCACCCGCATAAAACATTAACCTATATATTGGTACAACTGACTCTTCTAAGTTGCGCACTGATTACCGTGATAACCCATGAACCCGGCGTGGTTCACCTGTTCAATAATATGTTCGTGGACGACTTAATGTCCGATGTACTCAAACTATTAAGTTATCTCACTATATCCATGGTACTGGTGTATTCACGTAGCTATTTAATATTACGTGGACTATTCACCGGCGAATTCATGGTACTGACATTATTCGCCCTGCTCGGCATGATGGTGATGATTTCAGCGACTCACTTCCTTACTCTGTATATTGGATTGGAATTACTATCACTCAGTCTGTATGCGATGGTAGCACTGCAACGCGACTCCGCCACTGCCACTGAGGCAGCGATGAAATACTTCATTCTAGGGGCACTTGCTTCCGGCTTGCTCCTGTACGGAATGTCCATGTTATATGGCGCTACCGGCACGCTTGATGTCGCGGCGATTTCCGATGCCATTACACACGGTGTAGAAAACAAGGCACTGCTCGTGTTTGGCTTGGTATTCATTGTGGCGGGTCTAGCTTTCAAACTTGGCGCTGTTCCATTTCATATGTGGGTGCCGGACGTTTACCACGGCGCACCAACTGCTATAACCATGCTGATCGGCTCCGCACCCAAATTAGCCGTCTTCGCTTTCGTTATGCGAATTTTGGTGGACGGTTTGCAACCGCTAGTTATGCACTGGTCCGGCATGTTGGCTATCCTCGCTGTGCTGTCCATGGCTATTGGCAACATTACCGCTATTGCGCAAACTAATCTTAAACGCATGCTGGCTTACTCCACTATCGCGCATATGGGCTTTTTTTTGCTGGGCGTATTAAGTGGCGGCATCGATGGTTACAGTTCCGCCATGTTCTACGTAGTAATTTATGTATTAATGAGCCTTGGTGGTTTCGGTATGATCATGCTGCTATCGCGTGAAGGTTTCGAGGCGGACATGCTCAACGACTTTAAAGGACTTAACCAGCGCAGCCCGTGGCTCGCTTTCATGATGCTTATCCTAATGTTCTCTATGGCAGGGGTACCTCCAACGGCCGGCTTTTATGCCAAACTTTCTGTTCTACAGGCAGTAGTGGGCGCCGGGTACGTTCCTCTTGCTGTGGTAGCGATGCTATTTTCGTTGATAGGCGCATTTTATTATTTGCGTATCGTCAAGTTAATGTATTTCGATGCCCCAGAAACTCATCTCCCGATTTCCATCCAACCTGACAACGGCCTGCTGATTTCCATTAACGGGTTGGCAATACTAGCCCTAGGCATAATGCCCAGCGCATTGATAACGGTATGTGCAGTGGCAGTGCAAAAATCACTAATGTTGCACTAAACATATCTACCATATCAAAAACAAAAATTACTGCGCTATACTTGGCTTTGCCGATTGTTAGTTTTCAGCGCAAGGATACATCCATCCGTTGTTATTAAATAATAATGGCCAATAATTCGAATAATTGGCCTACTTAATCTTGAAATTTTGAGTACTCATCATCTCCCAGTAGCAATTTAATCAGATATGTACTTATACCAACTTGATTAAGGTAAGCATACAGTGAACATCGTCTCGACTCCTTTGCTGGCTGCGTTATTTCTAATACTTGCTAATTCTGGGGTGCAAGCGGCTGGCAACAAAAACAAAGCTGCTACGCCTTCTGTGCAAAAAAAAGAATCAACGCCAAAAGACGGGTTTCTGTTGTTACAAAAATCTGCTACACAGGGCGTTGCTGAAGCGCAATACAATTTGGGTTGGATATATTCCAAGGGTGAAGGCGTACCCAAAGATACTACCAAGAGTTTTGAGTGGTTTCAAAAAGCTGCTGCTCAGGGACATATGGAAGCACAATTCTTTCTTGGTGTGATGTATGCCAAAGGGGAAGGAGTATCCAAGGATTCTGCTAAAGCTATTGAGTGGTTCCAGCAAGCGGCTGCTCAAGGACATGCTGAAGCGCAATTCTTTCTTGGAGTAATCTATACCTTTGGTGAAGGCGTCACCAAGGATATTACGAAAGCAATAGAGTGGTATCAGAAGGCGGCAGCTCAAGGACATATTGAAGCACAATATAACCTTGGCTGGATGTATTCCAATGGCGAAGGGGTTACTAAGGATACGGCCAAAGCTTTTGAGTGGTTTCAAAAAACTGCTGCTCAGCAACATGCCGAAGCGCAATACAATTTAGGCATCATGTATCGAAATGGTGAAGGCGTACCAAAGGATCCTGTTAAAGCCATTGAGTGGCTCCAGAAATCGGCTGCCCAGCAACATGCCGAAGCACAATACCATTTAGGCTTAATGTATCGAGATGGTGAAGGCGTACCCAAAGACACTGCAAAAGCCATTGAATGGTTTCAAAAAGCGGCTAGTCAAGGACATGCCAAAGCACAATTCTTACTCAATGCGTAAGCGTGTCCTGAATTTTGTGTAACAAAATAGGTTTATGCTACAGGATCTGTTCTTCCATACCGAATAAGCAGGCAATCAAGCGCACATCTACAGTTCCCGAGAAGCTTCTCCGCTTTCCCATCATTGCTTAAACAGATTGCAACACCTGTAACGGTGACATCTGCGCCACACGCCGTGTAGCCAACCATCCTGCCAAGGTCACCGTAACGATCCCACCTCCCACACCCACTAACCAGATTAACGCGCTGGGATGATAAGGAATTTCCAAAACTTTAATTGCCAACACCCAACCCAGCAAGGTTCCACCTGCGGCTGCAAATAGGCCACTTAATGTGCCTAATATGGCAAATTCGGTCAGATGCAATCTCCGCAAATAGCGACTGTCAGCCCCCAATGTGCGCAGAATGGCAGCCTGTTGAATACGTTCATCTTGCGTAGCGAGCAGTGCAGCATAGAGCACCGCCAAGCCACTCAATAGGGTAAACAAAAAAATCGCGCTCATGGTTTGAGCTATCTGATCCATGATCTGGCGGATTTGTTCGATCACCGCATCGGTGTCTATCAGCAGCAGATTAGGAAAGCCTTTGATTAACACATCGCTTGCCTGCGCCTTATCAGCCGGCAAATGGAAGCTGGTCAAATAACTGGCCGGATAATCTATCAGCATATTAGGTGCGGCAATTACATAAAAATTTACCTGCATGGAATCCCACTGTACCTTGCGCAAATTTACCACTCGCCCGCTAAACTGGCTGCCCGCCACATCGTAAGTTAAGGTATCGCCCATATTGATACCCAACGTTTTGGCTATTCCCTCTTCTACCGACAACACCGATGACGCGCCCTGCTTCCACCATGAACCTTGTACCAGAGTATTATCAGTTGGCAAATGGTCTGCCCAGGATAAATTAAACTCGCGTTCCACTAGTGCACGGGCACGCGTTTCGGAGTAATTGCTCCCACTGGTCGCATGATTGTTGATTGCTATCAGCCGCCCCCGTACCATGGGAAATAATTCTGGCGTAGGTGATAATTGCTGCTGTGTAAAGAATTTTTCTATAGCGGCGCGCTGATCGGGCTGGATATTGACAATAAAACGATTCGGCGCATCCGGCGGCATGCGCCCGCGCCAGCTTTCCAGCAAGTCGGCACGCACAAAAGTAAGCAGCAGCAAAGCCATGCCGCCTAAACTCAACGCCACAATTTGCAGCGCACTAGTGCGCCCGTGTCTGGCCAAATTCGCAAAAGCATAACTTCCACGCAAAGGTAGCCATGTTAAAGTACGCACGGCAAACCAAGCCATCAGGCCGAATATCAGCATACCCGCTGCCAAGCCCCCCAGCACGATCAAACCCAGCTTGAGTGAACCAGCCTGCCATAAAAATAACACACCCAACACCGCAGCGCCTGACGCATACACCAAGCCGGTGCGCGCCGGAGGCATGCCCAATTCACGGCGAATAACACGCAACGGAGACACGCTTTTCAACTGCCACAGTGGCAAAAAGGCAAAGCCAAGTAACAGCGCTATGCCGCTGGCTGCGGCCTGCCACAATGGCAGCCAGCCGGGCGGGGGCAAAGCCGCTTCACGCATGCTCTCGATAGACTGCACCAGCACAAACTGAGCCGCATAACCAAGCAAATCACCCAACAATACGGCAAATACGCCCAACAGCAAAAACTGGTACATAAAAATGAGCAATACCTGCGCCTGCGTTGCTCCCAAACAGCGCATCATGGCGCAGGTATCAAGATGGCGCATAATGAAATGGCTCGCGGCCAGCGCCATAGCCACACCTGCCAGCACAACGGCAGTAAGTGCCGCCAGCCCCAAAAAATGTTCGGCCCGCTCCAACGCGGTTCGAATTTCCGGACGCGCATCACGCACGTCCTCCAACTTTTCACCCGTTACCAGCTGTTTTTGTAGCCACTCACGCAAATTGGCAAGCTGTGCCAAGTCACCTGCAAACAGCATTTTATAGCTGATACGGCTGCCGGGTTGAATCAGGTCACTAGCAGGCAGATCGGCCGCATTTATCTGCACGCGCGGTGCAAAACTGGCGAAGCCAACAGACTGATCCACATCGCGCACCATGCGCGCAGCCACGCGCAGATGCAACGCGCCGATAACAACTTCATTACCCAGCTGCAAACCCATGCGTTGCAGCAAGCGCTTATCCGCCCATATTGTACCGGGCGCCGGTATATCTTGCGCGACATGCTGCGTGCCATCGTCAATTTGAATTTTACCGCGCAGCGGATAGCCTGATTCCACCGCCTGAATTTCTGCCAGCACGTTCTGTTGACCATAAACCACCATGCTGGGGAAAGTAGCAATTTCGACCACACGCAGACCCCGTTGCAGTGCAACTGTCCGATAAGCTGGCGAAAGTGGACGTGTAGCGACCAGGCGCAGATCGGCACCCAAAAGACTGGTTGCTTCCTGCTGCAAAGCCAAGCCAATTCGATTGGCAAACAATCCCACGGTAGCAATACTGCCCACCGCCAACACCAAAGCAATAAGCAGCACACGCCATTCTCCAGTACGCCAGTCCCGCCGCAACATGAGCCATGACAAATACAACGTATTCACGACACAATCCGTCCTGCGGCCAAATGCAACTGCCGACCACACTGTTGTGCCAACACATTATCATGAGTCACTAATATAAGAGTGGTGCCCTGCGCACTATTTAACTCCAACATCAAATCAATGATCTGACGGCCCGTGGCGGCATCGAGGTTGCCTGTTGGTTCATCTGCAAACAGGATTTTGGGCTGCACAACAAATGCACGTGCCATCGCCACGCGCTGTTGTTCACCACCAGACAAGTGTTTGGGTAAATGACTCAAACGCGCAGCCAATCCCACGCGCTGTAAAGCAGCTGCTGCACGCTCGCGCGCATCCGATGCGCCGTGTAATTCCAGTGGCAGCATCACGTTTTCCAGCGCAGTCAAAGCTGGTAACAATTGAAATGATTGAAAAACAAAACCTGCCAGACGACCACGTAAACGCGCGCGTTCATCCTCATCAAAAGAAAAAATATCAACGCTATCGAGATATACTGTCCCGCTACTGGGCACATCCAGTCCGGCTAACAGGCCCAACAGGGTAGATTTACCGGAACCGGACGCACCCAAAATAGCAAGACTATCACCCGATTCGACGGTAAAACTGACTTCATGCAAGATAACAAGAGGCCGGCCACCACTTTCTACTTGCTTACTCAGATTCATTACCTGCAAAATAGACGCCATGAAATTTTCTACTTTCTTTAAATCAGTTTTATTATGCGCGTGTTGCCTGTTATCTGGAGTAAGTGGCGCACAACAACAAACCATACTGGTCTTTGGCGATAGTCTATCGGCAGCGTATGGCATTCCACGGGCATCGGGCTGGGTCAACTTGTTACAGCAAGAATTACAACGCAGCCATCCGCAATATAAAGTAATTAACGCCAGCATCAGCGGCGAAACAGCCAGCGGCGGACGACAGCGTATTGACTCAACCTTACGTCAACATTCCCCCAGTATTGTCATTCTGGAACTAGGGGCAAATGACGGCCTGCGTGGCATGCCTATTGCCGATATCGAAAACAATCTCAGTGCGCTTATCCAACAATCGCAGAAAGGCAACAGAAAAGTGCTACTAATTGGAATACAGTTACCGCCCAATTATGGCAAAAGCTACACCGGTCAATTCAAAGCGCTCTACTCCCGGTTGGCGCAGCGCCACAAGGTGGAGCTGGTACCATTCATGCTAAAAAATGTTCAGCCGGAGCAATTTCAGGCCGACAACTTACACCCCATGGCGTCGGCACAAGCGCAAATCCTTCAAACCATCTTGGACAAGCTGAAACCCCTCTTGAAGACGACCATTTTCTAAAGGCGCAGTGTTAGCGAAATTTGATGCCAGCCTGAGTCGATAAACCCGAGAAAGCGCTCGCCATTCCTGCGCCGAAACGCTTGGCGAGCCGCTCTGCGATGCCTTCATGGGTAGTAAAATCAACAATATCTTCTGCCTTGATGATATCGCGTGCCACACTTTCCATATTGCCCATGCTATCCGCCAAACCCAGCTCGATGCTCTTTTGACCGGTCCAGATCAGGCCACTGAATATATCGGGTGATTCCTTCAACCGCTTGCCACGTCCTTGTTTCACTACCTCAATAAATTGCTGGTGAATTTCGGCGAGCATATTTTTAGCATGTTCCTGCTGCCCTGCATTGACTGGCGAAAATGGATCCATGAAACCCTTATTCTCGCCCGCCGTCATCAAGCGGCGCTCCACACCCAGCTTGTCCATCGTGCCAGTAAAACCAAAACCATCCATTAACACACCGATTGACCCAACCAGGCTCGCTTTATTGACAAAAATCTTGTCCGCTGCCGCCGCCACATAATAGCAACCGGAAGCGCATATATCCTCGATCACCACATACAACGGGATATTTGGGTACTTGGCACGTAAACGGTGAATTTCATCATTGATATAACCCGATTGCACCGGACTACCACCAGGGCTATCCATTCGCAAAATTACTCCTTGCGTGTGGCTATCCTTGAATGCATCTTGCAGGCTGGTCATGACACTATCGGCATTGGCTGCCGTCTCTGCCGCGATCACACCATGCATATCCACCAATGCGGTGTGCTTGCCGCTTAACGGCGACTCGGATTTCCCTATCCAGCCCAAAAACAGAAATAACAAGACGCATAAATAGCCAAACGTCAACACTTTGAAAAAAATACTCCAGTGGCGCGCCCGGCGCTGCTCCTGAATGGCCGACATAGCAAGCTTCTCCAGCACGCCACGTTCCCAGTTGCTATTTTGTTCTGACATAATTATTCCTCAATAAAAACTGTGCCCAGTATATCAGGCGTATTCTTTAAACCATGCACGCAGCCCGACAAAATCGTCTAGTAACGCCAACGGTTCCAAAGCACGCAACTGGTCCGCCGGGTGCGCGCCGTGCGTCATGCCGATCGCGTCCACACCAGCGTTACGCGCCATCTGCAAATCATGCGTGGTATCACCCACCATCAGTACCCGTGGTGCCATAATGCCAAGCTCATCCATGATTTCCAGCAGCATCGCTGGGTGCGGCTTGGAAAATGTTTGGTCTGCAGTGCGGGTAGCATGGAAGTAAGACTCCATCCCGCTTGTCTGCATGGCCCGCTTTAATCCCTGCCGGCTTTTGCCCGTCGCCACTGCCAGCCAGTACCCGGCAGCGTGCAGTTCCGCAATCGTCTGCTGTGCTCCCTCAAATAAAGGAATAGTCTCATCCTGTGCAAGGAAATGATGACGGTATCGCGCCACCAGATCATCACGCTGATGCTCCTGCAAATCCGGCACGGCTTGGCGTAGCGCCTCTTGTAGCCCCAGGCCAATTACATACTTCGCAACAACATCGCTAGGCTCGGTTAAACCCAAATCCCGACATGCAGCCTGGATTGAACCCGCTATCACAGCGGTGGAATCCATCACTGTGCCATCCCAATCGAACACAATCAAATCATAACGTTTCGCCATTAGAATCCACCAAAAAATGAGGCGCGGATATTAGCATTTTTGGCGGCACCACTATTCAATTAGCGTGCAACCTGTATTCGTCACAAAATTTTTCCATTCAACTCATCCACGAACCCTTGCAACTCTTTCGGTAAGGGTGCACTCAATTTCATAGGCTCAGCCGTCAATGGATGAGCCAAAGTAATGCTATGCGCGTGCAGAAACATACGTTTCAAACCCTGTTTAATCAATTCTTTGTTTCTCGCGAAATCGCCATACTTATCATCTCCGGCAATAGAAAAGCCCAGATGAGAAAGATGCACACGAATTTGGTGGGTACGTCCGGTTTTAAGCTGAGCTTCAAGCAAGCTGAATCCAGGCCAATTTTTTTGCAGTGTAAAAATAGTATGCGAAGCTTGCCCGTCTTCGCGCACCATTACGCGTTTCTCACCATTCTGAGTGTTAAACTTGTGGAGTGGTAATTTAACGTGCTGTTTATTATTCTGCCATTTGCCTAATACCAAACACAGGTACCGCTTATCGTTTTTTCCATCGCGCATCTGCTCGTGCAGGTTGATCAGGGCAGAGCGCTTCTTCGCCAGTAACAACACACCCGAAGTTTCACGGTCCAAGCGATGAACCAGTTCCAGAAATTTGGCTTGCGGACGGGCACTACGCAATTGCTCAATAATACCGAAGCTGACCCCACTCCCGCCATGTACCGCTACTCCAGATGGTTTATCAATCACCAACAGCGCATCGTCTTCATATAAGACAGGAAACTCAAGTGCTGGGACATAGTCACGATCCTGCGCTTCAGCGACTCGCACCGGCGGAATACGCACCTGATCGCCCAGTTGCAGACGATAAGTTTGATCAACGCGCTTTTTATTCACGCGCACTTCACCACTGCGCAGAATACGATAAATATGACTCTTGGGAACCCCTTTAAGATATTTACCTAAAAAATTATCAATGCGCTGATCGCAACTACCCTCGTCGATCTTGGTCCAGGTTACAGATTCTTTGCGTAAATTATTCATTATGCTTATACTTCCCGATAACGCGTATTGGCTAACGGAAAAACGGGATGCGAATTCCCCGTAAGTGTGGAGCAGGCAACAATGCCGCCGCCCCGATCCAACGCAATCCGGTTAATGTCACTCACCGGAAGAAGCAGTGATAGTAATTGATTTGCGCGCTCAAAGCACCTGTGGATTTTTTTCCGTGTCGCCCCTATAACAAAATTGGCGGCACCTGTTGACTATTAACAAGCTAATAACGAGAACAATATTTTGAACAGTCGTCGACATCGCTATAGCAGCATTGTGTGCACGGCTCTTATACACTTTCTCGCGCACGGTTAGCCGTGTGTAGACTTGTTCTGCCCGTGTCAGAGCGCGGGAGAAAATATAATGAAACGCATGTTATTCAATGCGACACAAGCGGAAGAACTCCGTGTCGCCATTGTCGACGGTCAAAAATTGATCGACCTCGACATTGAATCCGCTGGCAAAGAACAACGCAAAAGTAATATATACAAGGCCATCATTACCCGTATCGAACCCAGTCTGGAAGCAGCTTTCGTCGAATATGGAGGCAACCGCCATGGTTTCCTGCCATTCAAAGAAGTTTCCCCCACCAATTATCTGAATCAAGAAAGTAGCGGCCGTCCCAATATCAAGGAAGCCTTACGAGAAGGTCAAGAACTCCTCATCCAGGTAGAAAAAGATGAACGCGGCAATAAAGGAGCCGCACTAACGACTTATATTAGCCTGGCTGGCCGCTACATTGTACTGATGCCAAATAATCCCAGTGGCGGCGGCGTGTCTCGCCGTGTCGAAGGTGAAGAACGCAATGAACTGCGCGACATCCTGTCGCAATTGGAAGTGCCACAAGGCGCGAGTATTATTGCGCGCACTGCTGGAATTGGCCGTAATCTTGAAGAGCTGCAATGGGATCTTAACTACCTCAAACAATTGTGGGATGCCATTGAAAGTGCAGCAAAAACTGAAAAAGCACCCTCGCTGATCTACCTCGAAAGCAGCTTGGTGGTACGCGCCATCCGCGACTATTTCCACCCTGAAATCGGTGAAATTCTAGTAGATACAGATGATATCTATCAACAGGCTCGCGCTTTCATGAGCACGGTCATGCCCAACAATGTCCATGTAATCAAACGATATCAGGATGACGTACCTTTATTCTCGCGCTTCCAGGTTGAGCATCAGATCGAATCGGCACATGCACGCCAAGTAAATCTTCCCTCCGGTGGTGCCATTGTTATTGATCATACCGAAGCACTCACTGCAATCGATATCAACTCAGCACGTGCCACGCGCGGTGCGGATATAGAATCCACCGCACTTAACACCAATCTAGAGGCTGCCGAAGAAATTGCACGGCAGATGCGTCTACGCGATTTAGGTGGTCTGATCGTGATCGATTTTATCGATATGGAAAGCACCCGCAACCAGCGTGAAGTGGAAAATCGCCTGCGCGATGCACTGCATTATGACCGTGCACGTGTGCAGACGGGAAAGATCTCGCGCTTCGGCCTGTTGGAATTATCGCGCCAACGCTTGCAACCCAGCCTGGAAGATACCAGTCACACACCCTGCCCCCGTTGTAACGGCATCGGCCATATCCGCGGCATCGAATCTTCCGCCTTGCACATCCTGCGTATTATTCGGGAAGAAGCAATGAAAGAACACAGTGCCGCCATCCACGTGCAAGTACCATTAGATGTCGCTACCTTCTTACTTAATGAAAAGCGCGCTGAGATTCACCAAATCGAATCACGACTAACGGTAGTCATTACGCTCATTCCCAATGCAGATATGGAAACGCCGCACTATACCGTAACTCGTTTGCGCCAAGACGACATGACCGCCGAAAACTTACAAGCCAGCTACAAGTTGGTGGCAACACCGGAAGCAAATCATGTCACTGCCAAAGCCGCGCAAGAGACCAAACCACAGCGCCCCCAAGCAGTCGTTCAAGGTGTCACGCCTCCACAGCCCGCTCCAATGCGAGCAGTCGGGGGAAGCTCGCAACCCTCTATGTTTACTATGCTGCTAGGCTGGTTCAAATCACTGGGTGCGGAAAAAACGCCCGAAAAGATAGTAACCAAACCGCGCACCAATAGCCCACCTCGGCGTGAACGAGAAAACCGTAACCCCAGTGGTAATCGCTCGGATAGTAATCGACCAGAAGGCAACCGCCAGCGCAATAATTCACGTCGTGACCGTGAAGAAGTTCATCCCCGCGTAGAAAAAAATGTACAAACAACACCCAAAACACAAGAACCGCGCGCTGCACGTCCGCCCCGGCCACCACGCGTGCCAGTCGAAACAGCAGTATTGGAAAGCATAGCAAAAGTTGCTCCTGTGACTGAACCAACAGAAGAAAATAGTCAGAGCACTGGACGTAAGCGCGGCCGGCGCGGTGGCCAGCGTGAACGTGAACGGCGTGATCAACAGGCAGCGGGACAACTACAACTAACCAGTGAAGAACCTATCCTGACCGAAACCGCGCCTAATACGGTAATTAACGCTGTTGAGATTACACACCACAGTGAAACCACAGAACCCAAAAGTATTCAAAATATAGAACCGCGCCCGCTTCCCGTTGAGCATACAAATACATCAACTCAAGCCAACACTACAATCAATGGCAACGGGTTAGTGCAGATCGAAACTGACGCAGTCAAACGTTCTTCAGCAGCAGCAGCGGCCGCCGCCCAGACGGAAACTGCACCACCAACATCACGTCGCCGCTCACGTCCACGTGAAATTTACAGTATGGTAAACAACGAACCGTTGGTACAAATCGAGACCCAACAAACTTTGAGCTGATAATTAAACGAATAGCATTGCTACAAAATAATGTAGAACCTAAAAAATAATAAAGCCGCGCAATATAATAACTGCGCGGCCTTATTATTTTTCTGTATTATTCAGCATCGAAAACCTACGCAACAACACAACCCGCCACTTCACATTAGCGTCTTCTGAATATGCCGTAATAAACCGTCTGACGCATCCTCCACCATATCAAGTACACGCTCAAAACCATCTACTTCACCATAATATGGATCGGGAACTTCACGCTCATTATGCCGGCTCGCATATTCCAGGAATAATCCCAAACGCCCTCGCTCCCTCACCGGACATAACCGGTGCAAAATGCCAAGATTAGTATCGTCCATCGCCAGCACATAATCAAAACGAATAAAATCGGCAGCCTCAACCTGTCGCCCGCGCAACATACTCATATCGTACCCGCGCTGTAACGCAGCACGCTGAGTTCGCGGATCCGGCGGATTGCCAATATGGTAATCATGCGTACCTACCGAATCAATCGAGATATGCTGTGTCAATCCCGCTTTCTCAACGCGTGCACGGAACACGATTTCAGCGGTGGGTGATCGACAAATATTTCCCATGCAGCAAAATAAAACGCTAACTTTTTTCAATTATTTTACTCAGTACAATATTAAAGACATATTGTAATATATCAGTAGCTCAAACTACTCCAACTCAAAGTGAGGACATAAATACACTCTCCCGCAATTTCTTTAATTGATCGCGCAATTCACTGGCACGCTCAAATTCGAGATTTTTCGCTGCCTGCAACATTTCTTTTTCCAGCCGTTTAATTTCCTTGGCAAGGTCGCGTTCACTCATCGCCAAGTATTTTTCCTGGTCTTGTTCTATTTTCAATTGCTTGTGAGCAGCATCTGGCTCATAGCTACCCTCAATAATGTCCTTGATACGCTTTTGCACACCTTGGGGGATAATACCGTGCAGTTCATTATGCAATAGCTGCTTGTTCCGTCTGCGCTCCGTCTCATCGATAGCACGGCGCATTGAATTGGTAACTTGATCAGCGTAGAGTATAGCGCTGCCGTTAATATGGCGTGCAGCACGACCTATGGTTTGAATAAGCGCACGTTCCGAACGCAAAAAGCCTTCCTTGTCAGCATCAAGTATCGCTACCAGCGACACCTCTGGAATGTCCAAGCCCTCACGCAGCAGATTGATACCGACCAGCACGTCAAACACGCCCAAACGCAAATCACGGATAATTTCCACCCGCTCAACAGTCTCAATATCTGAATGCAAGTAACGCACTTTAATACCGTGCTCGGAAAAATATTCGGTCAAATCTTCCGACATACGCTTGGTCAGCGTGGTGATTAACACTCGCTCACCCTTGGCCGTTCTCAGATTAACCTCAGACATCAAATCATCCACCTGGTGTGTGGCCGGCCGCACTTCAATTTGCGGATCGATCAATCCAGTCGGGCGCACCAATTGTTCCACCACTTGTCCGGTATGCTCTGCCTCAAAAACAGCCGGTGTCGCCGAAACAAATATGGATTGGCGCATTACGTGTTCAAACTCGTCAAAACGTAACGGACGGTTATCCAACGCGGATGGCATTCTGAAACCATAGTTAACCAGATTTTCCTTGCGCGCCCGATCTCCTTTATACATGCCACCGATCTGTGGAATGGTCACATGGCTTTCATCTATAAACATCAATGCATCGGGTGGAAGATAATCAATCAACGTAGGGGGGGGCTCTCCCGCCTTGCGCCCGGACAAATGGCGCGAATAGTTTTCGATACCTTTACAAAAACCGATTTCGTTCAGCATTTCCAGGTCGTGACGTGTACGCTGTTCGATACGCTGTGCTTCCACCAATTTATGTTCACGCTGAAAAAAATCTATGCGCTCAGCCAACTCAACCTTGATCGTTTCTATAGCTTGTAATGTGGTGCTGCGCGGCGTGACGTAATGACTGGACGGATACACGGTAAAACGTGGCACGCGGCTCAAAATATGGCCGGTCAGTGGATCAAATAGCGACAAGCTTTCCACTTCATCGTCAAACATTGTCAATCGTAATGCATGTTCGCTATTTTCTGCCGGAAAGATATCGATTACATCGCCGCGGACTCGAAAGTGCCCATGCGAAAAATCTATATCGTTACGCTCATACTGCATCTCTGTAAGGCGCTTGATTGCGTCCTGCCGAATTAATTTTTCATGCTCACGCAGGTGTAGAACCATGCCATGATAATCTACCGGATCACCGATACCATAGATGGCCGAAACGGTAGCCACAATTACCACGTCCTGTCGCTCCAACAGAGATTTAGTAGCCGACAGACGCATTTGCTCAATCTGTTCATTTATGCTGGAATCTTTCTCAATAAACATATCACGCGACGGAACATATGCCTCTGGCTGATAATAATCGTAATAGGAAACGAAGTACTCCACTGCATTTTCAGGAAAAAAATCACGCATTTCAGAGTACAACTGTGCCGCCAATGTCTTATTTGGTGCCATGATGATGGCTGGCCGCCCTAATTGGGCGATGACGTTCGCCATAGTGAATGTTTTACCGGAACCCGTCACACCAAGCAACGTTTGAAAAGCCAGCCCTTCATTTACTCCTTCGACCAATTGCGCAATCGCAGTGGGCTGATCGCCCGCCGGTTCAAAAGGTTGGTGCAAGAAATAGGGACTATTAGGAAAAGTCTTAATCACGGTATAATTTCAGCCAAATTTAAATTAAAAATTTTAAAATACGGGACAGTTTACTCTGAACCCAGAAGGATACAATCTTGGAACTATCGAAGCGCGTACAAGCAATCAAACCCTCCCCTACTCTCGCCGTTACCGCGCGAGCTTCCAAATTAAAAGCAGAAGGAAAAGACATTATCGGATTGGGTGCAGGTGAACCCGATTTCGATACGCCGCAGCATATTAAAGATGCGGCTATCGCTGCGATCAACAAGGGTTTCACCAAATACACCGCAGTGGGAGGTACACCCTCTCTGAAGCAGGCTATCGTCGCCAAATTCAAGCGCGATAATGGGCTGGATTACACTGCAAAACAGATTCTGGTTTCCTGCGGCGGCAAGCAAAGTTTCTTCAACTTGGCGCTTGCCTTGATCAATTCCGGCGATGAGGTAATTATCCCGGCACCTTATTGGGTATCTTATCCGGATATTGTGCTCATCGCAGAAGGCAAACCGGTAATCCTGCAAACAGGTATCGAACAAAATTTCAAAATAAGCGCTGCACAATTAGCTGCGGCTATCACAACCAAAACAAAAATAGTGGTCATCAATAGTCCAAGTAATCCATCCGGCGCAGTTTACAGCCTGGAAGAGCTACAAGCATTGGGTGCAGTGTTGCGCAAATATCCTGAGGTACTGATAGCCACCGATGATATGTATGAGCACATCGCATTACGTGACGAAAAATTTGTCAATATTCTGAATGCCTGCCCTGATCTTTATTCACGCACAATGGTTCTGAATGGCGTGTCCAAATCTTACGCAATGACAGGCTGGCGGATCGGTTATGCCGCAGGACCAGAGCACATCATTACGGCAATGGAAAATGTGCAATCACAAAGCACCTCCAATCCCACTTCGATTTCACAAGTCGCTGCAGAGGCAGCTTTGAACGGGGATCAGAGCTGCATTGTGCCGATGCTCAATGCATTCCGCGAACGACATCTTTACGTAGTGGATGCGCTGAACAAAATCCCTGGTGTCAAATGTATAGCGAGTGGCGGGGCGTTCTATGCGTTCCCCGACGTGCGTCCGGTTATTGCGGCTTTGCACCAGAAAAACCTCATCAAAGAGGCTACCGACGTCGCATTGTCCGAATACTTGCTGGAACAAGCGGGTGTGGCTATCGTGCCTGGCTCGGCTTTCGGCAGTGACGGCTACATTCGCCTGTCTTTCGCCACCTCAATGGAAAATTTAAAAAATGCAATTAGCCGAATCTCCAAGGCTTTTTCATAATTCATTTTTTGCATCTCAGAGAACAAAACCTTAAAAGACCATGGTTGCTGACGCTCATTTTTCCTTCCAGCCGGATTCCACCGCTATCCAGAATTCAGCGTGATAGTCGGTACGCTGCACAATGGATGGACTCGCTGCCAATGTTGAAAATAGGCGACAAAGTAGTCGTGCTCACAACGATCACACCAACAATGGTAATTTTTTTTTGAAGCTGATGCTTTTTTTCATGCGCTGTGCCACGAAGCAGCGAAACTCCTCCATCACCACAACCAATTCTTCTTCCGATGCAGGGATAGGATGCGACGCTTCGACAAATTCGATCTCAATCATTCCGTCATATGCCAATGCAGCTCCTAAAAAGAGCAGAGGAGTAGTTGTTTTATACGCATATTCAAAAATATTGGGGGATAAGTACAAAAAATCATTTTGAAAATTGTCATCTGGTGCATGGTCGCAGTAAACCAGAACAATTTCATTTTTGGCTAGTGCTTTACGGACTTTGATGAGGGATTTTTCATCAGGTTTAATTAGACGCAGGGGCGCAGTACAACCCCAATTCCAACCATAGGCTTTTTTTCCGGAACCGCCATTAGAGATACTCATAACGGGTAGCCCATGTTTCTCAAGAAAACCAAATACGGCCATTGTTAAACCAAAATGAGCGCTACATAGTATGAATCCACCGTATTTACGATGATATTCCAAGAGCGTCTGTTCGTTAGGACTACGGAGGGGAATTTCAATATAGGCGTAACGCGTTATGGCAGAAAGAATAAATTTTAAGAGCGCTGTTGTATCAAGGGGGGATTTTTGATATCGACGAAAAACCCAACGATCAACAAAAACAGCAACGGGGAGAAGCCATTTGACCCAACGGAGTGCAGCCCAATAGCGCTGTTGAGGATTGCGCATCTTGGCAATAATGAACCCTGAAACTGTGACGAAGATTTCAATGAGTCGCTTGAATAGTTTCTTGATTATTTCCCGCATTTGTATGGGACTTAAGTTTGGGTTAAACGATAATGTTTGAGCATCAAGGCCCATGTTTTAATCATAAACCTAAAGTCATAAAATTAAAGAAATCAAGCATGAATTATTCATAGAGCTTGTCATCATAACTCCAACTTCCCTTGTCCTACTTCGTGCGTCAGTCCTAGCTTCGATCTTTGCATAGAAGCGTGAATTCATCAATCGCTCGCCTACCCTACAATCTTTGGCACAGGAGCCAATGCATTTACTACTTTAAATGGTAATGGCGACAATTGTCCGCATGCCATGGCCGCGACCAATTCCCCGGAAAGCCCCGCAGTAATCAAGCCGCGAGTTCCATGACCGAGACTGGTATATAACCCAGGCAATAATTCACCTACTAACGGCATGGCTCCGGGAACAGAAGCTCTGACTGATGCACGACCCTTCAGTTGCTCAACATTTAATGAATCAATATTCATCGACTTGGCTAGTGTCGGCGATATGTCCGCGAGCTTGGATAAATTCTCAGCATGATCGGCTGCCCGCAAATCTACTGCCTCATCGTTAAAGTCATGCGTCGCTCCCAACACGTGCAACTCTCCGGCTGAAGGCGCAAGATAGCCACTGGCAGATACAATCGCCCGCAGATTTTCGCTATACGGAGTAGCAGGCAGCAAGGTGATCTGCCCGCGTACGGGCATCAGCGGAAGATGTGACAACGGCGTAAATGATTTCACCTGATAACCGGTACAAACTACCACTACCTGAGCCTCATCAGACCATGGTTGTTGGCGCTTGTCTTTCCCCTCTACCCGCCAGCCGGACTCTACCGCTGCCAAAGATTCTACACAATAACCCGTACGCTGCACGATGGCTGAGTGCGCCGCCAACGCTGCACACATCTGCGGCGGAACCAGCCAGCCACCTGCAGGAAACCACAGGCCGCCATGTACCAATTCGATGCCAGCCAGCCGGGATGCTTCAGCCGCGTCCACACGACGTAATACATGCGATGGCCAATCAAGTTGCGCCAGCCGGTCGATACGTTTCGCTTCGCGTCCAGAAAACGCCAACTGCAGCTCTCCGCATTCCACACGGGCAATCCCGTCAATGGGTAGCTTTTCATCCAGCAGGGCAAGCGCATGGCCATAAGATGCCAGTAAAAAACGTTGAAATGAGTCCATGCCAGCGCTTAGCCGAATATGTAATATTCCGCGCGGATTACCCGAGGCCGCCGCAGCCAATGCCGGTGCACTTTCAATCAAAGTAACCGAGACTCCGCGCATCGCCAATGATGACGCAACCGCACAACCGGCCACCCCTCCGCCAATTACGATAGCTTTTGTTACCTTAGCCCGCACTGGCGGTGAGCCGGGAAGATAACCTTGCAACATTTCGCGTTTGTGCCCAAAACCTGGAGATTTTCTGACCTGAAATCCCGCTTGTTGCAAACCACGCCGCACCCTACCGGCACATGTATAGGTGGCAAATGAGGCGTCTGGCCAAGAGACTCTCACGATGCTATCGAACACAGTTTGCGTCCACATTTCGGGATTGCGTGCCGGTGAAAAACCATCCAAAAACCATGCATCGATGCCACCACTGATTTCAGTTAGCGCATCGGCTACATCACCTATCACTAGTGTGAGACGTATCTTTCCAGCGGCAAAACTCCACCGGTTCCACCCGGGTATACGGCGTCGCCAACGGGCCAGAAGCTCATCCGCATACTGCCGCAGCAGGGGCCACAGTGCCAAAACATCGGCCAACTCATTCTCATCCAGCGGAAATTTTTCAACACTGAAAAAATCCAGACTGCTATTGGATGGGGCGACTTCATCGAACAGCTGCCAAGTACATAAAAAATTCAGCCCGGAACCAAATCCTGTCTCACCAATGGCAAAACACTCCCCGTTTGATAAGGATGTGAACCGTTCGGCCAGCTGATTGCCTTGCAGAAAAACGTGGCGTTTTTCTTCCAACCCGGAATCATTTGAAAAATAGATATCGCTGAAACGGCGGGAAAAAGGCTGTCCGTCCTGCCAGTTAAACATGGCGGAAGAATTCAACAATCGCCCGTACTGATTACAGATAGATTTAATAATTTGACAAAAACAGGCGTCATCTTGAAGCTTGTGAAAATTAAGAAGTTGTCATGTGCATGAAGACATGCGCCAATATTTGTTAAGGAAGTTTGCGATATAAGATGAAGACCACCTCTGAATATTCTGATCCATTGACTAAATTTTCAGCCTTCATGAAAAATGGCAATTGCCTTGTTAAATAGAATTTATTTCTCTGGTGGACACTCACGCAAACTCAGTAAATTAACGGGTTGCTCCCCATCGTGATCAGTTTTTAAATACTTTTGCCCAAGTGAACTGACAGCGACCACCAACCAAAATGGATGCCCCCCTACATGAGTATAAAATCGCCATTTACCAACTGCAATACCCTCAATTGCCTCTTCCACCGATATTTTCCAGCGGACTCCTTCAGCATCCACTCCACCTAAAAATTGAATGCGCTCATGTGCAAGTTGACTGTTATTCTTTTTAATACAGGTAACTCGTAAGTCCATGCTTTTCTCCTTATTGCCGTTTTTTGAAACGGCATGAAAAATCACTCATACCAAAACTATTGTTCGATTTATACAACAACCTATTATTTACAATTTACGAATTATTTCAAGTTGCCACTCACATTACGACAGGGGCTTTCTCAATAAATTTTACCGATTTACTGCGGGATCCAATTACTGCGCACTGAGCAGGCAATACTGAATATTTCTTCCAGCTTGTTGCCATCGGCTTCGGCAAGCGCATTACGCAAAGTTTCCAGTTCACTCATGTAGCGACCCATCTCTATCAACAACGCATCGCGATTGGCCAAGCTAATATCGCGCCACATTTCAGGTGAGCTTGCTGCAATGCGAGTGAAATCCCGAAAGCCACTAGCGGCGAAAGAAAGTAACAAATCACGGTTTTCGCGCTGCGCCAAATCATGTACCAATGCAAATGAGAGCAAGTGCGGCAGATGACTGACAGCAGCAAACACTTCGTCATGCTGCTTCGGCGTTAACTCGCTCACCAACGCGCCACACAATTCCCAGGCCAGTCTTACGCGCGCCACATTATCAGCGGCGTTTTCCGGCAGCGGAGTCAGAATTACTTTTTTGTTTTGATACAGATCAGCACGTGCCGCAATAGCGCCACTTTGTTCACTACCGGCAATAGGGTGGGCCGGTATAAAGCGGGAGATATGCGCAGCCAAATATGTATATGCATAATCAACAACGTCGCACTTGGTACTGCCACCATCTGTAATAAGTGTATGCGCACCTAGATGCGGTGCGATACGATCCATGATGTCAGCCATTTGACCCACGGGCGTTGCCAGCACTATCAGATCGGCATCACCCAATTCGGCCGCAAGATCAGAACCGCTGCGGTTGATAATACCCAGTTGTTGCGCCTGTGCCAGCGTTTGCGCACTGCGCCCAAAACCGACCACTTCCTCCACCGCATTCATCCGCCGCAAGGCAAGCGCAAACGAACCGCCGATCAGACCAACACCGAAAATAACAACCTTGCGAAACAATGGTTTTGTCACGACTTTCCTCACCTCTCCCGCCAGCGTGAGATAGGATTAGAGTGTGCGTCCAATCGCTGTGGCGATACCGCCCAACACGCCCATCAACTTCTTCAGCTCTTGCGGAGTCAGCGCCTGATCTGCATCACACCAGGCCTCAGTCGGATTAGGATGCATTTCTACCAATAATCCATCCGCTCCTGCCGCAATCGCTGCCTGCGACAGCGCCGCGACCATCCATGCCTTGCCACCGGCGTGTGAAGGATCAACTATTATCGGCAAATGGGTTTCTTTTTTCATTACCGGAATAGCAGTCACATCAAGCACGTTGCGGTAATATGTTTCAAAAGTACGGATACCACGCTCGCAAAATATGATGTTATGGTTGCCGCCGGCCGCAATGTATTCTGCCGCCATCAACCATTCGGAAATGGTAGCCGACATGCCGCGTTTGAGAATGACGGGTTTGTTGATACGACCCACCTCTTTGAGCAGATCGAAATTCTGCATGTTGCGAGTGCCGATCTGGATTACGTCAACGTCATTTTCAAGAAAAGTGTCCAGCATGCGAACATCCATTAGTTCAGTCACGATAGGCAACTTGAATTTGCCGGCTGCCCGACGGAACATATCCAGCCCTTCAACACCTTTACCCTGGAAAGTGTAAGGGCTGGTGCGCGGCTTGAATGCACCGCCCCGCATCAAACGGCAGCCTGCTTCACTCACGTATTGGGCGGACAAATCCATCTGCTGCTGCGTTTCTACCGAGCACGGGCCGGCAATAATCTGGATTTGCTTGCCACCCAGCTGGATGCCGCCGATATCAATCACCGTATTTTCGCGATGAGATTCACGCGATACGATCTTATATTGTTTGACTATGTGCATTGCCGACTCTACGCCAGGCAAGGGGGTAAACATTTCTTCGGTCAGCTTGCGCTCATCACCAATAGCACCGATCACTGTGCGTTCAATGCCCCGTGAAATATTGGCATCCAGCCCGGCGTCCTTGAGTTTCTTGACCACCACGCTTATTTGATCGTCGGTAACATCCTTGTTCATTACAATAATCACGCTGCTTCTCCTAACGCCTGCGCCAGTGCAGACAGAAATTTCTCATTTTCACTTTCCAAACCAATGCTCACACGCAAATAATCCGGCATACCGTAGTTTGCAATCGGCCGTACAATTACTCCCAATTCCAGCAGGCGACGATACATCTGACCCGCTCCTTTTCCCCCACTCTCGGCCGGATTCGCAATACGGCAACAAACAAAATTTCCATAAGAAGGAATGAATTCGATACCTAATCGCGTCAATCCCTGCGTAATCTGATCCATTCCAGCCTGATTCAATTCACAAGTTTGCCTTACAAAATTTTCATCCTGTAACGCCGCTACAGCAGCAGCCTGCGCGACGCTGTTGACATTAAACGGCTGTCGCACCCGGTTCAACATGTCCGCTACCAGCTTGTCTGCCAATGCATAACCCACGCGCAAACCGGCCAAACCATATGCCTTGGAGAAAGTACGGGAAATGATTAAATTGGGAAAATCACACAACCAGCCCACACTATCGTAACGCAAACTTTGCGGCAGATATTCATTGTACGCTTCATCCAGCACCACTAATACCTGCGGCGGCACTGCACGCAGAAAATCCAGCAATTCCGCTGCACCGAGAAAAGTACCCGTGGGGTTATTCGGATTCGCAATGAACACCATCTTCACTTTATGCTGCACCGCAGCTTGCAGCATTGCAGAAAGATCATGGCCGAACCCTTCAGTAGCTGGCACACTGATGCCCTGAGCGCCTGCCGCTTGCGTAGCCAGCGCATATACCGCAAAAGCATGATCAGCATAGACCACCTTGTCACCCGGAGCGAGGAAAGCGCGCGCGGCCAATTCCAGTAAATCATTGGAACCATTTCCCAGCACGATGCATGCCGGTTCAATCTGATATCGCCCGGACAATGCTGTCTTCAGATCGAAACCACTGCCATCAGGATAACGCGCAATGTCGCTTATCGCTGCATGCATCGCGGCCACGGCCAAGGGGCTGGCGCCGAGGGGATTCTCATTGGACGCCAGCTTGACGATGTCATTAATGCCGAGCTCGCGCTCCAGCTCGGCAATCGGTTTACCCGGCTGGTAAGGCGCTATAGCGCGAATATAAGGAGGGGCTAACTCACTGTAGTCCATTTCATACCTTGATTAATTTCGTTTCTGTTATTACCGATAGCAGCAGGCACTCAGTCATTAAAATAAAATTTCGTCTTCACGGAAATAACGATATTTTTAAATTGCACAAACGGTTTTATAGGGTAGCCGGGTATGAACCTAGCGTTTTCACAAACGCGGCGACTTGCTTTAATTCAAGCAGTGCGGCTGCCACTTTGGGTTCATGCTGGTGTCCTTCAATATCCATATAGAACACGTATTCCCATACGCCGGAACGCGCCGGACGAGATTCCAGCTTGGTCATACTGACAGCATTTTTGGCCAGCGGCGCCAGCAAATCATAGACCGCGCCCGGACGATTGGGGGCGGACATAACCAGTGAGGTTTTATCCTTACCGGATGGCGCCACTTCTTGATTTCCGATGACCAAAAAACGCGTGGTATTGCGCGCGTCATCTTCAATATTTTCAGCCATTAATGGAATGTCATAATTTTTGGCCGCCTTTGCGCTTGCGATCGCCGCGCTATCTGCCTGCTGTTCCAAAGCTAAAAGAATCGCCTTGGCATTGCTGCCAACCGGCACGCGCTCAGCATTAGGCAAATTCGTATTCAACCAGATTTGGCACTGCCCCAAAGACTGTGAATGCGAAAACACACGCTTGATCGCAGAAAGTTCCGTCACCCGCGACATCAAACATTGATGCACCGGCAACATCACTTCGCCACACACCTTGAGCGGACTTTGCAACAACAAATCCAACGTACGCCCAATAGCACCCTCTGTAGAATTTTCCACCGGTACTACCCCATAATGGGCCTTGCCGCTTTCTACAGTTTGAAAGACTTCATCTATCGAAACACACGGCTTACTCAGCACTGCGTGACCGAAACGTTTCTCGACTGCTTCCTGGCTAAAAGTTCCACTAGGACCTAAATATGCGACACAAAGCTCCGTTTCTAATGCACGGCAATGAGACATGATCTCGGTAAATAATCGCGTGATACTCTGATTCGGCAAAGGACCGGAATTATTGCCAATCATACGCTGCAATATCTGAGCCTCGCGCTCTGGCCGTAGCACCGTATTTTCACGCTTAAGGTGGCCAATTTGGCCTGCCAGCGCCGCGCGCTGATTGAGCAATTTGAGCAAATCCTCGTCAATGCAGTCGATTTGTTCGCGGTATTTCTTGAGTTCATCACTCATTGCTCATACATCCTATTACTTAAGCGTCCAAGGGCAAGTCGCGTACCATGAGCACACCCGGAATAGCGGCAAGCTGCGCAATCATCTCAGGCGGTGTGGCGATATCTGTATCGACCAGGGTATAAGCCATTTCACCACGCGATTTATTTATCATATTGTGAATATTAATGCCTGCTCCAGCCAATGCAGTAGAAATCTGCCCGAGCATATTCGGCACGTTGGCGTTGGCGATAGCAATACGGAAAGACGATTCGCGCGGCATATTAACAGTCGGAAAATTTACCGTATTGTTCAGATTACCGTGCTCCAGATAGTCGCGCACTTGCTCTGCCACCATTACCGCACAATTATCTTCCGCCTCTTGCGTGGAAGCACCCAGATGCGGCAACGCAATCACCGCCGGGTTGCCCTGCGTCTTCTGCATAGGGAAATCGCATACATAATAGCTAATTCGTTTGGCGGCAATACCCGCCAATACGGCGTCTTCATCCACAATACCATCACGCGCAAAGTTCAACAGCACGCTCCCTGGTTTCATCGCTTGTACACGTTGTTCATTAATCAAGCCTCGTGTTGCATCCAGCAAGGGAATATGCAACGTAACGAAATCACTTTGCTTAAGCAAATCTTCTATGCTGTGCGCTTTTTTTACCTGTGAAGACAGCCCCCATGCCCCTTCCACGGTAATATCAGGATCGTAACCCACCACTTGCATGCCCAAACCAATGGCTGCATCCGCCACCAGGCGACCAATAGCACCCAAACCAATAATGCCCAAGGTACGACCCCGCAATTCAATTCCGGCATAATTTTTCTTGCCATCCTCAACCAGCTTGTGCAGCGTGGCGTCATCCCCCTTCAAATCGGCGGTAAAATGTAGTGCAGCAATCAAATTTCGCGAGGCCAGCAACATACCCGCGATGACCAACTCCTTCACCGCATTAGCATTGGCACCCGCAGCGTTAAAGACCGGCACACCCCGTACGTTCATCTTTTTTACTGGCACATTATTAGTACCCGCACCTGCACGGGCGATGGCTTTTACACCAGCCGGAATAGTCATCTCCAGCATATTGTGCGAACGCACCAAAATCGCATCGGGTTCCGTAATCTCGTTGCCAACAATATAATTTGCAGCGGGCAGACGGTTTAAACCCACCGTTGAAATTTTATTTAACGTCAGTATCTTAAAAGTTTTAGCCATATTGCTTTGCAAAATGCGTTATAAAATCAACCAATGTCTGCACGCCTTCCAGCGGCATCGCATTGTAAATGGAAGCGCGCATACCACCGACAGAGCGATGCCCCTTCAGTTGTAATAGGCCATGCGTATCCGCTTGCTTGAGAAATTCGCCATCCAGACTGGCGTCTTTCAGGGTAAATGGCACGTTCATGCGCGAACGATCCGACTTGACAACCGGGCAATTGTAAAAGCCATTGCTAACGTCGATCGCCTGATACAGCAGATTTGCTTTGCTAATGTTGATCTGCTCCATCTGCGCCAATCCGCCATTGCGCTTGAGCCACTGAAATACGAGCCCGGCCACGTAAATACCGTAAGTAGGGGGCGTGTTATACATTGAATCATTGTCAGCATGGATCTTGTAATCCAACATAGTAGGCGTGCCCGGTGACACATGACCAATCAAGTCTTCGCGCACGATGACAATACACAACCCAGCCGGACCAATGTTTTTCTGCGCTCCGGCATAAATCAGGCCATATTTAGATATATCAATCTGGCGCGATAGAATGTTGGACGACATGTCCGCTACCAAAGGAATTTCACCGGTTTCCGGAACCCAATTGAATTCGACTCCGCCTATCGTCTCATTCGACGTGTAATGCAAGTAAGCTGCATTGGGGTCACGCTGCCACGTATCAAACATCGGCACATTAATAAAATTTTTATCTGCGCCACTAGCCACTATATTTACACTGCTAAATTTTTTAGCCTCGGCTATCGCTTTCTTGGACCATTCACCCGTATTAACGTAATCAGCAGAAGATTTGCCACGTAACAGATTTAGCGGGATCATGGCGAATTGCAAATGCGCTCCACCTTGCAGGAATAGCACCTTGTAATTAGCCGGGATAGCAAGCAGGCTACGCAGATCACTTTCTGCCGCAGCTGCAATACTCATGAATTCCTTGCCGCGGTGGCTCATTTCCATAACGGACATACCGCTACCATGCCAGTCTAACAATTCCTCACGTGCCTGTTGTAATACCTCATGCGGCAATACTGCAGGGCCTGCGCTAAAATTATAAGTCGCCATAACTTGTCTACTCTTTAAATCTGGTCTTTAAATCGGTTTGATTAAATGGGAAAGATCTTCCGGCTCAGGATCGGCAATTCGGCTCAAGCCGGCCAGTTTGTCGTCTTTGCCTAAATTAATTAATGTCACGCCTTGCGTGGAACGGCTCATTTCGCGGATTTCCTTGACCCGAGTACGAATTAGTACACCATTCGTACCAATCAACATAATCTCATCTTCCTCGCTTACCAATGTAGCCGCGACCACCTTGCCATTCCGGGCGGAAGTTTGAATCGCAATCATGCCCTGAGTACCCCGGCCATGGCGTGTATATTCTGAAATCGGCGTGCGCTTGCCGTAGCCGTTCTCGGTTGCAGTTAATACCGCTTGGCTTTCATCACCCGCCACTAGTAGTGCAATTACATGTTGCTTCGCGGCCAGCTTCATGCCACGCACACCGCGCGATACACGCCCCATGGAACGTACATCATTTTCGTCAAAACGTACCGCTTTACCACCATTGGAAAACAGCATTACGTCATGCTTGCCATCCGTCAACGCTACGCCAATCAAATAATCACCTTCATCCAGATTAATGGCAATAATACCTGCCTTGCGCGGGTTGGAAAAATCAGACAACGCGGTCTTTTTCACCGTGCCCTTGGCGGTAGCGAAGAATACATATTGATCGTCCGAGAACACTTTTACCGGCAGAATCGCATTAATCTTTTCGCCACTTTCCAGTGGTAACAGATTAACAATCGGTCTGCCACGGGCAGTACGGGCACCCTGCGGCACATCGTATACCTTGATCCAGTACACTCGGCCACGGCTGGAGAAGCACAGAATATAATCGTGCGTATTGGCGATAAACAGGTTATCCACAAAATCGTCCTCTTTAGGAGGAGCAGCCTGTTTACCGCGACCACCACGCTTCTGCGCTACATATTCCGCTAACGGCTGCGCTTTCATGTAACCGCCATGCGACATCGTAACCACCACGTCTTCCGGCGTAATCAAATCTTCCATACTCATATCTTGAGTATGAGTGACAATTTCACTACGGCGCTTGTCGCCGTATTGTGCTTTAATCGCAACCAGCTCGTCGACGATAATTTGCGTTACGCGCTCCGGCTTGGCCAGAATATCGAGCAAATCGATAATCTTGTCCATCACTTCGCGATATTCGCTGACAATTTTATCTTGCTCCAGCCCGGTTAAACGCTGTAAGCGCAACTCCAGAATCGCTTGGGCTTGTATGTCTGAAAGTCGATAAGCACGCTGCTCGCCCTGCCCTGACATACCGAATTCCGGCGCCATATTTTCCGGACGCGAGGCATCACTCACCCGACTTAATAACTCTTCGACCAGTGAAGATCGCCATGTTCGCGCCATTAAACCTTGCTTGGCAATCGCAGGCGTCGCGGCCGCTTTGATCAGCGCAATGATCTCATCCACGTTAGACAGTGCAACAGCTAAACCCTCTAGAATATGGCCCCGATCCCGCGCCTTGCGCAAATCAAATATCGTGCGTCGCGTTACCACTTCACGCCGATGGCGCAAGAAAGCGTCCAAACATTGCTTCAAGTTAAGCAGTTTTGGCTGGCCGTCGGTTAAAGCGACCATGTTCATACCGAAACTGTCTTGCAGTTGGGTCAGCTTAAACAATTGATTGAGGATTATTTCCGGTACTTCATTACGCTTTAGTTCAATCACAGCGCGCATTCCGGATTTATCCGACTCATCGCGAATTTCGGAAATTCCCTCAATTTTCTTTTCGCGCACCAGCTCGCCAATTTTCATTAACAAGGTGGCTTTATTCACTTGATAGGGTAACTCATCGATAATGATGGCTTGGCGGTTATTCCCTTTTTCAATATCTTCGAAATGGGTTCGCGCACGCATTACCACGCGCCCACGACCGGTTCGGTAACCTTCCTTCACACCTGCCAAACCATAAATAAAGCCAGCAGTTGGAAAATCCGGCGCTGGAATATATTCGATCAATTGCTCGATATCCAGATCAGGGTTTTTTAATAAAGCCAGACAGGCATCAACCACCTCGCCAAGATTATGTGGCGGAATATTAGTCGCCATACCGACAGCAATGCCGGTTGAACCATTGACCAACAAATTGGGAAAACGCGCCGGGAACACTAACGGCTCGTGCTCGGAACCATCGTAGTTTGGTCCGAAATCAACGGTTTCTTTGTCCAGATCGGCCAGCAACTCGTGCGCAATACGCGCCATGCGAATTTCGGTATAACGCATCGCCGCTGCGTTATCGCCATCCACCGAGCCAAAGTTACCCTGACCGTCCACCAAAGGATAGCGCAGCGAAAATGCCTGCGCCATACGAACGATTGTGTCGTACACCGCCGTATCTCCATGCGGATGGTATTTACCAATCACGTCACCGACAATACGCGCCGATTTTTTGTAAGCCTTGTTCCAGTCGTTGGATAGTTCGTGCATGGAAAACAACGCGCGACGATGTACCGGTTTAAGGCCATCACGCACATCAGGCAATGCGCGCCCAACAATCACGCTCATTGCGTAATCGAGATACGACTTACGCATCTCATCTTCAAGACTGACTACCAGAATTTCTTTAGCGAATTGTTCCATAGGTATAGCGAATGCTCTAAAATTTCTTGCAAAACAATTTGTAAGTTTAACATGCCCACCTTAAGCGAGACAAAGCATAATTTCTTTACCGCCCGGAGCCTGAAATTAAGTCGCCAGATCAACTGGCGGTTCAAGACAAGTTTTGTTACATTCTGCCCTTCATTCTGAATTTATACGCACATCATGACCAATGCTGATCCACTTGAACTGGAAAAATTTAGTCAGCTTGCCCACCGTTGGTGGGATTCCAATAGCGAATTTAAACCACTACATGAAATCAACCCGCTGCGTCTGGACTATATCAACCGTATCGCGGCGCTAGCCGGGAAAACTGTGCTGGATGTCGGTTGCGGCGGCGGCATCCTGTCGGAAAGTATGGCCGCACTTGGCGCGCAGGTGACGGGCATTGACTTGGGTGACAAAGCACTGCAAGTTGCCAAATTACACTTGCTGGAAAGTGGTCAACAAGTAAATTACCGCAACATCGCCGTGGAAGACCTGGTTGCAGAACAGTCAGGCTACTACGATGTGGTCACTTGCATGGAATTACTCGAACATGTACCCGATCCATCCAGCACCATAAATGCCTGCGCACAACTAGCCAAACCGGGCGGTCACATATTTTTTTCCACCCTCAACCGCAACCCGAAGTCCTACCTTTTTGCAGTGATTGGCGCGGAATATTTACTTCATTTACTGCCGCGTGGCACGCACGATTATGCTAAATTTATCAAGCCATCCGAACTCGCACAATTTTGCCGCAATGCAGGGCTTCACATCAGCGACATCAGCGGCATGAGTTACCATCCTCTCTATAAAACCTACTCACTCGGCCAGAACACTGACGTCAACTACCTGCTCGCCTGTCGTCGTGACTAGTGCCGTCCTGTTCGATCTCGACGGCACCTTTGCGGACACTGCACCCGACCTGGGTGCCGCTCTTAACCACCTGCTTAGCATTCATGGTAAACCTCCCTTGCCATTGGAAGCGATCCGCCCCCAAGCCTCGCATGGCTCCGCCGGCTTGCTGAAACTGGGTTTTAACATTGAACCGGATGCGCCAGATTTTGCGGAATTGCGCAGCGTCTTCCTGGATTATTATGCCAGCCATATTTGTGTCCACACCAACCTGTTCCCCGGAATGGCTGAGCTGATCGAAACGCTGGAGCAACATGGCCTGCCGTGGGGCATCGTCACCAACAAACCCCATCGCTTCACCCTACCGCTGATGCAAGCACTGGGCTATGCGCAGCGCGCTGCCTGCCTGATCAGTGGTGACACATGCGCGCGTGCCAAGCCCTTCCCGGATCCATTACTAAAAGCCAGCGAATTACTAAAAATCGCGCCACAACACTGCCTGTATCTGGGTGATGACAAGCGCGATGCGGAAGCAGCACAGGCTGCCGGAATGCGCTGCATTATCGCCCGCTATGGCTACATCAGCTCCCCGAAGGAATTACCCAGTTGGCCTGCGCAAGGCGGGATTGATCTACCATTTCAACTATTGCAATATTTAACAGTTTAAGAATGGGTTGAACAGTTGTGCCAATGCGGTAATGTATGGTCAATATAGCTTGCTTAAATTCAAAATCATCAATGAGTGACCTTATTGATCCCGTACTCTATCACGTCACCGACTCAACCCCAATTAAGGTTGTAGTAACTGTTACGGACTATTACAAAAAACACCAATATTTAGTGGCCAATTTAAAAATGACGAATGGAGTCATTTGCAATATCCCCATAGGCTCATCGTCAGAGCAAGTGACCAACCTTGACAAAAATAAGGCACCCGACTTCAGAGTAAGGTTGATGTGTACTCATGTGTGGACTTCGAATCCAAGTACCGGTCGGATAATGCCCGTACTCATCTTGAAATGTACCTTGCAATACGAAAATCTCTTCACCCCCAAAGTGTTGGTGTTTGCTGAAGAAGGTTCCTGGCGCCCAACGCACTAGCGCCGTATGAATTGTGCCGAACTGATCCAGTGCTAAAACGTCAAGCCCCCTGACCATACCTGGATGCCACCGGTAGTCCGATGGGCGGACAATAACCCGCTTTAAGTCACTATCATTTAACTGACGGAGTTTGACAAAAAGTGTACATCCGGCATCACTTCGCGGCGCATGCGTCGAACCGGGCGGATTCTTGATATAAGTACCGGCAGGGTAAACGCCGTAATCGTCCACGAACTCTCCATCGAGCACCACAATCTCTTCACCATGAGGATGAACGTGCCATGAAAATGTCGAGCCCGGATCGTATCTAACGATACTAGTCGCCCGAGCATCTTCTTCGCCGTCACGCGCCAGCAAGCGTCGCTGAACGCCAACTACCGGACTTGGCACCCAAGGCAGATTTTCCGAATGTAGAACAACCCGCTCGGATAGATTTGTGTTCAGTTTCATTTTATTTTCCGCAGAAGACTTTATTAGCAGGCTGCTGAAAAACGCCATCCGTGTTGGTAGTTGGTAAAATATCGCCATTGAAATGTGAAGAGATACCAATGCGCGGCGCAGA
>NZ_CAKMAA020000003.1 GCF_924101635.2 Candidatus Nitrotoga sp. HW29 | reverse complement strand
CCAGGACCCCTACGTAAAATACGCCGCTTGAAACTGTTTGAGGGCCGAATCAATAAGGGTTGCTGTAGTGCGAATGGAGCATGCGGTTCAAGCGAGGAGGCTAGCTGGCAAAGTAATTGCCCGTAATTGCTGAACACCACTGCGGCAGGGCAATCAGCTAGGGGCGGTAGCTTTAATCGGGTACGGGTATTTTGTTTCGCGCCGGTTCAAAACAGCTTGAGCTGAATCTGAATCACGATGATATTATTTTGTGTCTTTGAGTAATTTTTCAGGCGAGATGAGTTCAGCATACACACCCCCTTCTCGCGTTAGAGCTGCAACGGCGCTATCGGGGAGTGGTTGAGCCACAGCAATCAACTTCTGTATTGACGGCCTGGTAAGCGCAAAGTTGTTGTCAATTTCACCAGCAATAAGCCAATCAAAGGAAAATACCAAGTGCTCTCTGAGCGCTACCAAGCGATCCGTTGGCGGCGTTGCGATGCCTATTTCCCATTGAGATACCGATGCCTTGGATACGCCACACAAATCGCCGAATTTCTCCTGTGAAAGAGTGTTGCGCTCGCGCAATTGTCTGATTCTAGCTCCTATAGTCATTTTCAAATTGTACAACGATTCTATACGTGCATTGTCAATAATTAATTGACTTTGTGGTTTAGTATAAATATACTTAATGAGTGGGTGTGTCAATTAAAACTATTCCTATGTCAGCGGAGAGAGCTCGGCAATACGAACGGCGGGTGTTACGTGAACAACGATGTAATCAAATTGGGCGTGCACATATCAGGTGAGGGTTGTTCTCTCAGGTGTCTCCTCCACGCCTCATCTGAGTTACTGCGAGGGATAGGGGTATCCCGGACATTAACACTGCTGCAGGCCCCCCTTAAAACAGCTTACCAATGAGTGTCAAAGTCATGAGCATGGTCTTTGAGCACTATCCAGAAGGAGGAGGTGAAATGCTTCTTGCATTGGCGTTAGCTGACTTTTCCGATGACGAGGGTAGCAAGGTTTTCCCAAGCATTCCCGCACTCGCCAAAAAAACTCGCCAGTCTGAGCGCAGCGTGCAGTACCAACTCCGAAAGATGGAGCAGATCGGCTTTATCTCGGTTGCCGAAATCAGCGCGGGTGGTCGCATCAGAGGAAAAAAATACAGGTCCACCGAATACAAAATTCATCTTGAATTCTTCATTAAATGTGCAAAAAGCACCCCTCCTTGCGGCAATGGAGGTGGCAATACGAAAAATGCATCTTCCGACATTCATCATAAGGGTGCAAATTCTGCACCGATAGATGAAACCATTATGGATACTGGATATTTTGCTAACGGTGAAAATTCTGCACCGCTACTGGAACGGTGCAATTCGGAACACTTAACAGTGCAATCTGGAACACTTAACGGTGCAACAGCTGTTGCACCCAATACATCATATAAACCACCATATAAACCACCACCACAAAGCGCGCGCAACGCCGAGCCGGAATTGTCGGGTCAAAACACCGTGGTGGTGGATTTGATTTTTCCTCCATCCATCCAGACCGGTCAGCGCGATGCGATCCGAGCGTTGCTGTCCAGCAGCGGAGTGCCGCCCAGTCACTGGCAGACCCTGATTGACGAACTGCACGGCGCACAACTCGCCAAATCTATCACGAATCCCATTGGCTACGTCAGAGGGATGGTGGAGCGCATGTCAGCAGGCTCATTCACAGCGGAACGAGCCCCGATGATTGCCGAGCAGCGCAAAAGACGCGAAGCCAATGAGCAACAGGTAGTCACCCAAGCAAGAGAATACCCGGATCACGGACAGTCGTCTCAGGCGCAATTAGACCGCCTGCCGCAGCGCATTCGCGAATCACTTACCAGACTGATGAAGCAAAGTTAAGGGGGAGTTGGAATGGACGAAACCACACGCAAAGACATTGCAGACTTGAACAGGAGATTCCTTTACCTTGCCAGGCAATCAGCCTCGGACGAACAACCTAATTTGCTGGCGGGCATGCCAAGGCTCGCGATTGAGCTAATCAAAAGCATGACGCTTGACGAGCTTGACGCACTTGCAGAAGACATGATCGCCCCATGTTTCACGTTCAAGTTTGACGATGCGACATTCCGCGCATTGGTTGAAAGAAAAACCACCAGACGCGCGTACATGACAAACATTCTCGTCGCGCAGTCACAGGTCTGATGAATACCGACGACATCTTCATCAGAAACCATATCAGCGCTATTACGCTGGTTCGCGAGGGAATGCGCATTCCGCTTGTACATGCCATGACCGGGGTCGCTTGGCGATCTTTGCGCAAGATATGGCAAGACACGTATGGCGACGCCACGCCACTACCAGGAAGGATGCCTGGCAATACGCTTTCGTACATCAAGCAGGGGCAGACATCGCTCTTGTTGTCCACATTAGTGGCTGTGTATTTAACCGTAGAAAAGAGAGCAAACCCAGCAACCGCATCCGTTCCGCTCTGGCGCGCAGCGGGAATGCAGACAGGTCGGCCTGCAATTCTGGATACCCCTCGAAATAATTGATGGTAATGCGCATCTTAGGCAGCACCTCCACGCCAGAACCCTCTCGCATTTGCGAATACAGAATCATGGGCTACGGATACCGGAACCTGATGAAAAGCAGCTTTGATTGCCGCTTCGTAGAAGGGAGCGCCTCCTCCAACCAGTACAATCGTGTCGATATCAGAATCTTCTTTTCTGAGTGATTCTTGAAGTTGCGCGCCAACAATGTGGCCAACCTTGGATGATGCATCTGCCAGATAGGGCGCAATATCTATACGCGCCCCAAACACGGATACGGTGTTGCGTCCCGATCTGATTGCGTTCTCCAGCTTTCCCCTGCCAGGGTTGCCGCCATGATCTTTGGAAATTAACGCTGCAGCCTCATCCAGAATGACCGAGGCCGCATCCAGGCTTGTTCCAGATGAGGCTCGCTTGAATTCGCCATTAACCAGCAATACCCAGTCAACCGAGAAGAAGCCGGGATCGACCACTAGAATACTGGCATCCTCAACCTGGCTCGGGTCGGCGAGGCCGTGCAAGTAATCCACAAACCCGCCCAAAGGTTGAGGCATAATCTTGATATCCTTTACTACAACCTTCCGGCACGGCGTAACCTGATGCTCGCCTTTCATGGTCTTGACCAGACGGGCACGAAGGTTGGCGTCGAAGTATTGGCTGGTTGGCAATCCGGTCACAACCTTGTCAATTTTACTCAAACCGGACAGCAAGAGGCCGGAATAAAACAACGCACGGTAGGAATCCGTTGCGGTGTAATCCTTGTGCAGCTCGCGCGCCCAGTTTTCGATTCTGTCGTGGCTGATCGCTGCGGCGAACTCGCGACCATTCACCAGGACGCGCACGGCATCATCATCCCCCATGATTCTTTGCCCGATGTGATCCGATGGCGCTGCGCCTGCCGGGCGGTTAACCAATATCGGGTCGCCTTCCTTGTCGCCATAAACAATCTTCAGGTTTGAGTAACCAATATCCATTCCAATCACGCTCATTGCCTTCTCCTTGAAATTAACTTCACAACATCTACAGAGCCGTCTCCAGTTCGCCTGCAGCGCAGCCACCGTAGCCACCGTAGCCAACAAGCGCCACAGTACGTCCACAGCACGTGTGCGAATTATTGATGAGGGAGAAAATATAATTCGGCAGATTCTCGGCAAATTTGCCGAGAATCTCGCTATCGCGCCAAATCGAACAAACTAAACTCCCATCACATTCGTTTCGCGACACCTCCAATGCCGGTTCTCATATCGCCCGCGTCCATTAGCTACATTTACTTTGCTGATGTATTGAGTGCTGACAGCACTTCCAGCAATCCTGTCCATTGCTCACTTTTTGCTTTGTCTGCTGTGGATTTAGAGGCTCGACGCTTCGATCTGGATGGACAGTTCTTCGAGATAACACTCAGTGCATCTGGGCTTCCGACCGTGCGCGATATGGATGTTTTGATTTACTGCGTGAGTTGGCTGGCCAATGCGCTGTTTGATGAGCGGCACAAGGATTTGAGTCGCAATCTGCGATTTACCGCACGCGATTTTCTTGATTTCAGCAAACGCGGGAACGGTGGGGCTCAATACGATGGCTTGGCTCAGGCGCTGGATAGACTCGCCGGAAGTAAGATCACAACGAACATTCGCCCACCGGATGAAATCAAGGAATGTGGCGACAGCTTCAATTTGATTCGTTATGAGGCAGAGCGGGATCGTGATGGTCGCATTGATGCGGTGAGTATCGAGCTGCCAGCGCGGCTCTACAATTGCGCGACAGACTGGACGCAAGTGTGCGCCATGCATTCGGACTACTTTTCGCTCACACCATTACACAGGCTGATCTACATGCTCGCCAAAATACAGTGTGGCGAGTGGCAGCCGTGGGTTGTATCCCTTAATGAATTGCACCGTTTGACCGGATGTTCCTCGCCCTTGCGAAAATTCAAAAATTCCGTGAAAGGACTGCTGACGGATAACGCTATCCCGGAATACCAAATTGAAATGGACGCACAAGAGACGACGGTTACTTTTCACCGTTTGCCGTGGGTCACGCCAGGGCTTGTGCCGATTCCTGTAAATCGTCCTGCATTTAAGCGGATGAAAAACAAGAAAGTAAATTCTGTAAAACGTTCCGTTGTGAGCTTTTCGGTGTGCTGTAAATTGATCCCATCTGCCGAGCGGAAACGGCGGTGCGCGTAGAAGTAAAGTTGCGCTGAAACGACAGTTTCCGCACGGCGGCAAAATCATTGTTGTTTTGGTAAAGAAAATCATGGAAGAGCAAGTTATTGATGAAATGGAAGTGGGTGATGCGATCAGCATCTTGCGAGTCAGACTGGAAGTACTTGAAACGAAGGCGGCAGATTTGTGCAAGCAACACTTTGATTTTGCCATGGCAGAAAACAAGACAAGAGCTTGGGAACACAAGAGCGTCTTGTATGCACAGGCCAGAATGCGTGACAACACCCTGGGTGTTGCGTGGTACGAAGTTCATTGGTACGGATCAAAGGCCGCCAAAACCCGCAGGATGACCAAAAAGCTTATTCGCAAACCCAAAGGCAAGCACGGCTACAACCTGGATGCGCTGCTCAAGTTGGCCCAGCCGTGGGAAGTGGATATGGCTCGAGACACTGAACATGATCTTTGCGGTATACGGCGCGAAGCGACATTCATTGGAA
>NZ_CAKMAA020000002.1 GCF_924101635.2 Candidatus Nitrotoga sp. HW29 | reverse complement strand
AACGGTCTGATCGTACAGGCCAGCGTAAGTCAGGCAACGGGAACGGCGGAGCGGGCAATCATTGGTGAACCAGCTATTTCTGTTTACGGCCGCAGCGTACAACCTGGTCAGGATGAGGCGATTATTGGCGTAACACGCCATAAATCCGCCCAAAAGGCGGAAAAACGGGAAATCCCCGGAAAAATAGGCTTCTACGGAAGCTATAAATTTAGAATCGACCGAAAAAATTTCTTAGGGGGCGGGTAAGGGAAAATATATGAGCCTTTTTCAGCAGCCTGCTAGAGTAAAACTTTATTGACCATCGCCGTGAATGTTGACCAAAATAAAGTGTGCCGCCTCTAGTAACAGGGCGCCGATGACGGCTTTTGGATTGAAATTCAGCTGCACGTAGCCATGAACGAACATCGGCTCTTATTGGCAAATCCCACATGGCAGTACTGTCTACACGGTTAAGGTCATATCGCCCAGTCTTCCAAGCATTGAGATCACTAAGGGTGGGGGAGAGTCTCAGAAGCGGAATCAGGCGGTGCATAACTTCTTCCACAAGGCCGATAAGGTTATCCGAGCCAAACAAGTTTCGATTTCACCTTCCGGCGAAATACATGCAATTCTCCCTCCGGTTATTGCTTCGGAGTGATAACAGGGAAGTATGGCGGTCACCCAGTCAATCATACGATGTGACCAAACCGTGACCATCCATAGCCAAAAACAGGCCATTCTGGACTAATTCGCCACTTGAAAAAGAAACAGCCAAACCACTGAAGTGGCTTGGCTGCATCGGTCTCCGGTGGTTTCTGGAGACCTTTAGATGGGGCGGCGGGAATTGAACCCGCGTCCAGTAAAGCTGCATTGGCCTTAGATATTAGCCAAAAAGTTTATGGTGCGATTTCTGCTAATACCCCCAATAATACCCCCAGCGTAATCGGATGCCTCTGGACACTGAGCGGTATTCAGGAATTGAACCGGCGTCCCGCAAAAGTGAAATCATCGCAGTTCGTACCAAGCCAATGCAAGGCAGCCTGCTATGCTAATTCAACCGTATGAGCTTCAATTCCCACCTTTAGGCGCGCACGGACAGCACCAAAAATAGCAGCGAGATTATCCATGCTTGGGTTGCCTTTGGGCGATAACATGCGATGCAGGCTTTTGCTGGGTTTGTCAGTCAACACGGCCAGTTGCTCAAATCCCACCGTGGCATTCACGAGATCGCGAAGGATGAGGCGCGCCGTTTCGGGGTCGCCGCTCAGAAATAAGGTTGCCGCTTCATCAAGCAGCGCTTTCGCGAACTCGGGGTCGCGTTCCACGCGCTCGATGACTGTCTGTTTAAAATTTCGGGTTAGTGCCATGTGATCACCTCTTTGCTTTATCAGTTTTGCCAGCGGCAGACTTTGCCTTCTTCCGCGCCTTGTATTCATGGTGCAATGCCTTCGCCCTATCAATATCCTTCTGCTGACCGCGCTTGGTGCCACCGCCAAACAGGATGATGAGCGTGTCACCATTCTTGACAAGGTAAACACGGTAACCCGGCCCCCAGTCGATGACGTATTCGCCAATGCCTTCAAACCACTTCACGCTGGACGTATTTCCAAGTTCCAGGCGCAATTTGGCGGTAACTATTTTGGCGGCAGCCTGTGGGTCAAGGTCGTCAAACCATGCCTTGTATGGGTTTGAGCCATCCGGGCAAATATATTCTTCAACCTTGATTTTCATAATTGGATAGTAATGTATAGGTGACTAACATTCAAGGCGTAGGGTGGCCGTATTTTTTACGTCCTAGTGTGATTGGGCGACGTTGAACATGAACCGCTCAGTCACGGCGCTTGCAATAAATCCCGCAAGCCCCGCATCTTCGCTATCGCAGTGGTAATCTGACAGAGCGCCGAAGGCGATAAACCCGCCCTCGGCTTTCGCGCTGTAACACGCTAGTTTCCCTCCGTTGCCGCAGCCGCTTCACGCCGTCGCACTTCATGGCTTCGCATGAAGCCGTTACGCCATCAAGCGCTCGCCGTTCGCAGGCTGCTGGTGCAGTGGTAGCCCGAACGTGCCGCGCCCTCGTAACGTAACGTACCGGCAAGGCGTTGTCGGCTGCGCCGGTTATTGTGTGGCGGCATTCAACATAACGGCGTCTTATGCAAAGCGTGCGCGCCGGTAAAAGCTCCCGCCCTTCGGGTTCGCATAAGAGGTCTTTATGTCTTGCGCCCTTCAGGTAAATACCGCCACACAAGTCAAAGTCAAATTCCATCACCTGCGGTGAGGGGCAGCAAAACGGGGCTGGTGTTCGGTGCCGATCTATATCTTGTCTTGTTGTTGTCGCTTCGCGGCTTATGTGGGGGGGCGCTTTTCCCGCTAACGCCCCTCATCCCCCCATCCCCCCAGCGGCCAAGTGAAGCAAAGGCATGGCCGCACCCGTCCGCACTGCCACCCCTTGCCTTAGATAAACCTGCATCCACGCGCACCGTCCACTGGCTTGCGCCCTGCATCGCCCGCTGGTTCGCGCATAGACGGGCAAGGCGAGGCAATACTTATTGGAACCCTTTGGGGGTATTGTTGGTGGAGGCGGCGGGAATTGAACCCGCGTCCGCAAGCACTCTACAGGCAGTTCTACATACTTAGTCAAGTTATTTAATTTTATCCGGTAGACGCTAACCGACAAGCTGCTACCGAACGAGTTACCTAAATTTAATGCCATACAAAGTAACCCTGCATGACACGATTCCGTGTATATGACCTCACTCATCGCGGCCTTTCGGCCTTGAGCCCCTCCACGGACAGCAGGGTGTGAGGTCTAACCACTTACGCGGCTAAAGCGTACTTTTCGTCGTTTGCGACTATTGGTTTTCCAGCTGATTTACGAGGTTGCGGGTCCTCGGTATGCCCTACTCTGCTTTGCAACCCACGTCGAAGCCAAGTCGCCCCCAGTATGATCTGCTACAAAACTTGGTAGATTGTAACAGTTCTGAGTGGCGAAGGCTGAAGAAGTTCCGTGCTTCCTTAACTAATAGTAATACCCGTTTTAGAGGGTAAATAGTTTTACTACAAACCGCATCGACTTTACCCCCCGAAATTAGACTACAGAAAATCACTAGGAATATTTATTTTATCCATAACCGACAATAACAACTCTATCCAAACTATCCGTCACCCGTTGCTTTCATGCAGTGATACCATGCCAATTAATATATAGCTTGATTCGTTGGATTACTGTTTTAACAATGATAAATGAAAAAATCGCATTTCTGTTTTCGCCTGATGGTGCGCTGGCAGAGCACATTCCCAATTTTCGCGCACGCCCACAACAAGTTGAAATGGCACAAACCATCGCGCAGGCGATTACCGCTAATAAACAGCTCATCGCAGAGGCAGGCACAGGAACAGGCAAAACTTTCGCCTATCTCGTCCCTGCCCTGCTTGCAGGCGGCAAAGTCATTATTTCCACTGGCACAAAAAATTTGCAAGACCAATTATTCCAGCGCGATTTACCCACGGTGCGTGATGCGCTGAAAGTGCCGATTTCGATAGCATTGCTCAAAGGCCGCTCCAATTATCTGTGCCATTACCACCTCGAACGCACGCAATCTGATGGCCGCTTTACCACACGCGAGGATGCGCGCTATCTGGCCAAGATTGTGCAGTACGCGAAGATCACGCAGTCTGGTGACAAAAGTGGTTTAAGCGATGTGCCAGAGAATGCATTTATTTGGATGCAGGTGACTTCAACGCGCGATAACTGCCTGGGGCAAGAGTGTCCACATCATAAAGATTGCTTTGTGTTGAAGGCGCGCAAGGAGGCAATGCGGGCCGATGTGGTGGTAGTGAACCATCACTTGTTTTTCGCTGATTTGATGCTGCGCGACGAAGGTCTGGCAGAACTGCTACCAGCCTGCAATACGGTTATTTTCGATGAAGCACATCAATTGCCCGAGACCGCCAGCTTATTTTTTGGCGAAAGTATTTCAACCTCACAAATCATCGAATTGGCACGAGACGTGCGATTAGAAGCGGCGATTTCGGCTAAAGACTTTACCGCGCTTCCCACTGCCACCGACTCGCTGGATAAAGCAGCGCGTGACTTGCGCCTGGTCTTCAAACAGAACGAAGGGCGCATGACTGCCTTCGCCATTGAAGATTTATCCGGCTGGACGGATGCCATGGTTGTGCTGAACGATAAACTCAAACAGGCTAACAGTCTGCTGGAGAAACAAGCAGAGCGCAGCGAGGGGCTGGAGAATTGCTGGCAACGAGGACAGGAGATGGCGCAAAAAATTTTGCAATGGCAGGATAAAAAGCAAGCAGATAAGGTACGCTGGCTGGAAATATTTCACCAATCCGTGCAACTCAACACCACGCCTTTGTCCATCGCAGAAATATTCGCCAAACAAATTAATGGTCACCCGCGTGCATGGATTTTTACATCCGCCACGATTACAGTGAAGCAGGATTTCTCGCACTATCAATCTGAAATGGGATTGCTTGAGGCTCAAACTGCCTGCTGGGACAGTCCTTTCAATTACCCTGAGCAGGCGCTGCTATATGTGCCCCAAAATATGCTCGACCCAAATAATTTTGGCTATACCGAAGCGGTGGTGCTGGCGGCTCTTCCGTTGATCGAGGCCAGCAAGGGACGGGCATTTTTGCTATTCACCAGCCTGCGCGCGATGCAACGAGCTCATGAAATTTTAATGACTGAATTCGAACGCAAAAAGCTTAACTATCCGCTGATGTTGCAAGGTGAAGGTTCCCGTAATGAGCTGTTGAGCCGCTTTCGCGAACACGGCAACGCCATACTGTTAGGCAGCCAGTCGTTTTGGGAAGGGGTGGATGTGCGCGGCGAAGCGCTTTCGTTAGTGGTAATAGACAAACTACCGTTCGCCCCGCCGGATGACCCGGTGTTGGCGGCACGCCTTGCACAGATTACCAGCCAAGGGCGTAACGCCTTCATGGAATATCAGTTGCCCCGCACAGTCATTAATCTTAAGCAAGGTGCAGGGCGCTTGATCCGGGACGAGACCGATCGTGGCGTACTAATGATCTGTGACCCGCGTTTAATAGCAAAATCCTACGGCAAACGAATATGGCAAAGCTTACCGCCATTCAAGCGCACGCGTGATTTAAGTGAAGCAGTGGACTTTTTGCATCGTGCATGAATGAACAACCCCGCAGCAAGCCAAGGGCTATCTAAATTAAGTTCAAGCAAATGATTTTAATGTAACTTATTATACTTATTACCTTAACTCTTGACATATTTACCTATCATGGCTTCATCGCCATGTTTCTAAACAGTAGTGGTCTAACTGACACGGGCACCTCGATAGGTAGAAAATTTATCATCAGAGAAGTACTAAGGAGATGCTGATTAATTTAAAAAATCGCGGAATTGCGCACGTAACAAGTTGATTATAAAATATGTTTAATTTTTAAACGCGCATTAATCAGTACTTCCCTAAATAACAAAGCAACGAAAAAATTTAACACCAGTTGCAAATTGAAGTCCTACATATAATCCAGAAACAAAGACTAAATACTCAGCACGTCAGCCAAAGCATAGAAATCGGCCTGGTTACCATCATGTTTATTAATATTTCAGTCCACGCATCTATTATCGGTGGCAACTCACTTGCACTGGCACAGGTGGCACGGTGACGACGAATTTTGTTGCTCATGTGTATTAGCCACTTACATCGCGCGGCTTTCCCTTACTTTTCTCTAATTAATATTTGGAGGCAATATGCTCATCATTAAATCCAACGTGGCTCTGATTGGGCTTTTGGTATGGTTTGTTAACGCCTTGCCTGTGGCAACGGCAGCCTCGTTTGACAAGTATCTGGTTGCGCCGCTTGGAACAGTCTCTGCACCTGGTGCTTTTACTCCTTTCTTGGTGAAGACATCTGACTCTAACAATGCTCTGTATTTAAACCTTTATTACGGAAATGATCTTAATTTACCTCTCGTCGCTTTATCGTCGGACGCAGGGGTTTCAGTTAACGAATACGGTTTTTCAGCAACACTCATAGGGGACTTTAGTTCGAGCTCACAGTCCAGCAATATCAATCAAACAATATCTTGGAAGCCATATGTTGTACCACCCAATACGACGCATCTATCTGTGGCGGTCCTTCTAAACGTCGTGCTAAGTTATGATGAACATGGCAACCCAAATTTGGGAACAGTCTTTAGTAATTATTGTATAACTGCTCCCTGTACTCTCACGCAAATGGTTTTCACCGCCTCACGTACCCAGCCGCAAAGGATGACTACTTTAAACGGTAACCAGATCGAGGTAGTGCCCGTTAAAATTCGGTTGGATGACACGCCATGGGCAACCTATTATTTTGGTTATGGCGTGGGTTTGGTCGCCGCCGAGGCGTTTAGCGCACAACTTTACGCACCGTCGTTTTCTCCGGTAACCCTTCCCCCGCCCAAGGCCGATGGAACGGTGGTCGAGTACGTCAATACGCTGGATTTTCCGAACGCACCGGGCGGGCATTATTTCTATGCATCTGATCCTACCGAGCAGGCCACGGTTGACGCCGGTGGCGCCGGAAAGTTCGTGCGCACCGGACGTACCTTCGCTTCGGGTGGTTTTGTGCCGGTGTGCCGCTTTTACGGCAGTATGTCGCCCGGGCCGAATTCACACTTCTTTACGGTTTCAGCAAGTGAGTGTGAAGAACTCAAGGCCATGCAGGTAATCCCGACACCCGCCAGCACACAGCAGTGGAATTTTGAGGGAAATGGTTTTTACAGCGTTATGCCTGTTGCAGATGCACAAGGGCAGATGCAGTGCATGACTGGAACTCAGCCGGTCTATCGTGCTTACAACAACGCTTACCCGAAAAGCGGCGGCAAAAATCCGTGGGATTCCAACCACCGCTATTCCACGTTGAGTGCTGATATTGATGAAATGGTTTCCAAGGGTTGGGCTTCTGAGGGCATCGTTCTTTGTGCGCCGGTATAGCCAACATAGAACGCACTTATTGATCCGGTACGGTGAAGCATGAATTCCGTTCGTCTCGAACCCGTTGAAAGGCGAACGGAATTCAAACATGATCTGGCCGAGCCAATAAATCTCGCATAGCTCCCAAACCCATACTGATCAATTGCACACTCTTTTACCACCTTACTCGTCCACCAACTGTTGGTTTGGATACAACACATCGGTAAAGCCGAATTGGCTGAAATCGCGGATACGCATGGGATACAAAATTCCGTCCAGATGGTCGCACTCATGCTGTACCACGCGAGCATGGAAATCATTTACCGTACGGTCTATTAATACGCCATATTCGTCCCGTCCCTGGTAATGGATGGATTGAAAACGTGGTACGAGTCCACGCAATCCCGGCACGCTCAAACAGCCTTCCCACCCTTCTACCTTATCCGGACTCAATGTCAATCCCTCATGCAAATCTACTGCACTTAATGGATTACCTGATTTTACTAGCGGCGTGATAATGGGGTTAATTAATACCGTTTCTGGTACTACTTCGGCATCGGGATAGCGCGGATTGAACTGCACACCAAAGATCACTACACGCAAATTCACGCCTATCTGTGGTGCGGCCAACCCTGCCCCGCTCAGTGCTTGCATGGTATCGCGCATGTCGACCAATAAGGCATGCAATTCTGGCGTATCGAAATCAATTACCTCTTCCGCGCGGCGCAACAAGCGCGCATCGCCCATACGCAATACTTCCCTAATCGACATCAGAATCCACCACGCATTCAAGAATGTTGCGCACGCGCGCCATGGCAGGTTGTACCACTGCACTGATGGTTTCCAAATGCACGCCATTGTGACTGCTACCGCGGCCGGCAGCATGATTTACGACCACCGCAATCGCGGCATAATTCAAACCGAGCTCTTTGGCCAAGGCAGCTTCAGGCATACCGGTCATGCCCACCATATCGGCTCCGTCGCGCTCCAAGCGGTTGATTTCGGCTGCCGTATCCAGTCGCGGCCCCTGAGTGGCGGCATATACTCCGCCATCCAGGCAAGGGATGTCAGCACACCTGCCAGCATTCAGAATTTGTTGGCGTAGTTCCTGACTATACGGCTGGGTGAAATCAATGTGCGTTACCGGGCAATCGCGCCCATCAAAATAGGTGAACTGGCGCCCATAGGTGTAATCAATAATCTGATCTGGCAGTACAAGCACACCGGGTAACAGGTCAGCACGGATTCCCCCAACCGCGGCTACAGAAATAATGCGTTGTGCGCCCTGTTCTTTTAACGCCCAGAGATTGGCACGATAATTCACCTCGTGCGGCGGGATCGTATGGCCGTAGCCATGACGAGCAATAAACATGACTTCATGCTGGCGCAAATGACCAAAGGTAATCGCTCCGGAAGGTTCACCATAGGGCGTGCGCATCACCTGTCGATGTGATATTTCCAGGTTAGCCAGTTGTGTCAGTCCCGTACCACCAATAATCGCTAACATTTGTTATTACCTTTTGGAAAACTTAGAATTCACTCATTCCAGAATTATCTGCATTCTATAATCCAGGCAGTATAAAAAATATTTATTACATTTAATCAGTACATAACACTATACATGGCAAGTGTTACATTAACATGACCAGATCTATTTTTTCCTCGTTGCGTAGACCGCAGGTAGGTTGCGCCACGCACCATGTATGTCCATGCCGAAACCGAATACAAAGCGGTCAGGTAACTCTACCCCGACAAAATCGGCATGGATCGGTTTAGCTTTTCCAATCCGTTTATCAGCAAATACCGCACTGTAAAATTTGGTTGCACCCAAATCCAGTACACGTTGCTTAACTGCGACCAACGTCTCACCCGCGTCGAGAATGTCATCCACTACCAACACCACGCGGCCGGCTACATTTTCGCGTGGTTCAACTTTCCAGTGTAAAGTGCCGCCTTGCTGGTTACTGCCATAGCGCGATACATGCACATAATCAAAATCGAGCGGAAATGTAAGCAGCGGCAACAACTGCCCGGTAAACACCACTGCACCGCCCATTACGGATAACAATAGTGGATGATCACCCGCCAATACCGTATTGATTTCCTGCGCGACATTCGTTACGGCCGCCTGTACTTCTTCCGCTGAAATAATCAACTCGGCTTGATTCAGGATATCGCTCGCCTGCTGATTGGAAAGCATTACTTGATCGTTGCCAAATAAGCAGCAAACTCTTCACCCAGCTCCGGATGCTTAAGGCCGAATGCTACCGTTGCTTTGAGATAGCCCAGCTTGGAGCCGCAATCGTAACGAATACCGTTAAACCGGTATGCCAGCACTTTTTCTTCCTTTATGAGCGCTGAAATGCCATCGGTCAGCTGAATTTCACCGCCTGCCCCCGCCTGTAACTGCGCCAAGTGATGAAAAATACGCGGCGTCAACACATAGCGCCCCACGACCGCAAGTGTGGAAGGCGCATCTGACGGCTTGGGTTTTTCAACGATGGCACGCACCTGTTCCACATTCTGTTCAACATTGCTACTGCTGACTATGCCATAGTGCCCTGTCTGCGAATGTGGCACGTCCTCAACACCGAGCACGGAACATTGATAGCGCTGGTATACGTCTGTCATCTGTTTAATGGCTGATTTTTCTCCGGCGATCAAATCATCGGCCAAAATCACCGCAAACGGTTCGTTGTGTATCACCGGTCGCGCGCACAGAACTGCATGACCGAGTCCTAGCGTTTCTGATTGGCGGATATAAATGCAATTCACATGTCTGGGAATCACTTCCTGAACTGCACGTAACAGCTCGCGCTTGCCGCGCGCAAACAGTTCAGCCTCAATCTCATACGCCGTATCGAAATGGTCCTCAATAGCCCGTTTGTTACGGCCAGTGATAAACACCATATCCGTAATACCCGCTGCCACCGCCTCTTCCACCGCATATTGGATTAACGGTTTGTCGACTACCGGCATCATTTCCTTGGGGCTGGCCTTGGTGGCGGGCAGAAAACGACTACCCAATCCAGCTACCGGAAATACAGCTTTAGTAATTTTAGTCATAATATTTCTCCATAACTTTCCGGTTAAAGGGCATCTCTAAAAATTAAGAGTTCTAAACAAGACTAGGCGCGAATAAAAAATGTTGACGCAGCATATAATTGATATGTAAGGAAACATTTTTTTGAGCAACAACGTATTGTGACGAAATCTGAATTTTTAGAGGTGCCCTAAAGATTTTCAAAAAAATTACGACTTAGTCAGAGGTTGATGATATTTCGTTTGTATTTAACAGTTGCAAAAATTGTTGTTCATCCAGCACAGCAATATTTAATTGTTGTGCTTTACCGAGCTTGGTACCCGCCTCGGCGCCAGCCACCACATAATCAGTTTTCTGTGACACGCTACCTGTTACGCGCGCGCCGAGCATTTCCAGTCTGGATTTTGCCTCGTCGCGGCTCATGCTGGCAAGCGTACCGGTTAATACAAAAATTTTAGCGTTCAACGCTAATACCTGCACTGCCTTTTCGGCCTGTTCCGGCCACTGCACGCCAGCAGCGCATAATTGGGTGATCACCTCAATGTTATGCGGCTCGGCAAAAAACGTTGAAATACTTTGCGCAACAATAGGCCCGATATCCGGCACAAGCTGCAGGCGTATTTCGTCGGCCGTCATAAAATTATCCAGCGTCGCAAAATGACGCGCCAGCTCTTTCGCCGTTGCCTCGCCCACATTACGGATTCCCAGCGCGTAGATGAAACGTGCGAGTGTAGTTTGCTTACTGTGTTCTATTGCATCCAGCAAGTTATGGGCGGATTTTTCGCCCATACGCTCCAGTTGGGCCAGCGTCTGCAAATTCAATTTATCTAGCTTATATAAATCGGCAGGTGTAAGCACCAATTGCTGCTCAACCAGTTGGTCAACCAATTTTTCGCCCAACCCCTCTATATCCAGAGCACGGCGGCTAGCGAAATGCCATAGTGCCTGCTTGCGTTGTGCCGGGCAAAATAGCCCGCCACTACAGCGCCATATTGCTTCATCCGGTTGTTTGGTAACTTGAGCACCACATACTGGGCAGGTCTGCGGCATAAAAAATTCACGCGCATCAGCAGGACGCCGTTCAAGTAAGACACGCGCCACCTCCGGAATGACATCGCCGGCACGCCGGACGCTTACCGTATCGCCGATGCGGATATCCTTGCGGCGCAATTCTTCTTCATTGTGCAGCGTGGCATTGGTCACCGTTACTCCACCGACAAATACGGGAGCCAGACGCGCTACCGGAGTCAATGCGCCCGTGCGGCCCACCTGTACTTCAATATCCAGCACGGTAGTTAATGCTTCTTCTGCCGGAAACTTGTGCGCCAGCGCAAAGCGCGGTGCCCGTGACACATAGCCTAATTTTGTTTGTTGTGGGATGTTATTGACTTTATATACTACGCCGTCAATTTCGTAGGGGAGCTTGTGGCGCAGTTCACCAATTTCGCGGTAATAGGCAAGTAATCCGTCTACTCCGTGCACTACGCGGCGCTCCTGTGGCACCGGCACAGACAACTTTTGCAAACACTCCACCTGCCCGGCGTGCGTGTCAGGCAATGTAAATCCTTCAACCGCACCTGCTCCATAAGCTAAAAAACTCAGGTGACGACTAGAAGTAATCCGCGAATCGAGCTGGCGCAACGAACCTGCCGCAGCATTGCGTGGATTGGCGAACAGTTTGTCACCCTTGTTTGCTTGCTGGCGATTCAGCGCGTTAAAATCAACCTTGAACATTAGCACTTCGCCGCGTATCTCTATAAACGGAATGGATTTGTCTAATCGCCCTGAGTCCAATCGCAATGGGAGATTCCTTATGGTGCGCAGGTTTTGCGTCACATCTTCGCCAACCTCACCATCGCCGCGCGTCGCACCTTGCACAAATATTCCATCGCGATAGGTGAGCGTAACGGCCAGGCCATCAAATTTAGGCTCGACTGAATATTCTACTTCGGCCACGCCTAATGTCTCGCGGGTGCGGGTATCAAATGCCCGCACCTCTTCTTCATTGAAGGCATTATTAAGCGAAAGCATCGACGAGCGATGTACTATTTTGGCAAAGGATACTAACGGCGCAGCACCAATTCGCTGGGAAGGCGAGTCCGGTGTAGCAAGTGAGGGATATTGTGTTTCGAGAGTTTGTAATTCACGGAACATTGCATCAAATTCCGCGTCGGTAATCAGTGGCGCGTCCAACGTATGATATTGGTAATTGTGCCGCTCGATTTCTCCACGCAAATACGCGATACGCTGCGGCACCAATTCACTCATCAATGGAACCTAATCTGAAAGAAAAATCTAGGAAAACAGCCTGCGCGCCTGAGCGCTACCAGCAATAATGTGGCTTGCCTGCATTTCAGCCTCAACAGCAGCAATGCGTTCACGAATTAGCGTAATACTATCTTCGCTTAATGCCACATGGTTCGCATCCACAATAGTTGCATGCAATTCGATAGCCAACTGTCGTGCCAAAGCCACCATCTGGTCAAAACCCAGAGAGGGCTGCTCCACACGCGGCACGTCCAGCAACAAAGTCAGGCCGTCTATATGCAATTGACCCAAAGTGTGGTGTTGAAATGGGGAGTTGTCTTCATTGCACAGGCTGAATAGCGTATGTCCGTACGTATCAAGTCGGTGAAACGCACCATCCGCTTGCAAACGTAAATCATACTGCTCAGCCACGCTCGCGACATCGTTACCGGTCAGTACGCGTTTATCGTTCGGCAAAATATTAAGGCCGATCATTTGATCTACCCCTGCGCAAAATTTATCAAGCTCTACCGCGTACGCGGCAGTTTTTGCCACATCCGGCAGTACCACACTGGTATGTAATTGTGCTGCAATCGTTCGCGCCAGTTCGCGAAAATCCATCAATTTAGCCTCGCTCACCGCACCGGAACGATTAACCAGTTGTAGAGCCAGTTTAAACGAGGTATAGGTCAACGGGCTATCCGCAATCACTTTCTCCCATTCGCCGCTCGCCGCATTCAAACCACACACATGAACATTTTTACCAAAATCAAAGCGTTGCTGCCACAACAATTTTAGTGTATCTGCACTTACCGGGCTTTTTGGCGAAATCATTGCAATGTAATCGCTCTTTTCATCCAGCAAGACACACACTGCATCTATCGTGGATCCTGGCTGAGATTCTCTGGGCAATATATCAATGGATACGGCCTCTTCTATTTTCTCGACCAGCTTCTCAGCCAGTAATTCATCTGTCGGCATTATTTCAGCTGGACGATACAATATATCTTCATGTCTATGCTTAAACGCCGCACCGAACTTGCGCCGATACTGGCGCTGCTGCCACCAATTATAAATATAAATTATCAGCACCAGAGCAACGCCGATGCCGAGCAAGCTAATTTGTAGTTCACTCATAATGGAAATAATGCGATAGATTAAGTTTTTGCATACTCGGCAAATCACGCCGTTACGGTTTAATTATCGCAAGAGCGCTTAGAAATGGCAAAGGTCAATGAGCTTTACTGGATTAATCGGGATCAGATTCTCCGCCCAGTGCATCCATGAGATCAACCAACAAATGTGGGAGTTCACCGGTCATAATTGCAAAATCGGTGTCAAATGCATCCCCTTCTTCACTGGTATCAATTTGATCTTTAATAAAATCAAGCGGAACAATACGTTTAAGTTGCAAGCTTTCATTCAAAGTAAATGAAATCTTGTCTCGCCATGTCATGGCTAGCCGTGTTGCTTTTTTGCCTTCTTTAACATGTCTGATAATTTCTGCTGAATCGAGAGCATGGCGTACATAACGCACCGTCGCTTTCTCATCATTCGTACCGCATAATTCACAATCGCGATCAATGGTAAGTGAAGCGGGAATATCATCTCCAGCAAGCCATTCTGTCATGGCTGAAGCGGGCGATTTTTTGGTTTTAACCAGGGCAAGTGAACATCCCTCAATGGATTTATGTAGCAGCTCGACCAGTTCATCGGCTTTTGCAGCATTGGAAGCATCGATGACAAACCAGCCGTTCACCGGATCAATCCATGCACAGGTTTTGCGACGGAGCGCAAATGCGCGTGGCAGAAGCTCATCGGTAACGAATTCCTTGATTTCCTTCATCTGCTTACGACCCGGCTTATATCCCTGCTGCTCTTCAATTTCAACAGCACGCAATTTCGCAAATTGATTGATCACGGAAACGGGAAGCAATTTTTTCTCCACACCCAGAGCGAGCAGCATTTGCTGCCCCAAACTATACACTAAAGGCCCACCTTCGGCTTTTGGAGAAACCCAGCCACGACTTTGCATTTCAATTCTGAGACAACTATTTAGGGTATGTTTCGAAAGTACTGCTTCAAGATCAGCAGGTGAGATATTCCAGTTGATGATGCGATATATCTGAAGGTTTTTGAACCACATATTGAGCACTCAAATTTTTTATTATACTGAACAAACACTCCTCTATTTAAACGTCATGATGATTCAATTTAACGGGATTTTGAGATGGGGCGGATCGCTTTATCCAAGTGCAAACACCTTTGTTTACCGGTTCTCTCGCATTTTATTGTCAATGCTTTTTGCACCATTGTGCAAAAAGCGATCAAATCCTGCTGGGGATAACTATCTTGAACGCCGTTATCCTGAAAAAACTCAGCAGCCCAATGTGCGTTCAATTCAGCTTTCCCCGTTTCCTGCAAATATTCCGTTGCAGCCATTTCGACATATTCACTCAATTTGTACATTTTTCTCCCTACTTTTAACCAGGTTGGTCAGTCGTCATTCATGAAACGCGAAGCAAATGGATACTGAAATATTTATTAGCATCTGTCCAAAATTTCTCCGAATGCCAGCCCGCACTTTCCACAAGCTTCTGAAATTCATCAGGCCGATATTTATAAGAATTTTCTGTATGGATCGTTTCTCCCGCGCCTATCCAAAATTCCTCACCTGATAGTCGGATAACTTGATCAAAGCGGCTCACCAGGTGCATTTCAACGCGCCCTGGCACAGGATTGTAAAAGGCATAATGAGCAAATCCCTCCGGCTCGATCTCGGCTCCCAACTCTCGCTTCATTCGTGCAAGTAAATTGAGATTAAAAGCCTTGGTCAAACCTGCCTTATCGTTATAGGCGGCATTAAGAACCGCCGGATCTTTTTTGCAATCTACGCCTATCAGCATTGAGCCGTTGGGTCCGATTAATTTGGCTGCTTTGCGTAAGAGTTGTTGGGCTTCTTCAGGCGTGTAATTGCCGATGGTAGAACCGGGGAAAAAAATTACAGGTCGCAAGTCACAAGATACCGGCAACGGCAGCGCTTCTAGCTGAGTGTAATCCGCACACGCAGCTAATATTTCAATATCAGGGAACTGCGCAACCAAACGTGCCTCAGTTTGTTCTAACTGCGGTTTGCAAATATCGATGAGTACGCAAGTTGCTGAAGAATCCAAATGACGCATAAGCAATGGCGTCTTCACTGCGCTGCCACAACCAAATTCGACCAGGGCACAAGGTTGACCGATGCGGTCCATCATCTCAGCACTATACTGATCCAGAATGGCTGCCTCAGTACGAGTCGGATAATATTCTGCCGTTTCACATATCTGCTCAAACAGGGCCGACCCTTGCGCATCGTAAAAATATTTAGGCGGAATTGAACGCTGTTGTTGACGCAGACCGGCGCGCACATCTGACCGAAAACTCTCATTCTCGATAATATCTACTGAAACATTGGGGTACTCCATCTTCATTACAAATCCTCTGCTAAACGTAAACCCGAGAATACCCAACGACTCCCTGGTGGAAAGAAATTTCGATAACTTGCCCTGATATGATCCTCCGCTGTGGCGCATGACCCGCCACGCAACACCATCTGGTTGCACATGAACTTACCGTTGTATTCACCCAATGTACCCGGAAGAGAGCGAAAGCCCGGATAGGGTTGATAAGGACTTTGCGTCCATTCCCAAAGATCGCCGTAAAGCTGGGTTAGTCCAGAACCTCGAGTCCCCTCTGGATGGAAGCGTCCGGAATCAAGAAAATTTCCTTTTATCGGCAATTGGGCCGCGGCGTATTCCCATTCGTACTCGGTCGGTAGCCGCTTGCCAGACCATCGTGCGAAAGCATCGGCTTCATAGTAACTCAAGTGAGCGACAGGTTCATTCAGATCAATAAGATGCTGACCCGCCAATCCCGTTAACAACCAGTTACCCTCTTCCTTTATCCAATACAGCGGGGCTTGCCATCCCTGCTCGTTGACAGTGCGCCAGCCATCGGAGAGCCAAAGTTCGGCTCGTTGATAACTTTTATCGGCGATGAAAGATAAATATTCTCCATTGGTAATTAGCCTTGTACTTAGGCGAAAATCTCTGAGAAACGTTTTATGACGAGGCCTTTCGTTGTCAAAAGAAAAACCTTGACCCTCATACCCAATCTCGACAACACCGCCTTCGTATTCCATCCAAGCCAATGGTGGTGGCTCTGGGCACCGAATTGGGGGCTGACGATGATAGGCCGGCTTTAGGGGATTAATGAAAAAATTGTATTTCACATCCATCAGCAAAAGCTCTTGATGCTGAATCTCATGCTCAATACCTAAACGAATTCGCTCAGCAATCTCTTGCCAATTCTGGCCGGTAAAATTCTCCAATATTTGATCAAGTGCGGCGTTTACGTGACAGCGATAGTTATAAACCTCTGCTACGGTTGGGCGAGACAAGAGTCCACGTTGAGACCGAGGAAAGAACGTACCAACCGTTTCGTAATAGGAATTAAACAGATATCCGTAGGCATCATGAAAAACCTGATAATTTTGTGCGAAAGGCAACAAAACAAAGGTTTCAAAAAACCATGTGGTATGAGCCAAATGCCATTTTGGGGGGCTGACATCAAGCATGCCTTGAGTACAGTAATCTTCTTTTTCCAAAGGCGCGCAAAGAGCTTCGGTGCGTGCTCGCACCAACCTTAGCCGCTCGCCCAATAAATGCGGGTCAAACTTATCGAAATTATTTTTGAGGGAATGAATATTCATTTAAGGTTCTATTAATAATTAACTCGATTATCGCTGTGCCTGATTAGCAAGGCCAAAAACAGAACCAGAATTGAAGCAAGCTACATCATTGTTCACCTTATCAGAAACTGGAAAAGCATAAAAGCGAGTAACCTTTTTCCCTACGCACATTGCACTGACCTCAGCCAGGCTTGAGAGTTCATAACGCATAACTTAAAGCGAGGCTGGGAATATTTGGTTTTGCCTGCCGAGGATGACAAAATGCTGAATACCCCTATGTCGCCTTAACGACATCCGCTAGCACGTGATTACGCAGCCAGATCAATATCCGTCTATAGCTGTAAACGAAAAAATCTGGAATCTTGCAGTAATGCGTGGCACACTTTGATGATCCCTTCTCTATGATCCATAATGAGATTCCCCAAAGGGTTCATTTGTTTAAGTTCCTTGCGGGCGAGGCTGCTTTCGTTGTGCAGACTCATGGGTTTAAAGTCAGGTGAACCACCAATTCGGAGTATTGGCACAACACGCTATCGGTAGTGAGCAAATAGGCTGGCAACGATTGCGCCTGTGCGACCAGCAGACGATCAAACGGATCACGGTGATGCGAAGGAAAATTCACTAACGGGTAACAATCCTCCCCTTTCACCCGCAGCTCGGTAAAGCCCGTATCCAATGCCAGTCGATGAATATCCTTGGGAAGAAAATCAAAATCCGCCCGGTTTAACGAACGCTTGATGGCCACCTCCCAAATGCTCGCGGTACTGAAATACACCGTGTTGGACGCATCCGTTAAATCTGCCACCGCCTCTGGCGGCAAGCGTTCCGGTGCCAGCAATGCCGCCAGCAACACATTGGTATCCAGCAAATAAACATGCGCGATCATTTACTTACCTTGCTCAAACATCTCTACTATTTCGCTGGCATTCAAGCGGTCGAATTGTTCAGGGAAGGTGAAGTTTTTCTTACCCAGCCCCAGCTTGCGCGGCTTGCTGGTGACTGTATCCAACGCCACCAGGCGAGCCACCGGCTTACCCGCACGGGCGATGATTATCTCCTCGCCCGCTTCGGCTTGATCGACATAACGGGAGAATTGAGTCTTGGCTTCATGGATGTTGACGGTTGGCATGGCACACCTCGGTTTAATTGAATGGACTAATATTAGTCCGAATCGGATCATCTAACAAGAAGCACATCTATTTTCGATCACGCGCAAACGCAGCGCACGTCAATCCAGCCGGTAACCAGCGGCGGAGATCAGCGCGGTGCGACGTTCTTGCAGCAGGTAAATGGCACGCTGGGCTTCGATGGTGAGGGTGTCGAATTTGACTAGTTCGTTGTCGAGAAAGACAGTGATTTGAATTTGCTCACCAAGAGGAGGAACTGAATTTGGCAAATCTCTCACATCGTCCAAGCTAAGCTGAATCTTTGTACCAAGCATGTCGGTGGGCAGGCCGGTGATAGCCTCGACCAGATCGTTCTCCAGCATGTAGCGGCGAATCTCGCTCTCGCCGAAACCAGTGCCGCCGGTAAACAACGGCGAGCCATTGAGCACGGTGCCGAAGCGGCCACTGAAACCCTGTTACTCGAATTCCTTGCGGATTTTATTTTCGATCTTCTTCCACTCCACGCCGAAGGGCGGATTGGAGAGCATGTAGTCGAAGTGCTTGCCCAGCAGGCCGTCGGCGGAAAGCGTTGATGTTGGCGATGTTCTGACCCTTGATAAGCATACGGGACTTGAGAATTCATGATGCACAGCTTAAAGCGGGAAATATATTATTTTCAATATATTAAATTTCGCTAACCATTCGAGCAAAACCCCATGTAAATCAAGCAAATATCATCAAACAATTTTTTTAGGAAATACGCTGCTGGAGCTCATCGGCAAGTCAGACTGGGAATATCTGGTTTTTGCCCGATGAGGATGGCCTGCTAATTGCGATGAAGGGCTTAACTTGTTGAAAATCTTTGTTGTAAATCAGCCTGCCCGAGGCCAGATTTACGGATGGGCAAGGGATATGATTGATGACATCAAAATTGCTGAAAGTTAACCTAACGATACGCGTTGTTATCAATAGTCAGGATCAGTAATGTTGTTGCCATGATCAGGTACAGCTTTTAGCTACATTGAGCAGTTGAGACACTTACCAATCAAATACATGGCTGCTTCTCGGCCATTGCTGCCAGTCATTGTAGTTACTTTGTGCTTCTGCTTAGCCTATAAAAGCAGATACCGTGGTTGGATTATTCATTCAATATCCAGAAAATCAAAGCGACCGACCCGCAAAAGATTTTCTCTGGCTCGTTCCGCATTTACACGAACCTGAGGATATTCTGCATTCAAGCCAGCTCTTAGAATGGGCTTTGCCTCGTCAGCTAATACGTACATATGTGAGCCTTCGTTCATTGCATTCGTGATTTTCGCAAAGCACTCAACGACTAATGACAGATGATCTGGAAGCAGTTTGTTTAAGGTTTTGATCTCAATGGAAAGGCCTACATCCTTCCTACGCACAAGATCGAGAATCTTAGAGTAAGAGCTCAAACGCCACACTGGATCGAAGCATTCGGCTTCCAACCAAAAGGTAAATTTCTGAAGCTCCAGCGGCTCAGCGACGTCAAAGCGCCAATCGAAAAAAGCGATAATGTGATCGGTCAGCGATTTTTCCAGCTGTCTGCCGCTATTTTTAAGTGATCGACCAACATAATCGAAGAGCTGACCCCAGCGCTTGCGGTCGTCTTTGGTCTTGTCATAAAAGCGCGCAAGCAGGCTTTCATCACCCATTAGAGGGCAGACCTCCCAAAGGAAGTAAGTGAAAAGATGCTGGCCCAGGCTATCGGCAAGCTCCTTGCCGTCGCCTTTTTTGGTCGCCAGGATATTCAGGTTCTCTATTGCGTATTCAAACTCACCTCGTAGAATTTCAAACGTCAGTTTGACCGGTCGGTTAAAGCGGATATGGCTGCCGAAAGCGTCTCGCCAAACGGATTCATTTGCCCGCGGGAAAAAGATTTTTCGTTGCTGGGCTGCCCAATTTCGATTGAGGATGCAGAGGTTTCCGAAGTGCATCCCCAATAGTGCATGTTCAGGTTGGGTTAACGGAATTGCAGCACCGTCAGCTATACGCTTCGCAAGGATGTCGGTAACTTCCGGCAAATGATCATCTGGTAACTGACGGCGAACCCAAAAACCGAAATTGACAAGGGATTCGAGTGCCCGACTGCGGGTATTGTTGATGGCCTCGGTAATAGGATCGTCACGGTTAAGCAGTACCGGGCGATCATGGTCGAGCCGCCAGTCAAACTGACAACACGCCTGTCGAAGCAGAGCGGCAAGGCCGTCCCTTGCGGCAATTGGCGTATCTGTATCCTTGTTCGTACATGCGTCAATAAAATCAACCACGGATCGGTGCGAGCTGCCCCAATCGGGATGGTCGCGTGATTCGTCTCGCGGCTCGGGTTGTCCTTCCACTCGCACCGTGTCTGAATGCGACAAGATCCATGCACAGAACTCAATCCATTGGTCCAGGTTGTCGAAATTTTTTTCCTTGACGAGCTCGAGCATGGTCTTGAGCATGGCTGCGACATAGACTGGCCGAGTGACCTTATCACGGTTCACCATCCAGAAAGTCAGACGATTGCCATCTTGCACAATCTTCTCTTTGAACAGGGACTGAAAGACACCAGCAAGCGCGGAGATATTGATCTCAACAAGCCAATTGTCCTTGTCCCGATGTTCCTCGTTCCAGTCGTTCAGATAGGACAGAAACTCCTCATCCGTGAAGCTCTCGAGATCCTCGGCAGATTTCGGACTCCGGTAGCTGACCGAGCCGCCGGTTACCCTGCTGTAGGGTGAATAGCTGTCATCGGTAACAGCTTCAGCCTGAGTTTCGTATTCCAGATCATCGAAATATTGTCGGACATCCCCGCTTAACATTGCAGCAAATGGGCGTAGCTGCATTCGATGAAAGTAGCGCTGACGTTGTTGAAAAGCCTCTTCACTGTATTGCTCACCCATCCATTCACGATAATTCTTTTTCGAAGGTCCACTAAGAATGGCCTCGAAAATGTCCTTTCGTTCATCTTCACTGAGCAAGTGGAGGCCGAAGTGTTCACTGGCCTTGCGGATCATCAATTGGAATTCGTAGTGATGTTCCCATTTGGGATAGTCATCGTGACCGAGAATCTGCTCGCGTATCCAGGGGAGTGTCTGATCATTTGGATGTGATACGTAAAGGTGCTGTCGCAGCCGCTTGAACACCTTCCAGCGATGATTTCTCAATGCCTGATCCAGAGCGTCAATGGATTCCGGGGCATTCCCGTAGACCTGCTCACAGGCATAGGTCAATGTTTGGACCAAAGCTTCTTTCACATCCTGATAGTCTTGATCCGGCTTATCCAACCTCCGACACCAGATTTCCGAATAGTCCTGGTCGCTCCCTTTTTTGAAATCTTCCGGATGCATTTCCAGACGAATCATGCTTGCCACCACGTCAATCAGGATGCAGGAAACTTGATAGGGCTCATGTTCAGCCAAGGGGCGAACGCCTTTTTCAAGGATTTGTTGATATTCATATTGATCAAAGCGCGGGATAGTTTCAAGCGTGGTTTCCAAAGCATTGGGATTTTTTTTACGGAGTTGCTGTTTTTTTCGCGCTCTTGGATCCTCCCGAAAAGGGATTAGCATTTTGACTATTTCAAGTGCTTCGCCAATATTACCTTGGTTGGCCCAATGTTGGAGTAGCTCCGGATAGCGGTGAGCAAGAAACTGGTTTTCAAGCTCCGTGTATTCAACGAGTTTCGGGAGTAACCTTGCGGAAGCTTGTCCTTCCAAATTAAGGGCGATTGCTAGGATATCGTCATATACGCGAGGGTTATCTGTTTTTGGCAGCGCAAGCACAATATCAATTGTCTGATCTGTGGCTTCCTCTGCGACTTTCACCAGATAGGCCAGCTCAGGCCAATGAGGATATTGCACATAGCCGTCAGGAAACTGTTTCACCCCAGGTGGGTTGCTAAAATAGCCACGCTCGTGCAATGGGCCTACCCACAGGGGATTGTTAAGTTTAGAGAAAAAGTACTGTCGGTCCGTTTCTTTTTTAACGGACGATAGAACTCTTTCTATCATCTTATTGGTTGGTTTCGTCCAGGATTTCATTCAAAGCCTTTAATCGCTCGTATTGACTGCTGGCAGCGATATAGAGATAGCCATCCAGACAGTTAAAGTGCTTCACCAAGTCACCGTCGGTTTCTGCCTGAAATGATTTCTTTCGAAGATGGGCGTGGCCAAGAAACCAGTCTTTAGCGGCCTTCCACTCGGAAAGGAAATTGCCCGGGATCTTGTCTTTATCGGAGTAGTCAAGAAATGTGCTGAAAAACAGTCCGTCTGCTTCCGAACTTCTTATCCGACCAGATTTGTGTTCTTCAATCAGGGTAGTGATTCTTTGACATACACGGGTGGGTATGAAGTGACCGTTCTCGACCACCTCCGGCGACAAATCATCACTGAACCGCCATTCATCTTGCCAATCGCTCTGTAATTTATCGATATGCTGCTGGTATTGAGCTCGTTCCGACTTGGTGCCAGCAACAGTCGACGCAAGGCAATTCATCAAATCTCGTCCGACGTGGGCGACAAAAGAAATGTATCCAGAGGGTTTCTGACTTAAGAGAATTGCAGCACCTTTATAGGCCTCAGCAAACACCGGCAAATTGAGGCCATCATTCAGCCATTCATAGACTCTTTGTTGTTCTATATTTAGTGCCATACGCTTCAACAGCTATTCGACGGAGTGCAATATCTTATCCGATTACGCACCCGTCGCCCGCCTAATGTCCGCTTTGCGACTAAAAGCATTTATTTGGCTGGCTCGAGTGAAAGTCTGCTTTGGCCGAAAAGCTGACAAACGATAAACATAATTATCGAAAGCAAGTGTAGCCTAGTTAACGTTGATACAGTCTTTACTTTCTTCCGAACCGAAATCAGGTATCGCTTGTTCGGTGTTTAATGTAGATCACTGATCGCCATTCAAATTTGGGAGCCGGACAGCGGCAACCAAAGGTAATGCACTTGCATTGACATGGTAATGCAAGTGCATTACCATGAAAGGCACCCACATTTCCAATAGGAGAACCCCATGCCCACCACCCTCGAAGTCGAATCTACGCTTACCGACCGCTATCAGACTACGGTACCAGAGACTGTGCGTCGCGCCCTCCAGCTGAGCAAGCGCGACAAGATTCACTACACTATCCGGCCCAGCGGCGAAGTCGTGCTGACACGCGCCGAAGTTTCCGAAGAAAATGACCCGGTGCTTGGCCAGTTTTTGAGATTTTTAGCCCGCGATATCGCCAGCCATCCGGAAGGCCTGCAGGTCGTCGATGCTAGCTTTGTGCAGCATATCCAGTCGCTGGTCGATCGTATCGAGGTTGATCTTGACGCTCCACTTTCGGCAGACGATGAATGAATGCAAGTAAACCCGCGCCCTTGATCATCAACGGCTGGACGGTTTTCTCTCACCCTCTATTCTTGGTACAACTTGAAGCATTGGTCCGGCAGGTCAAGGTGTCCAAGCAAAAAGACCCTGTGATGTACGTGAAGAAGAACGTCAGCAAGCGACTAGCGGCGATCACCAAGTTGGCGTTCGACGTTATCCCGCAGGATCCAACGCGGCCGGAATACCGACAAGGCAACACTCTCGGCGACGAGCACAAGCACTGGTTCCGGGCCAAATTTCTTCAGCAGTACCGGCTGTTTTTCCGTTTCCACGCGCCAAGCAAGATAATCGTATTCGTCTGGATCAACGACGAAGATACCAAGCGCGCCTACGAGAGTAGCGACGACGCCTACCGGGTTTTCCGCAAGATGCTGGAAAGCGGCCATCCCCCTGACGACTGGAACCAATTGGTAGCCGAGGCGCATGCTGAGGGTCAACGCCTGCAGAAGTTTGCAGCAGGCGTAGCAACGTAAAGCTTGGTTTTATAACGGAACCGTAAGTTTGCAGGAAAGTTTCTTCCACTCGCATATTCGATCACGGCAACATAAATAGCGTCCAACATCAAAGATGTGCCCTACGCGACACCCAATGCAAGGCAGAAAACCTCCAGCTGAGAGCAGTTAAGGTTTGAGTATTGGTAGGAGCGACGAGAATCAAAATTACGCCCGCAAGTACTCTATAGGCAGCTATACATATTAGGGAAGCGCTGATTAATTCGTGTTTCAGAATTCAACACATTTAAGAATCAACTTGTTACGCGCGAAATTTTGAATTAATCAGCATCTCCTTAACCAAATTTTGTCATTAGTTCCAAGTTAAACTTTCAATTCTGCGCAGGTCAATCTAGTGACCAATAGCCGCAATCAGGCAGACTAACCCAGCTTCCGCTCTAATATTTAAAGCATGGCACGTCTGTTATCATTACACCATGCTAAATATTCAAAATCTGACTTACCTGCAAGGCGGCACGACGCTATTGCAGCAAGTAAACTTTCAGGCTTACGCCAGCCAACGTATCGGGTTGGTAGGCAAAAATGGCTGTGGCAAATCCACGTTATTTCGCCTTATTCGCGGCGAAGTTTTGCCGGATAGCGGCGAAATCTCGCTGCAATCTGGCAAGATAATTGCTTTTGTCGAGCAGGAAATCGCCAACTCGGATCAGCCTGCTTTGGAGTTCGTACTCGATGGCGACATGGAGCTACGTGAGCTGGAAAAAAATCTAGCGCGAGAGCAGCATGATCCAGCGTGGTTTGAGGCTCAGCACCGCTATGAAGCAATTAATGGCTACGTGGCCAAAGCCCGTGCCGCTCAGCTGTTGGATGGATTAGGGTTTGCCAACGATACACTGGAGCGGCCGGTAAGCAGCTTTTCCGGAGGCTGGCGCATGCGTTTGAATCTAGCCCGCGCGCTAATGCACAGAGCCGATTTACTGTTACTGGACGAACCTACCAATCACCTCGACTTAGAGGCGATCCTCTGGCTTGAACAATACCTTGCACGCTACCCCGGCAGCCTTATTCTGGTTTCGCATGACCGCGAATTTCTCAACGCCTGCGTTAACCGCATTGCCCATGTCCACAATCAAGTGATTGATAGTTACACTGGAAACTACGACGATTTCGAACGCGCCCGCGCTGAGCGCATAGCACAGCAAAATCAGGCTTTTCAGCAGCAGCAGGAAAAAATCGCACACTTGGAAGATTTTGTCCGCCGCTTCAGCGCCAAGGCAACCAAGGCCAAGCAGGCACAGAGCCGTGTTAAAGCACTGGAGCGGCTCACGCGCATCGCCCCAGCCCATATTACAGACGGCCATTTCGAGCTAGAGATCGAGGCGCCGGAGCGTAGCCCCGATTTATTACTGCGTGCCGATAAAATGGGTTTTAGCTATGGTGACAAGGCCTTATTTCATAACGTCGATTTGGTGCTGCGGGCGGGTGCGCGCATTGCCTTGCTCGGGCCGAATGGCGCAGGGAAATCTACCTTAATCAAGCTGTTGGTGGGCGAGCTTAAACCGACCTCAGGCAAGCTGGAAATTACGCCCGATATCCGCATCGGTTACTTCGCCCAACATCAGCTGGAAAATCTGGACAGCGCAGCTACACCTTTGCAGCACATGGAAAAGCTGGCACCGAAAACAACAACACTAGCACTGCGTACTTTTCTTGGCCGTTTCGGTCTGGCTGGAGACAGCGAAGATCGCCCGGTGGCAAGCTTTTCCGGCGGCGAAAAAAGCCGTTTGGCGCTGGCCCTGCTGGCTTGGCAAAAACCGCATTTATTGTTACTCGACGAACCCACCAACCATCTAGATCTGGACATGCGCGATGCTCTCACGTTGGCACTTGAGGAATACACTGGCGCAGTAGTCTTGGTGTCCCACGATCGCAGCCTGATTCGCGCCGTAGCCGATGAGTTATGGCTGGTTGCGGATGGCAATGCCAAATTGTTTGATGGTGATCTGGAAGACTACAAAAATTGGATCGAAACACGCCGCCCGCGCGAAACGACTCAAACTCAACCGGAAAAATTGCGCCCGTCAACCGTATCCAAGCCAAATAAGAAGGCGCTACTATCGAAACAATCCAAACTGGAAGCCGCGCTGTCAAAAGCTCAGGCGGAATTGGCCGAAGTCAACCGTCAATTGGCCGACCCGGCTATCTATGCCAATCCTGACCGTGATGAAATCATTAAGCTGAACGCTCTGCATACAAGCTTTGAACAAAAAGTGGCCGAATTGGAGGAAAGCTGGCTGGAACTTGAAATGGCTATGGAAGAAGGAATCTAGCTCCGCCCCATAATCCCAGAGTGTCTATTAGAAACTCTGCGGGGCAGTGTTGTCATTATTCCAGACCTTACCCAATATTGTTCGAGTAGGGTTGAGTTCCCTGTTTTTAAAACAAAAGAATCCATTAGCCTCGTCATTCCCGCGCAGGCGGGAATCCAGCAATTAAACATTCCGCGTAGCGGACAATGCAGCCATGTTGTCCTGCTTCGCTGGGTAATTTTCAATCAACTGGATTCCCGCCTGCGCGGGAATGACGGAGTTTTTTGCTAATGGATAATCGGGGTTAATTGCAGAAGCGAGCACGTCACGCCGGAAACACACCTGTACTCAAATAGCGATCTCCCCGATCACACACAATAAACACGATGGTTGCGTTCTGCACCGTTTGCGCTACGCGTAGTGCAACTGCCAGCGCACCGCCAGATGAGATGCCGCAGAAGATGCCTTCTTCGCTCGCCAGGCGACGGGTCATTTCTTCCGCCTCTTGTTGACCAACGTTCTCTAATTTATCTACACGCTGCGTATTATAAATTTTCGGAAGGTACGCTTCAGGCCATTTGCGAATGCCGGGGATTTGCGCACCCTCTTCCGGTTGTGCGCCGATGATTTGAATGCGGGGATTTTTTTCCTTAAAGAAACGCGAACACCCCATGATTGTACCGGTGGTGCCCATACTGCTAATAAAATGGGTAATACCGCCCTGCGTGTCTCGCCAAATTTCCGGTGCGGTGCCCTGATAATGGGCCAGAGGATTGTCCGCATTGGCGAATTGGTCGAGGATGACCCCGCGTCCTTCGTCACGCAGTTTCTCTGCCATATCACGCGCCAATTCCATGCTGCCCTCTTTGGAGGTCAGCACCAATTCTGCGCCATATGCGCGCATACTTTGCCGACGTTCAATACTCTGGTTTTCAGGCATCACCAATATCATCTTATAGCCTCGCATGGCCGCGACCATCGCAAGCGCAATGCCGGTATTGCCACTGGTCGCTTCTATTAGCGTGTCACCGGGCTTAATGTCACCGCGTTTTTCGGCCTGCATGATCATAGACAGCGCCGGACGATCTTTCACCGAACCCGCCGGATTGTTGCCTTCCAGCTTGGCCAACAGCACATTGCTCGTGACGCCGGGAATACGTTTTAGCCGAACCAGCGGCGTGTTGCCAACAAAATGTTCAATAGTGTGGTACATCTATATGTTCCTGAAACAAAGGTATGATCTTACCATTACATACAGGTACAAATACTAACCCCGTCAAGCTCACGCCAGACGGGGTTATTGTTTATGCCACATCGAAAACTAAAAACCTTGTATTGTCTTAGGTATTCTGGGTCAGTATTATCTAACTTGTATTGAGGGACAACTTAACAGCCCAATATTTACCGATACCATCATTACCGGCGTAAACAGAGCCTTAGCTATCAACTATTTTTCACTTTGTTTTTTTATCAGCTGCTTTAACCGCCGCAGGTTTGGCGGAAGAAGTGCCGTCCACTGTCAACTCGGAACGTAGCTTTTTTATCGATTTGCTACCAAAACCTTTAACATTTTCTAATTCATCCACGCTCTTGAATGAACCATTTTTTTTGCGGTAATCAATGATCGATTGGGCTTTCACAGGGCCGATACCCTTCACTCCATCTAAATCCTCTTTTGTGGCCGTATTCAAGTTCACAGTAGCCATGGCAATGCTGGTAGAAATAATTAGTAAAATAAACGTCAATAGCAATTTTTTCATTATAGCCCTCTTGCAAAAATGAACGACGGTGTCGCCCTTCGATCAAAAACGCATAGCACCATAACAACGTTGACTGGTCTAACAGACCAGATGAAAATTGAACATGATCGGTGGAAGTGACGGGCAAAATAGGGCATGCGTAAGATAAAAATCAGCTATCTAACTGGACGTAACAATTAAAAGCAATCCAATGAATATCAAACAAATCTTGAATCTGATCAAAGCCACTTTTACAGCGTGGATTGACGACAATGCACCCAGCATGGGAGCAGCACTTGCCTATTACACCGTGTTTTCGATTGCTCCGCTTTTATTAATTGTTATATCTGTAGCGGGGCTTATTTTTGGCGTTGATGTGGCAAGGGGAGAAATTTTTACCCAGCTACAAGGCTTAATGGGAAAAACCGGGGCGCTGGTAGTGCAAGGTTTGCTCGAAAGCGTGAGTAAACCAGCAGAAAGTGCAACTGCCGCTATTGTCGGCATCATTTTGCTCCTTGTTGGTGCAACAACAGTATTTGCTGAGCTACAAGACAACCTGGATAGAATATGGCGTGCGCCAAAAAGAACCGAAGATGCGGGGATATTTGGATTAATCCGCACACGAGTGCTTTCTTTTGGAATGATCCTGGGAATAGGTTTTTTATTGATTGTTTCACTTATATTCAGTGCTGCGTTGGCAGTACTGGGGAAATGGTGGGAACCTGTATTTGGCGGATTCAGGCTTCTCGCAAATATAGTCGATATAACACTGAGCTTTTTGATAATTACCCTTGCATTCGCCATGATCTACAAGTTAATGCCACGCATGAAGATTGATTGGCGCGATGTATGGATTGGTGCAGTAGTGACCGCGTTTTTGTTTACGATCGGCAAATTCCTGATCGGTTTTTATATAGGCAGAAGTGGCGTTGCTTCAGGATTTGGCGCGGCAGGTTCACTTGTAGTTTTATTGGTATGGATATATTACTCGGCTCAAATTTTTTTGATGGGCGCAGAATTTACGCGAATCTACTCTTATACGTTCGGATCGCACAAAGATCAGCCCATGCAAACGGCAGCCGATCTAGCTGACAAAACAGAAATTCGCATTCCTTGAATATTGCTTGAAGATACTCTGTAAATGATGTCTCCACAAACAAGAACTCATCTGTCAAATTTTCTCACCTGAGTTGAACTATGTGCAGGGAGTACCGCTTTAATCGCCGTGTAATCATAAGGCAATGGCTTGGCCGCGACAGTTGTGGGCGGTAGTGCCTTAATGGCTGCATCAAGCGACATGAAACGGTCGTTGCTTGCAGGATGGGACGAGAACCAGTCCGGATGACGGGTCTCTTTTTCACTCATTTTTTGAAAAAAATCCCGCATTCCGATAGGTGAAATACCAGAAACCACCAAGGCTTTAAGACCTTCAATATCGGCTTCTGCTTCATGTTGACGTGAAAATTTATACTCGATCAAAGCAGAGCCCAGTGAAGCTACGCCGCTGAGATCGCCAAACACCAAGCTGGCAGTTACCATCAGACCTGCTGATTTCACCATGCCATTCAGACTGTGGCGTTTTTCCACGTGCTGAATTTCATGGGCAATAACCCCCGCTACCTGCTCAGCATTATCGGCAAGTGCCAGTAACCCGGTATTTATTACGATGAAACCTCCCGGCATCGCAAAAGCGTTAACGGACGCATCATCGGCTACATAAAATTCATATTGATATGCCGAGCCTTGCGCTAACCGAGCACCTATCTCTCGTACCATGGTGGCGCCCGAACCTTCGACCAGCGCCAAGTGCTGCTTGGTGAGCGAGAATATTTGCTCACCCCATTTGCGTTCCTGTGCCACGGTCACATGCGAAATGGCCCATGCAGCAAGTCTCTCGTGCTCCCATACAATCGCAATGAGCACCAACATCGGCAATAAAAATGTACCCCAGATAAATGCATTTGACCAAACGCGAGTCGCTCTATCCTGTATTTTGACTCCGGCTGTTTTGATGTTTTCTTTATTTTGAGTGGCAATCTTAAGTTGTGCTTTAAGCGTGGCTACCGATGATATGTCTGATACTGTCAGCATATAATCCCCAGCACGCCCTCGCCATTCGATCATCATTTGACTGTCATTGAATCCTCCCTTACGCACAGACATATCGCGCCAAGCAGGCGCTTCGTCGTAGTCATTCTGTGTGGTCAATCGCAGTCCATCGTTCGATATCGAGACTTCAGCCGGGCTGCCGGTACGCTGAAACCCTGGCCCCCAGGCAAGCCCTATGATTTTATTAAGTTCAGCCATGTCGAATTGCGATCGTTAAACTTACCGCTTAGTCATCCCCACCAAATATACCGCCCAAGATACCGCCTTCCTCGCGTCCCCCCCCACTCCCTAAACCCAATGTGCTAGCTACACCGCTACTTTTTGGTGCTGCGGCAAAAATACGCGAGGCCAGCCGATTGAAGGGTAAGGACTGGATGATCACCGTGCCTGGCCCACGTAATACAGCGAAAAACAAACCCTCACCGCCAAATAATGCGGTCTTGATTTTCCCCACATATTGAATGTCGTAGTCTACTGTGGGTTGCATTGCCACCAGGCAACCGGTATCAACACGTAGCGTTTCACCCGGTGCCAAATCGCGCTTCATCATGGTGCCTCCGGCGTGAATGAATGCCAAACCATCACCTTCCAGTTTTTGCATGATGAAGCCTTCGCCGCCAAAAAACCCCGTACCCAGTTTTTTCTGGAATGCGATTGACAACGAAACCCCTTTGGCAGCACATAGAAAGGCGTCTCTCTGACAAATAAGAGAGCCACCGAGTTTGGACAGATCCATCGGCAACAGTTTCCCCGGATAGGGCGCGCCGAACGCAACTTTCTTTTTTCCGGAGCCTTTGTTTGTATAGACAGTGGTGAACAGGGATTCACCGGTAAGCACACGTTTTCCTGCTCCCAGCAGCTTGCCAAAAATACCGGATTGTTGCGCCGAGCCATCACCAAATATCGTGTCCATATCAATGCCATCTTCCATGTACATCATGGAACTGGCTTCACCTACGGCGGATTCTTCAGGATCAAGTTCGATCTCCACGAACTGCATTTCTGATCCGAAAATTTGATAATCAATCACATCCATTGCCATGTAATACTCCTTAAGTTTGTTGATTTATACGCCATGTTATTTTCGTTGATAGCTTATCAAGTATATAAAACTCGTTTATATGATATTTTCAATATTGAAACCAAAAAACGTTAAAACTATCTTTCATAGCTAAAAAATTAGCTAATTTAGCTAATTTAGATTTTAGATTAACGGTTTATGATTAGCGCAATCTCGCCTAAAAACATAAACTCCATGTTACTGATAAGAAAGAAAGCTTCAAACAATCCAAATGATTATTGAAGACCCTCCGATATCTCACATTTATAGCTTCCCGCCAATCGAGAGAGATAATTCAAGCATCCTGATTCTTGGCACAATGCCAGGTAAAGCCTCTTTGCAAGCACAGCAGTATTATGCACATCCTCGGAACGTATTCTGGAAAATTATTAGCGAAATTCTTGGCGTCAAAGCCGTAGACTCTTATGAAGACAGAACATCGTCAATTGTTGCGGCAAGAATTGCGCTCTGGGATGTTTTGAAGTCATGCCGGCGAAAGAGCAGTCTTGATTCTGATATAGACCATGACACGATTATGCTAAACGATTTTGCCAGCTTTTTTAAAAAGCACCCGTACATTCATAGAGTATGTTTTAACGGGGCTAAAGCGGAAAGTCTATATATGAAACTTGTACAACCATTTCTTCAAAATGCCTCAAGTATCGAATATATTCGTCTGCCTTCAACAAGCCCGGCGAATGCTGCAACTTCCTTTGATGAGAAATTAAGGGCATGGAAGGCAATAGCATGTTGATGCTTAACCTTCTTCATAAAGTTCGATACCGTATAGAAATGTTGGTGATTCAGTGTACCGTATCTACGAGCTCCTGCTAAACCTCAATCTATTAAAGGATCACCGCCATATGATATAAATCCCTTCCATGAAGACCTGATCGTTAATCAATGATCCACCGATTTAAATACAGGATTCTTCTCAAGCGACTCAATAGCCTACTGATCAGCAATAAAATAAAGGAATATCCATGACTATCAAAAATTTTATTAAATTACAAGCGTTTGCGTTACTATTTACTGCAATTATTTCTCCTTCAAGTGTACTTGCTGGTGCTAATGAAAAACCAGTAACGATAGAGTTTGCCTTGGGAACGTACGAAGTAACAGGCCCAAAAGCGGAATGTGCTCCTTCTTATTTCGGTGGCAATATTACTGGCATGGGGACTGGCTCAATTACTGCCAACGGAAAAAGCGAAAGTTTAGGTGTCCTTACTCTGACAGCCGACGATTGCATTACGCCGGTGGATGCTACTCATTTTAGTGCCAAAGGAAATGTGACGCTTACTGCTGGTAATGGCAACAATATCATGGCTAATTATTCTGTTACCTTTGTTCCGACCGATACGCTACCAATCTATAAATATGAAAATTTCACCCTCCAAATTACCGGAGGAACGGGTCGCTTCAAGGGAGTAAGCGGATCGGGCACTGCAGACGGGACGTCTAATATCGTTACGGGATTAGGGTTCGTTGAAGGTATCATAAATATGTCCAAATGAGCGTAAATTTGCAAATTGGCCTTGCGTAAGCCGATTTGCATTTATTTTCCCGTGGCCGTCCATTTTCAATCGAACACGCAGTTTGAACTTTGCGGCCACTACAGAGCGGCTTACCTCCTTAAATCGATGACATCTATCAGCTGATAAATTTCTCGTAGTCATCCACTCAGCACCTATTCTATTTACACAAAATCCAAATAACTTCTCCACTATTGATTATTTATTTCAATGGAATAAAAGTCATACTGCCGTTACGCTGCACAAGCAAAGCAGCACGCATGCCCACTTCCGCCATCACAGTACGAAACTGCTTAATGCTGGAGATGCGTTGGCTATTAATGGCGATAATAATGTCCCTTGGCTGAATGCCTGACTCTGCCGCAATACCGTCAACTGCATCAACGACTACATAACCCTCTGTGTGCAGCATCTGCCGCTCATCAGGATTTAACTCACGCATCGTCAATCCAGTTTTGTCCGGTGCTATTTCTTTGTCCATCGACCTCGATTCGGGTGTTTTAAGGTCACTTTCCGTGTCCCCAAGGGTGACAGTCACTTCCTTTTCTGCCCCACGGCGCCATACACTGAATCGTGCATTTGATCCGGGCGCAGCATCGGCAACCGTGCGCGCCAAATCATCTGCATCTGCCAATTCTTTACCATTAAACTTCAAGATAATATCCCCGATTTCAAAGCCAGCCCGTGCTGCCGGTGTATCCTTTCCTACCGCAGTAATCAGCACTCCACCTGCCTTTTTCAGGCCAAACGATCTGGCATGTTCAGGACTTACGTTTTGAATCGTCACACCAAGCCAGCCACGCTTGACAGTACCATGCTTCAACAGTTCGTTCTTTACCTTAATTGCGAGGTCAATCGGGATCGCAAAGGATAAACCCATATAGCCTCCGCTACGGCTATAAATCTGGGAATTGATACCGATGACCTCACCCTTTAAATTGAACAGCGGTCCTCCAGAGTTTCCCGGGTTAATTGGAACATCAGTCTGAATAAATGGCGTGGTATTTTCGCCGGGCAAGCTACGTCCCATGGCACTTACAATACCCTGAGAAACCGAGTTGGTGAAGCCAAACGGCGATCCAATTGCCACGACCCATTCACCAACTTCAAGCTTTGAGGTGTCACCAATACTCGCAACAGGAAGATCTTCGGCTGAAATTTTCAATAGCGCGATATCGCTGCGTTTGTCGGCACCGACTACTTTTGCCTTGAACTCTCGTTTATCAGTCAGTCGCACCGTTACCGCATCCGCATTATCGATAACATGAGCATTGGTAAGAATATAGCCGTCCTGGCTAATAATGAAACCGGAACCAAGCGATTGACTGCGAAATTCATGCGGGAGCCTCTCGCCAGGCGCAAATCGACGAAAGAACTCATAGAATGGATCATCTTGCTTGGTACCAGGAAAAGCAGGGAACGGAATATGCTCTTTGCGAATCTTCTGTGTAGTGCTAATGTTGACAACGGCTGGTCCTTCTTTCTTGACCAAAACGGTAAAATTTGGGAGCGCAACAACTGCCGATGCAGCACTCACGGCACTGCTGGTAACTGCGGGAGGAGAGGCTTGTTGTTTTTTTCCACAGCCATTTAATACAAACAAAGAGATCAATAAAACGACAGTGAATACAGGTTTTTTCATAGTGTGCATCATAAATTTTCCGTTAGTGAGTCCAACTCACGCGTAACAAATTCTCCTCTTTATTATAGTGAAACTTCAGTTCCCCCTGATAGGCATGGTGCAAAGCTTCACCTATACCACGCGCAAGATGTAAATCAGTTGTAGTTATCAAAATACCACCATCTTTTTTATCTTCCACTGCCATAATGCGCTTGAGCGGATGTTCTGTTCGTTCATGTTTTTCCACGTTATGGATGAGATTCATAATTTCCTCGCCATGGGTGGCAAAAAATTCACCCTGCAAAGTAAGGAAACCTGCAGGATAGTGGTCCTGTATACGATGGCAGGCAGGACACGTTTCCCGGTGTGCTTCTGTCGGGACTTGTTGCCACTGCCAACGCCCTTCGTGAAATACCGCGTTACATTGTGGACAAACAGTTGGATCTTGCAATTTGCCCTTTAATTTGTAGGCGTCGTGCTCATATTCTTGCAGCATATGTTCGCTACGTTTGTTATTAAAACCGGTAGGAATGGTTGCATTACTCATGATAACCTCCTCTGTGGTTCATTATCCCAACTCCACGCCATATCTACCAAACCATACAGATAGTTGGTAATAATTTTCAGAAAACTTAAACCCCTTTGTACTAACATAATCATGTAAAGGAGACCTGAACTTATCAAGGATCGAAATTTATGTGAATGCCTTTTTAACGAGCTGAAATGAGCGATTTATAAATATATTACAAATATAAACAATACATTAAGCACATCTCTTAAGAGATCAGATAGCATGCGATTTGAGTTTGACAATGAAAAAAGATGTTAGTGCGCCATCTAACATAAATGAATAGGTAAATTGCTTATTTTTACCTGCGGCAATAGCTTACAACACGATATTCAGCTGAATATTAATACTTGGTTACTGTAATAATATCAATATGATAATCTGCTTTTTATTACTGTCGGATGACAATCATTACAATTGAATAATGTCACAAAGAATGGCCAAGCGAACCAGCTGTGCAGTGTTCTGTAATTTGAGCTTTCTCATGATGCTGGCGTGATGGACACCGACAGTTTTTGGGCTAATAGAAAGGCTTTCAGCAATCTCTAATATTGAATTGCCTTCTGCCATCAATTTGAATAACTGGAATTCACGTCTGGAAAGTGCGTTTATTGGATCCAGGGCCGCGTGAAACAATTGCCTATCTACGACCAACTCCGAAATATACTCCGGGTCGACATATGTTTTTCCAAACTTTACTTGGCGCACAGCGTGCACCATTTGATTAAGACCACTTTGTTTAGTTAAATACCCCGTTGCCCCCATCTCCAAAGCGCGCTGAACCATGGTTTCATTACTGTGCATACTGAATACAAGAATGTGTGCAACCGGATCATGTGCTCTGATACGACGGATTGTTTCCAGACCACCAATGCCTGGCATATTGAGATCAAGCACCACTACATCAGGTTTAACGTCCCGGTAAAGAATGTAACCACTTTCTCCATCATCGGCTTCCGCCACTACTCGAATGTCAGCTGTACTTTCAAGCAAGCGACGAAAACCGTCACGTACCACGGGATGATCATCTATCAATAATACTTTGATCGGCTGTGCAGAAGTACTTAAGTTCATTTCCTTCTTCTTTCCAATTGATGCTTAAGCGGTAATCGAACGTCGATACGCACACCATGACCAGGCGTACTAAATGAGGAAAATTCTCCCCCCGCCGCAATGGCTCGCTCACGAATGCCTAATAGCCCAAATCCATTAAACGTCTGGTTTGAATCAAAACCTTTGCCGTCATCCGTTATTCTCAGAAATACTGCATCAGCATCAGGTGTCACACCTGATTCACGGCTCAAGCATACAGAAACATGCTTTGCCTGAGCGTGGCAGCAAATATTAGTGAGTGCCTCTTGAATAATGCGATAGGCAGTAATATTAATATTTTCACCCAATCCATTTAAATCCCCTTCGAGCGCAAACTCAAAAATTATGTCTGTGTTATGTAAACACCACTTGTTTGTCAATTCACGGAGGCTATCCGCCAGTCCAAGTTCATCCAACAATGCCGGACGCAAATGACGCAACATACCACGGATTACTTCATGCATTTCCTTGATGCTTTCACTAATCGCTTGTACGCTTGCTCGGACTGTAGATTCTCCTTGGGACAGACATAAAATCGCCTGTGCTTCCGCCTGAATAGCGGTAAGCCACTGACCTAATTCATCATGTAATTCACGCGCCAGATGACAACGTTCAGTTTCCTGCACGTTGTACAAATTTTGCGTAATTGTGCGGTTTTGCAGCAGCAATTCAAGATTGGTATCTGCTGCCTTTTTAAGTGAACTAACGTCAATACCGACGCCTAATAGTCCGGCGACATTACCTTCCGAATTATTAAAAGGGGCGAGCACAGTAGACAAATCAACTACATTACCGCTTGCATTCGTAAGTCTGTTTTCTATGTTCGCTTTGATTACGCCCGATTCCAGCACTTCACGATTTATGCGCTGACAATTTTCGGCTAGTTCGCGTGGCAGGAGCTCAAAATCGGTTTTACCCAGCACATTCGCTACTGTATGGCCGAGAAAATCCGCAAACATCTGGCTAACGGTTACATAACGCAAATTTAGATCCTTGTAGAACACGATGGCCGGTATCGCATTCAGCAAGGCATCTTGCTCGGTTCGTTTTTGTTGCAGTGCCAATGCAATACGTTTCTGTTCGGTAATATTGGTCATTACGGTGCGACAAGCACGTACCCTATTCCCTATTGCTGCACTTTCCAGGCGGATATAGTCCGGCTCATCAGTGCGCGTCATGATTCTCAATTCAGTCACAATATTGCCGGATGAATTAAACGTTTGCTGTAAATGATGTGAGAATACATAAACATCACTTTTAATAATATGCGTTAAAAAAGACGTGCCTATAATGTTTTCACGCGCTTCACACAGCATCGTCGCCCCAATTAGATTAATTTCCTGAACGTATCCCGCCTCATCAAGCGTTAGATAGCCCACGGGGATAAAATCATAAAGGTTGGCATAACGATCGCGTGTTTCTTCCAGCACCCGTTGTGCTTCCCCTAATTCGCGATGTTGCATCTCCAGCTCAATGTGACGTAATTGCAACTCATGCAACAGATGAATTTTGTCATTCTCTTTCTCTCTGTCCGAGGTTCTTCTATGCATTTCTCTAAATTTTCGATTTTGCGCCGCCAGCTCAAGATGGCGCATCTGCAACTCGTGCAATAATTGCATTTTGCCATCTTCCCCTCCACCATCCGAGGCTCTCCTATTTCGTAAAACAACTTCGTTGGATTGATTTTTTTCGCTGCCATTCTTGGGGTCATCAAATCTTCGATTTTGATTGATTTGCATCTGAGTCATCACATTCCTCATCCAGTAATTGTCAGAAGAATTGAATTGCTCAATTCGCCTCTAACTTAGAAGTTATTTACAATTTGTGCTCTCAACTATCCATGGTACGTGTGCGTACGGTACAAAACAGTATTAATAAACACGTTCGCCGTAAAAGTGCCGCGCCGATGTGATTAATCCAGAATTATTAGCATTGTTCTTGATTTATTTCAATAGGTTAAATTTCCATAGTAAGAGATATTTCTCATATTAACCCGTTCGACTATATTGTCCTCCCTTTTTCCACAAGCAATGAATGTGTTCTGCCTCTGCTAAAATCATCTCAACTTTCCACACATTATTAAGCCGCATGATACAAATCAGGCAACGTTCTTACTCAGTTGATGCTGCACGACAGCTTATCGATACTGGCATTACACCACTATTTGCACGTATTTACGCGGCGCGTGGCATTGGTAATGTGACGCAGTTGAATACCAGCCTGCAATATCTGTTGCCCTTTACGCAATTAAAAAATGTACAAGAAATGGCATGCTTATTAGCGGATGCCATCGCCACGCAACGTAAGCTGCTAATCGTGGCCGATTATGATGCCGACGGCGCAACCGCCTGCGCTGTGGGGCTACGCGGCTTGCGTATATTGGGTGCACAAGTGGATTTTATCGTGCCTAACCGATTCGAATATGGTTATGGCTTGACGCCGGAAATCGTACACCTGGCGGCGCAATCCACTCCCGATATATTAATCACAGTCGACAATGGTATCGCCAGCGTGGAAGGCGTGGCCGAGGCCAACCGATTGGGCATGCAAGTCTTGATCACCGACCACCATCTGCCAGGCGATGCGTTGCCGGATGCGCTTTGCATTGTTAATCCAAACCAACCGGGCTGCAATTTTCCCAGCAAAAATCTGGCCGGGGTTGGTGTCATGTTCTATGTGTTACTTGCATTACGTGCTGAACTGCGAGCTCGCGGCGCATACGTAGAGCAGGCGGAACCCAATCTAGGCACGCTACTTGATCTGGTCGCTTTGGGAACCGTTGCAGATGTTGTAAAACTGGATGAAAACAATCGTATTCTGGTACAACAAGGCCTACAGCGCATCCGCTCCATGCGCGCATGTTGCGGCATCAACGCATTGTTGCAGGTAGCCGGTAAAAATTATGCACAGGTTTCCAGTTATGAATTGGGTTTTGTCGTGGGGCCGCGACTGAATGCGGCGGGACGGCTGGAAGATATGAGCCTGGGTATCGCCTGTTTGATTAGTGATGATGCCACGGAAGCAGCCAAAATTGCGACGCAACTTGATACGCTAAACCATACGCGACGCAACATAGAAGCTGATATGCAACAAGCGGCGCTGGCCACGCTGGAGCACATCACTCCGACGGACAGTTGCAGCCTCACGCTGTTTGACGAAACTTGGCATCAGGGTGTAATCGGCATTCTCGCTTCGCGCCTGAAAGACCTCTACCATCGCCCCGTCATCGCTTTCGCACGATCACTAAATGGTGAAATAAAAGGCTCTGGGCGCAGTATCCCCGCCCTGCATCTGCGCGACGCACTTGATCTTGTGTCCAAACGCCATCCGCATTTGCTGCAAAAATTCGGCGGCCATGCCATGGCGGCGGGTCTTAGCCTGCGCGAGGAACATTTCGATGAATTTAAAATTGCCTTTGAGGCCGTCGCTCAAAGTCTGCTTTCCCCCGCCGATCTGACCAGGATTATTGAAACAGATGGCCTACTCGCCCCTTCCGAATTCACATTAAGTATTGCGCGCAGCCTGGAACAGCAGGTTTGGGGGCAAAGCTTTCCGCAGCCATTCTTTGAGGGCGAGTTCACTGTAGCAAGCCAGCGTATCGTTGGTGCAAAACATCTCAAACTAAAACTCACCACGTCAAGTGCAGCCTATGACGCCATTCATTTTTTTTGCGCTGACCCCATGCCGGCCTGCATTCGTGCGGTTTTTAATCTGGCCATTAATGAGTACAACGGCAACAGCAATTTACAACTCATCGTCCGGCACTGGCAAAAAGCAGATATTTAAAATCGTGTGAGACCTTTGTTTAAGATCTGAAATATCGGTCAAGCCCGCTTTGTTTAACTTACTATTAAGGTATCCAAGCGATGAACCATCAAATTTGGCAAAACAACGGTATTGAGGTACTGCCACAGTTCCTCGCCAGCCTCGCCATCGGCTTGCTGATCGGCCTGGAACGTGAGCGCAGACTTTCATCCAAAGCGGGACTGAGAACCTTTGCGCTGGTTGCGCTATTGGGCACGCTCACCGCCATGCTCTCCAGCAAGATTGACTCTCCCTGGTTGCTGGTTGCAGGTTTCTGCATCGTGGGCATTATGATCATTGCCGCCTATTTCACCAGCCCTGCTGAAGACAATGATCCAGGCACCACCACGGTTGCCGCTTTACTACTGTGTTATGCACTCGGCGCACTAATCTGGTATGAACAAACAACATTGGCCGTCATGCTAGCCATCGTTACGACGACCCTCCTCTACTTCAAACCCGAACTACGCGGCATGACGAAACGTTTGACGCGCCGCGACCTGGTTTCCATCCTGCAATTTTTGATACTAACCTTCGTCATTCTGCCAGTTCTGCCAAACCAGAACTACGGTCCTTATGAGGCATTCAATCCGCATCAAATCTGGATGATGGTCGTGCTGATTTCCGGACTAAGCCTGGCGGGTTATATCGCTCTGCATTGGACGGCTCAGCGCTATGGCGCAGCACTGCTAGGTTTCCTCGGTGGACTGGTATCCAGCACCGCAACCACACTGGTTTACGCCCGCCACGCCAAAACCAGTGAAATCATGGCGCGTCTGTCTGCTGTGGTTATTCTACTTGCCAGCCAAGTCGTACTGCTGCGCTTGGCCGTGATGAGTGCAGTCGTATCGCCTGGCTTACTCACCAAACTACTGCCCGTAATGGGACTCGGCCTCTTGTTTGGACTGATTGTCACCCTTCTCGACTGGCGAAAATTACATACCTCATCAAATCTACCCATGCCAAAAACGTCCAATCCGACCGAAATTCCTATCGCTTTGAGCTTTGGTCTACTCTATGCGGTGGTGCTGTTTTTTTCTGCCTGGCTTTCAGATATTGCCGGCAGCGGCGGCCTCTATGTCGTCGCATTGATCTCCGGACTAACCGACGTGGATGCCATCACACTTTCCAGCCTGCATCTATTCGATTTGAATAAATTAAACGATGATCAGGCAGTAACAGCCATCGCCATCGCTTTCATGTCCAATATGGTATTCAAATTTGGGCTGGTCATATTTATCGGTGGCATGACCTTGGCAAAACATGTCGCAGCAGGATTTTTGGCAATGGGAGTTGGCGTTGCGCTGGGCTTGTTTATGCTATAGCTGCCTCCTTAAACTCCGTGCCAAGCTTTCAGCTATAATCGCTCCCTTTTCTGTACTCGACAATACTAAATAATGGAAGCCGAACAACTCAACGCCCTCACCCACCAGTTACAAGATCTCCGTGTTCGTATCACTGAACTACGGAGGTATCTTTGACTTCGATGGCAAACAAGAGCGCCTGTCCGAAGTCGTAATTCTCGCCGAAGATCCGGCCATCTGGCAGGACAATAAACGCTCCCAAGAACTGGGGCGCGAGCGCAAGATGCTTGAAGGCATCGTTCTCACATTGAGTCAGCTAAATCACGATCTTGATGACACAGCCGAGCTATTTGAAATGGCGTTGGCAGAAAATGATGATGACAGTCTCAATAGCATCGTGCAGGACATGCAAAAAATGGAGAAACAAGTGGCGGACATGGAGTTCCGCCGCATGTTTTCCAAGCCTATGGATTCCAATAACTGCTTCCTCGACATCCAGGCGGGTTCCGGTGGTACCGAGGCACAAGACTGGGCTTCGATGCTGCTGCGCATGTATCTGCGCTACTGTGAAAAAAAGGGCTTCCAGGTAGAAGTGCTGGAGCAATCCGATGGCGAAGTGGCCGGTATCAAAGGGGCCGTACTCAAGGTGACGGGCGACTATGCACATGGTCATTTGCGCACTGAAACTGGTGTACACAGATTGGTGCGCAAATCTCCGTTCGACTCCGGAAACCGCCGCCATACCTCATTTTCCAGCGTATTCGTCTATCCTGAAGTAGATGAATCCATCGAAATCGAAATCAACCCGGCAGACCTGCGCGTGGATACCTACCGCGCCAGCGGTGCGGGCGGACAGCACATCAACAAAACCGATTCGGCGGTGCGTATCACCCACGCGCCAACAGGTATTGTGGTGCAATGTCAAAGCGATCGATCGCAACACCGCAATCGTGCCGAAGCGATGGCAATGCTTAAATCGCGTCTGTATGAAGCCGAACTACGCAAACGCAATGCCGAAAAACAGGAATTGGAAGATGGCAAAACCGACATCGGCTGGGGACACCAAATTCGCTCCTACGTTCTGGATCAATCGCGCATCAAGGATCTGCGCACCAATGTTGAAATAGGCAACACGCAAGGCGTACTGGATGGCGACCTGGATGAATTTATTAGTGCCAGTTTGAAGCAAGGGGGCTAACCAGATTAAGGTGGCGCATCGGATCAATGGATACCAATATCTACACCAAGATTGATTAAATTTTCAAATCCGCAATGTATGGTCTTTTGAAAAAAACACATTAGAGTCAGTTAAAATTTACCGCATTGATCATTCAGGATTTTTCAAACAATGGATACAATAAGCTTATTTCTTCTGCTGTTGTTAGCCGCGCTGGGATGGTTCTGGTTTGATAGTTTGCGCGCCCTTGAAGTCGCCCGGAATATGGGAAGGAATATATGCAACAGAGAAAATTTGCAATTTCTCGACGACACAGTGGCCAATATTGGACTGGTTCTTGCTCGCGACAAGACTGGACGAAGGGTATTACGGCGCACCTATCGTTTCCTATTCACCGAGACAGGCAATACTCGACTTGAAGGTCAGCTGGTCTTACTGGGTGATAAAGTCGAATCAGTAACGATGGAACCCTATCAAATAATGTACTGAACAGATAGCCTCCAAGTAAATCTATAGTATCTATAACCATGAAAAATCTTAAATTTCTATTTAAAATGAAAATTCATGATGCCTTCCAAATTGCGATCACTCGCAAGTTACACACTTTCTTTGGCGCGCTGATAGCCCTGGCGTTTGTTCTTGTCTCGCCCATAGCCAGCTCGACGGGCTTTACCGTTTATACAACGATTTCACCCATGACGGGTTTATGGTGGAATCAAGATGAATCCGGCTGGGGGGTTGGGCTTACCCAACAATATGGTGTGATTTTCGCTACGCTGTATACCTACGACTTTGAAGGCAGACCAACGTGGTACGTCGCTTCCAATTGTGTGGTGGCAGCCGACGGGTGCACTGGCGATCTATACACGGTAACGAGGGGAACAATGCTGACAGCGCCATGGAGCAGCGCTAATACAATTGTGACTAAAGTTGGAACGATCAATTTCGCGTTTACTGACACCAATACTGGCACGATGAAGTATACGATTAATGGTGTATCAGGATCAAAGCGAATTACAAGACAGATATTTGCCACTGAGCCGGCTCAGACGGGACGCTTTCCTTTTGACTTCAAAGGTATTCGTCTCAACTCTATGATATTCAACCCCTTGCTTGACATTATTTGCCAAACCACGTTGTCATTTACCAATGTGAGCACCGTTACAATTTCACCTACCCTCGTTTTTGATGTCATAGTCGATGGTGTTATAACGGGCCAAGTGCCTTTCTTCATCTCCGGGCTTGCGCCAGACGCAACAGCGACAGCGACTTCACAACCGGTAGTGAATAATGGCTCGTATCTGGCATGCGGTACTTTCACACTTCAATTTAGTTCGTCTGCCAGTCAGATACGTTAAGTCTTCGCATATCCTTTGCTTAAATTGCACGTAATGTGGCATTCGTGCCACAATCCTGCGTCTTTGGAAGCACTTTTAAAAGTACTCCTGAACTCTTGATCATAAATTTATCCAAACATCATGACTACCGAACCCATCATACCCCAGCAAGACGAAAATCAAATTATCACCGAGCGCCGCGCCAAACTCAGTGCACTTCGCAAAGAAAGCGTCGCTTTCCCGAATGATTTTGAGCGAAAAAACCTGGCTGGTGATTTACATGATGCTTACGGCGCAATGAGCCACGACGAACTGGAAACAGCACATATAAGCGTCGCTGTGGCCGGACGCATGATGTTAAAGCGCGTAATGGGTAAAGCCAGCTTTGCCACCGTGAATGACATGAGCGGACGCATCCAGCTATTCATTAACAATAACGATACCGGCGAAGTAGCCCATAACACCTTTAAACACTATGATCTGGGTGACATTCTGGGTGCAACAGGCGTACTGTTTAGAACCAAGACCGGTGAACTTTCTGTTCGTGTAATCGAGCTACGTCTATTGGCTAAAGCACTCCGCCCGTTACCGGAAAAATTTCACGGCTTAAGCGACCAGGAACAAAAATACCGTCAACGGCATGTGGACCTCATCACCAACGAAGACACGCGCAAAACATTTATCATTCGCTCCAAAGTCATTCAGGCTATACGAGAATTTTTTATACGTCACAATTACCTCGAAGTCGAGACACCGATGATGCATTCCATCCCGGGCGGCGCCTCGGCCAAGCCTTTCATCACTCACCACAATGCCTTGGATATGCAGCTGTATCTGCGCATCGCGCCGGAGTTGTATCTCAAACGGTTGGTGGTGGGTGGGTTTGAAAAGGTATTCGAAATCAACCGCAATTTCCGCAATGAAGGACTTTCCACGCGACATAATCCCGAATTCACCATGATCGAGTTTTATGAAGCCTATCGGGATTATCGTTATCTAATGGACTTTACCGAGAAGCTGTTTAGCGAAGTGGCGCGCAAGGTGCTGGGCACCACAGTGTTCTCCTATCAGGGACGTGAACTCGACTTGGGGCAACCGTTCCATCGTCTAACCCTTGCACAGGCAATTCAGAAATATCATCCGCAGTTTTCTGACGAGCAATTGAACGACCGCAATTTCCTCATCAACGAATTACAAGATCTGAAGGCCAAATATAGGACAGCGGATGGGGTGGGCGGACTGCAACTTTCGCTGTTTGAAGAACTGACCGAGCATCAGTTATTCGAGCCAACTTTTATCATCGACTACCCCGCAGAGGCTTCGCCTCTGGCACGCCGCAGCGATACACACCCGGAAATTACCGAACGATTTGAATTATTTATGGTTGGACGCGAAATCGCTAATGGCTTTTCCGAACTAAATGACCCGGAAGACCAGGAAGCGCGCTTTGATGCGCAGGTATCAGCTCGGGAAGCAGGTGACGAAGAAGCCATGTTCAAGGATAGCGATTATATTCGCGCGTTGGAATATGGTCTCCCGCCCACCGCCGGCGAAGGTATCGGAATAGATCGACTAGTGATGCTGCTTACCGACAGCCCCAGCATTCGCGATGTAATTTTATTTCCGCAAATGCGTCCCGAAAGATAAAAAACAACCAAACATTTGCAATTCGAATAAGCCAACTGGATTAATTTTATTTAATTTCCCCAAGCCTCGATTTCGGTGATACGGGAGTAACCGGCAAGCGCATTGGTGACATT
>NZ_CAKMAA020000001.1 GCF_924101635.2 Candidatus Nitrotoga sp. HW29 | reverse complement strand
TCGAATGAATCTCGATATACCTATAACTCAGAAATTGGCACGCACACCCAGCAGGAAACCACGTCCCGGTAGCGGTGCGAGTTCTTTCAGGAACGAGGTGTGTGCTCGTGCTTCCTGGTTAAAAAGATTATTGCCCTTGATATAGGCATCCCAGTTAACTGCTTGCGTCTTGAAGCGGTAGTTCAGTGAAGTGTTGGTCAGCGTATAACCATTGGTCGGTAATTCATTCGCTGCGACTCGATCCTGCTTGAAAGAATGGGAAATATCGAGTCTCGCACTGAACTTGCCAAGCTGGTAGTCAAGGCCCGCGCCAAGACGCATGGGCGTAATGCGCGGCAAGGGCTCACCCGTGTCACTGTTCTTCGCCCGCACGTAGTCGCCGCGCAAGTTGAGATCGAGATTACCTGTTTTCTCATATACCCGAAATTTCCCTTCCGTCTCGAAACCATAAAATTCAGCTTTCACCGCACGAAATAAAGCTTCCGTAAGCTCTTCCTGCTCCTGGCCACTTTTAATCAACGTAATGTAGTTCTGGAAGCGCGTGTAGAAACCGCTGATACTTGCCGAATGCGGACCCGAACGCCAGCGCAGCTGTAGATCAGCGCCGTTCGATTTTTCCTTGGAAAGCGTTGTGTCACCCACCTCGAACTGTCCCGTTGCGACATGCCTGCCATTTGCGAATAGTTCGGCATAGGTCGGCACGCGTTCGGTGTGCGAAAGATTTGCAGCCAAGGTCACATTCTGATCAAAAGTGTAGAGCGCGCCCAAGGCACCGCTATTAGCCGAAAATTTGCGTGCCTGGGCAACACCAAAGCGCGTCGTTGTTGGGCTATCTCCCGCCGATGTGACTGTGGTATGTTCGTTACGGCCCCCCGCGGTCAGTTTGAAGTCGCCGAATGCGGCTTCTTCATAAATGAAAAGCGCTTTGGCGTCGGTATTGACTTTCGGCAGGAATGCTTCTTCGCCGAGCGCTGCAAAGTCAGTATTTGAAATCTGTGCTCCAAAGGCGCCGGTGAATGGCCCAAGCTTGGCGTGGGTCGCGTCTATCCGTGTTTCATACCCCTTGTTTTTGAACGTGGTTGCAATCTCTCCCTTATCCAGCTCATTGTGCAGATAGTCGGTATAGCCATATTTGAATTTCACTTCCTGGACAAACGCACCCAGTTCGCGCACCTCCCCTGCTACGCCTAGTCGTTTGCTGTGCATGTCGACCCGCACGTCCGGTTCTGCCACGGTGCCGTAGTTCGATTGTATATCGCTATAGGAGAGGCCGAGATAGCCCTTGTCCAAAGTGAGGGAGGCTCCTACCGCACCGCTATCGCTCTTCAACGAGCTGTTGGGCAGGCGTCCGCGAGGCTGTTCGACCGTAGGATCATCCAGAGCACGTTGCCGGTCTGATCGTGCAAAACCGGGAATACGAAGGTCATCTGTCCGGCGTGAAGCGATATCGGCGTGGAGCGCAACCAGTCCATTGCCGGCTTCCAGCACGGCGGCACCGCTACGTTCGTTGGCGGCACCGCCAAGCCGCGGCTCAACGCGGCCTGTGAAGCCTTCGATGGGCGATTGGGGAATACGGTTGTCAAGCGAATTTACGACTCCTCCGACTGCGGAACCGCCATACATCAGCGTTGCAGGGCCGCGTACCACTTCGATCCGATCTACCACCAACGGATCTACGGTTGTCGCATGGTCGGGACTCAAAGCCGAAACATCAAGCATGCCAACACCGTTCTGCATGATCCGTACACGATCACCATCCAGGCCACGAATGATGGGACGGCTCGCGTTTGGGCCAAAGTAGGTGGAGCTGACACCGGGAAGTTTGGAAAGTGTTTCGCCTAGAGTGCTCTCTTGCCGAAACGATAACTCTTTTCCGCTCAGCACAGAAACAGGGGAGACAAG